>CAYSRC010000007.1:0-64963 GCA_964433495.1 uncultured Oscillospiraceae bacterium
CTCACGACCTCTAGCGTGACAGGCTAGCGTTCTAACCAACTGAACTACCGGGCCGTATGGCAGGGGCAGAAGGATTCGAACCCTCGGCACGCGGTTTTGGAGACCGCTGCTCTACCAGCTGAGCTATACCCCTAAAAAGTGGTGGGCCTTCAGGGACTCGAACCCCGGACCGACCGGTTATGAGCCGGTTGCTCTAACCAACTGAGCTAAAGGCCCTTTGGCGCTTGCTCATCTCAGCAAGCCTAATTATTTTAACAAGAAAACCGCGAGATGTCAATATATAATTCGAGCAACCGCGTCTTTTTTTTGAACTTTTTCGTCCCCTGCGGCGGTGTCGGCGCGGACACCGCCGCAGAGCGCTCGCGCCGCCGCTCTTTCGGCATGGGCACGGGCGCGCTTTTGTCCCTCAGGGGCGGGTGTCAAACGAGAAGGACAGCACGGCGCCGTCGTATGCGTCGACGTCAACGTCGTATTCGACGCCGCCCCAATAAAACTCAATCTCGTACTCCGCCGGGTACCCGTCGGCCTCGAGCTCGCACTTGAGGCCCGTGACATCCTCGGATGCCGCGCCCGCCTCGCCGAGCGCCAGCTCGATCGCCTCGTCATAGCCCACCGAGACCTGCGAATTCGCGCGGGGCGCAACCGTCAATATCTCGCGGTCACAGCTGACAATCCCGCCCGTCTGTGCATCGACCTCGTAATCGTATCTGTACCCGCCCGAGGTGAACTCGATGTCGTACACGCTGCCCCAATCCTCGCGCTCGAGCCTTGTGAACAACCCCTCGGCGTCGGCGACGCCCGCGTGATTCTGCGCGGCGAGCTCGGCGTCGGCCTGTGACACGGCAGCGCCCGCGGCGCCCTCCCGGCCCGGCCCTGTCTGCTCTCCCTGCTGCCGGGAGGCGGGCCCGCTTTGTCCCTGCTGTGAATCAGCCGCGTCCCGACCGCCGTTCTGCTGCGCGGGCTCCGACTGCTCCTGCTGCGCTGTTCCCTGTGAAGCCCCCGCTTCCGGCGCACCGGGCGTGCCCTGCCTTACGGCGCAGCCCGAAAGCGCGAGCGCAAGCAGGCACACAACGGCGCAAAAAGCCTTTCGATATCTGCTCATATCAGCACCTCCTGTGAAAAACGGCTTTAAACCCCCGCACGGGCTCAGCGGCGGTTTACCGTCCCCTCTTTGCGCGGCTTGTCGGCGGGCAGGGCGTCGGCATAGCCGAGCGAAGCGCACGCCCACACGCGGTGGTTTTCGGGCACGCCGAAGGAGGACAGAACCGCCCGCACCCCGGGGTCGCCGCAGATATCCTTGAGCTGGTTTATCCAAACGCAGCCGACGCCCTGCTCCTCGGCCTCGAGCATGATGTTCTGCATGGCGCAGCTGACGTTGGCAAGGCCGTTCGGGTTGTCCTCGGGCTCGGAGCACACGATAAACGCCGCGGGGTCGTAAAAGTTGTATCTTTCGTTGCCGAGCGCCCTGCCCGCGGCGGTGTAAAGCTGCTCTATCTCCCTCTTGTCGGTCAGCACGGTGAACAGCCAGGTCTGGGTGTTTTTGCCGCTCGGGGCCCACACCGCGGCCTCGACTATCCTGTCAAGTTTTTCGCTGTCAATCGGCTCGTTTTTAAAGCTTCGCACGCTTCTTCTTCTCTTTATCAGCTCCAGCAGTTCCATTTTAGGGCTCCTTTTCTTTTTTATAACACCTTTAACGGCGCTGCGGTTTTGAGAGCGCGCCGACACGGGCGCCGTCTCCGCAGGCGGATTTGTGACTTTATTTTAACGTGAAACACCCGAAATATCAAGCGTTTTGACACGCGCTTTTGCGACACAATCCCCTTTTCTCCCGTTCCCCGTTTCAACGGCAATATACAATCGCAACAAATCGCTTGCCCGTTTATTAAAAAAATGTTATACTGTACACAAACACTACAGGAGGATATTTTGAATGATTAAAGACGAAGCCATCTATATCGCGGGTCCGCTTTGTTTCCAGGAGCGCGGCGGTAAGCTGTGGGACGCTTTTGTGCTTGAGGCCGAGTACTACGGCTTTGGGGTAACTCTCCCCAACAAAAACAAGCTCGAGTTTGAGGAGGGCAACAAGCGCTCGCTGTCCGACGCCATCTTCGGCAACTGCCGCGACAGCATCAACAAGTCGACGGGCATCATCGTCAACCTCGAAAACTACCGGGGCTTCCAGCCCGACGGCGGCTCGATATACGAGCTCGGCATGGCCTACGGCCACAACTGCCGCTGCTATGCCTTTACGCGCGACAAGCGCTCGATGGGCGTCAAGTACGCCGAGGGCAAATATGTCGGCGACGGCTTCCTCGACTCGCGCGGAAAGCAGCTGCCCAATATGGATCTCCCCTTCTCGCCCTGCATCGTCGGCTCCTGCAAGATAGCCGAGGGCGGCTTCTCCGACGCGCTTCAGCTCTATATGGTCGACATGGAGGAGGAGAGCAAGAACAAGACCAAGCGCGGCGCGGGCTGCGACGAGCCCCGGCGCGAAAAGACCATCGAGAGCGACGGCCGCCCCGTTCTCTATCTCGCCGGGCGCTTCCGCTATGACGACGACGCCAAGGCACGCTATGACGAGATGAAAAAGATCTGCGAGAAGTACGGCTTCCGCGCGTTTGCGCCGACCGATGTGTGCGAGGGCGTGCCCGACATCGAGAGTGAGGACAGATACGCCCGCGTGTACAACCTGTTTGACCGCTTCCAGCAGCATGTCCGCAACTGCGACGTCATCCTCGCCGACCTCAACGACACCTACGGCTACGAGCCGGACAGCGACGTCGCGTTTGAGTGCGGCATGGCGTTCCAGCTCGGCAAAAAGCTGTTCGGCTATATGGACAACATCGGCCCCATGATCGACCGAATCCCCTGCAAGCCCCGCGGTGACAAGATGACCGACGCGAACGGCATGGACGTCGAGAACTTTGAAGCGCCCATCAACCTCATGTTCGGCTCGTCCTATAAGCTGCTCGACGGCAGCTTTGAGGAGGTCGTCAAGAAGGTCGCCGACAGCATAAAATAAGCTGCCGCGGCAAAACGGCGTAAAGGGAGGGTTTCGCTCCCCTCCGCCGCGGGAGTGCGCGCGGCAAAAGATGACAAACCGTTAATCCCGCGCGGGTCGAAATATCGGCCCGCGCGGGATTTTTGCTGCCTAAGATGCAAGAGAAAACCCAGGTTATACCGGCGTGGGTAAAATAGCTTCGGCATAAGCCAAGGACGCGACATTTTTTAGCATGTCGCGTCCTTGCAAAATCCAAAGCTAATTATGATAGGTTGAAAGTGTACGGCGTTCAGTCCCCGAACAGGAAACTTGCAGTGCAAAAGCGTGATTGGAGCTCTTTTTCAGCGCGCCCTTTAGGGGACCGTCACAGGAGTCAGGCCCTATAAGGGCCTGCACAAACCACGCGTTGAACGCGTGGTTTTGACTGCCGCCCAAAACGCGCGGCGAAAGGGCCGTCTTTGTCAACAGCATGGGATAACGGTAAAAATTCGACCAAAGGGTTGACAATTATATCGGCAGACGATATAATATATCGCAAGACGATATATCGTCTCACTTTATAAAACCGCAGCGCTGTCCCGGCCGATTCGCGCAGGGACGGGCGCGCAAGGAGGGCATGAAATATGGCTTTGACCGAGGCCGTATATTACATCCTTTTGTCCCTTACCACCCCGCTGCACGGCTACGGGATCATGCAGAAGGCGGAAGGGCTCTCTTCGGGCAGGGTCAGGATCGCTGCGGGGACGCTGTACGGCGCGCTGAGCTCGCTGCTCGAAAAGGGATGGATCGTCGCCGTCCCGTCGCGCGGCGCGGACAGAAAAAAAGAGTACGTCATAACCGACGCGGGCCGCAGGGCGCTGCGGGGAGAGCTCAAGCGGCTTGAGGAGCTTATAAATAACGGACACAGGATACTTGACGGAGGTGTCAAAGAATGATTACGACTGTTCGCAAGCTGTTTTGGATTTGGGATTCCGACAGGGAGGAAAAGTGGCTGAACGAGATGGCCGCAAAGGGGCTCGTCCTGCACTCGGTGGGGTTTGTACGGTATGATTTTGAGGAGTCCCTCCCCGGAGAATACTCGGTGCGGATGTGTCTGTTAGACAATTCGCCGAGCAACCCCGAGAGCGCCAAGTATATCGAGTTTGTCGAGGAGACGGGCGCCGAGCATGTCGGCTCGTTCAGAAACTGGGCCTATTTCAGAAAGAAAAAGGCGCTCGGCGAATTTGAGCTGATCTCCGACCTCTCTATGCGCGTCGGGCAGCTTGACGCCTGTCTGCCGGTGGGCCTGCTGGCATGTATGGTGTTTCTGTGCTGCACCGTTCTAAACGTCGTTCTGTACATCGCGGTGCGCATGTTATTAAACCTTGTTGCCGCGTGCTTTTCCGCCGCACTTTTCGCGCTGACGGCAAGGGGGACATTTAAGCTGTACAGAAAAAAGCGGCGGCTAAAAAATGACGCAGACCTGTTCGAATAGCAAGCCGTTCAGAACGGCAAGCCCCTCAGATCAGTCTCCCTTGTATGGGCCCGCATCCCTTTTGGTAAATTAAAAACCTGTAAGCGTTTACAGCTTTCTTTGCAGAAAAATAATACCCGTCAGACGAACACCGCATTCGACAAACGGTTTGTCGCAGTTGTCTGCAAAGAAGTTCTTTATCCTGCGGGCGGTGCGCACAAAACGGCATTTCTCATAAACGGGCACGGTCAGCGGGCTGTCGCCGGCGCCGACCTGCGCGGTATATAAAGATAATCCGCTTAACACCGACGGATTTGATTTCGCTGTATGCCTGCCGTCTTTTGCGTCCCGAGTGGTCCCTCCGACGCAGGTCGGTTTCTGTAGGCCGTGACTCCCCGAAAAACCGAGGCCTTTCCTTTCACCTAAGCTGAGCAAAGCAAAAGACATGACCGTCGCTTTTGGATTGGCGGCCATGTCTTTTCTTGCTATACCTACACTTCTATCGGTTCTTTTTGTTCCGTCTGTGCGCTCTCGGCCGTCTCCTGCGAGGGGCTCGGGGCGGATTCGGCGGTCTCGCTCTTCTTTTTTCGCGGCCGTGAGGTCTTGGGCCTGTCGCTCTGCGGCGACTGCTCGCCCTCCGCCTTCTTTTTGCGGGTGCCTGCGGTTTTGGAAGAGGCCCCGGTCTTTTCCGTTTCGTCCGTGGTTTTGCGCGAGCTTGCCCTGCGGGGCTTCGGCGCGGCCGCGTCCGGCGTCTCGGCGCTTTCCCCCGCGCCCTCGGCTGTCGCCCCTTTGCGGGAGGAGGTGCGCGACGCGCCGCTCTTTTTACTCGTTGCCGCAGGCTTTTCGGAGGTCTGTTCGGGGGCAGAGCCGATTTCTTCGCCCTTCCCCGATTTTGGGTTCGTTTCGGAAGCATCGGGAACAGCGCCCTCGGGGACTGCCTCTGCCTTTTCGGCGGCCTCCTCCCCGGCGGGGGCATCGGTTTCGGCAGCGGCATCCGAATCGGTGGGTGCCGCGGCTTCGGCGGTGGTTTCAGACACGGGCGGCACTGCGGCCGCCGTCATCTGCTGCACGGCCCCGGACACGGGCGCCGGCGGCTCGGGCTCGCTCATGTTTTCGGACACCGTCGCGGGAATACCCGCGGCGACATTCCCGGCAGCCCCGTTGCCGTAGACGGCCTCCGCGGGCGCAGCCGAAATACCGTTGGACGCCTCGGGCATCGGGACACCCTGCGGCGCGGCGTCGACCTCGGCCTCAGTCGACCTCAGCGAGTCGGTATAAGCTGCCGCAGCAGCCGCGGCAGCAGCCGCCTTCTGCTCGCGTATCTGGGCCTTTTGCAGCTGCTTTTGCTCGATTCTTCTGTCGTACGCCTCATATTTTTTGCGGAACGAGCACACCTCGATAAACATGGACGCAAAGAAGAGCAGCACCGCGAGGTACGGGAACACACACACGTTGAGGGTTTCGGAGAGACCAAAGGATATCCTGTAGTTGGCCCTCGCCTCGAGGTAGGAATAGAACACCCAAAGCGCTGTATTGACAAAAATCACGACGGCAGGCACCGTAACCCCCGCGGCCCTTTTAAAGCACACCACTATGTAGGCGGTGAGCGCGCCGATTATAAAGAGCGGCAGCAGGAGCACAACGAGCCACTCGGAGGACAAAAAGCCGTAATCGAGCGAACCGTACCCGGTCGCAAGCCCGTAGCCTATCTCAAGCGTGTGGGTAGCGACGACCGTGCACAGCACGGCGCAGGGCACCGCAAGCACGCCGCTCACCGCCGGCAATCTGCGCCCGAAAATGAGGAGCGAGAGGCTGAACAAAAGCAGAAGCGCCGCGCCGAGTAAAAAGGCCGCCTCCTTTATCCCCTCGTATCCGTGGCTGAAATAGCCCTCGGTGATAACATAGAGCTTGTTCCAAAAGAGCAGGGCCGCGCCGAGCAGTGCCGGGATGCCCGCCGCAATGTGGCCGTGCGACATTTTGGGGATTCTATAGTCGACCTTTTCCATTTTTAACTCCTTTTTTAACCTTGAAACAAAGTTTTATGCAGGTTTGTTTACCGCGGAGATCGATGAAAAGCTTCAAGAAATCCAACGCACAGACCGTTAAACTGAAATGTGCGGTAGGTCTGTCCTCAAGGGTTCTCTTACCGAACGCCGTTCCGATTGTATTCGACCCTCCCTTTACACAAGGGAGGCTTTTTAGCTTGCAGCAAAACTGTTGTATTTGCGTGACTTTATGACTTGGGGTTATCATCATGGGAGCGGCGCCGAAAGGCGCCGCAACAAACAAGGCGTCGCTTTGCCGAATCTGCCCGTGCCAATGTTCCCTGCGGTTTGGTACGTTATCCCAAACCGCAGGTGTGTTATTTTAACACACCTGCAAGGTCGCCCGCAGGACAACCTGTCAAGGTTATTATACCATGATGCCTCCCGTAGGGCGGCCACAACAACACAAGCGAACAAAGCGAGCGGTGTTGCATGGTTCAATGTTCTCAAGGCAAGCGCGAAGCGCTTAAGCGGCCGCACAGCGGCCGCTTAGCCGTGCAAGCGGCCCCTTGGGGTTATTATACCATGATGCCGCCCGTAGGGCGGCCACAACAACACAAGCGAACAAAGCGAGCGGTGTTGCATGGTTCAATGTTCTCAAGGCAAGCGCGAAGCGCTTAAGCGGCCGCACAGCGGCCGCTTAGCCGCGCAAGCGGCCCCTTGGGGTTATTATACCATATTCCCCACCCGTTGAAAAGCGCCCGCAGCGCGGACAAAACCGCCCCTGTGCCCAAAAAACCTTTTCCGCATGTCGCCCCTGCCTCTGCCTACACTTCACGGCGCACCCGCCCCGAGCATTCCTGCCCTGCCCTCCGTTCGGACGCGGTCAGAATTTGTCGAAAAGCGTCATCTGTGATATAATGGCTTTTGTACCGCGCGGCCGATTTGCGCCGCTGCACGCCCTGCATTTCAACATGCTGCGGAAAAGCTTCGCGGGCTTAAGGTGCCTGCCGATGCCCGCGCTCGAATCGCGCCGTAAACTGAGGATAAAAGCGAAAGGGTCCCTATATGCCATACGAATCAAACGAGAGAAGGGCTGCCGCACAAAGGGCAAAAAAGAAGCGCATCTATCGCCGCAGAAGGCTTGTTGCCTTTACGGTGTTATTTTTGGCCGCCGCGGCGGCGGTGGCTTTTTGGGTGGTGCCGAAGATAAGCGCCCCGACCGAGCAAAAGCCTCCGCAAAGCGACGAGCAGCAGCCCGAGCCCGAGGGAGAGTCGGTGCCCATCATGTACGCGGGACGCGAGCTCATGTCGCTGCCCGGCGTCGCCGTCAACACATATAAGCCCGAGA
Source organism: uncultured Oscillospiraceae bacterium (assembly GCA_964433495.1). Lineage (GTDB taxonomy): Bacteria > Bacillota > Clostridia > Oscillospirales > Ruminococcaceae > CAYSRC01. The sequence goes on from CAYSRC010000007.1 coordinate 7,791, forward strand.
GCTTTGTTGTCGACGCCGAGGGGCGCATGACCTACTCGGACGGCGCTGTCACCGGCATCGACGTGTCGTCACACCAGGAGGAGATCGACTGGCAAAAGGTCAAGGCCGACGGCGTCGACTTCGCGATGATACGCGTCGGCTACCGCGGGTACACCGAGGGCAAGCTGAACGCCGACAACCGATTTGAAGAAAACATCAAGAACGCCGCTGCGGCGGGTCTCGACATCGGGATATACTTTTATTCCCAGGCGATCACCGAGCAGGAGGCGCTTGAGGAGGCAAAGCAGGTCTGCACATGGCTTGCGCCCTATAAGGACAGCATAACTTATCCCGTCGCATTCGACTGGGAGTATGTCTCGAACCCCGACGCGAGGACAAACGCAGTCACGGGCGAGCAGCTGAGCGGGATAATCCTCACGTTCTGCGATCACATGAAGGACAACGGCTATTCACCCATGATCTACCTCAACCTCGATTTCGCCTACATGACACTCGACCTTTCCGAGATCGACGAGTATCCCTTTTGGCTCGCCGAGTACGACGGCGCGCCCACCTTCTACTATGCGTTTGAGATGCTTCAATACACGTCGAGCGGCAGCGTCGACGGCGTCAACGGCAAGGTCGACGTCAACCTCTATTTTAAAAAGGATTGAACGGCGGGTTCAAGACAGCTCTTTCCCGACAGATCCGCCGGGGCAAGGACACCCGCCTCTCAGACCGCAAACGGACGCCGCCCTTGAGGCCGCGGGGGAAACCGCTTAAAAATCAAACAGCAAAGCCCGGGTCGGCAGCGCATTTTGTGAACGCTGTTCCCCGGGCTTTTTTGTATCTCATCCGTTTTTCTTTTTTCGAGGCTTGGGCAGCGGCAGCTCTTTCGCAAGTATTCTTGCCGCCTCGACAAAGACCTCCTCGTCGACATCGACGACATAGTGCTCTTTTGCGCCCTCGTAGGGAAAACCGGCCTCGGCGCCGGACAGCAGCGCCTCGACACAAGGCAGCTTTTTCACAAAAACCGTGTTATCACAGACCAAAAAAGCGGGCTTGTCGTCCACGTACACCATGTATTCGCCGAACATCTTTCTGCTTCTCACCGCGCCCGCGCGCGCGGCCCTTGAGCACACATACTCCACAAAATCAGGGGTGCTTGCCAAATTGCCGTCCTCCCTTATCGCGTTTTTTTATCGTTATCCCAAAGCGCACGCTGTCTGCCGTATTAAACGAGCGACGACATAAAATCCGCTGAGCGCTCGCTCAAAAGGCTTATGTTCCGCTCGTCAAAAACGGTGTCGCGGCGCGTGTGTATCCTGTCGAGATAGAGCCCGAGCACCGGCTTTTTCTTAAAGGCGGCGACCCCCACCGAGCGCTTGAAGCAGAGCTGGTCGGAGGGATAGATGCCGACGCCCCGGTTGAGCGCAATCCGCTTGTCCCCGCGTCCGATAAACGCGCGCTCGAGGCACTCCGCGAGCTGTTCGTCGCGGCGCACGCGCTTTGACGCAAAGAGCAGGATGTCGTCGCCGTCCGAAACGCAGTCAAAGTTCACGATGAGCCCCCGGCAGCTCTTTTTGTGGGCGGATGCAAACGCCGAGGATCCGAGCATCCCCTTTTCTTCATTGTCAAACAGCACAAACGCGGCGTCGGACACAAGCCCCCGCTCCCTAAGCAGGATCATCGTCTCGACAACGGTTATGACGCCCGAGGTGTTGTCGTTTGCGGTGTGCCTGTTCGCGGGCCCCGCGAGCAGCAGGTACATCGCGCCGATAAGCCAAAGATAAAGCGTGAGCAGACTCGGCCAAAAGCCGCACCCGAGATAGATCATCCCAAACTCAAGGGCAAGACCGGGGCCGCACAGAAGCACCGCGATAAGCAGCTGATACAGGACAAAAAACGGCAGATTCTTCGGCGTGACGATGTTGGGAAGGGGCAGGACCGGCTGCGTGTCATAGTGCGCGCAAAAGACGACCTTTGCGCTGTCGGGGTCGCCGACAACAAGGTTCCTGCTGCTCCCCTTTTCCTCAACACGCACTTCAAAACCGTCCTCTTTGAGGCGCTCCGACAAAAACGTCTCAAAGGCCAGCTTTTGCTTTTTTGTCTTCCTTACCTGCCAATCGCTCAAGATTTCACGCGACAGCTCGTTCATGCTCCGTCACCGCGCCTTTCCATTTTGGGGATATATGAATACCGCCCGCGGCCCCGACGGGCTCCGCTGCGTGGACCGTGCGATGCAATGCTAATGCTTTTTTATCTCGCGCCAGTATCGCTCGGCCGCCTGCTCGTTTTTGTTTTCTCCGAACTGATAATACCGCCTGCCGACAAGGCTGTCGGGCAGATACTGCTGCTCGACCCACCTGTTCGGGAAGTCGTGCGGATACTTATAGGTAAGGCCCCGGCCGAGCTTTGCCGCCCCCGAATACCCGGTGCCCTTGAGGTGGTCGGGCACGTCGCTGAAATTGCCCGCACGCACATCGGCAAGCGCGGCGTCCATCGCAAGATACGCCGTGTTGCTCTTGGGGGCCGTCGCGAGCAGCACGGCGGCCTCGCCCAAAGGGATCCTCGCCTCGGGAAGGCCGAGCTGCACGGCGGCGTCGACACACGCCTTGGTTATCGCCACCGCCTGCGGGAACGCGAGCCCGATGTCCTCGCTCGCCATGACAAGCAGCCTGCGGCAGGGCGAGATGATGTCCCCCGCCTCGAGCAGCCTTGCAAGATAGTGCAGGGCGGCGTCGGGGTCGCTGCCCCGCACCGACTTTTGCAGCCCCGACAGCAGGTCGTGGTGCACGTCGTCCTCGCGGTCGTACCGCGCGGCCGAGCGCGCCGCGACCTGTTTTGCGTCGTCGAGGGAAACCGTCCGCACCCCGTCCGATTCTTTTGCAGCCACCGAGAGCAGGTCGACCGCGTTGAGCGCCTTGCGCACGTCGCCGCCCGCCGAGGCGGCAATATAGTCGAGCGTCTCGTCGTCGGCCGTGAACCCCTGTCCTGCCCCGTCCAACAGCCGCAGGGCCCTGTCCACCGCGAGGCGGATGTCGCCGGGGTCGAGCGGCTTAAACTCAAAGACGGTGCACCGCGACAGCAGCGCGTTGTAAACATAGAAATAGGGGTTTTCGGTGGTGGAGGCAATCAGCGTGATCGAGCCGTCCTCCACCGTCTCGAGCAGCGACTGCTGCTGCTTTTTGTTGAAATATTGGATCTCGTCGAGGTAGAGCAGGATGCCGCCCGCGCCGTCGAGGGTGTTGACACCCGAGATCACCTCCTTGACATCGGAGATGGACGCCGACGTCCCGTTGAGCTTGTAAAGCTTGAGGTTGCTCCTCTTTGCGACGATGCGCGCGACGGTCGTCTTGCCCACGCCCGACGGGCCGTAAAAGATCATGTTGGGGATTCTGCCGCTGTCCACCGCCGAGCGAAACACCCTGCCCTTCTCGAGCAGATGCCGCTGGCCGAACACGTCGTCGAGGCTCTCGGGCCTGAGCATCTGGGCAAGGGGCGCCGAACTGTTCATCTGTCGCAATCCTCCTTTGCTCGGCAAATCGTGCCCGCGCCGCGGGAAAAACAAAGAGATTCGGTGTAAATGCTTTCAGCTTGACAGGTCATCCCGGTATAACGACGCGCCTGTCAAGCCGACAACCCGCCGCACGGCGCTTGGCTGCCGTCCCCGTTCAAACGAAAGAGGCCGGCCCCGCCGCATGCTCAAGGCAGCTCTCAGCAGTATATCGGGTGCGCGGCGCACAGCCCGCGCACCTGCTCGAGGATGTATTCCTTTTTGCCCTCAAAATCGGTTACCGCAAGCGAGATGAGCTCCGCGGTCAAATCCATATCCGCCTCGACAAAGCCCCTCGTCGTGACCGCGGGGCTGCCGAGCCGCACGCCGCTTGTGACGGTGGGCTTTTCGGGATCGCCCGGCACCGCGTTTTTGTTGACGGTGATGTGCACCGAATCGAGCCGCTTCTCGAGCTCGCGCCCGGTGATGCCGGTGCCGCGCAGATCGACCAGCATAAGGTGGTTGTCGGTGCCGCCCGAGACAAGATTTATCCCCCGCTTGATGAGCCCGTTTGCAAGCGCGGCGGCGTTCTTGACGATCTGCTTTTGATAGGCGGCGAATTCGGGCGAGAGCGCCTCTTTAAAGCAGACCGCCTTTGCCGCTATGACGTGCATGAGCGGGCCGCCCTGGTTGCCGGGGAAGATGGCTTTGTCAACGGCCTTGGCATACTTCTCCCTGCACAGGATAAGGCCGCCCCTCGGGCCTCTAAGCGTCTTGTGGGTCGTCGTGGTGACGATGTCCGCGTAGGGCACCGGGGACTCGTGGATGCCCGCGGCGACGAGCCCCGCGATGTGCGCCATGTCGACCATCAGCAGCGAGCCGCTTTTCCGTGCGATCCCGTACAGCCTTCTGAAATCAATGGTTCTCGGATAGGCGCTTGCACCCGCGACGATGAGCCTCGGGCGGCGGTCGACGGCAATGCGCTCGAGCTCGTCGTAGTCGATAAGCCCCGTCTTGCTGTCGACGCCGTAGTGGCAGAAGTTATAGAGCTTGCCCGAGGCGTTGACGGGCGAGCCGTGGGTGAGATGGCCGCCGCTCGACAGACTCATCCCCAAAACGGCGTCCCCCGGCTGTAGGATGGCCGCATAGGCCGCCATGTTCGCCTGTGCGCCCGAGTGCGGCTGGACGTTGGCGTGCTCGGAGCCGAAAAGCTCCTTTGCCCGCTCGATGGCAAGCTGCTCTATCTCGTCCACATATTCGCATCCGCCGTAGTACCTGTGCGAGGGATAGCCCTCGGCGTACTTGTTGGTGAGCACGCTGCCCATGGCCGCCATGACGGCGGGCGAGGCTATGTTCTCGGACGCGATGAGCTCGATGTTGTTCTGTTGGCGCTCAAGCTCCCTGTCCATCGACGCCGCGACCTCGGGGTCGACCTGCGCAACGGTTTTTGAACCGTCTATAAAGTCGGAATACATCGCAAACTCTCCTTAAAATAAACTTTCTCCAATGTATATGCTTGCGGTCTTTATATAAACGTCAAATCGGGCTCGGCAAGACAAAGGGCCTTGCCGCCGCGCGGCGCGAAAACCGACGCACCGCCCGATGACATCGTTTTTTATTCTATCACACGGACGACATTTTGAACAGTGCGGCTATGGAAAAAATGTTCCGGATGTGTTATCCTCAATATGTGCTTTTTTGACAAATAAACCGAGGTGACGACATATGACGACAAAGCAGAGAGCGCTGTCGATAATCGAGGCGCTTGAAAAGGAGTATCCTCTTGCCGAATGCACCCTTGACTTTGACAACGCCTGGCAGCTCATGGTCTCGGTGAGGCTCGCCGCGCAGTGCACCGACGCGCGGGTCAACATTGTGACACAGGAGCTGTTCAAAAGGTATCCCACCGCAAAGGCCCTTGCCGACGCCGACTTGTCCGACGTCGAGCGCATCGTCAGGCCGTGCGGTCTCGGCAAAACCAAGGCGCGGGACATATGCGCCGCGATGCGCAAGCTCGTCTGCGAGTACGACGGGCGGATGCCCGACACCATCGACGAGCTGCTTAAGTTCCCGGGCGTGGGCCGCAAGAGCGCAAACCTCATCGTGGGCGACGTCTTCGCAAAGCCCGCCATCGTGTGCGACACCCACTGCATCAGGCTGTGTGGGCGCATGGGCCTTGTCGACAGTAAGGACCCGCACAAGGTCGAGCTCGAGCTGCGAAAAATCATCCCCCCCGAAAAGGGCAACGATTTTTGCCACCGTCTGGTCCTGCACGGCAGGGCGGTGTGCTCGGCGCGGAGCTTTTCGTGCGAAAACTGCTGCTGCCGCGAGTGGTGCAAGACCTATCTCGACGAGCAAAAGCGCCGCAAAAAGGGCTGAAGCCGACCGTTTCTGAGGCTTTTTCTCAAATTAAGCGGTTTTGATATTGACTTGCAGCGCAAAAAGTGGTATAGTCCAAACGAACAAAACACAGGGGCGCCGAAAGGCTGAGATTGACGCGCAAGCGTCAGGTCCCTTTGAACCTGACCCGGATAATGCCGGCGTAGGAAGTGTTGAAATAAATCTTTCAATGTTTCAGCATCTATGCCGTCTGTCCCCCGTCGGGACGGGCGGTTTGTTTTGTTCACATGGGAGGTTTCTTATGAGAAACGAAAAGGTTCGTCTTTTGGTCGAGGCGGCGTTGATTGTCGCCCTCGGCACCGTGCTGAGCATGATAAAGATCGACATGCCGCTCGGCGGCGGCGTGACGCTGTGCAGCATGCTGCCGCTCGTGTTCTTCGCCTACCGCAACGGCGTGAAGTGGGGCCTCGGCGCGGCGTTTGTCCACAGCCTCATACAGATGCTGCTGGGCCTCGACAACGTGCAGTATGCGACAAGCGCCCTCATGGCGGTGGAGATCGTGCTGCTCGACTACATCCTCGCCTACACCGTTTTGGGCCTTGCGGGCATGTTCAGGGGCAAGCTGAAAAACATGCGGGTCGAGATCGCGGTCGGCGCGGCTCTGACAATATTCCTGCGTTTTCTGTGTCACTTCGCCTCGGGCTGGATCATCTGGGAGGCCCTGTGGCCCAACGAGTTCGGCTACGCGGCGCCCGTTTGGTCGTTCATCTACAACGGCTCGTACATGGGCGTCGAGCTAATCGTCACGACCGTCCTCGCGGTGCTCATCGTGCCGCTTGTCAACTACGGACGAGATAAAAAATCCGCCTGATGCAGGCGCGCTCACACAGCGAGGCGGCCGAACAACCGACAAAACCGACGGGCAGTCATCCGGCGAGGATGACTGCCCGAAGCTTTTTTCGGGGGATCGTCCTCCATCCGCCTTGCCCAAGCGAGCGCTCTCTATGCGCGCTCGAGCTCGACCGCGACGACCTCGGGACGGTTGTTGAGCCTGAACGGGAAAACGCTGTTGCCGAGCCCCCTGCTGACGACCATCGCGGTCTCGCCCTTTCGATACAGCCCCGCGTCGTATTTCGGGAACATGCCCTGCCCCGGCGCGAACAGCCCGCCGACAAACGGCAGGCGAAACTGTCCGCCGTGGGCGTGGCCGCACAAAACCAAATCCACCCCGCATTTTACATAGCTCTCAAAGAGCTCGGGTCTGTGGGACAGCAGGACGGTATAGCCCGCCGCGCTGTCTGCAAGCCCTGAGAGCTTTGCCTCGGTCATCGCTGGAACCTCGCCGAGCAGGTCGCCCTCAATCACAAAATCGGGGTCACACAGGCCCAAAAGGGTCAACCTGTCTCCACCGCGTTTGAGCTCGACAACGCTGTCGTCGAGCACGACCGCGCCCGCCGACACAAGCCCCGCCCTGAGCTCGGCGGAATTTGAAAGGCGCGCCTCGTGGTTCCCCGTGACATAGTAAACGGGGGCAAGCTTCGCGGCGCATTCAACAAAGCGCACCGCCGCTTCGATGTCTGTCCTACGGCTGTCGACGATGTCGCCCGTAATCACGATGATGTCGGGGCGAAGCCCCGCTATCGTCTCGAGCAGTTTCTCGTTGTCCTCGCCGAACTCGGCGTCGTGCAGGTCGGACAGGAAAGCCATCCTAAACCCCGAAAACCCTTTTGGGACGCCGCCGCTCGCAACGACGGTCTCGCTCACGCAGAGCGCCGTGTTTCCCCACGCCGTCCACGCCGCCAGAACGCACAGCAAAACCGCGGGGACGGCAAGTCTTTTGGCGGCGGACACAGCACTTTTTTGGGTTTTTCTGTCTCTCATAGGCTCAAAACACCCCGTAAAATACCTCAAACGCCCGCAGCGGCTTATTCGGCCGTGTTACCGCCGCGGGACGCTGCAAACACCCCCGGAAGCATTCGGCACACTACCTGACGCCGACGGTGCCTGCAAGCGCTGTCGTCCGGGTGCGGCCGCCGTCAGGAACCAAAGGGAAGCTAATCCGTCGCGACATCCGCAAAGTCGAAGCCGAACGCCGCCGACAACGCGTTCGGGTCGAGCTCCATCTGAAGCCCCCTTCTCCCGCCGCTGACGCTGACGGTGTCAAACGCCTTTGCGGAAAGGTCGACAAATGTTTTGAACTGCTTTTTCATCCCGACGGGCGAACACCCGCCGTGGACGTAACCCGTGAGCGGCAAAAGCTCCTTTGATTTCACCATCTCAATCGACTTTTCACCCGAAACCCTCGCCGCCTTTTTGAGCTCAAGCTCCCGTTCGAGCGGCACCACAAAGACATAGTGCTCGCCCGAGCGCCCGACGGTGACAAGCGTCTTGTAGATCCGCTCGAGCGGCACCCCGATCGCCTCGGACAGCTCGGCGTGGGTTATCCCCTCCCCCGCCGGGAACTCGTGCGGGAGATACGGGAGCTTTTGCCGCTCGAGCAGCCGCATCGCGTTGGTCTTGTCACTCTTCACAGCAAGCCCTCCGCAAAGGCCGCTATCCCGTCCCTGTCGATGACGTCTGTGTGCAGCTCGGGCAGCCCCTTAAGACCGCTGATCGCCGCGGGCACAGGCACGCCCGTGAGCGCGTGCAGCGCGTCGACCGCGTCAAACCCGCCGAGCCTTTTTCCGGTGAGCGCGAGGTAGACCGAGTCCGCAAACTTATAGGGGTTCGCCGTCGAGACAACGACGACGGGGCGGCCGGTCGCGGCCCCGTGCGCCCTCGCCGCCGCCGACGCAACCGCCGTGTGCGTGTCGATAAGAACGCCGTGCCCGCAGTAAAAGCGCGCAACCTCCGCGAGCGTTTCGCGGTCGCCGCAGCTAAAGGACAAAAAGTCACGCTCGAGCAGGCGCTTTATCTCGTCCCCCACAGCGTAAAAGCCGTCCGACGCAAGATCTGCCATGCAGCGCCCGACAAAGCCGCCGTCGCGGCCGCACAGCTCAAACAGCAGCCGCTCGAGGTTGGAGGAGACAAGGATGTCCATCGACGGCGAGACGGTCTTATAAAACTCGCGCCTGCGATCGTACACCCCCGTGTCGATAAACTGCGTTAAGACGTCGTTTCGGTTGGAGGCGCACACAAGTGCGCCCACCGGCGCGCCCATCCGCTTCGCGTAGTAGGCCGCGAGGATATTGCCGAAGTTGCCCGTCGGCACGACAAAGTCGACGGGTGCGCCGCCGTTCGCCTGCGAGACCGAGAGGCTCGCGACGACATAGTAGACGGCCTGCGGCACCAGCCTGCCGAGGTTAATCGAGTTGGCCGACGAGACGCTCCAGCCCCTGTCCCCCGCTTTGCGGATGAATTCACCGTCCGCAAACAGGCGCTTTACCGCGCGCTGGGCGTCATCAAAGTTGCCCCTTACGGCGGCGACGGCGACATTGCCGCCTCTTTGGGTCACCATCTGGGCCCTTTGCACCTCGCTCACGCCGCCGTGCGGGTAAAACACCGCGACCGCCGTGCCCTCGACGCCGCAAAAGCCCTCGAGCGCGGCCTTCCCGGTATCGCCCGACGTAGCCGTCAAAACAAGTGTTTTTGAATGGGCGCCCGCCATGCGCACGCTCTTTGACATCAGCCGCGGCGTGAGCTGCAGCGCCATGTCCTTAAACGCGCCCGTCGGCCCGTGCCAAAGCTCGAGCAGATAGAAGCGGTCGCCAACCTCCTTCAGCTCCGCGATGCTCTCGCTCTCAAAGCTGTCGCCGTAGGCCCCGTCGACACACTCTGCAAGGTCTCGGTCGTCAAAATCGGTGAGATACTTTTTGAGGACAATCTTCGCAGCCTCTCGGTACCCGACCGAGGGAATGCGCCCCTTTTCGGCAGCGCTGAGCTCGGGAAAGTGCTCGGGCACGTACAGCCCGCCGTCCCCGGCAAGTCCCTTTACGATGCACTGTGCAGAGGACAGCCCTCGCTCCCCGCCTCTTGTGCTCACATAGTTCATGGATAACTCTCCGTTTTCGGGTTTATTTCGCGGACGCAAGGCCGAAGCGCGTGTGGAGAGCCTCAACCGCCCGCGCGGCGTCGTCCTTTTGGATAATACAGGATATCCTGACCTCCGAGGTGCTGATCATCTCGATGTTGACCCCGACGTCGCTGAGCGCCGAAAACGCGTCGGCGGCGACGCCCGGGTTGCTCTTTATCCCCGAACCGACAATCGACACCTTGGCGACGTCCTTGCCGTAGATCATGCCCGACGCGCCGAGCTCGTCCACAAGCCTCGCCACGACGGGCACCGCCTTGTCGAGCTCGTCCTTGGCCACCGTGAACGCGATGTCGTTGTTTTTGCCGCGAACGGCGCTCTGAATGATCATGTCGATGTTTATATCGCTGTCCGCAAGCGCCTTAAACAGCGTCTTTGCGCTGCCGGGCTTGTCGGGGACGTCAAAAATCGCCATCTTGGCGACGTTGAAATCCTGTGAGACGCCGGTCACCACGTTTTCGTTTTCAAGCGAGCCCCCGGCGGTCACAAGCGTCCCGCTGTGGTCGTTGCGGGAGTTCTGTACGTAAAAATCGACGCCGTTTCTCATGGCGCACTCGACGGCCCGCGGCTGCATCACCTGCGCGCCGAGCGACGCCATCTCGAGCATCTCGTCATAGGTGATCTTTTCGAGCTTTGCGGCGTCCCTGACGGCGCGCGGGTCCATGGTATAGATGCCGTCGACGTCGGTGAAGATGACGCAGCTCGACGCCTTGAGCGCCGCCGCGATCGCGACTGCCGTCGTGTCCGAGCCGCCCCTGCCGAGCGTCGCAATGTCGCCGTTGGGCAGCACCCCCTGAAAGCCCGCCACAACGACGACATACCCGTCGTTCACCGCGTCAATGATCCGCTTGGGATAGATGGCGGTCAGGCGCGCGTGACCGTGGGCGCCCTCACACAGGATGCCCGCCTGATAGCAGGTCATCGAGACCGCCCTGCAGCCCATCGAGTTGAGGGTCATCGCCGTATATGCCGCCGACTGAACCTCGCCTGTCGACATCAAAAAGTCGAGCTCGCGCTCGTCCGCCTTTTTGTCGATGCCCTTCGCGCTTGCAATGAGGTCGTCCGTCGTGTCGCCCATCGCCGAAACGACCGCCACGACGCCCTTGCCCTCCTGCTTCATCGAGGCTATCCTGCGCGCGACATCCTCGATCTTGGCAAAGGTGCCCACCGAGCTGCCGCCGAACTTGCAAACCGTGATATCCATATTGTCTCCCGTAAAATGTTATCGTTTCCGTCGTCGGCCCCTAAAGACCGCATCTGTCGCAAACCGCTTGAAGCTTAACCTAAACCCCGCCGATAAAGCTCAGCTTTGCGCCGTCCGGGTCAAGCTCAAGCACCGAGACGTCGGCATCCTCGCTCGCGGCCGCAAAGCCGTAGCCCAGCGCAAGCCCGACCGCGTGCGCCCGCTTGTCGTCGGCGAACGCCGCCACCGAGGGGCCCGCACCCGACACAAAGGCACACATCGCGCCCGCCTCGCGCGCCCGCTCTATCGCCTCGCGCGCACCCGGCATCAGCATGAGCCGAGGCGGCGAAAACAGCAGATCCTCGGTCGCATAATCCATCCCGTCGTACTCGCCCATGATGAGGGAGGCGGTCAAAAAAGACGCCCTTGTCAGCGCGCCCACCGCGTCCTTGAGCGGCACCTCGCGGGGCAGCACCTCGCGGGCGCGCGCGGTGGACAGCTTGTAGCCCGGCGACGCCAGCACCACCTTAAAGCCGCGCGGCGGCACAAAGCTACGGTAGAATACGCTGCCCTCAAACTGTGCCGCGACGGTCACGCCGCCGACGGCGCAGGGCACGACGTTGTCGGGGTGTCCCTCTATCTCGCTGCACAGTGTCAGACACTCGCGACGCGACAGCCTGTTGCCGAGCACTGCGTTGGCTGTGAACACCCCCGCGACGATTGCGGACGCGCTGCTGCCCATCCCCCTGCTGAGCGGTATCTCGGTGCTGACGTAAAAGCTGCGCGGCCGGGGCTGCTGCCCGACCTGCGAAAAGACGCGGCGATATCCCCTTAGGATAAGGTTTTTGTCGTCGGGCACGGGGGCGGAAAAGCCCTCGCCGAACCTGAATATCGGGCGCTCGGACGGCTCGGAGACGACCGTGAGATATCTTTTGAGCGCCGCGCCGAGGCAGTCCACCCCGCTGCCGAGGTTGGCGGTGGATGCGGGAACCCTGACCTTAATTGTCTCTTTCATATTTCAAGCATCCTCATCTGTCTTATCTCGCTTACTCCGGGCGCCTGCAAAAGCTCGCGCACGGCGTTGTCGAGCGTTCGCTGCCGCGTATCGCCCGTCGTCACGACGGCAGCTCCCTCGGCCTCCCCGACCACCTTGTGCACCGCGACACCGTGCCGCCCGAGCGCGTCGAGCAGTGTGGACAGGCCGCGCTGCTCCGCCTCGAGGCGTATCAGGAACCTGCCGACAAAATCGCCGTCATCGCAGGGCGCCGCGCTCTCGCACGCAAGGTCTCTTGTGCGCTCGCAGCGCGCCGCGCGGATGAGGTCGCCCGCGACCGAGCTCGCCGTGGGCCCTGCGCCCGCGCCTCGGCCGTAGAGCATGGCGCTTCCGAGCGGGTCGGCGTCGACATAGAGCGCGTTAAAGCTGCCGCCGACCGAGGCGAGCGGGTGATCCCTTTTCACGGCGCACGGCCGCACGCTCAGCGCGACACCGTCGCCCGTCACATCCGCCCGGCAGATGAGCTTTAAAACACAGCCCGCGACCTCCGCCGACGAGATGTCCTTTGCGCTCACGCGCTCGATGCCCTCAAGAGAGATATCACCCACCTCAAAATGCCGCCCGAACGCAAGCGCCGCCACGACCGAGAGCTTGCGCGCGGCATCAAGGCCCGACACATCGGCGGTCGGGTCGGGCTCGGCGTAGCCGAGACGCTGGGCCTGTGCGAGGGCGTCCGCGTATGTACAGCCCGTCTCGCTCATCGAAGACAGGATATAGTTGGTCGTCCCGTTGAGTATCCCGCACACGCTCTTGAAGCTGTTCGCGTACAGGGTGTCGCAGAGTGGGCCGACTATCGGTATCCCCCCGCCGACCGACGCCTCAAAGCCGAGAAAGGTGTTTGCCTTAACAGCCATATCAAACAGCTCGTTCCAGTGGGCGGCCATCATGTCCTTGTTTGCGGTGATAAGCGGCTTTTTTGCCGAGAAGACCTTTTTTGCGCACGCAAAGGGAAACTCGGCCCCGCCCATCAGCTCAAGCACCGCGTCGACGTCGTCCGCGAAAATCACCTCGTCGGCGTCCGCCGCGACGCACTGTTCCTCGAACCCGAGGGCCGCCGCCTTTTGGGGCGTCCTCGCGTAGACGCGGGTGATTTCGAGCCGCTTTCCGGCAGCCGCCTCCGCCCGCTCGCGGTTTCTGTTTAAAAAGTCGACGACCCCGCCCGCGATGTTTCCGCAGCCGAGCAACCCTATTCTGAATGTGTCCATCCGTCAATTCACCCCGTCGATCCGCACGCTTATCACCCCGTCGACATCCTCGATGTCGTGCAGAAACTGCACAGCGTCGGCGGTCGCCTCGTCCATGCCCACCGAAACGGTGACAACGGCGGTGCCGTGCGAGGGCAGGCTTTGGTTGATCGTCAGTATGTCGCCGTGAAGCCCGGCTATCTTCGCGAGCAGCTTTGAGAGCATCCCCGGCGTGTGGGACAGCACGACCGAGACGTTGATGATGTGCATCCCGTTGAGCTCATAGAAGGTGAAGATGCCGTCCTTGTACTTGTAAAAGGTGCTCCGCGCAATCCCGAGGCGCTCGACCGCCTCCGGTATGCCCGAAACCTCCCCGCGGGAGATAAGCTCTTTGGCAAGCACCGTCTTGAGCAGCGCGTCGGGGAGCACCTCGTCCGAGACGATGTAAAAGTTTTTCTTCTTTCCGCCCATCAGATCCTCCCTGTTCGTTTATGATAGAAAAATTATACTGTACACGGAATATTGTACCCTATTCCGCGCCGTATCTCAAGTGCCGCGCATGTAAAAGATTTGACACAGATGCGGCAAAAAAGTGATATAAATACACAAAAAAGCCGCGCAAAGCGCAGGCACGGGGCGTCCGCGCGGCAAAAGGGCAAAAGACGGATGAGGCAAAGGACGCCTCATCCGTCGCGTCGGGGGCAGCGGCCCCGCGGTTTTGCACCGGCATGTCAATCGATCCCGCCGTCCGAAAAAAGGGGGTGCTTTAAGAATCCTTGCAGGGGCGGCTGTCAGCCGACTGCGGGCGCACACCGCGCACCCTTCAGAAGCCCTCTTGCGGCAACGTCCAAAAGCGCGGCTCACAGGTTCACATGCCTGCCGCTCTGCGGGGCGCGCCGCCTCTGCCGCAGCCGCCGGGAGAGGCCGACCCGCGGGCTCAGAAAAAGCTCAGCTGGCTCGTCTTGGGCAGGCTGCCGAGCGCCCCCATCTCCTCGAGCGTGTCGAGCAGCGAGGGGGTGACGCCGGGCTCGCTCAGCATGTCCTCGGCGGAGACATATCCGCCCTTCTGCGCTGCGGCGTACAGCGAGCGCGCAGCGTTTTCGCCCACACCCTTTATCGCGACAAAAGGCAGGCGCAGCTTGCCGTCCTCAATCATATACCTCGTCGCGTCGGATCTATAGATGTCGACGGGCAAAAACTCGTACCCGCGGCAGAGCATCTCGCACAGCATCTGCACCGCGACGTAGGCGTCCTCGTCCTTCGCGGTGCGCTTGTCATCCCGAAGCACCTGCTTTAGCTGTGCAAGTCGCTTTTTCGCGGCAGCGGCCCCGCCGACCGCAGCCTCGATGTCGATGTCGCTTCCCCTGACGGTGAAGTAGGTGGCGTAAAACTCAATCGGGTAGTAGAGCTTGAACCACGCGAGCCGCAGCGCCGAGGTGACGTAGGCCGCGGCGTGCGCCTTCGGGAACATGTACTTTATCTTTTTACAGCTCTCGATGTACCACTCGGGGACGCCGCACGAGCGCATAGTCGAAAGGTGCTCTTCGGTCAGCAGCTTCGCCGCGTTGCCCTTTCTGGTTATCTCCATTATTTTGAAGGCCATCGAGGACGGGACGCCCTTCTTTATCAGCTCGACCATGATGCTGTCGCGCGTGCCGATGACGTCCTTTATCGTACACGTCCCGTCGGCGATGAGGGACTGTGCGTTGCCCGCCCAGACGTCGGTGCCGTGTGAGAGGCCCGAGATCTGCACAAGGTCGGAGAAGGTCTGCGGCTGCGTTTCGACGAGCATCCGCCGCACAGTCACGGTGCCCATCTCGGGTATGCCGAAGGTGCCCGTTTTGCTGTCGATGTCCTCCTCGGTTATCCCGAGGGGCTCGACCGAGGTGAACAGCTTTTTGACCTCGGGATCATTCATGGGCACGTCGTTGACGTTTAGCCCCGTGAACTGCTCGAGATAGTGGTACATCGTCGGAACCTCGTGCCCGAGCTCGTCGAGCTTGAGCAGGGTGTCGTGCATCGAGTTGAAATCAAAGTGCGTCGTGACCACGCCGCCGTCCGATTTGTCGGCCGGGTGCTGCACGGGG
This sequence comes from uncultured Oscillospiraceae bacterium, assembly GCA_964433495.1. Classification (GTDB taxonomy): domain Bacteria; phylum Bacillota; class Clostridia; order Oscillospirales; family Ruminococcaceae; genus CAYSRC01. Next base: position 23,144 of record CAYSRC010000007.1, read on the forward strand.
GTGAAGTCGTTGATGTCGTACTGCGCCGGGACGACGACCATGCCGCCGGGGTGCTGCCCCGTCGTCCGCTTGACACCGGTACAGCCGAGGGCAAGCCTGCGCTCCTCGGCTCGGTTGACCGTCTTCCCCCGCCCCTCGAGGTACTTTTTGACATACCCAAAGGCCGTCTTGTCCTGCATGGCGGATATCGTGCCCGCCTTGAAGACGTGATCCTTGCCGAACAGCTCCTCGGTATACCGATGCGCACGGCTCTGATATTCCGACGAGAAGTTGAGGTCGATATCGGGCTGCTTATCCCCCTTAAAGCCCAAAAAGGTCTCGAAAGGGATGTCGTGGCCGTCGCCGCGCATCCTGTGCCCGCACACGGGGCAGGGCGCGTCGGGCAGGTCATAGCCCGAGCCCACCTCGGGTCTGAACTCAAAGTGATAACACTCGGGGCAAACGTAGTGGGGCGGCAGAGGGTTTACCTCCGAGATGCCGAGCAGCGTCGCGATGAAGGATGAGCCGACCGACCCCCTCGAGCCCACGTGGTAGCCGTCGCTTTCGGATTTTGCGACGAGCTTCTGCGCGATGATGTAGAGGACAGAATAGCCGTTTTTGATGATCGAGCTCAGCTCCTTGTCCTTGCGCTCGACAACCTCGGGCGGCGGGTTGTCGCCGTACAGCTTTTTGAGGCTCTTTTCGGACAGCTCGACAATCAACTCGTCCGAGCCCTCGATGGAGGGGGTGAACGACCCGTCGGGGATCGGCTTTATGTCGGGGTCGATCATGTCGGCGATCAGGTTGGGCGCGTCGATCACGACCCGTTCGGCTGTCTCGGCGCCGAGGTAGGAAAACTCCTCGAGCATCTCGTCCGTCGTCCTGAAGATGAGCATCGGCTCGCTGTCGGCGTCCTCAAAGCCCATGCCGTTGGTCAGAATCGTCCGATAGATCGAGTCGCGTTTGTCGAGGAAGTGGGCGTCGCAGGTGGCGACCACCGGCTTGCCGAGCTCATCGCCGAGCCGCACCACCCTGCGGTTGAGCTCCCTTATCGCCTCGATGTCGGGCAGGGTGCCCTTTCTGACCATGAATTCATTGTTTGCAACGGGCTGTATCTCGAGATAGTCGTATTTTTGCGCAATCTGCTTGACCTCGTCGTCGCTTTTGCCGTCGACCAGCGCCGAGTACACCTCCCCCTGCTCGCATGCCGAGCCGATAATCAGCCCCTCGCGGCGCTTGACAAGCTCGCTCAGGGGGATTCTCGGGCGCTTGGACGCGAAGTATTTGAGGTGGCTCAGCGAGACGAGCTCGTACAGGTTTTTAAGCCCCCTCATGTTTTTGACGAGCAAAACCATGTGCTTGGGCCTTATGTGACCGACATTCTTTCCGCCGAGAGCCGGGTTGATGTCGCTGAGGCGCTCGATCCCGCGCTCGCGCATGAGCGGGACACATTTGAGGTAGATCCCCGCAAGCGCCGCCGCGTCGTCGTTGGCGCGGTGGTGGTTGAACGCAGGCAGCTTAAAGTACCTTGTGAGGGTGTCGAGCTTAAAGCGCGTCAGGTCGGGTATGAGCGACTGGGTCAGCGCGAGGGTATCGAGAGAGACAAAGCTTCGCTCTATCCCCCGGCGCTCGCACGCGGCCCGCAAAAAGGACATGTCAAAACTCGCGTTGTGCGCCATGAGCGGCAGCTCGCCCGCAAAATCAAAAAACATCGATAGGGCCCGCTCCTCGCTCGGGGCGTCCGCAACCATCTCGTCGGTGATGCCGGTGAGTTTGGTGTTTTCGGGCGGGATAGGCTTTTCGGGGTTAACAAAGGTCACAAAGCTGTCGACGATCTCGCCGTCCCTGATCCTGACGGCGCCGATCTCGGTTATCCGCTCGGTTCTCGCCGACAGGCCCGTCGTCTCGAGGTCAAAGCAGATCATCTCGCCGTCTATGGCGCAGTCGCTGCGGCCCGTCACGACCTTTGCCGAGTCGTCGACGTAATAGCACTCGAGCCCGTAGATCACCTTGAAATCGGGCTCCTTCTCTCGAGCCTTTTTGAGGGCGGCCGCGGCGTCGGGATAGGCCTGAAGCACCCCGTGGTCGGTGATCGCGACGGCCTTGTGCCCAAAGCGCAGCGCGCGGTCGATGACGTCTTTTGCCTCGGGCAGGGCGTCCATCGACGACATGTTGGTGTGCAGGTGCAGCTCGACGCGCTTGCGCTCGCAGGTGTCCCGTCTCACCCGCGGGTGCACCTTGATGATGTCGCGGGCCGTCATGGTGTACTCTTTTTCATAGGTGTCAAAGGCTATCTCGCCGCGCACGATGAGGGTATCGCCCTGCGACAGCCCGCCCAGCGCCTTGTAATCGTCGTCCCGGTCGATCGCCTTGATGTCGACCGAGCCGGTGAAGTCGGTGATGCCGATGCGGTAGACGGTGTTGCGATTGCGGGTCTCGCTCACCTCTTTGCTGAACACCTCGCCCCAAACGGTGCAGCGCCCCCCCTCCACCGAGGCGGTCTCGAGGGGGACAAGCCCCCCAAGCGGGGGCTTTTTCCCCATGACGATCTCATAGCGGTCGTCTTCGAGCGCAAGAGAACAGCCGGCGAGCTCGGCGTCGGTGAAGCGGTTTCCCCTCTTTTTGGGCGCGTTTTTTTTGACCTCAGTCTTTGTCGTCTCGCACGCGCCCAGCATCTCGTGCGCCGCGCGCAGCTCGAGCTCGGTCACCCCGTCAAAGCAAACCTCGGGCCGCGCATCGAACAACTCGCCCGCAAGGGCGGCAAAGCGGCGCGGGAACTCACACGACTCGAGCACCGACAGCCCGCCGTGCGTCAGCCTAAAGTGCACAAGCTCACGCGAGGCCTCAATTTCGCAGCCGCTGAAAAAGCCGTTGAGCGGAAGCCCCGCGTCCGACAGCCTTGATATGATATATCTGCACGCGCTCTCATCGAACGCGCAGCCCCCGAAATCGGCCTTAATGTCGACGCTGAGGGCGTTAAACCTATTTTTTATATACCGCTCGGCCTCGCGGACAGCGACCTCGTCGGCCGACGCAAAGCGCAGCGCAAAGCTTGCCCTGCCCCCTTCCCTGTCGAGTGCGACGTCGTTCACGACGGCGTCGCCGCATATGCCGGGGATATCGGGCCACATATCTTTCAGTTTACAATTCATTGTTCACCGTCTTGCATCTTTTCTATCTCCTCGACAAGCGCCGAAGCTATGTCGCCCCTTATCACCCGCTCGACAACGCCGCGGCGGAACAGAACCGCGCTGTCCCTCCCCCCCGCGATGCCGATGTCAGCGTTGCTCGCCTCGCCCGGGCCGTTGACGACGCAGCCCATGACCGCGACGGTGATGTCCTTTTTTATGTGGGCCGTCCTGCGCTCGACCTCTTTTGCTATCGGGATGAGGTCGATCTCGGTTCTGCCGCAGGTCGGGCAGGACACGACCTTCACGCCGCTTCCCTCTGCGTTGACCGCCTTGAGAATCGCCCTCGCGGCCGCGACCTCCTTTGTCGGGTCGTCGGTGAGGGACACCCTTATCGTGTCGCCGATCCCCTCACACAAAAGCGCGCCGATGCCGACGGACGACTTGACGACGCCCGCAAGATATGTTCCCGCCTCGGTGACGCCGAGGTGCAGCGGATAGTCGGTTTTCTCGTGCGCGAGCCTGTATGATCGCATCATCGTCTTGAGGTCGGTCGACTTGAGCGAGATGACGATGTTGTCATAGTCGCACCGCTCGATGAGGGAGACATGGGCCATCGCGCTCTCGACCAACGCCTCGGGCGTCGGGCCGCCGTACTTCGCGAGGATCTCCTTTTCGACCGAGCCCGAGTTCACCCCCACGCGGATGGGCACCCCCGCCGCCCTGCACCGCCGCACCACCTGTTTTACACGGTCGTCGTCGCCGATGTTTCCGGGGTTAAGCCTTATCTTGTCGACGCCCGCATCCACGCTTGCTATCGCGAGGCGGTAGTCAAAGTGGATGTCCGCGACCAGCGGGACCGACACCGCGGCCTTTATGGCGGGTATGAGCGCGACCGCCTCGGCGCACGGGACAGCGACCCTTATTATGTCACAGCCCGCCCGCTCGAGCTCAACCGCCTGCCTGACATTGCCCTCGACGTCCGAGTGGTGCACACACAGCATCGACTGCACCGACACGGGCGCGCCGCCGCCTATCGGGACGCGGCCGACTAAAACCCTGCGAGACATTTTATCCCTCCCGAAACAAGCTTTGAAACGTCGCTGAAGGTCACATAGATCATCAGCCCGAACAGCAGCAAAAAGCCCGCCGCGGTGATTGCCGCCTCGACCTTTTTGCTCATCTGCCTCTTTGTGATGCCCTCGGCGAGATAGAGCACAAACTTGCCCCCGTCGAGCGCGGGGATGGGCAGCATGTTGAACACGCCGAGGTTAACGGTGATTATCGCGAGCAGCCGCAGAACCATTGAAAAATCCATCGACACCGCGCGGCTTATCGTCGAGACGATGCCCACCGGGCCCGAGAGCCGGTTGATGGGCACCCTGCCGGTCACGAGGTCGACAAGGGTCAAAAACACCTGGCGCGCGGTCGAGACCGTCCACATGCCGGCGTACTTCACCGCGCCCCAAAAGGTGGTGGGCTCGCCGACGATGATAAAATCCTGCACGATGCCGACAGAGCCGTCCTCGTAAACCTGCTGCCCGAACTTGACGCCCTCAAGCTCGACCGTCTCGCCGTCCCTTATCACGGTGAGGTCGGCCTCAAAGTCGCTTATCCGCACGATCTCATAGACAAGGTCGTCCGCTATGATGATCTTTCTGCCGTTGACAGCCACGATCTCGTCGCCCGCCGCGAGGCCCGACGCCTCGGTGAGCGCGCCGTCGTAAAAGGAGTGTATCCTGCGCGTGGCGATGAGGTCGTCGCTCGCGGTGAGGCCGAACAGCACGATGTACCCGAGCACAAGGTTCATGAACGCGCCCGCGACGATGATAATCATCCGCTTCCACACGGCGGCCCGCATGAACGAGCGCTCGTCGTCGCTCTCCTCATCCTCGCCCTCCATGCTGACAAAGCCGCCGATGGGCAGCAGGCGGAGGTTGTAGGCGGTTTCTCCTCGGGTGAAGCCGAATAACTTGGGGCCCATGCCGAGCGAAAACTCGTTGACCCGCACCCCGCACCACTTTGCGGTTGCAAAGTGCCCGAGTTCATGGATAAAGATGACCATGCCGAACACGAACACGGCGGCCAAAATCGTCAAAACAGTTGTCAATCTATCCTCTCCTTAAAAAGAATATGCGCCGTCCCGCGCATCCCGCGGGGGGCTGAAACACGAGCCGCTCAAAGAGCGGCCCCGCCGAGTTCGCAAAGGGTGCGCCTTCGCACCTCGCGGTCGCACTCGAGCACATCCTCGAGGGTGTAGCTCGCGGCATCGCCGCACCGCTCGACCGCCCGCTCGACCGCCCGCTCGACCGCCCTGCCGATATCCAAAAAGCCTATCCTTCCCTCGAGGAAGAGCGCCACCGCCACCTCGTTCGCGGCATTTGCCGCGCACGGCGCGAGACCGCCCGACTTCGCCGCGCGCTTGCAGGCGGCAAGGCAGCGAAAGGTCTCTTCGTCGGGATGCTCGAAGGTGAGGCCGTTCATCCGCTCGACCGAGAGCCGCTCTGTCGGGCAGGGATATCGCTCGGGATAGGTCAGCGCGTACTGGATGGGCAGCCGCATATCGGGGACGCCGAGCTGGGCGAGCACCGCGCCGTCCGAGAACTCGACCATCGAGTGCACGATGCTCTGTCTGTGCACCGTTATCACGATATCCTCTACAGACAGCGAAAACAGCCACATCGCCTCGATGAGCTCGAGGCCCTTGTTCATAAGGGTGGCGCTGTCCACGGTGATCTTTCTGCCCATCGTCCAGTTCGGGTGCTTGAGCGCGTCCGCGGCGGTGACGCCCGCGAGCCGCCCCTCGTCGTACCCGAAAAAGGGCCCGCCCGACGCGGTCAAAAAGATCCTCGAGAGCGCGGGCGCGCTGTTCCCGTCCTGAAGGCACTGGAAGATGGCCGAGTGCTCGCTGTCGACGGGCAGCAGCCTTACGCCGTGTTTTTTTGCAAGGTCGGTGATCAGCCTACCCGCGGCAACCAGCGTCTCCTTATTCGCGAGGGCGATCGTCTTGCCCGCCTTAATCGCCTTCACGGTGGGCTTAAGACCCGCGAAGCCGACAACCGAGGTCAGCACGGTGTCCGCCTCACTCTGCGACGCGATAAACTCGAGACCTTTCTCGCCCGCGAGCACCTCGACGCCGCTCCCCGCAAGGCGGGCTTTAAGCGCCCCCGCCGCCTCGGCGTCGGCGGCGCAGACGTACTTTGGCTTGAATTCAATCGCCTGTTTTTCGAGCAGCTCGACGTTTTGGTTGCCCGAAATCGCGCACACCTCGATGCCGAGCGATTTGACAAGCGAGAGCGCCTGTGTGCCGATCGAGCCCGTCGAGCCGATGATGCAAAGCTTTTTGGTAGCCGTTGCCCCTCACCTCTTTTATCTTCAGCACGACCGTGTTTTGAATGCACAGCCGCGCTTTGTCTGTTTTTATAAAATAAAAATTTGAAATCACGGCTTAAATATCCGTTGCCGTAAATACCTGTGCCGCCCCGTGGGCAGGCCGTCCGTTTTACACGTTCATACGAAATCAGTTGGGTCCATTCACGTCCTGCTGCGAGCTCTTAAAGCCTCCCTTGTGTAAAGGGAGCCACAAGAGCAAAGGACAAAGGGTCGGGGCGCCGGGGAAAAGGGCAAGGACACGCGCCCCGCATGTTCCCGCGGAGTGCGGCGAGCGCCGTACCTCTTGCAATCAAAAATCCCCCCTCGCTTCCGCTTTCAGCAACACCCGCCGCGAAGCAGCGACAATCCGCATTCCTTTACACTACCCTATGCTGAACAGCACCTCAAAGCAGATTGCCGCAAAGGTCGAGGTGAACAGCACGCTGTCCATCCTGTCAAGCGCGCCGCCGTGCCCAGGCATGATGTTGCCGAAGTCCTTGATGCCGCACTCCCGCTTGATGTAGGAGGCGGCGAGGTCGCCGATAATCCCGACAATCGCCCCGACAAACCCCATCGCCGCATAAACCGCGATGTGCGCCGGGTCGTCAAGCCCTGCAAACAGCGAGCCCGCGGGGGCGTTGGCAACATAGATCAGCATTGCCGCCACCGTAAAAACCGTCGTCATGACGACGCCGCCGACGGCGCCCTCGACCGTTTTGTTGGGGCTTATTTCGGGACACAGCTTTCTCTTGCCCATGAGCTTGCCGAAGGTGAACGCAAAGGTGTCGCATATCCACCCGAGGGCGAGCCCCATGCCGAGCATGAACAGCTTGTCGGCATACACGGGGGACATCACCCTCATGCGCGCTATCGAGCCGAACCCCATCGTCACCATCAAAACAAGGGTGAAAAAGCCCGCGCCCTCCTTATAAGTATAGTGTCTTTTCCTGCTGCCCATTATTACGGCAAACATCAAAAACAGCAGAATATAGACAAAATACTGCGGGTCGGGCAGAAAGACCACGTTCACCACGTGCGCAAGGCACATTGTCGCGGTGAGCACAATGCTGTCGTTGACGCCCAACGCCCTCGCGCCTTCGTAGATCGCGAGGACACCGATGATCGAAAAGACCACAGGCACGAGCGCGGTGTCGTACCACACCATCACGGCCGCCAGCAGGCACAGCCCCACCGCCACCGAAATAAGACGCTGTTTCATCACAACCTCCATAAAATGCGGGCGGGATCATCCTCCCGCCCGAACAAGCATTTTGATTCAGCCCACCCCGCCGAAGCGGCGCTTTCTCGCGGAGTATTCCTCGAGCGCCCGGTCGAGATCGTCGGGCGTAAAATCGGGCCACAGCACATCCATGAACACAAACTCGCTGTATGCACACTGCCAAAGCAAAAAATTCGATATCCGCTGCTCGCCGCTCGGGCGAAGCACAAGGTCGAGCGGCGGACAATCGCCCGTGAAAAGATAGCGCTCGAACAGATCTTCGTCGATGTCGTCGGGCGTGACCCTGCCGCACAGCGCATCGCGGCACAGCGCCCTCGCCGCAGCGGTTATCTCGTCCCGCCCGCCGTAGTTGACGGCGATGTTGAGATAGAGCCCGTCGTTGTCCTTTGAAAAATCCTCGATCTCCGCCATCTTGTCCGCAATGTCGCGCTCGAGCCTGTCCCGTTCTCCGATGAACCTGATGCGGATGTTTTCGTCCTTGAACCCGAATGCGTCGTTGAGGTATCGGCGCAGAAGATCCATGATCGAGCGCACCTCACCCGCCGGGCGGGACCAGTTCTCGGTCGAAAACGCGTAGACGGTAAGCGCCTTTATCCCGCGCTTTTGGCAGTGGCGGGTGATCGTCCTGAACACCTCGGCGCCCTTTGCGTGTCCCGCCGTGCGGGGCATAAGGCGTTTTTTTGCCCACCTGCCGTTGCCGTCCATGATGATTCCGATATGGGCGGGAACCTCGCTCATATCTCAAGGATCTCGGTTTCTTTTGCTTTTATCGTCTCGTCGACCTCCTTGCAGCGCCGGTCGGTCAGCTTTTGAAGCTCGTCCTCAAGCTGCTTTTGGTCGTCCTCGGTGATCTCGCTGCTCTTCTTCATGGCCTTAAACGAGTCCATCGCGTCGCGGCGGACGTTGCGAAGCGCGACCTTGCCCTCCTCGCCCATCTTCTTTATCTGCTTGACAAGCTCGCGGCGGCGTTCTTCGGTCAGCTGCGGGAAGGTTATGCGCAGCACCCTGCCGTCGTTGGTGGGGTTGATGCCGATGTCGGACGCCTGCACCGCCTTTTCGATGCTTTTGAGGGTGGACGCGTCCCAAGGCTGGATGACGAGCACGCGCGCCTCGGCGACCGACAGCGCCGCCATCTGGTTGATGGGCGTCGGGGTGCCGTAGTAGTCGACCGTCACCTTGTCGAGGATCGCGGGGTTTGCGCGGCCCGCCCTGATGGCGGCGAGGTCATTTTTGAGGTAGTCGATGCTCTTCTGCATCTTCTCGTCGTATCGGACTAACTTTTCATTCATGGTTGCTTTCCTCCCTGATTATTGTTCCTATATCCTCACCCTTGACAGCTCGAACAAGGTTTTCGGGGTCGTCTTGAAGGTTAAACACCAGCACGGGCAGCCTGTTGTCGCGGCACATGCTCGCGGCGGTGCTGTCGATGACCGAGAGACTGTCCGCGAGCACGGTGCTGAACGACAGCTCGTCATAGCGGACGGCGTCGTCGAACTTGTGCGGGTCCTTGTCGTAGACGCCGTCGACGAGCGTTGCCTTGAAGATGATGTCGGCGTCGATTTCGGCGGCCCGCAGCGCCGCGGCGGTATCGGTTGAAAAATAGGGGTTGCCGGTTCCGCACGCCAAAACGACGACGCGTCCCTTCTCCATGTGCCTTATCGCCCTGTTGCGGATGTAGGGCTCTGCCACCTGCGTCATGGACAGGGCGGTCATGACCCTGACGTCCACCCCGAGCTGCTCGAGCGCGTCGCCCACGGCAAGCGCGTTCATGACCGTCGCAAGCATGCCCATGTGGTCGGACCTTGTGCGCTCCATCCTGTGGCTGTCGCGCCCGCGCCAAAAGTTTCCGCCGCCGACGACGATTGCGATCTCGACGCCGAGCTCGGCCGTGCGCTTGATGGCGCCGCAGATTTTTAAGACGGTTTCAAAATCAATCCCGCGCTCGTCGGAGCCCGCGAGCGCCTCTCCGCTGAGCTTGATCAAGATGCGTTTGTACTTTGGCATTAAACCACCCCTATTGAGTTTTTGGCGTTCAAGGTCGGCAGAAGCGAACCGCCGGCAGGCGCGGCGCGGAAAAAAGGGACGTAAGACGCGTACATATCGGACACGCCGCCCACAGCGCGCCTGTTTTAAAAATATTTTACCCTATCTTGCGGATAAAGTAAAGAAAAACGACGGCGATTAAATTAAGCAATCAAAAAAGAGCGGACCGCAAACTGCCGCCGGGCGGGACGATTTTCAGAGCGGAGTTTTCGGAGAGCGGAGGGAACGATGTCTCGGCCGGCTGCCGTCGCAGGCTCCCTCTGCACACGCCTTGCATACTCCCTCAGGGTGCGGCGCGGTAAAGCCGCGACAGGGATATTGTGTGCGGCAGCTTTGAGTCACGAAATGAGACTTGCCTGTGCAACTAAGCTTTCAAAAGTCAATCCCTCAGTCGCTTCGTGACATGGCTCTCATGTTCCCGCGAGTCGGCCGAATGTCCACGTTTAATCGGAACGATAACTTGATACTCCGCGCGATAGATGCGCGTCGTAAGCGCAACGGACGTTCGTCACGCCCTTTGACGGCGTCACCGATGTCTGACTTTTCACGACATAAATGCGTTGCAGGGTCGCGGAGCAGCGCTCTTGCTCTGTCCGAATCATCAACATTTGCGCCTTCTTCCGTCTGTATCGCTGTAAAGCAAAATCCCCTCACAGCGTGAGGGGTTCCTTTGCTTGCCTGTCTAATCGTCCGCAAGTCTCTTTAACAGCTCGGCCTCGTCGATGACCTCGATCCCCAGCTCGAGCGCCTTTGTCAGCTTGCTGCCGGCGTTTTCGCCGGCCACGACAAAGCTCGTCTTTTTGGAGACCGAGCTCGCCGCCTTGCCCGCGTGCGCCTCGATAAGAGCGTTGGCCTCGTCCCGGGAGAGGGTCGGCAGCGTCCCTGTCACCACGACCGTCCTGCCCTCGAGCTTGTCCGAGCGCCTGCCCGACCGATAGGCCATGTTGACGCCGTTGTCGCGCAGACGCTTGACAAGGTCCCTCGCGCCCACGGTCGCAAAGTACTTGACGATGCTGTCGGCAATCACCGGGCCCACGCCGTCAATGGCGGACAGCTGTTCTGCCGTCGCGGACATTATCTCGTCCATCGTCCCGAACCTTTCGCAGATAAGCGCGGCGCTCTTGCGCCCGACATTGTGAATGCCGAGGCTGAACAGCACCCGGTCGAGGTTGTTGCCCCTGCTCGCATCGATCGCCTTGAGCAGGTTGTCCGCCGACCTGTCTTTTATCTTGTCGAGCTCGAGCAGCTCGTCCCTGCCGAGCTCGTACAGGTCCGCCGGGGTGTGAAGCGCGTCCGCCGCGATCAGCTTGTCGACAACGGCGGGGCCGAGACCGTCGATGTCCATGGCGTCGCGCGAGGCGAAGTGGATGAGGTTGCGGCGCCTCTGCTCGGGGCACTCGGGGTTGACGCACCGCAGCGCCGACTCGTCCAAAAGCCTGCTCACCCGCTCGCCGCAGGCGGGGCAAACCGAGGGCAGCTTAAAGGTCTCGCTGCCCTCGGGGTGGTCGGACGCCGAGACGATCTCGGGGATGATGTCCCCCGCCTTGCGCACCTCGACCGTGTCCCCCACCCGCAGATCGAGATTGTCGATAAAATCCTGGTTGTGGAGCACCGCACGGGACACCGTCGTGCCCGCGAGCAGCACCGGCTCGAACACGGCGGTCGGCGTGAGCACGCCCGTCCTGCCCACCTGTACCTCCACCCGCAAAAGCCTGGTCTTCTTCACCTCGGGCGGGTACTTGAATGCAATCGCCCAGCGCGGGAACTTTTCGGTCGAGCCGAGGACAGGGCGGTCGCCGAGGCTGTCGAGCTTGACCACCGCGCCGTCGATGTCATAGCTGAGGCCCCGTCGCGCGCTGCCGATGCGCTCGATTTCCGCCATGACCTCGTCGAGGCTTTCGCACCGCGCATAGCTCGGCGAAACGTGAAAGCCCATCCCCTTGAGCGCGTCGAGCGACTCGATGTGGCTTGCAAACTCCCGCGACGAGCGCTGAAGGTTAAAAACAAAGATGTCGAGCTCGCGCTCCCTTGTGACGGCGGGATCCTTTTGCCTGAGGGACCCCGCGGCGGCGTTTCTCGGGTTTTTGAACGGCGTCTTACCCATCGCCTGCTGCTGCTCGACGATGGCCGCAAAGCTCTTTTTGGGCATGTACACCTCGCCCCTCACCTCGAGCAGCTGCGGCGCACCCTCGATTTTTGCGGGCACCGAGGCTATCTGTCTCAAATTTTCGGTGATGTCCTCGCCCACGACGCCGTCGCCCCGCGTCGAACCGACCGCGAGCACGCCGTCGTGATACTCGAGAGAGACCGAAAGCCCGTCGATCTTGGGTTCCACCGCAAAGACGGGGTTTGCAACCTCCTCGCGCACCCGCTCGATAAACGCGCCGATCTCGTCGCGTGAAAAGGCGTTTTGCAGGCTCTCCATCCTCACCTCGTGCCGTATCTTGCCGAAGCGCGGCGAGGCGGCGCCCCCCACCTTCACCGTCGGCGAATCCGCCCGCGCAAGCTCGGGGAACTCGCGTTCAAGCCCCTCAAGCTCGCGCATCTTGCGGTCGTAAACATCGTCGGGCAGCTCGGGCGCGTCCTTTTCATAGTAGAGAAAGGACGCTCTTTCGAGCTCGTCCCGCAGGGCGCCCGCGCGCTCGCGGGCCTTTTCGATATCCATACGCTTAACCTCCCGGAAATTATGTAAAAGAGGCCCTTTTCAATTGATAAAAGGGAGCGGGCCCGCAAAAAGCGCCCGTCGAAATTTAGGGCTTCGACGGGCGCGCAGGGTCAAAACAAGCGTTAAAGCTGCAATCAGATGGAGATGTTGTTGGAGTACTCGAGCATGTCGAAATCAAACGGTTTTTTCATCTCAAGCGCCTCGGTGATGTCAAAGTCGACTATCCTGCCGTTTTTGTACGCGATAACCCGGTTGCCGACCCCGGCCAGCAGCAGCTGTGCCGCCTTGATGCCCATCCTGCTTGCCATCACGCGGTCGCGGTTGGTGGGCGAGCCGCCGCGCTGGACATGGCCGAAAACGGTGGCGCGGGTGACAACGCCCATCTTCTCTTCAATGCGCTGCGCGAGGTCATACGCGCTCATCCCGCCGCAGCCCTCGGCCATGACGATGATAAAGTGGTGCTTGCCCGCCGCCTGCGTCGCCTTCATGCGCGGGAGGATATCGTCCTCAAACGTCCACGGGACCTCGGGCACAAGGATGGACAGCGCGCCGCACGCGAGGCCTGTGTCAAGCGCAAGCCAGCCCGCGTGGTGCCCCATGACCTCGACGACGCTGCACCTGTCGTGCGAACGGCTTGTGTCGCGGAGCTTGTCTATCATATCGGTCGCGGTGTTGAGCGCGGTGTCGTAGCCGATGGTATAGTCGGTGCACGAGATGTCGTTGTCGATGGTGCCGGGGATGCCGACACAGGGAACGCCGACATCGCACAGCGCACGGGCGCCCTTAAAGGTGCCGTCGCCGCCTATCGTGACAAGCCCGTCGATGCCGTTCTCGATGCAGGTCTGCTTGCCCTTCTGCACGCCCTCCTCGGTCATGAACTCGAGGCAGCGGGCGGTCCTGAGCATGGTGCCGCCGCGGTGGATGATCTCGGAGACACTGCGCAGGTTCATCTCAAACAGGTCGGCGCTGATAAGGCCGTTGTAGCCGTGCCTGATGCCGATGACCCTGTTCCCCTGCTGGATGGTGTACCGGGTGACGGCGCGAATCGCCGCGTTCATGCCGGGCGCGTCGCCGCCGCTCGTCAAAATTCCGATTGTTTTCTGTTTCGCCATTCTTACAACTCCCTATAGCAATCTATCGTAATCTACCATCATTAAATCACAAAGAAATAAAAAAATCAATAATCAGATATTCGGCTCGGGATACGGGGCCGCCGCGAAAACGGCGGGGCTTCGGCCCCGGGAAAAAATCGCCGAAATCCGCCGCTCCCCCGGAGAAGAGCGTCTTTCCCCCGACCCGCCGCAGCGGGTGAGAACACGGCAAGCACGGCGCGCCGAGCGCCGCACGCGTCACCGAACGGGACAGCAGGGCAGCCCGCCGTCTCGTCATCTGAATACGACCGACTCCTCCCCAACCAGCTCGCACAGCTCGCGGTAGAGGCGCTCTCCACCGTCGGCCTTGAGGCCGCCGTCGAGCGGGGCGTAGCTCGCCGAATCCTTAAAATACATGATCACGGGAACGGAGCCCGAAAAGATACCGGCAAGCCCGCGCACCTTCCCGTACCGCTCGTCCTGTCTGCTGTCAAGCCGGACAAAGATCCTGCGCTTTTTCGGCGGCTCGGCCGGATTCGCATCCCCCTTTTCTGCCCCCTCAAAGCGGGCGGGACGGGACGCGCACGCCCCCTTCTTGTAGCTGCCCGGCTCCGTCACCTCGTTGCAGATGAGCTTTGCTGCCTCGTCCTCCTTGACCGACACCCGCCCGCGGACGACCAAAATGTTGTTCTCCTTCAAAAGGCGCGAGTACTCCTCTAACTTCGCAGGGAACACGATCATCTCCACCGTGCCCGTCATGTCCTCGATGTTGGCAAAGGCCATCGTCTTGTTGTCGCGCGTTATCTTGGGGCGAACCGACGCCACCGTGACAAGCAGCTCGACGCTCGCGTTGTCATACCTGAGGGCGTCGTCGCCCGTAAAATCCGAAATAGACGAAAAGCCGTTCTGCTTCGCAAAGTCGTCGTACTGCCGCAGCGGGTGGCTCGAGAGATAGAGCCCCGTCAGCTCCTTTTCAAAGCGTAGCCGCTCTGCGTCCGAATACTCCTCGGTCTCGGGCAGGACGGCCTCCCTGCCCGCGTGCGACTCGTCCGTCGAAAAGAGATCCATCTGTCCGTCGAGATTGCCCTTCGAGTCGTCGCCCACCGACTTGAGCACCCCGTCCATGCCCATGACCATGCTTCGCCTCGAGATGCCGAAGCTGTCAAACGCGCCGCACTTTATCAGGTTCTCAAGCGCGCGCTTGTTGAGCTCGGACGAGTACATCCGCGTGCAGAAATCAAGGAAGGATTTAAACTCGCCGCCCCGCGCGCGCTCATTTATAATCGAGTTGACAAGGCTTCTGCCGACACTCTTTATCGCGAGCAGCCCGAAGCGGATTTTGCCCTCGGACGGTGAAAAGCCCGTCCCGCTTCTGTTGATGTCGGGGGGCAGAACCTCGATGCCGCAGCTCCGGCACTCGGCGATGTACTCCATGATTTTGCCCGTGCTGTCGAGCACGCTCGTGAGAAGCGCCGCCATAAACTCGCACGGATAGCGGCACTTGAGGTAGGCGGTCTGGTATGCGACATAGGCGTAGCCCGCAGCGTGCGACTTGTTGAAGGCGTAGGAGGCAAAGCTCTCCATCTCGGCGAAGATCTCCTTCGCGGTCTCCTCCCCGACGCCGTTTTTTAGGCAGCCCGCGCACGCCTTGCCGGGGGCGTCCGAGCCGTAGATGAAGATCTTGCCCTCCTCCTCCATGACGTCGCGCTTCTTTTTCGCCATGGCGCGCCGCACAAGGTCGGCCTGCCCGTAGCTGAAGCCCGCAAGCTCGCGGAAAATCTGCATGACCTGCTCCTGATAGACGATGCAGCCGTTGGTGACCTCGAGGATCGGCTTGAGCAGCGGGTGCTTGTAGGTTATCTTCTCAGGGTGGTGTCTGTTCTCGATGTAGGTCGGGATCGAATCCATCGGCCCCGGGCGGTAGAGCGAGATGACCGCGATAAGATCCTCGAGGTTTTGGGGCTTGAGGCCCATCAGAACCCCGCGCATCCCGCCCGACTCGAATTGAAACACCCCCTCGGTCGAGCCCGCGGACAGCATCTCATAGGTCTTCGCGTCGTCGAGGGGGATGTCGTCGGCCGAAAAGTCGGGCTGCGTCTTTCTTATCTCCTTCTCACAGTCGCTTATGACGGTGAGGGTGCGAAGGCCCAGAAAGTCCATCTTGAGCAGGCCGAGCTCCTCAAGGCCCGTCATGGTGTACTGGGTGACCATCTGCTCGTCGTTGCGGTGCAGCGGGACATAGTCGCTGACCTCGTCCCGCGTGATGACGACGCCGGCGGCGTGGGTCGACGCGTGCCGCGGCATCCCCTCGACCTTTTGCGAGAGATCGATGAGCCGTTTGACCTCGGGGTCGTTGTCGTAAAGCGTCCTGAGTTCACTCGACTTGACCAGCGCTTTTTCAATGGTGATCCCCGGCTCCTGCGGGATGAGCTTCGCGACCGAGTCGACCTTTCCGTACGGCATCGACAAAACCCTGCCGATGTCCCGCACCGCCGCGCGCGCCGCCATGGTGCCGAAGGTGATGATCTGCGCGACGTGGGTCGGGGTGTACTTTTCGTTGACATAGTCGATCACGAGCGGGCGCTTTTCATAGCAAAAGTCGATGTCAAAGTCGGGCATGCTCACCCGCTCGGGGTTTAAAAACCTCTCGAACAGCAGGTTGTAGCGCATGGGGTCGATGCCCGTGATACCCATGCTGTACGCGCAGATGCTGCCCGCGCCCGAGCCCCTGCCGGGGCCGACCGGGATGTCGTGCTTTTTGGCGAAGTTGACAAAATCCCACACGATCAAAAAATAGTCGATGTACCCCATGCGCTCGATGACCGCCATCTCGTACTCGAGCCGCTCGAGGTACTCCTTCGGCACGTCGGGGCCGTAGCGTCTGACGATCCCCTCGGCGCACAGCTTTTTAAAATACGCCCTGTTGTCGATGCCCTCGTCGTTCTCAAAATACGGCAGCTTGGTCACGCCGAACTCAAAGTCAAAGCTGCATTGTTCGGCGATAAGCGCGGTGTTGGTCACGGCGTCGGGCACGGCGGCGAACAGCTCGGCCATCTCCCGCGTCGAGCGGACGTAGAAGTTGTCGGTCTTGAACTCGAGGACATCGTCGTCGTCAAAGGTGTGGTTGGTCTGCACACAGATGAGCGCGTGCTGCATGACGCTGTCCTCTTTGTCGATATAGTGGCAGTCGTTGGTGGCGGCGAGAGGGATGTCGTTTTCGCGCGCGAGACGGATGAGCGAGGGCAGTATCTCCCGCTGCTCGTCTATGCCGTGATCCTGCAGCTCGATGTAGTAGTTCCCCTCGCCGAACAGGTTTTTGTAGTAGAGCGCGGTCTCGACCGCCTGCTCATAGTCCCCCGAGAGCAGCGCCTGGGGAATTTCGCCCGCAAGGCAGGCGGACAGGGCGATAAGGCCCTCGTGATACCGCTCGAGCAGCTCGCGGTCGACGCGGGGTTTGACGTAAAAGCCGTCCTCGTTCGCGATCGAGATCATCTTGATAAGGTTTTTATAGCCCGTCTCGTTTTTGCACAGAAGGACGAGGTGGTAGCTTGAGGAGTCGAGCCTGTGCACCTTGTCGGTGCGCTTGCGGCGCGCGACGTACACCTCGCAGCCGATAATCGGTTTTATCCCGTTTTTCTTCGCGGCCTTATAAAAGTCGAGGCAGCCGTACATGACGCCGTGGTCGGTTATCGCGACGGCCGTCTGCCCCAGCTCTTTGACGCGGCCCATAAGCCGGTCGATGCGGCACGCGCCGTCGAGCAGGCTGTACTCGGTGTGCAGGTGCAGGTGCACAAAGTCGCTGTTGTTTATCGGCATCCCGTTTTCTCTCCTCTGAGGCTGTTCGCCTCGCTCCTTATCCTGCGCAGGCGGTGGCTGACCCCCGACTTTGTGAGCTTTTTGTCGAGCGCGAGGCCGAGCTCCTCAAGCGAGAGCTCGGGGCGCTCGAGCCTGAGCCGCGCCACCTCCCGCAGACCCTCGGGAAGATAGCTCTCCCCCGCGGTTTCAAAGATGTAGCTTATCAGCTCGCCGTCCCGCGCGGACGAATTGACGATCTTGTCGATGTTGGCGTTTTCACAGTTGGTTCGGCGGTTCACACTGTTGACGAGGTCCTTGTATATCTTGGCGTTCATCAGCTCGAGCGACGCGTTTTGCGCCCCCATAAAGGTCAGCATGTCCTCGATCTGGGCGCTGTCCTTAAAGTACAGGATGCGCGCATAGCCCCGCTCGGCCTCCTTGGGTGCAAAGCCGCAGCCCTCTAAAAAGGCCTTGAGATCCTTTATCAGGTTGCGCCGGTGGGAGGAAAACTCGAGGTGGTACCCGCTGCTCGGCGAGGTCACCGTGCCGCCCGTCAAAAAGCACCCCGCGACAAACGAGCCGCGGCACCGCTCGCACAAAAAGTTGTCCTCTTTAATGCGCAGGCTGAGCTCATCCCCCGAATATCCGAAATCGGACAGGATGCGGTCGACGACAAACCTGTCGCTTATCTTTATAAACCGCTCTCTTGCGTTGCTGCCGCACGTCATGTCGCCGTCACGGACGCCCAACTCGTGCAGGCAATCGACAATGTGCTCGGTTACGAACGGGTGTTCGCTCGAAACGCGGATGAGCGACTTGTCAAAGCTCTTGCCGAAAAGCAGCGCGCCGTAGAGACGCGAGACGGCGCAGCAGCCCTCGGGCACACCCTTTTTACATATGTCCGTCTTGCACTCCGCACAAAAAGTCATCGCGCTACCCCTTTGATATGTCCCGGTGCACCGAGGTGCAATCAAACCCGAGGGCCTCGATGTGCTCGCAGAGATCCTGCGCGACGGCGACCGAACGGTGCCGCCCGCCCGTGCATCCCACAGCGATCACAAGCTGGCTCTTCCCCTCCCTGCGGTAGAGCGGGAGCAGGTAGTCGGTCAGCGCATAAAACCGCTCGAGCAGCCCCTTCGTGTCGTCGCAGTCAAAGACGTAGTCCCGCACACAGCGCTCAAGCCCCGTATGCTCTTTCAGTTGATCGACATAAAAGGGATTGGGCAGGCACCGCACGTCAAGCATCAAATCGGCCTCGGTCGGCACGCCGTACTTGAAGCCGAACGACATGCATCGCACCGCCATCGAGCCGCGCGCGTCCTTCAAAAACATCGAGACGATGCTGTCCTTGAGCTGCGCCGTCGAGAGATAGGAGGTGTCGATGCAGTAGTCGGCGGCCGCGCGAATCGGCTCGAGCAGCCTTCTCTCGTCCGCGATGGCCTGTTTCAGGGTGATGTCGCTCGACGTCATCAGCGGGTGCTTGCGCCTGGTGGCGCGGTATCTGTTTTCAAGCGTCCTGTCCTGCGCGTCAAGAAACAGCACGCGGCAGTTGACGTCGGGGCCCTTTACGCTCTCCACCGCGTCAAAAAAGCCCGAGAAAAACTCCTTTGCCCGCACGTCGGTCACGACCGCAACCCGCCCGTACTCGTCGAGCTTGCTCGCCATGTCGACAAACTGGCCTATCAGCGACGGGGGCATGTTGTCGATGCAAAAAAAGCCGATGTCCTCAAGCGCGTTCGCCGCCTGGCTCTTTCCCGCGCCCGAAAGCCCCGTGACAATAACAAGTTCCATCCTCTTATCCCCCCGCAAGCAGAATAGTCGTTTACAGATAAAGCGTACACGCGCCCGAGGCGCGCGGCCCGTTTCGGCGGCACGCGTCCAAGGCTTTCGGACTGCGGAACACGCCCGGTATCGGGCTGCCGCCCTTTTTTCCCGGCGGTGCGCTCCCCGTTTTTTGGGCAGTCGGCGTTCGCTTTTTGGCGGCACACGCCCTGTTTTTTTCAGCCCGCATCCCGCATTCGGCGCAGCACTCTCCTTAGGTCCGCCGCGCGGCAAGCCCGGTACAACGAGTCCGCACCCTGCCGTCCGCGTCGGCGGCAAAACCGCAAAGCCATACCGGATCCCGCCCGCCGGCTTGCCCCGTGATAAAGCACAACCGTGCGGTCAACCCGTCATAAAAAACCTAACCGTCCTAAGCGTCTGAAGCAACGCCCAAAAAGCGCACCTCGGGCTCGAGCTCGTACCCCGTCTTCTGCTTCACCGTGCTCTTTACCCGCTCGATGACCGACAGCACATCGGCCGACGTCGCGCCGCCCGTGTTCACCACAAAGCCCGCGTGTTTGTCGCTGACGGCCGCGCCGCCCACCGCAAAGCCCTTTAGCCCGCAGCGGTCGATGAGCTCGGCGGCATAAGCGCCCTCGGGCCGCTTGAAGGTGCTGCCGCAGCTCGGCAGCTCAAGCGGCTGCTTCTCACGTCTGCGCTGCATAAAGCGGCCCATCGCGGCGCGGATCTCGTCGCGCTCTCCCGCCTTTAACCCGAAGGTCGCCCCGAGCAAAACGCCCCCGCTCGAGCTAAGCGCGCTTGTGCGGTATCCGAGGCAAAGCTGCTCGGCCGTCAGCGTCCTGACAACGCCGTCCGCACAGAACACCTCGGCCGATAACAGAACATCCTTTATCTCGCCGCCGTAGGCCCCGGCGTTCATAAACACCGCGCCGCCCACCGTGCCGGGGATGCCGTGCGCAAACTCGAGGCCCGAAAGCGACCGCTCGGCGCATTCGTTCGCGAGCACGCTCAGCGCCGTCCCCGCACCGCAGCTCACCCTGTCGCCCGAAAAGGACAGCCCGTTCACGCGCCCCGTGCAGATCACCGCGCCCTCGTAGCCGCCGTCCCCCGCGAGGACGTTTGAGCCGTTGCCGAGGATATAGTGGGGCACGCCGCATTCCCGCGCCAGCCTTACGCACGCGGCAAGGCTGTCCGCATCGTGCGGGAACAGCATCATCGAGCAGCTTCCGCCCGTCCTGAAGCCCGTGTGCGCACTCAGCGGCTCGCCCGGCTTTACCGTCACGCCGTCCGGCACAAGCGCCGAAAAACGCTCAAAATCCAACACAATCCGCTCCCCCGATATGTAAAATTGCCTACTCGTTGTCCATACCGATCTTTTCCAAAAACTCGCCCACGGGGTCGTAACCCATCTTTTTGAGCCGATTGTTCATCGCCGCGACCTCGATGATCACGGCGAGGTTGCGCCCGGGGCTTACGGGTATGGTGACGCAGGGTATCTCTATATCAAGTATGTCGGTGGTGCAGTTTTCTATGCCAATCACGCTGTAGCTTTTTCCCTCGGTCCATTTTTCAAGGTTGACCACGAGGTCGATGCTCTCAGTCATCTTGACCGCCGAGATGCCGAAGACCTGCAGCACGTTGATTATCCCGAGGCCCCGCAGCTCGATATAGTGTCGTATGTTGTCGGGCGACGAGCCGACGATCGTCTTGTTGGAGACGCGGCGCAGCTCGACAGAGTCGTCGGCGACAAGGCGGTGCCCGCGCTTGATGAGCTCGACCGCGGTCTCGCTTTTGCCCACGCCGCTCTCACCGTTGATGAGGATACCCTCGCCGTACACCTCGACAAGCACCCCGTGCCTTGTGATGCAGGGCGCCAGCTCGACGTTGAGAAATGCGATGGCGGCGGCCATGAAGTTTGAGGTCGTGTCGCTCGTGCGCAGCAGCGGCACCGCAAACTCCTTCGCGAGCTCGAGCATCTCGCCGTAGATCGCGAGCGCCCGCGACACCACGACGGCGGACGGCTTTTGGGAAAAGAAGAGCCGCAGCGCCCGGCGGCGCGCGTCGTCCGAGAGGGTCGCGAGATAGCTCATCTCGACCTTGCCCAAAATCTGCATCCTCGTGTTGTCGAAGTACTCGGAGTAGCCCGACGCCAACAGGATGGCGGGGCGGTTGACGTCGGTCGAAAAGATGCTCAGCCTCTCGGCCTCGTCGGGAAGATAGATGGCCTCAAGCCCCAGCTCCCTGATTATCTTGTCGAGCGGCACGCTGTACGTTTGCATAACCTGCATCCCCTTTCGCCGCGTTTTCCCCGTCAAAAGACGGCGGGGACGCCGCATTTTTCTTCAATACAATTATAGCCTAAATCCCCCGCCTGTTCAACCGATTTTCTCTCCCCGCGCCCGTCTACGCGACCGCCCGCAGGCGCGCGCACACCTCGGGGTAAAGCTCGATTCCCCCCGAGAACACTTCGTCGGCCCGCTCGGCCCCGTACCGCAGCGCATACGCCGTCCTGAGCTTGAAAATATCCACCCCCAGCTCGCGGTAGAGGGCGCAGAACACACCCGAGATCTCCCGCTCCAGCTGCTCCTCGCATGCCCGCTTCACCGCCGTGTAGTCATAGTTGTCGACGCTTTTGCCCCCTGACAGAACGTCGTCGATCTCAAGCTGACCCGACACCTCTATGCGCACGGTGTCCTCGCCGCTCACCGAAAAGCGAACCGACGGGTACTCGAGCGCCGCGAACACCGTGCAGTCGCCGAACGCAAACGCAAGCCCCTTTTCGCGGCTGCGCGACATCATCGCCATAAGCGTCTCGAGGTTGTCGCCGCTCACAAAGCCGCGCTCCCGCCCGCCCGAAAAGACGGCCGCCCCGACGAGGTCGATCACCCCGCCGACGCCGGCGCTTTCCCTCTGCTCCCCCTGCTCGGGGCTGTACGCGGCCGACACCTCGACGACCGGCAGCATCCCGCTGCACCCGCCGTCCTCGATGTCCCTCAGCATCTCAAACAGTCGCACGAACGTCCTGCACGGCAGATCGTTGTTTTTGAGGACATTGTCAAGCGCCTTTGCGACACCCTCCCGCTGTGAGACGGGGGCCTCGAGCGCCTGCGAGGCAAGCCCCCGCACCGCGCACACGCCGACATCGATGCCGATCTCGGTATTTTTGTACAAAAACTTCAATATGTCGTCTATCTCCCCCGCCGCCGACCGCTCGCCGAGCACGACGTAGCTCGTGTGCCCCCAAAAGAGGCTTCCGCGAATATTTGACTCCGCCGCCCTGAACGCCTCGTTGAGGGTGATGCCGGTGCTCGTCGTCTCCTCGGCGGCGGGGACGGTGTCCTCTCCGGGGAGCGCGTGCATCGACAGGTAGCTGAGCGTGACCGTATATCCCTCTTCCGACGCGTCGATTCCGACCGCGCTCACGACCAGCCTGTTTTCAAGCTCGGTCGACGGGAGCGAGCAGCCGCACAGCAAGAGGACAAGGGCGGCGGCAAGCGCCGCGGCAACGCCTTTCATCGGGTTTTCTCCCCCTTTCCCGGGTTCTTTTTGATGAGCGCGGCAGCGCAGAACACCGCCGTTATCGCCATGATCACCAGTTCGAGCGCCTGCATCATATCGGCGCCCGCGTACATAAGCGCGAGCGAAAGACCGAAGATCGCCGCGCACACCGCGCATTTTGCCCACTCTTTGAACCCCTTCGGCATAAACATTCTGAGGATCGCGGTCACCGACGCCGCCATAAGGGACAGCTTGACGACGGTGACGGTGCACCACACAAAGAGATAGATGATATCGAGGTTGCGAAACACCGAAAACTCGCCGATCACCGCAAGGGTAAAGAAGGGATAACGCTGTGTCGAGGTAAAGCCCGCGAAAACCATCTGCTCAAAGAGGGCGAACGCGGCGGTCGCCGCGAGCCTCACCCCCTGAAAGACGCGGTAGCAGTGCTTGAGGGCGCCCTGCTTTCTGACAAACCGCGACATCACAAAGAATATCGTCAGCTCGGAGCACAAAAAGGTCTCGGACAAAAACACCGTTATGATGTTGTCAAGCGAGCCCTTCCCCGGCAGCGTCAGGTTGCCCGGCGCAGCGCTTTCGACATTTAAGATCGCCGTCAACAGCACCACCGCCGAGGTCCCCGCAAAGACGATGAGGGAAAAGCGCGCGATGCCCTCGACACCGCGCGACACGGCGTAGAGGACAACCGCCGTGAAGAGCAGCAGCACCGCCGTCGAGGGGATGGGCGAAGGGTTCATCTCCCTGAAAAAGGAGGTAAAGGACACAAGCGCCCTCACCGCCGCGCTTGTGAGCAGCACCGCCGCAAACAGCAAAAAAGCCCTGTCGGGGCTGTTTTCCCTGTCCCGCACCGCGCCCAGCACCCGCTTTTCGGTCAGCAGCGAAAACACGGCCGCGAGCGCGCAGCCGATGAGGGTCTCGACGCCGCTTATGCTGCCGACAAACAGTGCCGGCTTGAGCAGCAGGCTGAGCGAGCGCGACGTCAGCATCAAAAACACCAGTTGCGCAGCGCTTATTCTCGACTCCACCGTTCGCTCCCTCATCCAATGCCCCCTTTTGCGTCGCCGCCCCGCGGCAAGCTGCCTGCAATGCGCATCTGCATTAAGCCCCCTCCTCGTCCTTTGCGCGCACGGATCCGCGCCGTCCCGCATTGCCGCGCGCAAGCTGTGAGCCGTTGAGTCCGCTCAGCAGCCGCGCCCTGCCCCCCTCGCGCTCCCAGCCCTTTCTGATGACGCCGTCCGAAAAGAGCGCGCCGTCATAGGGGGTGAGGGGCGATGTGAACGGCACCCCGTAGGTGTTGATCGAGCAGATGTTGAGCATGAGCACGCAGTACCCGAGGGTGAGGCCGAGGGGCCCCAGCAGGCCGCCCACGACAATGAACACAAACCGCAGCACGGTTATCGGCTCATACAGCGTCGGAAGCACAAAAGAGCACACCGCGGTCAGCGCGACCGCCATGACCATGATACCGCCGACAAACCCGGCGTTGACCGCGGCGTCGCCGATGACCAGCGCGCCCACAAGGCTGACCGTGTGCCCCACCGGCCGCGGCAGCCTGAGCCCCGCCTCCCGCACGAGCTCGTACACGAGGTTGATAAACAGCGCCTCCAGCACAAGCGGCAGGGGCGTTTTGCCCTGTGACTCCGCCAGGCTGTACAGCAGCCCCGACGGGATCAGCTCGGGGTTAAACGTCGCGACGGCGACAAAGAACCCCGGCAGAAAAATCGCGATGAAAAACGCGAGATATTTGATTATCCGCACAAAGCTCGCATAATACGGCTTGTTGGTATAGTCGTCAAAGCTCTGGAAGTTCTCGCCGAACAGATAGGGCAGGATGAGAGCAAAAGGCGAGCCGTCCACAAGGATGCCCACCCTTCCCTCGCGCAGCTTGCCGCACAGGGTGTCGGGGCGCTCGGTGTGCCCCGCGGACGAAAACAGCGAGTGCTTCGCGCTCTCAAAATACGGCTCGATGAACCCACTTTCGAGCACCAGCTCAAGGTCGACCGACCTCAGCCTGTCCTTTACGCTCTCAACCAGCTTTTTGCTCACCCTGTCCGCGAGATAGACGACGGCGACATCGGTCTTGCTCACCGTCCCGACGCACAGCGTCTCAAAGACGAGCAGTCCGCTTTTGATTCTGCGCCGTATCAGCGTCATGTTGACCTTTAGCGGCTCGACAAAGCCCTCTCGCGAAGCCCTGACGTTGTCCTCGGTCGCACTCTCGGTCACCGAGCGGTACTGAAACCCCGGCAGCACTGTGCACACCGCCTCGTCCGCGCCGTCGACAACGAGTGCGACGCCGCCCGAGAATATCTTTGTAAGGAGGTCGTCATAGGTCGAGCACCGTTTGCAGTCCACAAGCTCGGGGTCGCGGTCGGTGAGGCGCGCGACAAGCTCGTCGGGGTTCTCGATGCCCCCGCCGTCCAGCTCGAGCAGGCGCTTGAACACAAGCTGCCAGCTCTGAAGGGTGTTGGTCATGCCGTCGCACCAATAGGCAATACATCGGTGCCCCGACACAGTCAGCTCGCTGCTCGCGATGTCCGCCGAACCGTGAAGCAGCCCCGAAAGCGTCCTTTGCACCGTGTCGAGCGACCTCGACAGTCTTTTGTCCTCACCCATGCGCCGTCCCTCCCGAAAGGATTGAATAACAGTAGTATGCCCGGCAAACAATAGATAAAAACAGGCGGGGTGCAAAAATGGTCATTGTCACGCTCAGAACCGCTCTTGTGTACGTCATCATCATCATTGCGATGCGGCTTATGGGAAAAAGGCAGCTCGGCGAGCTGCAGCCGATAGAGCTTGTCACTACAATCCTCATCTCCAACATCGCTTCTCTGCCTATAGAGGACCCGAACCTGCCCTTTATCACCTCTCTCATCCCGATTTTTCTCATCGCCTCCTTAGAGCTGCTGTGCTCAAGCATTCAGATGCGCTCGCGCCGGTTTTCACAGCTTGTCTCGGGCAAGGCGCGGGTCGTCGTAAAAAACGGGGTCATCGATCAAAGGGCCCTTAAGGAGCTTCGCTTCGGCGTCGAAGACCTGATGGAGGCGCTTCGCTATAAGGATGTATACTGCCTTAATGAGGTTTCGCTCGCCATCGTCGAAACCAACGGCCAGCTCAACGTGTACACGGCGCAGGACGGCGAAAACGAGCTGCCGCCCATCTCGGTCATCGCCAACGGCAAGCTGCGCACCGACGCCATCGAGACCGCGGGCAGCACCCCGCAGGAGATTGAGGGCGCGGTGAAAGGGCTCGGCCTGCGCGTGGACGAGATTTTGCTCATGCAGTGGCAGGCGGGCAAGCCCGCGGTGCTTGTGAAAAAGGACACGTAGGGGCGGACACCGTTGCAGGGGGAATTGTAAGCAGAAAGCTTTAACCGCAACAACAAGACCCTCGGGGAGGCGGGATATGGTGCAGTCGATCCCTCGGTCAGCTTCGCTGACACGGCTCGCATACTCCCGTGAATTTTGCCGAGTGTAAAAAGGTACGACACTCGGCAGGGGAGCCTTAAGGCAAGGCTTTGTCACAGTGTTGATGCAGCAGATATCGATTGCGTTCGGTAAGTAAGGGAGCCAAAAGGCAAGGTCACGGCCGCAGAAAACAAAGCACCGAAAATGCCGTGGGGTACAAAGAATGCTCAAGCTTTAGGGCCTTTAACGCCCCCTTGTTCAAAGGGAAGCGGCACAGCCGCGACGGATGGAGCGTAAGGCTGCGTTTTAATTGCGGCAAAAGGCTTGTTCGGTCTATGGAGTTTCGCGCATTCAATCCTTCAGTCACCTTGTGACAGCTCCCTGTACGCACGTCCCGCATACATCCGAGAGGTATTCCGAACACCCGAACCAAGGCGCGGAAGCACCGAATCCGCGCCGACAAACAAAGCCAAGCTTCCGCAAGCATTTAAACGTTCGAGCTTTTAAGCTCATTAACCGAACAGGAGGGGTTCTCATGAAACGAACTGCGGCGGCAATCGTCATCATCGCCGTGATCATTTTGGGCGGCACATCTGCGTGCCTGTGCATCGACGGGGTTTTGCGCGAGATGGACGTCGAGCTTGCACACGCCTATTCACAGGCGCAGCTCGGCGACCTCGACGGCGCGCTGGGGGCGCTCGGGCGCTTTAACGAGATATTCGAGGACAACAAAATCCTGCTCTTCGTTTTTTTAAAGCGCGAGCTGCTCTACAACCTGATGAGCGATTCCGGCACAATATCCTCCTATGCGGACGAGGACAACCCGAGCGATTTTTTCGCCGAGATAAACAAGGCGCGGCGGCACATCGACATCATAGGCGATTCGCTGTTCGGCCCGTTTTAGAACAGGGGCCCCGCCTCGCCCTGTGCGGACGACGCCAAAAGCCGATAATCGCATCCAAAAAGCGCGGGGCTCACCGCCCCGCGCTCAATATTACTGTTTTTTATCTGTCCCCGGCCTATTCAGACCGCACAGCCCGCAAAAAGCTCTCCCTCGTCAGGCGCAGAAACACATCGTCCCCGTCTCGACGCAGCACCTCAAACCCGGCTTCGGTGTGAACCCTCAGCGCCGCCGTGCGCGAGGCGGAAAAGCTGTTTCGCACCTCGCGGGCGTCAAGGTCGAAAAACGCCCGCTCGAGCAGCAGCCGCAGCGCCTCGCCGGAATAGCCCCGGCCGCGGTGCTTCCCCTCGACCACAATGCCCATCTCGTAAAACGCAGCCCCCTGTGCCCGGTGCAGGTTGACCTCGCCCAAAAACTCCCCGTCGAAAGCCCTTTTTATGTACGCGTAAAACCTGTCGGGCCCGCCGCCGACAAAATAATCGTACCACCCGCGCCACTCGTCCCGCGGGAAGGCGATGCAGCCCGTTTTGCTGTCATAGCCCGCACAGTGCAGCGCAAAGCCCCTGTTGTAGTCCATCGTCGCGGGGTCGGCCATTATCCTTTGACGGTAGCCGAGCTCGTCAAACTGCGGGATGTGCAGCTCGAGCCGCGGGCATCCCTCTCTGTCGGCAGAACCCTTTGAGATCCCGCTGTCTCTGGAGCACCGTTCGGTCAAATGCAGCGCGTTTTTAACCAAACCTCCGTTCCCTCCTCTCCTGTTCTCAACCGAAAATGCGCCGCGCCGAACGGACAAAGGGGACGCGGCATACAGCATACAGATCGACTTTATAAACGGGCGCGGCGGGCGGCGCACAAAGCGGCGGCCGTTTCGGACTCAGCCCGCGACCGTCTTATAAAACTCGAGCGTCGGCAGACGCCTGTCGTTTTTTGTGAGTACATACCGCTCGGCAAGGTCGTACAGTACCTCGGCGTTGTGCTTTAAGCCGAAGGAAAAGCACTTTGAAATCTCGGCGTCCGATATGTACCGAAGCGCCCCCAGCACACCCGCGGGGCAGTTGGCCGTGAGCCCGAGCCTCTGCGCGCAGCGCGGGCAGAGCAGGTTGCCCTCGATGAGGTCGAAAAAGGCCCCGCCCCCGCAGCCGTCGCCGCACTCGCGGCAGCCCGCGACATCGGGCATATAGCCCGCAAGACACATGATCTTTATCTCGAACACCGCCTTGATAAACCGCCTGTCCCTGCCCCCGACGTTCAGGAGATAGAGCGAGTTGAGAATGAGGGACAAAAACTCCCTCGCGTCATCCTCTATCGGCGCAAGCTGCTTTATCAGCTCGCAGAGATAGACCGCGAGCGCGTAGTCGGCGGGTTCGGCGGAGAGCCTGATAAACCGCTGCTTCACCCAAGCGTCGTCGACGGTGTACATGTTTTTGCCCGAAAACAGCTCAAAGCCCGACCACGAGAGCATCGCAGTGGGCGAGGTGAGCTTGTTTTTGGGCAGCAGTGAACCCTTAGCGTATGCCGTGATAACCCCCGCCGCCGTCAAAAGGGTAATCACCCTGTCGGCCTCCCCGGTCCTCGTCTGCCATATCACCAGGCCATCGGTCGACATCTTCATACTCATCCTCCGGGTCTTTGCGGGCGTCTATCGATCTGCGATAGTTGAGATAGTCCTCGACGCTTCCCGTG
This sequence comes from uncultured Oscillospiraceae bacterium, assembly GCA_964433495.1. Lineage (GTDB taxonomy): Bacteria > Bacillota > Clostridia > Oscillospirales > Ruminococcaceae > CAYSRC01. Next base: position 51,749 of record CAYSRC010000007.1, read on the forward strand.
ACCCTGAATCTCTTCCACCAAAAGTCGTTGTGCACAAAATATCCCCCCAAGGACGGTTTTCGCGATGAGCACCGACAGCAGACAGGGCTCATTCGTTGTTATTATCCGTTGAAGGGGTCGAATTATCCCGGGAAATGTTGACCAAATCAGAGGCCCAGGTCTTTAATAAATGACTCCTTGTTTCGCCAGTCCTCCCGCACCTTGACAAAGAGCTTGAGGTTTACGCGCGCGTCGAGAAAATCCTCGCACGCAAGCCGAGCGGCGGTGCCGATTTTTTTGAGCATCGAGCCGCCCCTGCCGATAATCATGCCCTTGTGCGAGCGCTTTTCACACACGATCTCGGCGTCGATGTCCACCGTCCCGTCGCCGCGCTCGGCCCAGCGCTCGACCGTGACGGCGCACCCGTGCGGAAGCTCGTCCCGCAGACAGCGCAAAAGCTGCTCGCGGACAAGCTCGGCCGCTATCTCCCTCTCGGGCACATCGGTCAGCGTGTCGTCGGGATAGAGATGCGGCCCCCGCTGCGAAAAACCGTCGAGCAGCGCGAGCAGCCTGTCAAACCCGTCGCCCGTCAGCGCGCACACCCGCGCGCAGCCCGCAAAGTCGAACTGTCCGCGCAGCGCCCTCTCGCACCCGTCGAGCTCGTCGGCGCTCTTCACCGTGTCTGTCTTGTTGATGACGAGAAGCACGCGCGCCCTTGCGGCCGAGAGCTCGTCCAGCAGCTTCTGCTCAGCCTCGTTAAAGCGCACTTTGGGCCGGGTGACAAACAGGGTGCAGTCGACGCTCGAGAACGAGTCCCTGACCGACTTCACCATGTGCTCGGCGAGGCGCGTTCTCGGCAGATGATAGCCGGGCGTGTCCGCAAAGACATACTGTGCTTCGCCCTTCGTCACAACGCCCATGATGCGGTTTCGCGTCGTCTGGGGGCGGGGCGATGTGATTGCGACCCTGGCGCCGATTATCCCGTTGAGCAGCGTCGACTTGCCCACGTTGGGCACGCCCACAACAGCGCAGAAGACCGAGCGCTCGTTATTTTTCGTCGATGACATAGCTCATGCCGCGCGGCAGACCGAGCTTTTTGAGGATCGACTCCTCGCACTCTCTCATGCGAACCTCCTGGATGCCGCCCTCCTCGTGGTGGTGCCCGAGAAGGTGCAACATCGAGTGAACGGTCAAAAACGCGACCTCGCGCTGTAGGCTGTGACCGAAGAGCGCCGCCTGCTCGACGGCCTTTTCAATCGAGATGACGATGTCGCCGAGGGTGCAAAGCCCCGTCTCGGGGTTTACGGGCACGTCGTCCCCGTCCATGAGCGGGAAGGACAGCACGTCGGTCTCGACGTCCTTGCCCCGGTATTCGGCGTTCATTCGCTTTATCTCGTCGTTGTCGACAAAGCTGACGCTTATCTCGCAGCCCCGATCAAAATTCTCGTTTTCGAGCGCGGCGTTGCAGCAGCGCCTGACCAAGAGCCTCGTCCCCGACGGGATCTTGATGTTATTCTGTCTGTTGGTGATATATACCTTGTTGGATTTCATCGTCTTTGCCTTCCTTTCTTTTCGGCGCTCGCCTCGTATGCCTTCACGATGTCGGCCACAAGCTTGAAGCGCACCACGTCCTTCTCGGTAAAGCTTATCTCGGCAATGCCCTCGACATTTTTGAGGATCCTGACCGCCTCCACAAGCCCCGAGCGCCGGCCGTCGGGCAGGTCGACCTGCGTCACGTCGCCGTTGACGACCATTTTCGAGCCGCTGCCGAGCCGCGTGAGAAACATCTTCATCTGCTCGGACGTCGTGTTCTGCGCCTCGTCCAATATCACGAACGCGTTGTCCAGCGTCCGCCCGCGCATATACGCGAGGGGGGCGACCTCGATGACGCCCTTTTCGACCTGCCGCTGAAACCCGTCGGGCCCCATCGTGTCAAACAGCGCGTCGTACAGCGGACGGAGATAGGGGTCGATCTTGTTCTGAAAGTCCCCCGGCAGAAAGCCGAGCTTTTCGCCCGCCTCCACCGCGGGGCGTGTCAGGATGATTCGCGAGACCTCATGCGCCTTGAGCGCCTTGACGGCCATCACCACCGCGAGATAGGTTTTGCCCGTCCCCGCGGGGCCCACCCCGAACACGACGTAGTTTTTGTTTATCGCGTCGATGTATCTCTTTTGCCCCAAGGTTTTAGGCTTTATCGGCTTGCCCCTTGTGGTGACGAGCACACAGTCGGAGCCTATCTGCTCGAGCGCGCTCTCCTCCCCCGAGCGCACAAGGTTGATGCAGTACCGCACCGTCTGCTCGTCGAGCACGCCGCCCGAAGAGACGATGCCGAGCATGGCGCTCAGGGCCCTGTGCGCAAAGCCGACGCCCGGCTCGTCGCCCGAGATCACGGCGGCAGACCCCCGCCCCGTTATGTTGACAAGAAACTCGCGTTCGATAAGCGAGATGTTGGCGTCGAGGTTGCCGAACACCGCCGACGCATATTCCGCCCGGATGAGCTCAAGTTCACAAACTGCCATAGAAAAACCTTTTTTATTTCTTATTTACAAAATTATATCATAATAACTGTAAAAAATACATAGTTTTTGTTCTGTAAAAATTAAGAAATTCTCCCCGTCCGCTCGCCTGTTTTTTCATCATATTTACTCAACTGCCCTCCCCAACGTCCTGCGCCCCGTGCTCGGGCGCAGAATTGTCCCGCGAAACCTCCGAGATCACCGTGTTGACGGTGTAGTAAACGCACACCGCAAAGCCGTCGCCGCTCTCCTCTATGCGGATGTCCCGCTCTAAGATCTCGGCGCCCGCAAGCGCCTGTGCCTCGTACTCGCGGCAGCGCTCGAGCGCGAGCTCCTGCGCCCGCTCGGGGCCCACCGCCTCGCGCGTGCGGGCGACCTCGGCGTACTCGGTGACCGCAAAGCAGACGGGGAGCTTCACCCCGAAAAGCGCGATGGGCTCTCGGTAGCGCAGCGCCTCAAATTGCATAAACGGCGGCGCCGACTCCGCCCCGCCCCGCGAGGCGGTGAGGACAAGCCGCCTTGCGACCGACGTCCTGCCCGTGGGGGTCTCTTGATACCGCGACCTCGGGACCGAAAAGAAATAGACAAGCCGCGCGTTCCCCCAAACGGCGCCGCGCACGTTGGCCGTCCACGACATGCCGTTTGCGTCGCCGTTCCCCCTCGCCAACAGCTGCCCCTTTGCGACGACGTCGCCCGCCGAGACCGCTGCGGTCCCGCCGCTTATGTCCACCTTTGTGACGACGGCGTCATATCTCGCGACAAGGGCATCGCCCTGCTTCCCGTTGTCCGCAAACGGGATATCCGCCTTATCCTTCAGCTCCACGACGGCCCTGCCGAACGACAGGTTGATCGACATCCACGACAGCCGCTCGTTGTCGAGCAGGACGCGCTGTCGTATCAGCTTGACGTCCAGCCCCGCCTGCGGCGCGCCGGGGTATATGCCGTTCTCTTCGAGCGACGACATGATCTCATTCGACGGGATGAGGCTGTCCCCCCGCACCTCGACGGTAAAAGCCCTGCTGCCGCAAAAGAAAAACACGGCGCAGAACACCGCCGCGCCCACCGCAAGCTGCATGCGGTACCGCATCTTTGCGATACTGAGCGCAAGGCCCCGCTTACCCGTCATCCTGATGCGGCAGCCGCTCTTCGCCGCAAGACTCGGAAAGCGCCTGTAATCCCGCGCCGCGACGCAAAACCGCACGACCCCGCCCCGCTCGCTTATGCCGAAGACGTCGATGTTCTCCCGCATCGCCTCGCTCAGCAGCCTGCCCGGCAGCCCGCCCTCGCATCGGACGCGCACAAACCCCCTTAAAAACCGCAGCAGCCTGTTAACCATCGGCGCGTCCCCCGTCCTCGATGCAGATTATTTGAATCGACCCGTCGACCGATAGCTGCGCCGTCGACAGCTCGCGCATCGTGAGGCCGCTGCCGTCGATGGTCGCCGTGTAGTCCCCCATATCGAGTACCAGCCGCTCGGACGAATAGAACAGTATCCCGCGGCAGTTCTCCGCGACCGCCCCGGTTGTACCGCTCACCCGAATGGACGGCATGTCAAACACCGCGTCAAGGGGGTAATCCATCCCGCGGACCAGCTTTTTTGCCGCCTCGACGCCGGCTCCTCTGCTTTGTCTCATAAAAACCACCTGCCCCTAAATATATATTTAAGCGGGGCCGCTCCCATGACCTGTCGGCATCGGGTGTACAGCGCGGGCGGGTGCGTGCAGTGCAGCCTCGAAGCGCGGACATGCGCAGAATTCATAGGAACATATGAACCCTGCCGAGTATCGTGCTTTTTTACGCTCGGCTGAGTTCACGGGAGTATGTGAACCCTGTCGGCCGTCGTACCGATTTCGACCGACTCTCCCTTTACACACGCCCCGTATATTCCCGCAGGGTGGCCGCATGTTAAAGGTACGGACATGTGGCACACCCCGCATACTCTCGCGGGGCGCGCCGAGTGTCGTACTTTTTTACACTCGGCAGAATTCACGAGAATACGTGAACCCTGCCGAGCGCCGTACCGATTGCGCGCGATAAGGGAGCCAAAGGGCCCGAAACCCGAGGGATGAGCGTAGGATTGAGGGCCCGCTGAGAGCCAAAGCTCCCCTTGTGTAAAGGGGGGGGCACGGCAAAGCCGTGACGGAGGGATTGCAAGCGGCTTGCCCAAGCTATGACAAGCAGTCTGTTCAAATGACAAGGTTTTGCAAAAAGTCAATCCCTCCGTCGCTTCGCGACACGGCTCGCATATTCCCGCGAGTTGTGTCGGCCGTCGTACCGATTACGGCCGACTCTCCCTTTACACAAGGGAACCTAAGGGGCAGCGATCCGCGAGGTGATCCGAACGCCGTATCGATTGCGGCGCGCATCTGCCGCGCGAAGTGATAGGTCGTCAGTCAAAACAGGCGTCTGATATGCGGCGCGTTTTTTTGCGCCTTTCGAGCGATCAGTCTGTTTCGCTCGGCCGTTCGGTAAGCGCCTCTCAAGGAAAGGAGTGGATACTATGAAAATAACAGGCCGAAAGGATACATACACAGCAGCCCTCAAGGCGACCCTGTGCGCGCTGTTTGCCGTCTGCTGCCTTGTCTTTTCCGACCCTGTGCGCACGGGGGTCAAGCGGGGGCTCGAGATGTGCTACACCTCGCTCATCCCCTCCCTTCTGCCCGTCATGTTTTGCTGCACATATCTCTTCTCCCTCGTTTCGCGGTGCGGCAGCAGGGCTGTCAAGACGGCGAGCTGCGCCCTGCTCTCCCTCGTCGGCGGGTTCCCGATGGGAGCAATGGGACTCTGCACCCTTTACAGAGACGGGACGCTCACAAAATTCAGGGCCGAGCGCGCGCTCGCGGGCGCGGTGAACGCGGGCCCCGCCTTTTTGATTTCGGGCGTGGGAGCGGCCATGTTTTCGAGCGCCCGTGCGGGCGTGCTGCTCTTTGTCTCGCTCACCGCGGCGTCGGTCGTGTGCGGCGCTCTGTTTCTGCTCTATCCCTGCAAAGAGAGCGCAGAAAAAGGGGTCTCCGCGCCGCCCCCCGCCCCCGAGCAGAGCGGCGGGTTTATTGCGGCGCTCGACGCGTCGGTCACCTCGACCGTCTTTTTGTGCGGATGCGTCACTTTCTTCTGCGCGGTGTCCGACCTCATGGTCCATCTGCTCGGCAGCGGCCCTCTTTCCCTCGCCGTGTCGCTGCTCGCCGAGGTGTCGGGGGGCTGCAAGGTCGCGGCGCAGACGGGCGGGCTTCAGGGACTCTTTCTCGCCTGTGCGGCAGTGAGCCTTTGCAGTGTGAGCATCATCATGCAGGTAAAACGGATCACGGACAAAGCCGGTCTGTCATTAAAATACCTCTATCTTTCAAGGCCGCTTCACTGCGCGGTGTCGCTCGCGGTGCTGAGGCTTCTCACCATGTCCGAAACCGCCGCGTCGGTCTTTTCCCCGCTCTCGTCCGAACGCGAGCTGTTCAGCCTGAACCCCGAGTTCTCGTTTTTCTTCCTGCTGACCGGGGTCGTCTTTGTGCTGGGAAAAAAGCGGTTTGCCCGTCCGATGAACCGCTTTTACTGATTGGCTTTTGCACCGGCCGACCCGCGTCGGCCCTATCAGTGCCGCCTGCTCGGGGCGCTGTCAAGCGAGAATGCAGTGCGGACAGCGGACTTTTTGCCCCGTGTCCTTCACTATACTGCCCTGTCGGAACGTTAGTTTTGACCGTGCCCTTGTGATAAAGCGGACAAATCGTTTTACCCGCGGCGGGAGCGGCACTTAAACAAAAGAAAACGTCAAAAAAATCCCCGAGGGGCCGTCTTTGTCACGGTCTCCCCGGGGAAGCGTTTATTCGGGAATAACGCTTTAACGCCGCTGCGCCGCGGCGGAAAAGTCAAGGGGGCATTGAGCGCGCCCTGCGACGTGCTGTCGCCGAAAACAAACGCCCCGGCCGCGCAAAGCCCTGCCGCCGCGGGGCGGCGGCAGGAGCAATAAGGCTGCCGTTCTATAGAGCCACAGCCCGGGATCACACCGATTTCGCAGACTGCCCCCGCGCGACCGCGACAAGGTACTTGATGGGTTTGCCCTCGCCGACAAACCTCTCCTCGTGCTCGGTCAATACTGCGCCCTCGGGGACGCCGTCCTCGTACAGGTCGTCGGTGCGCCGCACGATATCAAAGCCCGCCTCGTCAAAGTACCGCAGCGAATCACGATAGAGCGCCCCGTCATCGGTTTTAAAGTGTATCTCGCCGCCCTTTGCGAGAAAGGCGCTGTACTGCGCAAGCTGCCTCGGGTGGGTGAGTCTGCGCTTTTTGTGCGGCGACTTGGGCCACGGGTTGGGAAAGTTGATGTATATCCGCTCGACGACATCGTCCGCCGAAAAAACGTCGGATATCCGCGCGATGTCGAACGAGGTGACAAGCGCGTTGTCGACGCTCCCCCGTCCCGCGGCAAGAACACACCCCTCGATGCAGCGTTTTGCGAGCACCAGCATCTCGCTTTTTATGTCGACGGCGATGAGGTTTATGTCGGCGCGGGCGGCCGCCGTCGGCCCCGCAAACCTGCCCTTGCCGCAGCCGAGCTCCAAAACAATCGGCCGCCGCACCGAAAAGCACCCCGCCCACCTGCCGCGGTTTGCGCAGGGGTCGGGGACGTAAAAGGGGCACGCCTCAAGCTCGGGGCGGGCCCACGGTTTTCTTCTGATTCTCACTCCGAATATCCCCCTCACCCGTCGAGGCGGGCAAACCTCGGCGTCCTCCTGCGCCCCCTGCAGGACGGCAGGACAAAGAGCAGCCCGAGCGCGAGAAACGCAAGCCCCATGCCGAGCTGACGGATGACAAACGGGTCGGAAAAGCTGAAGTTTGCGACGACGTAGTTTTTAACACACTCGATGAGCTCGCGGACGCTGAACGAGTACCCGCCCGTGAACCACTGCACGCCCGAGAGATATGTAAGCAGGGAGAAGGACGCCAGCGGGAAGACGACCAGCGGCGCAACGGTGCAGGAAATGCCCGCGGCAAGCGACGGCCTGCCCCCGAACAATCTGAAGCCCAAAAACGCGAAGATCGGCATGAGCATCACTGCCCACGAGCAGAACCAGCCCCTGTAGCCGAAATAGAGGTAAACCGCGCTCGAGAGCACACACAGAATCAGCGCGCCCACAAGTCCCAAAACGGGACGTCCGTTGGAGGTCGGTTTTTTGATGTCGGACGAGCCCTGCTCTATCCTGTTTGCACACTGCCTGTCGCAGGTATGGACGTGTCTGCCCAGCTTGATGACCACCTGCCCGTCCTCGATCTGCCTGCCGCAGTTGGTGCAAACCTCGCACCCCGGCACCTTGAGATAGCGAAGCTCGTTGATGAGCATATAGAAAAAGTCGAGCAGCACATCGGAATCCTTGTCCCCCACCACCACCGACAGGCCGGTGGCGGTGAGCTGAAAGCTCTTTACGCCGTAGCCGTTGGCGTTGCTTTGGATGACGCCGCGCAGGCGCTCGTAGGACGCGCGGTCGAGCATCCCGAGCCTCGAGTCGATAAAAAGCTCGATGCTCTTGTCATAGTGGGAAAAGGTAACAAGGTAGTTTTCATACACGCCGTAGCACACGTCGTACTCGCACTTGAGCGAAAACTCCCTGACAAAGGGTTTCAGCTTTCCGGAAACAGACATTTTGTTCTCCCAAATTCAGTTTATGCGAAGGATATAAAATATAAAAAACACAGCACCGGGTCTCGGGCTCCCCTCAGAGCGGCAGTCAGGCGGACAAAGCGCCGTCGCTTGCTGTCGGCAAAAAGCCGACAGCACGGGGCGGACGCCCGGCAAACGGGCCCGATGCACTATACACCTATGTTAATATTATAGCTTTATTGTCCCGCTCTGTAAAGGGGCGGCCTCATCGATATTGACAAGCAAACCCCGCTAAAATATACTTTATTTATCTGTGTGATGCGGCGTCAAAGCGCTGCGCGCCGTGCCGGATGACACGACAGCCGGGCTGGCGTCCCCCGCGTCACACCGTCCGGCCGCCTTAGCACAAGCGGCACAAAATCCCCCGAAAGCGAACCATTGACCCCATGAAAAAGAACGAGATATATTCCCTTACGATAGACGCCCTCAGCAACGACGGCAACGGCGTCGCCCGCACCGACGAGGGCGTCGTCTTTGTCCCCTTTACCGCGCCCGGCGACCGCGCCGAGATAAAGATTGTCAAGGCGGGAAAAAGCCTGTGCTACGGTCGCGTCGAGCAGATCACGCGCCCGTCTCCCCAAAGGGTCGAGAGCGACTGCGCCGCCTTCGGGCGGTGCGGCGGCTGCTCGTTTCGGCACATTGACTACAAACACGAGCGCGCGGCAAAGCGGCAATTCGTCGAGGACGCCATAAGACGGATAGGCGGGCTCGACGCGCGGGTGCTCGACACCGTCCCCTCCCCCGACGTGTGCGGATATCGAAACAAGGCGCAGTTCCCCGTTTTCAGCGACGGCGGCAGGGCGTGCTTCGGGCTCTATTCGATGCGCAGCCACCGTCCCGTGCGGGTTGACGGCTGTCGGATACAGCCGGGCATCTTCACCGAAATCGCCGCGTTCGTGTGCGCGCAGATGGACGCCCTCGGCATAACCGTCTACGACGAGACGGCGCTTGAGGGCGAGGTGCGGCACATCTGTCTTCGCTCGTCAAGCGACGGCAGCGTGCAGCTTTGCCTTGTCATCAATGCCGACAGCCTCACGCAGGGCGCCGCGCTCGCGCGGGCGGTCATGGACAGGTTTCCCTGTGTGAAAGGGGTTCTCAGCAACACAAACAAGCGCCCCGGCAACGCAATCCTCGGCAAAACCACGCGCGTTGTCGCGGGCGAGGCCGAGCTGCGCGACACCCTCGCGGGCGTGCCGGTTTATCTCTCGCCCGGGGCGTTCTTTCAGGTCAATCGGGGCGCTGCCCATCTTCTGTACAAGCGGATTGCGGAGCTTGCGGGCGAGGGCGGCACACTGCTCGACCTCTACTGCGGCGCGGGGACGATAGGGCTTTCGCTCGCGGACAGGTTTTCGCGGATAATCGGCGTCGAAGCCGTCCCCGACGCGGTAAAAAGCGCCCGGCGAGCCGCCCGTGAGATGGGGCTCAGCCGCTGCGTGTTCCGCACCCTCGACGCGGCGCAGGCCGCCGAGATGCTCGTAAAGCGGGTCGAGACGATTGACGTCGCCGTCGTCGACCCGCCCCGCAAGGGCTGCTCGCCCGACGCCCTTGACGCGCTCGTCTCCCTATCCCCCCGGCGTATCGTCATGGTCTCGTGCAACCCCGCCACCCTTGCGAGGGATCTGAAATTCCTCACGGGCGCGGGCTACGCCGCGGGCGACGTCACGCCCGTCGACATGTTCCCCCGCACACCGCATGTGGAGGCGGTTGTGATGATGTCGAAGACCAAGTGCCAATGAGAACCGTACTCGTTGCCGCGCATACGCATATTATCAGAGACAATAAATCAATGGGATTATTTGCTTTTATCTCTGAAAAATCAAGTCAAACAATAGCTCCGGGGATAACAAAGAGGATTCAAGAATGCGGGCTGAATTTGGTTGGACTGCGAATGAATTACATCGGCAATTGATGGTAAAAATTTCTGAAATTCAACTGCCATTTTGGCTTTTTACGAATGAAAAGTGCGCTGACATTGTGTTGGCTGAAATAAAGAACGATAAGGTTAGGCTAAGTGAGATTTATCATCAAGCAGAGCTTCGTTTTAAGAAACAGTACAGAAACAGTGTTTGTTTATAGAGTGTCAATGTTGCAATTCTTATTGACCCTCTGTGAAGCCGTAGTTTGAAGGAAAAAATAGTTTTACAAGGGCAACACTTAAAAAGTATCCCGTCACCCCAACAGCCACAGCGGTGCCGGGGCAGCGCGGGAGGGGGCCCGAATGCCGCTTTTCATGTTTCTTCAACTGCTTTTAATTCTGGGGGTAATTATGGAGTACGGCAAACAGGACACGCTGCTCTTTTTCGAGCGGCATGAGGGGGCGTATCCCCTCTATGAAGCGCTCGAAAAGGCGCTGACCGAGCGGTTCCCTCTCACAGAGATAAAGGTGCAGCGCTCGCAGATCTCTTTTTACAACCGTCATATGTACGCATGCGTCTCATTTGCGCGGGTGAAGCGCAAGAGCGAGCTGCCGCCCGAGTACATCGTCCTCACGTTCGGGCTCCCCTATCCGCTCGAGTCCCGGCGCGTCGCGGTGAAGACGCAGCCCTACCCCGGGCGTTGGACGACGTACATCATGATAGACTCGCAGGCGGATATCGACCCCGAGCTGATGGGTTGGATGGAGGAGGCATATGATTCTGCGCAGAACAAATAGGGGCGAAGCTGCCCCAAAAACGGAAACGGAGCAGGCCGTCGACCGCATAAAGAGGATGGAAGACGCATTCAACCGGGTGTCGGAGGCGTGGAACAGAGACGCGCAGGCCGTTCGCTCGGACGCTGCGATTATGGGATTGATTGCGCAGCTCACTGATTACTACAGCAGCGGAGAATGGCTGCACGACTATCAGCTGGACGAGGCGGGGATGATCCCCCGCGACCTCAGGCGCGGCGTGCTGTCCCAGGACGGACTGTACGACCTCATTCAATCGCTCGGGGACGCGGGGGTGCTCGGACAGAGCGGCTGAGGGGCGGTTTGTCGGGGTCTTTTTGTGCGCGGCGCAATCCCCCTCCCCTGCTGCGTCGAAGCGGCGTCCCGACGGCTTAAGGACAAAACGGCGAAAGAAAAGTTTTTGAGGGATAAACGGACCTGCACGTCCCTTGCAGGGCACTCCGCATTTAAGCTGCCGGGTGTCGCTCGTCTTTAAATCGAAATGACGGTTGTAACTTTGTCGCTTTTTTGGTAAAATATAAAATTGCCGTTGCGGCGGACAACTTTGTTGAGGTTAGTAATTATGTGGTTTCTGCTTTCCGTTATCGCCCTTGTGTGCTGGAGCGGTTCCGACCTTTTTTCAAAGATCGGCTCCAAGCCCGACGACAAACTGAGCCATTGGAAGATGGTCATGGCGGTCGGCCTTGTCATGGGCCTGCACGCGCTTTTTGAGATATTTGTCGGCGGCGTCAGTATAACCCTCGCCGACATCGTCGCCTACCTTCCCGCAAGCGCCATGTACATCATCTCGATGATCTTCGGCTATGTGGGGCTGCGGTATATCGAGCTCTCGATGTCCTCGCCCGTCTGCAACTCGTCGGGGGCAATTGCGGCAATCCTCTGCTTTGTCTTTCTTCAGGAGATGCCAAACGGCATACAGTGGTTCGGCGTCGCGTGCGTGTCGCTCGGCGTCGTCCTGCTGGGCGTTGTGGAGACGTGCGAGAGCGAGGAGGTCAAGGATCTGCGCAGGCAGGAGGGCGCGGTGAAATATCACAAGAGCTTTTTGGCGCTGCTGCTGCCCATCCTCTACTGCATCATCGACGCGCTCGGCACCTTTGTAGACTCGGTCCTTCTGCGCGAGGAGAACACCGGGACATTCCTCGACCGTCTCTTCCCCACCGTACTCGATGAAGCGGTGGCCAACGTCGCCTACGAGCTGACCTTCCTTGTGTGCGGGGTCTGCGCCGCCGTCTATGTCCTCATCATCAAGCGCGACAAGCTGCTGCCCAAGCGGGAAGCCCCAAAGCTCATTGCCGCAGCGTTTGAAACGGCAGGTCAATTCGCGTACATCTTTGCGCTGGGCGACTCGGCGCACGTCGGTTTTTCCGCCGCGATCATCTCCTCCTACTGCGCGCTGTCGGTGCTGCTGAGCAGGATATTCCTCAAGGAAAAGCTGTCCGCAAAACACTACGCGACCATCGCGCTGACGGTCGTCGGCATCATCGTCCTCGGCATATTCGACGCCTGACGCAAAGACAAAGGGCCTCAACATATAAAAGCAAATGTGCTCAATATAATAAATGCCCGGGCGGTGACACCCGGGTATTTTTATTACTTTAAAAAAGACAGACTCGGCGATGGGCCGCACAGTTCTGAGTGAACCGTCTCACGCAGAGCTTACGACTTAGAGGTATAGAAATCTACCTGCTTAAGGTCGCAACACAATCCCTTGTTTCATGCGTCAAAACTTCTCACGCACAGTCCCTCGGTCAGCTTCGCTGACACGTCGTGCCGGAGGGATTGTATAAGGTTCGCACTCCTGACTGCAACAGGATGTCTGTTCGATCAACAAAGCTTTCTACAGGCAATCCCTCAGTCGGTTTCACCGACAGCTCCCTTTACGCAAGGGAGCCTAAGGACAGGGACTGTCGGTGATTGATTCAAAATATAAAAATCCCGACGCAATCATACTCGAGTCAGGATTTTGGTGGAAACAACAGGGCTCGAACCTGTGACCCCCTGCTTGTAAGGCAGGTGCTCTACCAGCTGAGCTATGCTTCCGAACTTTTCAGTTTTCAATTTTTTTAATTGCCCAAACCCGCGTGTCCCCGGTTTAAAAGCGGAGGCAGCGAGTTCGCTATACATTATGCGGCGCGCTGTCAAACAGCTTGCCGCGTTACAAATAAAATGGAGCGGGTTACGAGGCTCGAACTCGCCCCCGCACCCAAAAGAGCTTCGCTCTTTTGGGGCCCGCACACCTCCGATTTAAAACGGTGGAGGCAGCGAGTTCGCTATACATTATGCGGTGCGCTGTCAAACAGCTTGCCGCGTTACAAATAAAATGGAGCGGGTTACGAGGCTCGAACTCGCCCCCGCACCCAAAAGAGCTTCGCTCTTTTGGGGCCCGCACACCTCCGATTTAAAAC
>CAYSRC010000008.1:0-63515 GCA_964433495.1 uncultured Oscillospiraceae bacterium
TGACCCCTCATCCACCGCGGGGCGGTCCCCCTTCCCCCCACGGGGGAAGGTTTCCCGGACTTAAAGCTTACTCTTGTTCCTCGGGTTCTGCACCTTTAGGCTCCCTTACCGCGCGCAATCGGTATGGTGTTCGGGGGTTCCCATACTCTCGGGAATTCAGCCGAGTGTAAATTGTACGACACTCGGCACACCCTACGGGAATATGTAGGGCGTGTCGCGCGTCCGTTCCGCTTATGCGTGGTAAGGGGGCTTGGGATGCAGCGCGTCCTTAAGCTTCCCCCGTGGGGCCCCGCCGGCCTGCGCAAAGAGGGCCGTCTTTTCATAGACGGCCCCGTTCCCGGGGCGGGCACGACCGCCCCGTAAAATTTTGTCCCCGCATATTTACTTTTACCGACTCTCGGTTTATAATAAATCGTATGTTGCAAAACATTTGATTTAGATAGGGGGAATACGGATTATGCCGCCCAAAGCAAAATTCACAAAAGAGGAGATCGCCGAGGCCGCGCTGCGGCTTGTCAAGGAGGACGGGATCGACGCCCTCACCTCGCGGGAGCTGGGGGCGCGCCTCGGCAGCTCGGCGCGGCCGATTTTTACCGTGTTCAGCAGCATGGAGGAGGTTCGGCAGACGGTAATTCGCTCCGCCAAAGCGCTGTACAGGGAATATGTCGAAAGAGGCCTCGCGCAGGAGCTCCCGTTTAAGGGTGTGGGGACGCAGTACATCCTCTTCGCCGTCGACGAGCCCCGGCTTTTTCAGCTTCTGTTTATGTCCGAGCGGCCGCAGGTGCCCGAGCTGTCCCGGGTGCTGCCGCTGATTGACGAAAGCTATGCGCAGATTCTCTCGTCGGTGCGGGACAACTACGGCGTAGACCAACCCACGGCCGAAAGGCTGTATCGCCACCTTTGGATCTACACGCACGGCATCGCGACCCTCTGCGCCACGGGGATGTGCCGCTTTACCGGCGACGAGATAAGCGGGATGATCAGCGAGGTGTTTTTGAGCCTCTTAAAAAACGCGAGGGGGTGCGAGAGCCGTGATTGAGGTGCGGGACATCAAAAAGGTATACGGCGACGGGCAGAGCCGCTGCGAGGCGCTGCGGGGCGTCAGCCTCGAGATTGCGGACGGGGACTTCGCGGTCGTGCTCGGCGCATCGGGCTCGGGCAAGTCGACCCTTTTGAACGTAATGTCGGGGCTCGAGCGGCCCGACGGCGGCGGGGTGTTTTACGACGGGGCCGAGATAAGCGCGCTCTCCGACCGCGAGCTGACCGCCTTTCGCAGGAAAACCGTCGGGTTCATCTTTCAGCAGTACTATCTTTTGCCCGACATGGACGTCGACAAAAACGTGAAGATGGGCGCGGACCTCGCGGGCAACCGGGATTATCGGGGGATCATCGACGCGGTCGGCCTCTCGGAAAAGCTGCACCGCTATCCGGGCGAGCTGTCGGGCGGCGAGCAGCAGCGGGTTTCGATTGCGCGGGCGCTCGCGAAGCGGCCCCGGGTGCTGTTCCTCGACGAGCCGACGGGCGCGCTGGACGAGCAGACGGGGCGGCAGGTGCTCGACTACATCGCGGGGCTCAAGGCCCGGTACCGCTTCACCGTCGCGATGGTGACCCACAACCCCAACATCGCGCAGATGGCGAACACGGTCATCCGAATGAACAGCGGGAGGATATCCGAAATCTATACGAACAAGACGCCCAAAAGCGCCTACGAGATCGGGTGGTGACGGGATGCTCATCGGGATAAAAAGCGCCTGCAAGCTCGTCGGCATCTCGGTCATCGCCCTGTGTGCCGTGCTCGTGTGCACGTTGTTTTTCAATTTCTATCTCGACGTGCGCTCGATCGAGGACGGGATAACGTCCGAAATCTCGATGCTCTATTACACCGCCCAGCTCTCGACCGCAAGGGTCGTCTGCCTTGTGAGCGGCGGGTGCCTGCTGCTGACCTCGGTCGTCATGCTCTTTTTCTACATCAAGCACTATATCGACACCCATCGAAGGGAGCTCGGGATCCTCAAGGCGCTGGGCCGTTCAAACTTCGGGATTGCAAAGAGCTTTTGGGTGTTCGGAAGCAGCGTCTTCATCGGGACGGCTGCGGGCTTCTCGGGGGCGTTTCTTTTGATGCCGCGGTTTTACGCCCTGCAAAATAAGGAGGGGATGCTCCCCGAGATAACGATGCGCTTTCACCCGAGCGTCCCGCTCTTTTTTGTGGCGCTGCCGACCGTCTGTTTTTCGGCGCTCTCGATTTTTTACGCGCGGCACAAGCTCAAAACGCCGGTGCTGCTGCTCTTGAGGGGACTCCCCGAGACCCCCGGCAGACCCCCGCGGCGCACGCGCGGGAAGGCGGACGACCTGTCGTTTATCGCGGGGCTTCGGCGGACAACCCTGCGGGCAAAAAAGACGCTCGCGTTTTTTGTCGTCTTCGCCGCGTTCTGCTTTTCGGCCATGATGCAGATGTCGTTCAGCATGAAGGATCTGTCGAGCGAGATGATGGGCGCGATGATTTTGGCTATAGGGCTTGTGCTGGCGTTCACCACCCTGTTTCTCTCGATAACCGCCGTGACCGACGGAAACACGCGGACGATCGCCGTGATGAAGGCGTTCGGCTATTCGCAGCGGGAGTGCCGCAGGGCGATCCTCGACGGCTACCGTCCGCTCGCCTGCATCGGCTTTGCGGCGGGGACGGGGTATCAATACGCGCTGCTGCGGATTATGGTGGATATCGTGTTTAAGGACGTCGACGGCGTCCCCGCCTATGAGTTCGACCTCCCCGCCATGCTCGTCTCGCTCGCAGTCTTCGCCGCGGCTTATGAGGCGCTGATGTATGCGTATTCCGAAAGGATAAAGCGGATCTCGCTCAAGCAGATCATGCTCGAATAGCCCCGCTTTGAGCGGCGTCGGGGCAGTTTTTTGCAGGGGACAGAGCTCCGTTATTTGACATCTTGGGGGCGGGAGAATTTCATCGCCGCCCCAAAAAAGCAAGCGGAACCCGCCAAAGAGGCGGGTTCCGCTTGCTTTTTGTTATAACGGCGCAGAGATGGCTCTGCCGCCGGGTCATGCCCCTGTCCTTAACACCCCTTTTCCGCGTGTCCTTCAAAGTATAACGAGCGGGAAAGGAGCTTTGCTGTCGGCAGACCCTAAAGCTTGTACCTGCCCCTCGGGTCGCGTGTCCTTAAGCTTCCCCTACCGAACGCAATCGGTACGGCGTTCGGTATAACTCATGAGAATATGTGAGCCGTGTCAGCATCGACTCCGGGTTCCCTTCAATGTCGAACGACATTGAAGGGAGAGGACGAGCGGCGGAGTGGGCGGATGTTTGCGCTTCTTCGCAAACGCAGCTTAACGCAGCCCGCGAGGACGAGATGAGGGGTGAGCTGAGCTTGTCCATTTGGCTTGGGCCCGCCGTGAACAAAAAGTCCCCTAACCCCTCATCCACCGCGAGGCGGTCCCCCTTCCCCCCGTGGGGGAAGGTTTCCGGGCCCTAAAGCTTACGTCCATCCATCGGGCCGCGGGCTCTTAGGCTCCCTTACCGCGCG
The DNA here is from genome assembly GCA_964433495.1 of uncultured Oscillospiraceae bacterium. Lineage (GTDB taxonomy): Bacteria > Bacillota > Clostridia > Oscillospirales > Ruminococcaceae > CAYSRC01. The sequence goes on from CAYSRC010000008.1 coordinate 3,534, forward strand.
CAATCGGTACGGCGCGCGGCAGAGGGCTTTTGGGGACTCGCCGCAAGGTTTACACGGCCCGGCCCCCCCGCCGCAATCCCTTCTGCGGGGAGTTTTTCTACTCCTCGATGTACACCCTCGTCATCACGTGTTTTTTGAGCGGGCGGTCGGCACAGTCGGTCTCGCAGCACGCGATGGCGTCGACGGCCTCCAAGCCCGACACGACGCGGCCGAAGGCGGCATAGTCGCCGTCGAGGTGGGGCGCGTCGGCGTGCATGATAAAGAACTGCGAGCTCGCCGAGTTCTTGTCCTGCGAACGCGCCATGGATATGACGCCCCGCTCGTGCTTTAGGGGATTGTGAAAGCCGTTGCTCTCGAACTCCCCTTTAATGCTGCTGCCGCTGCCGCCCGTGCCGGTGCCGAGCGGGCAGCCGCCCTGGATCATAAAGCCCTCTATCACCCTGTGAAAGCACAGCCCGTCGTAAAAGCCCGACTTCGCGAGCCCGACAAAGTTTTTCACCGTCTCGGGCGCGGCGTTCTCGTCGAGCTCAAGCGTTATCCTTCCCTCGTCCGTCTCAATTACCGCTGTTTTCATCCTCGTCCTCCTGCAATTTTTCTGCGCCCGCCCTGAGAAGTGCGGCGCGTTCGTTTTTTACCGTTCCGTCCATTACCCGCTCTAAAAGATACCGCAGCATCTCGCCCGTGCGCTCGCCCGGCTCGAGGCCGAGCCTACGCATCACGTCCCTGCCGTTCACGGCGAGGGCGCTGAGGGAATAGCAGTCCCCCCTCGCGAGGGCGGCCTTGACCTCGTGCCTGAAGCCCGCGAGCCTGCCGAGCCTGTTGTGGTAGCAGGGCGCGTGCGCGAGACAGTCGGCGCGTTTCAGCTTTAAAACCAAAAACACGTTTTTGCTGCCGATGCGGTTGAGCCAGCGCCTCGCGCTGACGGCGTTTGCCTCGTGCGGCTTGTCGTGGTTTTCGACGAGCACGCACACCGTCTCGATGATCTTCTGCGGATAGCGCAGCCGTGTGAGGATCCCGCGCGCCATCTCGGCCGACAGCTCCATGTGACCGACAAAGCGGCCCCTGCCGCTCTCGCTTATCGTAAAGCAGCGCGGCTTGCCCACGTCGTGCAGCAGCGCGGCGAGCCGCACCGACAGCTCGCGGTCGGCGAGGTCGACCGTCGCACAGATGTGCCCCAGCACGTCGTAGCAGTGGTTGGGGTTGTGCTGCAAAAAGCCGTCGCACGGGCGCAGCTCGGGGATGATCTCAAAGATTATCTCGCGATAGCGGTGGATGACGCTGCCCGCGTTTTCGCACATGAGCAGGCGGCTGAGCTCGTCCCGCACCCGCTCGGGCGAGAGGCGGGCGATGCCCCTTCTCAGCTCCCTTGCGGCGCGCTCAGTCTCCCCCTCGGCCTCAAAACCGAGGCGGGCGCAAAAGCGCAGCATCCGCAGGATCCTGAGCGCGTCGTCCGAAAAGCCGGCGCGAGGGTCGCCCACCGTTCGTATCAGCTTGCAGCGGATGTCCTCGCGCCCGCCCGTCGGGTCGGTGAGCCTGCCCGCGCGGTCGCACGCGATGGCGTTGACGGTGAAGTCGCGGCGCAAAAGGTCGGCCTCGATGTCGTCGCAAAACTCGACCGTGTCGGGCCGCCGCCCGTCGCTGTAGCCGCCCTCGCGCCGCATCGTCGTGATCTCGATGTGCCGGCCCGACACGCACACCCGCACCGTGCCGTAGCGCGCGTCGGCGAGGTCGGGCGCGGCGTCCGCAAACACCTCGGCCGTCTGCGCGGGCAGTGCAGAGGTGCACACGTCATAGTCGGCGGGCTTGCGGCCCATGAGCGCGTCCCGCACCGCGCCGCCCACAACATATGCCTTAAAGCCCGCCGCCGTCAGCCTGCCGACAACCGCGCGGATGTGCTCGGGCAGCCGAACCGGGCCCCCCTGCCGCACGGCGCTCACAGCTGCTTAAAGACCCGCGCGCAGTCGTGGAAAAAGCCCGAGAACGCGGGGTATATTTCGAGGTATTTTTCAAACAGCCTGCGGTATTTTTCGGTGTTTTCGGGGTTGGGCTCGACGCGCAGCTTAAGCCCCGTCATCCCCCTTGCCGCCTCGCGCAGGCCGCCGTAGGCGCCCGCCGCCGTCGCCGCGCACACGCCGCTGCCGAGACAGGACGACTGCGGATCCCGCGGGACGTTGACGGGCACGCCGCACACGTCCGAGAGGATGCCGAGCAGCAGCGGCGAGTTGCTGAAGCCGCCCGCCACCGTGATCTCGCTTATCGGCCTGCCCGCGTCCGAAAACTGCTTGAGCAGGTGCGCCGTGCCGTAGCAGACCCCCTCGATGAGCGCGCGGTAGATGTGCGCGCGGGTGTGGTTGAGGGACAGGCCGTATATCATGCCGCGGACGTCGCCGTCAAGATAGGGGTGGCGGTTGCCCTGAAAATAATCCAAAACCAGCAGCCCGTCGCTTCCGACGGGGATCTTCTCGGCTTCGGCGTCCATGACGCGGTAGACGTCCTTTTCGGGGATGTCCCTGCACATCTCGCGCTTGAACCTGCCGAGAATCGAGCCCGCCGCGGTCTGCCCGCGGTAGTCGGTGTAGCACCCGTGCAGAAGGTGGTTGGGCCCGAGGTTGACCCCGCCGAGGTTGAAGACGGGGTGCTCGGTCAGCACCATCGCGAGGTTGCTGCTGCCCGTCACAAGCGCGAGCTTGCCCGTCTCGCACACCCCCATGCCGAGGATGCCGATCGAGCTGTCGATCCCCCCGCACGCGACAAGGGTGTCGGGGCACAGGCCCAGCTCGCGCGCCGCCTCCTCGCTCAGCGTCCCCATCGGGTCGCCCACCGCGTAGACGGCGTCGTCGGGGAAGCGCGGCGGCGCGTCCGCAAGGCCTATCTTTTTGTAAAAGCCGAGGTCAAAGCCGCCCTTGTCCGAGTTGTAGCCCCAGTTCACCGCGTTGTTGATGTTGATGCACCAGCGCCCCGTCAGGCGGAACATCAGCCAGTCCTGATACTCGCAAAAGACCTCGGCCCGCTCGTACACCTCGGGCTCGTGCCGCTTGAGCCACAGCAGCTTTGCGGGCATCCACTCGGGTGAGAGCTCCTCGCCCGTCGTTCGGTTGATCTCGTCCGACTCTTCCGCCGCGCGCACGTCCATCCAGATGAGGCAGTCGCGCAGCGGCGCACCGTCGCGCATACACGCCATGACGCTGCAGCTCGTGGTGTCGGCGGCAAGCGCGGCGATGCGCCCGGGCTCGACCCCGGCCATCCCGAGCGCGCCCTGCATGCTCTTTTTGAGCGCGTCCCACCAGTCGTCCGGCCTCTGCTCGGCCCACCCCGCGCGGGGGTGCGCCGTCTCGTAGGCGGTGCTTGCAAAGCCGACCTCGACGCCGTCCTTTTTGTAAATCCCGACGCGGATCCCCGTGGTCCCCCCGTCGATCCCCATATAAAGATCCTTCATTTCAAAGCCCCCGCGCCGCGGCGCATTTTTCTGCTCGTCTGCGGCTCTCTGTCGGCCCGGCGCTCCGCCTCAAAGCGCGCCCCGACGCCGAACCCGTATAGTTTGCGATACATACCGTTTTATTATACAACCAAAACGACCCGACGGCAACTTGTTCCGCGCCGCTCGAATCCCTTTTCCGCCCGGCCCCGCGACAGCGAACAGCCAAATAAATATCCCCCGGCGAAGCCGGGGGATATTTCATATGCGGGCAAAACCCTATGTTACCGGCACGCGCGTCCCGCCGCGCAAGTACGATCTGCCGGCCGCGCAAGTTTGGTTGCTTGCCGCCCGTAAACGGGCTTCAATTCGCCGTCGTCAGTTGCTCCAAGGCTTTATCTTCCTCAAGCTGATGCTTTATGTACTCCTGTATCTTCCGTGCATTCTTTCCCGCCGTATCTACCATCGTGCCCTCGGCGCCAAAATTCTCTATTCCTGTATTTAAATCTCAATTCCGGGTAATGACCCCCACTTGCTTTTTATGCAGTTGGCTGACCGCACTTCTATTTTAAGCAAAGGGGGTTTTCTTGTCTGCTTCATCGGCATAAGCCTCTTTTGAACCACTCGCCCGGCGAGTGGTTTTCGATAGACAAAAGGCCCCAAAGGCCGCCGGGCGCCGCCTCAGCAGTGTCCGCCCGAATGATGTCCGCTTGAATGGTGCCCGCCCGAATGGTGAGCGCCCGTTCGGTGGGATATGCTCGGGCAGCCTTCGGCGGCATGATACGGCGAGCCGCAGTAGCGGCAGGCGGTGCACGCGCCGCTTGAATGTCCCGCGCCGCCGCAGACCCCGCATATCTCCTCACCGCCGCCGTGCGGACAGTCGACGCCCCCGGGCAGACACGGCGTCCGGGCGCTCACCCCGCAGTCAAACGGGACGCCGCCGACATCCGACAGCTCCCTCGAGCACCGGGGCGGCGCAATTTCCTTGACAGAGCGGCCGTCACCCTTCAGCACCGACGGTGAAAACGATGCCGCAATCAGGGCCGCAGAGAGCGCCGCGGCCCGCAAAAAGCCCATGTTCACAAGCAAAACCTCCGACCGTGAAGCCCCGCAGCCGCCCGCCCCTTTGTCGGGCGCGGCAGGCAGGGCGTTCTTTGTTTTTATCGAGATCAACCCAAAGCGCAAGCGCACGGCCCGTCCCTCGGCGCGCCGTCGTTTGCCGCCGCCCAAAGAACGAGCAGGGCCCGCCGCCCGGCTGCGGGCGGTTTCTCGTTTTTATTATATTCCCTCCCCTTCACCCTTTTCAACCCCTCGTCGCCAAATCCCCGCTTTTTGAGTGACGCGCGGCCCAAAACCCGCATAGAATGGCTAAAAAATCAAAAGGCGGTGTTGTTATTGACAATCGCAAACATCCTCGTCGCGGGGGATGACCGGCGGCTTGCCCACGCGTGTGAGCCGCTGGCCGGGGCGGGCCTGCGGGTCTCGCTGTACGGGAACTCGCACACCGATCTCGCGGAGCGCTACCCCTCGATGTCGCTCGAAGCCGAGGCGGCGCGGTGCGACGCGCTGGTGCTGCCGCCGCCGCTCGGCAGCCCGTCGGCGTCGATTAAGATGTCGTCCCCCGTCGCGCCGACCGCCGCGCGGCTGTTCTCCCTTTTAAAAAAGGGCTGCGCCGTGTTCGGCGGATATATTTCGGACGACGTCGCGGCCGCGGCGCGCGCGGCGGGCCTGCGGGTCTTTGACTACGCAAAGACCGAGGGCTTTGCCGAGCGCAACGCCGTGCCGACGGCGGAGGGCGCGCTCAAGCTCGTCATCGAGCACACCGAGCGCACGGTGATGCATGCGCGGGTCGCCGTCGCGGGCTACGGGCGCACCGGCAGGGCGGTGTGCGAGGCGCTCAAGAGCCTTGACGCCGATGTCACGGCTGCCGCCCGCAGCGAGCTTGCGCGAGCGGCGGCGACGACGCGCGGGATAAAGGCGGCGCACATCGACGAGCTCGAGGACCTTGCTCCCGCGCTCGACGCTGTCGTGAACACGGTGCCGTATACGGTTTTGGGCGAGGGCTTTTTGTCGCGCCTTCGCGGGTGCTGCCCCATCATCGAGCTCGCGTCCGCCCCGGGCGGCGTCGAGCGGCGCGCCGCCGAGCGGCACGGTGTGCGGGTGATCCCCGCGCCCGCGCTGCCCGCCGTTGTCGCCCCGAAAACCGCGGGCGAGCTGACCGCCGAAAGCATACTTAAGATAATCGAGGAGGAGAAGCTGTGAACGAGCTCAAGGGGATCAAGGTGGGTTTTGCGATGTGCGGAAGCTTCTGCACCTTCGGGACCGCGATAAACGTGATGAAGGATCTCGCGGCCGAGGGGGCCGAGCTCATTCCGGTGATGTCCTTCAACGCCGCGTCGACCGACACCCGCTTCGGCGCCGCCGACGAGATGCGGCGACGAGTCGAGGCCGTCTGCAAAAGAGAGATCATCACAACCATCGAGGGAGCCGAGCCGATAGGGCCGAAGGGCCTGTGCGACGTGATGCTGGTCGCCCCCTGCACCGGCAACACCCTCGCGAAGCTCGCGGCGGGGGTCACCGACACCCCGGTGACGATGGCGGTCAAATCGCACCTGCGCCGCGAGCGCCCCGCGGTGCTCGCCGTCGCCACCAACGACGCGCTGTCCGCAAGCGCCAAAAACATCGGGGAGTTGCTGAACCGCAAGCACTTTTACTTTGCGCCGCTGTGCCAGGACGCCCCCGAGCAAAAGCCGCGCTCGGTCGTGTTCCTGCGCGAGACCGTCCTGCCGACCGTCAGGGCCGCGCTCGAGGGACGGCAGCTTCAGCCCATCCTGCGCTCGCTTTAAGCGGGCCCTTTTGAGGGGGCAGGGCTTCATCCCCGTCCCCTCCCCGTTCGCCCCTTTCGGGTCGGGTCACCCGCAGCAGCTGTAAATACCGATGCCGCTCCCTTCCTTCGCCCGTCCTTCGGCGGAGAAGGTGCGGTTCGGGGCACAAAATGCAAAACACGCGTTCCGTTGTCCTTTTCCCCTTGCCGCCCTTCGACGGAGGGGGCGGGCTGTGATGTGCGCCGCGGCGGCCTAAGGGTATTTTCCCCCTCCCTCCCGACGAGAGCCGGGAGTTTTGGGCATAAAATGCGGCGGGCTGACCGCCCGCTCCCCGTGCCCGCTCTGCGCGGTCGACGGGTTCGGACGGAACACGCGGCTCGTGCCGTGTCCCGTCCCCCGCAGCTGCGCCTCATCTCCGTACAGCAAAAACCGCCCGTCGCCGGCCCTTTTCGGCGCTGAAGGGTCCGCCCCGCCGGCTGTGCCGGGGGCGGGCCCTTGTTTACAAAAAAAACATTGTTTAACATGTCGAAAGAATATATAATATATCTTGTATAGTTATGCGGTCGGGCGCGTCCGCGCGCTTTGGGCCGCACGACAAAGCGCTTTCGGCTGGGGGGGTACGGCGGCTTCGATGTCTGATGGGTTGACGTGGGATGTCGCCGTCGCGGGCGGCGGCCCCGCGGGGCTTATGTGCGCGTGGGCGGCGGCCGCGCGCGGGCTCAGCGTTGTCGTCGTCGACAGGTTCGCGCCCGAGCTCCCAAAAAAGCTTTTGATCACCGGCAAGGGCCGCTGCAACGTGACCAACGACTGCGAGCCCGACGCGCTTTTTAAAAGCATCCCGCGCGGCGCAAAATTTCTCATGAGCGCGCTGCGCGCCTTTGACAACCGCGACGTGTGCGATTGGTTCCGCAGCCGCGGCGTGCCGCTCAAGGTCGAGCGCGGGGGCAGGGTCTTCCCGCAGAGCGACCGCGCCGAGGACATCGCCCGGGCGCTGGCCGAGGCCGCGCGGTCGTCGGGCTGCAGGATCATGCGCGGGCGCGTCTCGTCGGTCGTGACGCGGGACGCCGCGGTGCGCGGGCTAAAGCTTGCGGACGGGCGCGAGGTGTCCTGCCGCGCGGCGGTCGTCGCGACGGGCGGCGCGGGCTATCCCGTCACGGGCAGCTCGGGCGACGGCTACCGCATCGCGGGAGCGCTCGGGCACACGATAAGGGGGCCGTACCCGGCGCTTGTCGCTCTCGAGTGCGCCGAAGCGGACGAATGCTCAGCCTTAAGCGGCCTCACCCTCAAAAATGTCGCCCTGCGCTTCCCCGCCGAGGGCAAGCCCCTGTTTTTTGAGCAGGGCGAGGTGCTGTTCACCCACTTCGGGCTGTCGGGACCGCTCGTCCTCACGCTCAGTTCGCTCGTCGCGGGCAAGGACGTCGCGGGGCGGCTGCTCTCTGTCGACCTCAAGCCCGCCCTCGAGCGCGATAAGCTCGACAAACGGGTGCTGCGCGATTTTTCGGCGGTCTCCAACCGCGACTTTAAAAACTCGCTCGGCGAGCTTGTCCCCAAAAGCCTCATCCCCGCCGTGGTGTCCCGCTGCGGGATACCCCCCGAAAAAAAGATAAATGCGGTCACCGCCGCCGAGCGCGCGGCGCTTGTGCGGACGCTCAAGGGACTCGAGTACACCGTTGTCCGCCCGCGTCCCCTCGACGAGGCGATCGTGACGGCGGGCGGCGTCGCGCTCGACGAGATAAACCCCAAAACCATGATGTCCAGGCTCGTAAAAAACCTGCACTTCGCGGGCGAGGTGATCGACGCCGACGGGCTCACGGGAGGCTTTAACCTCACAATCGCTTTCGCGACGGGGTGCGCCGCGGGAAGACATATACTATCGGAGGAAGTCAAATGAAAGCTGTTGCGATCGACGGCCCGGCGGGCGCGGGCAAAAGCACGATCTCGCGAAAGGTGGCCGAGGGCCTCGGGTTCATCTATGTCGACACGGGCGCGCTCTACCGGGCGATCGGGTACTATGTGCTCTCAAAGGGCGCCGACGTCTCGGACGAGACCGCCGTCATGGGTCTGCTCGCGGGCGTCGAGATCTCCCTTAAGTTTGTCGACACCGAGCAGCGGGTCTTTTTGGGCGGCAGGGACATCACTGGCAAGATACGCACAGAGGCCGTCTCGATGGCGGCGTCGGCGGTTTCGGCACTGCCTGCGGTGCGGGCGTACCTGCTCGAGCTGCAGCGCTCGCTCGCCCGCGAGAACAACGTCGTCATGGACGGCAGGGACATCGGCACCGTGGTGCTGCCCGACGCCGACGTCAAGATATTTCTGACGGCCTCCGCCGAGGAGCGCGCGCGCCGCCGGTACGAGGAGCTTGTGGCCAAAGGGGTCAGCGCCGACTATGAGGCGGTGCTCGGCGACCTCAAAAAGCGCGACTACGACGACAGCCACCGCGCCGTCGCGCCGCTCAAGCCCGCCGAGGACGCGATAACGGTCGACACGACGGGAAACACGCTGCAAAAATCCGTCGAGCTGCTCACAAAAATTGCAAAGGACAACCTTTGAGCGCCTATGATACTGCTGAGAATTCTGCGCACGCTGATAAAGCCCGTCGCGTGGCTGCTGTACGGGCTGCGCCATGAGGGACGCGAAAACATCCCGAGCGACGGCGCGTTCATCATCGCGAGCAACCACGTCCACCTCATCGACCCGGCGCTGCACGTGCTGTGCAACAAGCGCACCTTTAAAATCATGGCCAAAAACGAGCTCATGCACGCGGGCCTTGTCTCGCCGCTGCTGCGGGCGCTCGGCGCGTTCGGCGTCAAGCGGGGCACGGGCGACCGCGCGGCGCTCGACAAGGCGGTCGAGTATTTGAAGCGGGGGGACGGGCTGCTCATCTTCCCCGAGGGCACCCGCTCCAAGACGGGCGAGCTCGGCGGGTTCAAGCCGGGCGTCGCCTACATACAAAACCTCACGGGCGCGCCCATCATCCCCGCCGCCATCATCGCGCGCAGGGGGATGCCCGTCTTTTCAAAGGTCATTGTGCGCTACGGCAGGCCCATCATGCCGGGCGAGGGCGGTTCCGACCTCTCTACGCCCACGGGCCGCAAAGAGCTTTGCGCCCTCATACGCTCGCGGGTGCTCGAGCTCTACCCCGAGAACGGCTCGTTCGGGGCGGTGAAGAACAATGGCTGAGATCGTCCTCGCGAAGACCGCAGGCTTCTGCTTCGGCGTCGATCGGGCTGTCAGGATGTGCCGCGACCTGTTGAGCGGCGGCAAGCGCGCCGTCACCCTCGGCAGCATCATCCACAACGCGCGCGTCGTCGACGAGCTGCGGGCGCAGGGGTGCTTCCCCGTCGAGCGGCCCGAGGACACGCCCGAGGGCGCGCTGCTCGTCATCCGCAGCCACGGCGTCCCGCGCGAGGTTTACGAGCGCTGCCGCAGGCTCGGCATCGAGACGGCGGACGCGACCTGCCCCTTTGTCGCGAAGATCCACGACATCGTGTCGCGACGCAGCGCCGAGGGTGCGGCGGTGCTTATCGCGGGCGACCGCACCCACCCGGAGGTGCAGGGCATTGCCGGACACTGCGCGGCCCCGCCCCTCATCTTCGCGGACAGGGGCGAGCTCCTTGCGCTTGCGGGGGCGGTTCCCGAGAAAAAAAGCTGTATAATGGTTGCGCAGACCACCTTTGATATTGTAAAATATAAAGAGTGCTGCGAGGCCGCAAAAAAAATATATACAAATCTTTTTATTTTTGATACAATATGTAATGCGACCGCAATGCGTCAGCGCGAGGCAGAGCAGCTCGCGAAAAGCTGCGACGTCTGCGTAGTGATCGGCGGGCGCAACAGCTCGAACACCCAAAAGCTCACCGCGGTGTGCCGAAGGTTTGCGCCGACATGCCAGATCGAATCGGCGGACGAGCTCGACAAAAAGATATTAACGGGAGCCGCAAGGATAGGCGTGACAGCAGGCGCATCTACCCCCGCTTCCTTAATAGAGGAGGTTCTCATAAGTATGAGCGACATTATCAAAGACGAAGACTTTAATTTCGAGGAGGCGCTTGAGGAATCCCTTCGGCTCGTCCACAGAGGGCAGCGCGTCGAGGGCATCGTCACCTCGATAAGGCCCAACGAGGTCGTCGTTGACATCGGCACCAAGCACACCGGCTTTATCCCCGTCGACGAGCTCAGCGACGACCCCTCGGCAAAGCCCGAGGACGTTGTCAGCGTCGGCGATAAGGTCAACCTTATCGTCACAAAGGTTCAGGATCTCGAGGGCTTCGTGACGCTTTCCAAAAAGCGGGTCGATTCCGAGCAGGGTCTGCTTGAGCTTGAGAAGGGCGTTGAGGACGGCACCGTCTTTGACGCGTATATCTCCGAGGTTGTCAATCGGGGGCTTGTCGCCACCGTCAAGGGGGTGCGCGTGTTCATCCCCGCCTCGCAGGCGACCCTTCGCCGCGGCGAGCCGTATGACAATCTGCTCCACACCCACCAAAACATACGCATCATCGAGGCCGACGTCCGCCGTCGCCGCGCGATAGGCTCCATCCGTTCGGTGCTCGACGACGAAAACCGCAAGAAGCGCGAGGAGTTTTGGCAGAACGTCGAGATCGGCAAGCACTACTCGGGCGCCGTCAAGTCCCTCACCGAGTACGGCGCGTTCGTCGACCTCGGCGGCGTGGACGGCATGGTTCACAAGAGCGAGCTGTCGTGGGAGCGCATCAAGCGCCCCGCGGACGTTGTCAGCGTCGGCCAGGTCATCGACGTCTATGTCAAGGACATCGACGAGGAGAACAAAAAGATTTCCCTGGGCTACCGCAGGGAGGAGGACAACCCCTGGAACCTCATCACCACTTATCCCATCGGCAGCGAGTTTGAGGCCCCGGTGGTGTCGGTCACCAAGTTCGGCGCGTTTGTGCGCATCCTCCCCGGCGTCGACGGTCTCGTCCACATCAGCGAGCTGTCGGACGAGCACGTCAAGGCCCCGTCCGACGTGGTGAAGGTCGGCGACATCGTCAAGGTTCGCCTCATCGGCGTGAACGCCGAGCAAAAGCGCATCTCCCTTTCGATGCGCACGCCCGCCGAGGGCGAGGGGGCCCCGGACGCCGAATAAATAAGGTTTTCGTTTCCGAGGTCTTTGCCCGCGCTTTGACGGATGCGGACAATTAAGAATTGCTGTGCGGCCGCCCGGGGAAACCCCGGGCGGCTTTTTTTGCCTGCTGCTTTTTTGCCTGCCGCACACAGGGACGGTATGGGCAGCACCCGACGCCGCTTTTTGCAGGGTGACGCGCGAAGTGAACCATCTTAAGCTGCCGACACCCTTTTGCCGTGCGGGGATACGGACAGCATGACGCCCCTTTTGCGCGGTGAGGCGCGAAGTGAACCATCTTTGGCTGTAGACGCCTTTCTGCCGCGCAGGGGAGCGGACAGCATGACGCCGCTTTTGCGCGGTGAGGCGCGAAGTGAACCATCTTAGGCTGTAGCCACCTTTTGCCTCTCAGGGGAGCGGACAGCATGACGCCGCTTTTGCGGGTCAGCCGGTCCGCAGAGGGTGAACATCTTTGCGTTCGGGGGACACAGCGTCCGATGCCGCCCCGCCGATACCGCTCTTCCCTGCGAAGAAATCCCCCTACCGCTCGAGCTCATGCTTCAGGCGCTCGAGCGCCTTTTTCTCGATTCTGCTGACGTACGAGCGCGATATCCGCATTCGCTTTGCGGTTTCCGACTGGGTCAGCGGCCGCCTGCCCCCGATGCCGTAGCGCAGGATGATGATCTCCCGCTCCCTCCCCTCCAGGACGCCGTCCACCGCCCGCAGCAGCGCCCTGAGGTCGGCCGTGTGCTCGAGGCTCTCGACGATGTCCCCGTCGTCCGCGAGCACGTCGCCGATTGTGAGCGAGTCGCCGTCCCCGCCCGACTCGATCGTGTCCCCGAAAAAGAGGGTCGGCTTCTCCCGCCGTATCCCCCTGAAATACATCAAAATCTCGTTTTCGATGCAGCGCGACGCATAGGTCGAAAAGCGGATGTTCTTCTCGACGTTGTACGCCGACACCGCCTTGATCAGCCCGACCGTACCGATCGACACGAGGTCGTCCCGCTCGTCCCGCTCGCAGTAGTACTTTTTGGTGATGTGCGCCACCAGCCGCAGGTTGTGGTTGATCAGCTTTTCCCTCGCCTCGTTGTCCCCCTCTGCGACCCGCTTAAAGCACTCGCGCTCCTCTTCGGCGCTCATCGGCCGCGGGAATCCGCTGCCCGTGACCCGCAGCGCAAACAGATGGATGTTCTGCAAGAGAAGCTCCAAAAGCTCCCAAAGCATCCTTCGGCACCCCTTTCAGGGGGAAACCCCCTCAGAATCGGTAACAATATGTCGGTTTTCCGACATATTGTGTAACATTACCTCTCAATTCTATGTGTCCCGGGGCCGAAAATTGCCCGAGGGCCCGCGGCGGTGTGGACATCGGGCGCATTACCGTATAAAATATCTGTGACGGTTTTGTTTTTTCGGGCGGGCGGCGGGCTTTTGCAGACCACCCTCCCCCACCCGCCGGGGGTCTCAAGCCCCGACATATCCCGAACCGAACCCCTACAGGAGACGACGATGAAAAACGGATTCCCCGCAATGACCGCGCGCATGAGCTACATCAACCGCTGGGGGCTCATGCGAAACTCACGCAGCGAGTCTCTGTCCGAGCACTCGCTGTTTACCGCCTACACGGCGCACTATCTTGCGTGCTGCGCCGCCGTGCGCTTCGGCGCCGACGTGCGCCCCGAGACGGTGGCGTGCGCCGCGATGTATCACGACGCCGCCGAGATCCTGACAGGGGACATGCCCACGCCGGTAAAATACGGCAGCGACAGCCTGCGGGACGAGTATAAAAAGGTCGAGGCGTCCGCCGAGGAGCGGCTGCTCGAGATGCTGCCCGACGACATGCGCGGGATGTATCGCCCGCTGCTGCGCGCAACCTGCCTCAATGAGCGCGAGCGGGCAATCGTCAAGGCGGCCGACAAGCTGTCCGCGCTCGTCAAGTGCATCGAGGAGCTGTCGTCGGGCAGCGGCGAGTTTAAGAGCGCCTATCAAAGCACCCTCAGGGCCCTGAACGACAGCCCCCTGCCCGAGGTGCGGGCCTATCTCGACGAGTGCGTCCCCGCCTTCAGCCTCACCCTCGACGAGCTGCTCGAGGGCTGACGAGGCCCTGCGCGCCCTCCCCCGAGGGGGTGTATGGGCATATAAGGCCGGGGAGCGGGGCAGACCTCCGATGCCTGCCTGCACGCGGCGCGTAAGTGCAGGCCCGCCGAAACGGTGCAGGTGCACGCATAGGCGATAAAATAGGGCAGGGCGGACCTCCTCGGTCCGCCCTGCCCTTATTGCGTTCTCCTGCCCCCGCAGGCACTGTCAAGAGGCGCGGCAAAGAACAGCGGTCAAAACAGTCATACCGGCCCCTTCGCACCGCTTTCGGGGCACGTAAACCGGCGAACATCAGCCAAAAACGCCGCCCCGCCTACAATGCAGTTGCACCGTTATCGGCGACAGGCGCATTACTGTTTGCATAAGAACAGATATCGTATCGACGCTCTTCCCTAACACGGTCGGATAGGAAATAGATGTGTGCATACAGACAAAAATTATTAAATGATGTGCAATTCCGAGCAAAAAATATGCTTGACATTGGGACGAAAATGCACTATTATGTGTGAAAGAGATAGAAAATTTAAATATTTGTACCTAAAAGAGTTAAAACAAGGAGACGGCTATGAGCGACACCAAAATCTCAACGGCGGAAACAAAGCGAAGAACGGGGCTGGACGCGTCGGGAATCAGAAAAATCCGAAAGATTTATCAGGATGAGGGGAAAATCGGGCGCTACGAATTGTTCACCGAAGATCAGGTCGACGAGATAAAGCGCATCGTTGCGTATCAGCGCAGCCACCCGCATTCATCGTACAAAATAGCTTGTGACGCGATCAGAAGGGAAGCCGCTTTAAACAGGCTCATGGCAGAGGCCCCCGATGATTTCACCTGCGAGGCGTGCCTGACGATGGGTGAGGAAAAGGTCGATCACTTTTTTGAATGCTTTGTCGCGCTGGAGGATCTGCTGCGGGAATTTGACGAAGAGAGCGCCGAAATCTTAAAGAACCTTGAATCCGCAATTCTCGCGAGGGTCGTTTTAAAAGCGCAAAAGGGCAAAACGCAGGGCAGCGTCTGAGCCTGCCGAAGGAGAAACGATTGCAAGCTTTTGGGTCAGAGCCGGCATCCGCGGTATGAATGCGGGTTGCAAAAAAGGTGCAGCCCGTTTTTAGAGCTGCACCGTTTTCTTGCAGAAAGGATTTTCCTATCCGACGCCCGCCGTCAACGCCCCCCGGCCTTTTTGCCGTGCGACTGCGGCAACCGCCGTCTGTCCGCCCGGCGCGGGCGCCGCGCGGCGTTCGATTCTTCCTCTGCGGGCCCACGCCCCTTTACGCGCCCTCGTACCCGATGAGCATCCCGTTCATCTCCGAGTAAAAGCAGCACAGACCGCTCGTGGGCATGACCTCGACGTCGGCGCCGTCAAAGCGGTACTCGATAAGCTCCTTGAGCGCGGCGGCGCCCTCGGGGTTGAAGCTGTGGGAGATGACCACCTTGCCGCCCTTGAAGCCGTCGAGCTCCATCTCGTCAACCATCTTGAGATAGCCCCGCTCGACGCCGCGGCATTTGTGCTTGGGGGCGAGGTTGCCGCCCTCGGCCCTGCACACGATGTGTATGCCGAGCACCCGCGACACCATGCCCGCGACCCTGCTCACCCTGCCGTTTTTGACAAAGTTGTCGATGCTGTAGAGCACAAAGGTCAGCCGTATCTTCTCGCGGTAGAGCACCGCGCGCCTGCTTATCTCCTCAAAGCTTCTGCCCTTGTCTATCCACTCGGCTATCTTGCGGACGATCATCGTCATGCCCGAGCTCGCCTGCCTCGAGTCGAGGATGAATATCCGCCGCCCGGGGTCGCGCTCAAGCGCGATGTCGCGCGCCGCCCTAAGGCTCGCAAACGACCCGGACATGCCCCCCGTTATCGCGACCGCGTACACCTCGTCCGCGTCGCCGAACGCGTTCAGCCACTCGTCGGGCGAGGGGCACGCCGATCGGCTGGCCTGCGGATAGGCCGCCATCGCCTCCATCATCTCGCGCCTGTCAAGGGCGAAGTCGTCGACAAACGCCCTGTCCCCCACGATTATCTTGAGGGGAACCCTGCGAAACTCGGCCCCCTTACAACTGAGTTCGGTGAGATCACACCCGGAATCGACCGCAATAACCTTCATTGCACTGCTCCTGCCTAAATCTAATATTTAATATTATATTAGATTATAACTTATATTATGAACGAATGCAACCTGCATTGACAAATTCAATATGCAAACGCTATAATTTGAACAGAGCAGCACAAAAGTGTCTATTTTTTGCACAGCAGCTGCACCGCCGCGCCCGTCAACGCGCCGCCCGTGATGAGCGCGATGTTGAGCAGGGCGGCGTTGACCGAGATGCCGTCGCCCGAAAACGCGTTGACAAGCATCTCAAGCGCGAGGCCGACGAGGGTGCACGCGCCCAAAAACCAGCCGAATATCCGCCAGCCGACCAAAAAGGCCAGCAGGCACACGAGGAAGATCGGCAGGTAGATGCGCTTGACCGCCGGCAGATCGATGTATCCTATCAGGCACACCCCGCCTATCCCTGCGGCGTACACCGCGGAAAAGACGCAGGCCTTTGCAATCCGTCCGCTCATCATCGACAAAATCAACTCCGATTTAAAGTATTTCCATAATACCATTTTATATGTGAACAAATATACAGCGCCGCCGGCACAAACGACTTTTTTCACGGTCTGCGTGTTGCCTGCCGCCGCGCGGTGTGATAAAATGATAAACAGTCAAAACAGCGCCGCGACAGCTTCACTGCAATGAGGAGGCCGCACGCCTCACCGCGTGAGCTTTTGTCCGCAAAATGCGCCCGCACACCCGACAGCCGCCAACCATAGGCGGCTCAACCCCGCCGCCCTCCCCGAGGATCGAATGCGCCATGTCTGACTCAAACATAACAAAAAACGCGCTTGCATCGGCGCTTAAACAGCTCATGCTCGAGTCGCCGTTCAACAAGATCAGCGTCGGCGACATATGCGAGCGCTGCCACCTCAACCGCAAGAGCTTTTACTACCATTTCAAGGACAAATACGACCTTGTGAACTGGATCTTCACCACCGAGTTTATGGCCGAGCTGAGCACCGCCGAGTGCGTCACCTCCGAAAGCCTTCTGCTCGCGGTGTGCCGCTATCTCGACGCAAACCGCGCCTTCTACCGCCGCGCGCTCGAGATAAAGGGGCAAAACTCGCTCTATGAGTATTTTCGCGAGGGCATCGAGCCGCTCGCCAACGAGTACGCGAGCGAGCGCATCCCCGACCGGGAGTCGCGTGATTTCTACGTCACCTTTTACTGCGACGCGTTTATGGCGGCCATCGAGCGCTGGGTGTTCGAGCAAAGGCCGCTGCCCCCCGAGCGCTTTGTCGAGCTGCTCAGCAACTGCATCCGCGGGCTGACGTCGGTTCTGCCGACCGAGTGAGCCGGCGGCAGTAAGGGCCGCCGGCGCCCCGCCGTTTCACAGGGCTAAGATAAAATAAAGGGGCCGCCCCGAACGGGGCGGCCCCTTCCCTGTCTGATGTCTGAAAACCGCTTTCTATAGTCGGCTCTTGCCCTTAGGCTCCCTTGTGTAAAGGGGGCTGTCGACGCAGTCGACTGAGGGATTGACTGCGCAGAGTTTTATCGTCTAAAATGTGCTTTATGTTACGCCCTTAGCTCGCTCGGTCAATCCCCCCGGCACTTCGTGCCACCCCTCTTTACACAAGGGGGACCTGGGATACAACGAACCTTAAAGCTTACACTCGTTTCTTGGGTGGCTTGCCCTTAAGCTTCCCCCGTGGGGGGGGGGAAGCTGTCAGCGTCAGCTTCGGGTTCCCTTCAATGTCGAATGACATTGAAGGGGGAGGACGAGCGGCGGAGTGGGCGGATGTTTGCGCCCTGCGCAAACGCAGCTTAACGCAGCCCGCGAGGACGAGATGAGGGGTTAGCTGAGCCTCCCGGTTTAACTTCGGCCCGCCCAAAACAGCAGGCCCTCTGACCCCTCATCCACCGCGGGGCGGTCCCCCTTCCCCCCACGGGGGAAGGTTTCCGAGACCTAAAGCTTATGCCCATCCATCGGGCTGAGGGCCTTGAGCCTCCCCTGCCGAACGCAATCGGTATGGGAGGCGTTGGGCTCGCAGCATGACCTCAAGCTTTTCCGCGCCGACACGGCGTTTTCTGCCCCTTGCCTTTAACGAGGGACTTCGGCCGCCACCCCCGCGTCAATCGAGCTCGAGCGCGCCGGTATACAGGCGGTAGTAGGTGCCGTGCTCGTTTATCAGCTCGCGGTGGTCGCCGCGCTCGATGATCCTGCCGTGCTCAAGCACCATGATGGCGTCCGAGTTGCGCACGGTGCTGAGGCGGTGGGCGATGACAAACACCGTCCGCCCCACCATCAGCGCATCCATGCCCCGCTGCACGATGGCCTCGGTGCGGGTGTCTATCGAGCTCGTCGCCTCGTCGAGGATCATCACGGGCGGGTCGGCCACCGCCGCCCGCGCGATGCTCAGCAGCTGCCGCTGCCCCTGCGACAGGCTCGCGCCGTTGCCGCCGAGCTCGGTGTCGTACCCGCTCGGCAGGCGGGTGATAAAGTCGTGCGCGCCCGCGAGCTTGGCCGCCCTTATGCAGTCCTCGTCGCTCGCCTCAAGCCTGCCGTAGCGGATGTTCTCCATCACGGTGCCGGTGAACAGGCTCACGTCCTGAAGCACCATGCCGAGGCTTCGGCGCAGATCGGCCTTCTTTATCTTGTTGATGTTTATCCCGTCGTACCGTATCTTGCCGTCGGCGATGTCGTAAAAGCGGTTGATGAGGTTGGTTATCGTCGTCTTGCCCGCGCCCGTCGAGCCGACAAACGCCACCTTCTGCCCCGGCTTCGCGTACAGCGAGACGTCCTCGAGCACCGTCTTTTTGCCGTCGTATGAGAAGTCGACGTCAAACATCCGCACGTCGCCCTCAAGCTTTGTGTAGGTGACGGTCCCGTCCGCCGCGTGCGGGTGCTTCCACGCCCACACGCCGGTGCGCTCGTCCGACTCGCTCACCGTGCCGTCGTCCGATACCTTCGCGTTGACAAGGGTCACGTAGCCGTCGTCGACCTCGGGCTGCTCGTCGATAAGGCCGAACACCCTGTCCGCACCCGCGAGACCCATGACGATCGAGTTGACCTGGTTGGAGACCTGGCTGATGTTGCCCGAGAACTGCTTGGTCATGTTGAGAAACGACACGACGATGCTGACGCTGAACGCAAGGCCCGAGAGGCTGAGGTTTTGCGCCCCCGCCGCGAGCAGCACGCCGCCTGCGACCGCCACCGCGACATAGGTGATGTTGCCGCCGATGTTGTGCAGGATCGGCATCAGCATGTTGGCGTAGCGGTTGGCCTTGGTGGCGTTGTCGCACAGCTCGTCGTTGAGGCGGTCAAAGTCGCGCTTCGCCTCCTGCTCATGGCAGAACACCTTGACGACCTTTTGGCCGTTCATCATCTCCTCGATGAAGCCCTCGGTCTTCCCGAGCGACTGCTGCTGCTTCAAAAAGTACTGCGACGAGCCGCCGCCTATCTTTTTGACCGCAAGCATCATGAACGCGACGCCCACAAACACCACGAGCGCGAGCCATACGCTGTAGTAAAGCATGATCCCGAAACAGGTCAGCACAATCACCGACGAGGACACAAGGCTCGGCAGGCTCTGGGAGATAAGCTGTCTGAGCGTGTCGATGTCGTTGGTATAGTAGCTCATGACGCTCCCGTGGTCGTGGGTGTCAAAGTACTTGATCGGCAGCTTCTGCATGTGCGAGAACATCCGCTCGCGCAGCTTGGCGAGCGAGCCCTGGGTGATGATCGCCATCAGCTGGTTGTAGATGAGCCCGGCGACGAGGCTCAAAGCATAGAACAGCGCGAGCAGCGCCACCGGCGACAATATCCTTCCGCCGACGCCCTGCCAGTCGCCCGCGTCCACCGCGCCCTCGACGGCGGCGATGACGTTCTGCATGAAGATCGACGGCAGCGAGCTCACGACCGCGTTGAACAGGATGCACACCACGACAACGGGCAGCATGACGGGATAAAACCCGAACAGGGTGCGCACAAGGCGCATAAAGGTGCCCTTTTTGGCCCGAACGCGGGGGCCCGCCATCGGCCCGCGCGGGCCTCTCATGTTATTCGCCATCTTCCTCACCTCCGCTCACCTGCGAGGTATAGACCTCGCGGTAGATGTCGCTCTTTTCGAGCAGCTCGTCGTGAGTCCCGACGGCCGCTATCCTGCCGCCGTCCATCACGACAATTCGGTCGGCGTCCTGCACCGACGCGATGCGCTGTGCGATGATGATCTTGGTCGTCTCGGGGATGTACTCGGCGAGACCCTTTCGGATAAGCGCGTCGGTCCGCGTGTCGACCGCGCTCGTCGAGTCGTCCAAAATCAGGATCTTGGGCTTTTTGAGCAGGGCCCGCGCGATGCACAGCCGCTGCTTCTGCCCGCCCGAGACGTTTGTGCCCCCCTGCTCGATGTGGGTGTCGTACCCCTCGGGCAGCGAGCGGACAAAGTCGTCCGCCTGCGCGAGGCGGCACGCCTCGCGCAGCTCGTCGTCGGTCGCGTCCTTGCTGCCCCAGCGCAGGTTTTCCTTCACGGTGCCGGAGAACAGCTCATTCTTCTGAAGCACCACCGCGACCGCGTCGCGCAGCGCCTCGAGGTCATATTCGCGCACGTCCCTGCCGCCGACCCTGACGCAGCCCTCGCTTGCGTCGTACAGCTGCGGGATGAGCTGGACAAGGCTCGACTTGGACGAGCCCGTCCCGCCGATGACGCCGATCACCTCGCCCGAGCGGATGTGCAGATCGATGCCCGAGAGCGCCGGCTTTTCGGCGGTCTCGGAGTATTTAAAGCCGACGTTCTCAAAGTCGACCGAACCGTCCGCGACCTCTTTCACGGCATTTTCGGGGCTCGTCACGGTGCTCTTCTCATTCAGCACCTCGACGATCCTCTTGGCCGACTCGGCCGACATGGTGAGCATGACGAAGATCATCGAGAGCATATTGAGGCTCATCAAAATCTGGAAGCTGTAGGACAGCAGCGACGACATCTGCCCGACGTCGAGGTCGAGCCCGCGCGAGGTGATGACGGTGTAGGAGCCGAACGACATCACGAACACCATAACGCCGTACATACAGAACTGCATCACCGGGTTGTTGAGCGCGAGGATGCGCTCGGCGCGGGTGAAGTCGCGCCGGACGTCGTCGGTGGCGTCGCTGAACTTTTTGCACTCAAAGTCCTCGCGCACGAAGGATTTCACCACCCGCATGCCCCGGATGTTCTCCTGCACCGAGGCGTTGAGCCTGTCGTACTTTTTGAACACCCGTTTAAACAGCGGCATCGTCTTTTTGATGATCAAAAACAGCGACGCGCCGAGGATGGGGACGGTCACCAAAAAGACAAGCGCCATCCTGCCGCCCATCACAAAGCCCATCGCAAAGGAGAAGATGAGCATCAGCGGGCTTCGCACCGCGGTGCGGATGAGCATCATGAACGCGTTCTGCACGTTGGACACGTCGGTCGTCAGCCTCGTCACAAGGCTTGAGACCGAAAACCTGTCGATGTTGCCGAACGAATAGTCCTGTATGCGCTCGAACATGTCGTGCCGCAGGTTGCGCGCAAAGCCGCAGCTCGCCTTTGCACAGGCCGAGCCCGCAAACGCGCCGAACAGCAGCGACACCGCCGCGAGCGCGAGCAGGACGGCGGCATAGCGGCAGATGACCGGCAGCTCGCACCCCGCCCGTATGTCGTTGACAAGCTTTGCCGTCACAAACGGGATAATGCACTCGGCGACGACCTCGCCCGTCACCAGCACGGGCGCGAGCACTGCGGAGGTTTTATATTCGCGTATGCTCTTTGCCAAAGTCTTTATCATGTGTCTTCTTTACAACTCCTTTCATCTGCTCTGCCCATACGCTTTGCCCCGAAAACCGCCGACCTCCCGTGACCGAAGGTGCAGCACCATTTTAGGACATAAGGGACATTTTATGGCAGCACACTAACAAGTTTTTCGCCCCGCGCGCAGGCGGCCTCGGGGCCTCTCGTCCCGCGGGCCGAGAGACCCGCTCTGTCCCCGACGCAAGCGCCCCTCTGCTAATCGTCGAGGTTTCCCAGCATCGTCTCGATCGTCTCGTAAAACAGCATAAGCTGGCCCTCGCTTATGTTCCGCTTGAGGCAGTCCTCGATTTCGGCCACGGCGCGCTTGACGTGCCTGTGTATCTCGTCCGCCCGTTCGGTCGGCTCAAGGCTCTTGAGACGGCCGTCGCTCGAGACGCTTTCACGGCGTATCAGGCCGTTTTTCTCCAGATTGTTGAGTATGTTCGTCACCGTCGAACGGCTGAGTGCAAACTCGGTCTCAACGTCCCTTTGGTACACGGCCCTGCCGCTCTCGGCGCGGCGCTCGATAAAGTGCATTATGCGCCCCTGCACGCCGGTGATGCCGAACTCCGCAAGGGTGCGGTCGATGCGCTTGCGCGTTTTTCGCGAAAGCATGTTCACCAGCCTGCCGATATCCCTTTCCGACTGTGCGGAGATATCCCTGTCCAAGATCCGCCGCCTCCTCAAAAATTTGTTAGTACACGAACAATATTTTAGTTGTTATCGACGCAGTTGTCAATAGCATATTTATATTTTTTTCTGTGCGGGAGCCCGTTCTTCCCGGCTGAAGCCGAAAACGCGGCCGGGACGGCCTGTCGCTGCCATGCCGTACATCCGCACACAAAAAGACGCCGGGGCGTGCCGATGCCCCGGCGTCTTTTGCGTCATCTTCAGTTTTTTCGGTTCACAGTCAATCGCCCCGCGCCGCGCAGACACCGCGGCCCCCGTCCGTCCTTTTATTTGTCGGCGTCGGCCGCGGCAGCGGCGGCGGCAAGCTCGGCCTGTCTTTCGGCAAACGGGTTTTCAAGCTTTGCCACGTCGATGTAGCTGTAGTTGTCGTCGTACACGATGACCTCGCTCGACTGAAGCTCGGCCAGCTTGTCGGACACCCGCTGCTCGATGATGGCGCCCCCGACAAAGGTGCGCAGCATGTCGTCGTCGGGCTCGATGCGCATGATGATGTGATAGCCGTAGTCGGACGGGACGATGTCGCTCACCTCGCCCGCGGCGAGCGCGCGCGCGGCATTCTCAAACTCGGGCACCATGTTGCCCGACGCGGCGACATAGCCGTCGGGATAGCTCGGCAGGCCGGTGTCCTCGGAATACTCGTTCATGAGGGCGTCAAAGTCCTCGCCCGCGCGTATCCGCGCGAGCAGGCTCTCGGCGAGCGCGAGCTTTTCGGCGTCCTGCTCTTCGTCCGCGCCCGAGAGCAGCAGGATGTGCTTTGCGGTGTACAGGTCGTTGTCGGCGTAGTAGGCGCGCATCTCGTCGAGCGTCACGTCGGTATAGCTGCTGCCCTCGCCGTAGACCGCCTCCTGCAGTTTGACGATGACCATCTCCTGCCGCAGCTTATAGTCAAACATCTCCTCGGTGAGGCACGACCGCGCGAGGTCGTCCAAAAACGCCTGCTCGGAGTCGTACTGGTCGATGACCGCCTGCTTGCTCTCGGCGAACTCGGGCTCGACCGTCTCCTCGGTTATGCCGAGCTCGGCCGCCCACCGAAGCAGGTCATAGCTGTTGATTATCGTGTTTTCGGCCTCTGCCTTGACCCTGTCCGACATGTCGGGGCTCTCGGTCCAGATGTCGGGGTTTGCCCCCTCGAGATAGACCTTGTAGGGCAGGACGTAGCTCAGGTACTCCTCGGCCGACACCTCGCGCCCGTTCACCGTCATGACGGTGCGCCCCGCCGAGACGGGGTCCTTGTGAAAGATCGAATCGAACAGGTCGGGCGCAAAGATGCTTATCGCAAGCGCCGCGAGCGCCGCGATGCACAGCACAAGGCAGACGGCCAACACCGCCTTGCGCACCCCGTGCCCCTTCTTTTTGCCCGACCCGCCGGCGGGCTTTTCTGCGTCGCCGATCCTGCTGTCCTTGTCGGCCCGTTCGGTTTTTGTGTCCTTTTCGGCGCTCTCGCCCTGCTCGGCGATGCCGTCCTCGGGCACTGCCTTTTCCTTCTCTTTGTCGTCCATCTTTTCCTCCGATGTTTTGCGGGGGGCGCGGGGCGCCCTCAATTTAACGCGCAAGCTCTCTGCGGGGCTCGCGGCTGCCGTCGGCGCGCGGGCCCTGCGATTGAAAACAGCGCGCAATATATGTTATTATAACAGAACAGGGCCCCCGCGCACAACAACGCGCGGGGCAAGTTTGCTGAACTTTGTGTGAACTTTGGCGCGGAGGGTGTCGCACTGCAATGAAAAAGCTGTTAATGATTGCAAACGGCGGCTCGGGGAGGGCCCGCCTTCGCAGCAATCTGTTTGGGATAATCGACGAGTTTGTCAGGGCAGATTACGCGGTCGAGGTGTACACGACGCAGGCGCGCGGCGACGCGCGAAGGATCGCCGCGCAGCGGGGAAGCGAGTTCGCCCGCATCGTCAGCTGCGGCGGCGACGGCACCGCAAACGAGGTTTTGACGGGGCTCATGTCCCTCCCCGCCGACGGCAGGCCCGAGCTCGCGATCATCCCGACGGGCACCACCAACGACTACGCCTACAGCCTCGGCATACCGTCCGACCCCGAGGGCGCGCGCCGCGTTGCGGCGTGCGGCACGCCGCGCCCCGTCGACGCGGGACGGTTCGCCGAGCGGTACTTCACCTATGTCGCGGCGTTCGGCATGTTCACCCGCGTCACCTACGAGACGCCGCAGGCGAGCAAAAACCTGCTCGGCCACGCGGCGTATCTCTTAGAGGGCGCGAAGGATCTGCTTCCCGTCAGGACGCAGCACGTGCGGGTCGACTTTGAGGGCGGCTCGCTCGAGGGGGACTATGCGCTCGGGCTCTTTACAAACGCGGTGTCGGTCGGCGGCATACGCACCGTCTTCAGCGGGGCCGCGCTGGACGACGGCCTGCTCGAGATAACGCTGGTAAAGGCCCCCAAAACCCTCGCGGACCTGCAGAGCGTCGCAGCGATATTGGCGGGCCGCGGGACGCCCGCCGACATAAAAAGCGGGTTTGTCGAGTGCGTGCGGGCCCCGCGCGCGACGGTGCGGGCGAACGAGCCCGTCCGCTGGACGCTCGACGGCGAGGACGGCGGCGCCGCCGCCGAGGTCGAGATCGCCGACTGCCCCCGCGCCGTGACGGTGATAACGGGAAAAAAGCGGTTTTGAGCGCCTCTTTTTGCACGCCGCATTTTAAAAGCGGTGTGCGGCGCCGGCATTCCCGTGAAGACCGGCCGCCTCTTTTTTGCGCGCTGCGTTTCTAAAAGCGGCGGCGCGGGCGATCTCCTCCCAAAGCGGACGGCGGGGAAATTCGGGCGGCGCTTGTGCGCCGCGGACAAGGCCGCGCGGGCGGATTTTCCCTGCCGTGCAGGCCGACGGCGCGAGAATCGGACGGCGCCCTTTTCGCCGTCACGCGGAAGGCTGCACAGGCAGGCGGCCGAAACCTCTGCGCAGAGAAAAGACAAAGGCTGCCCGCTCCGCGAGAGACGGCGGGCAAACAGCCCCCGCGCGAGCGATCTGCCGAGCCTGATGCTGTTTAATATATTCAAAAAGCTAATTTATATAAAGTATAAAACGGGCGTTCCGTCGCGCCGCGGGCAAAGCCGCTGCACGCAAAAAAGCACAGGGGCGCGGGTGCGCGCAGGGCCTGCGAACACCGATCGCCCCTGCTCCGCACAGGCAAAGGGCCTGCGGGAGAGCGCTTAAAAAACTTGACATCAACAAAACCCCCGGCGCGGCGGGACGGCAGCGTCGGGGGACAAATCTTTCAGCCGGCGCGCGGCGCGGGCTTATCTTTTCAACAGGTGAATCGCGCCCTTGTCGTTGAGGCTCTTGATGATCGCGCAGGTGATGGGCAGACCGAACAGCCCGATAAAGCCGAACAGCTCTGCGCCGATGAACATGCTGATGAGGGTCACGAGCGGGTGCAGGCCGACCTGCTTGCCGATTATCCTCGGCTCGATGATGTTGCGCACCACCGTCACGACGATGTAGACGACAAGCAGCCCCACGCCGAGCTTCACGTTGCCGAGGATGAAGTTGATCACCATCCACGGGATGACGATGCCGCCCGTGCCCAGCACCGGCATGATGTCAAACACCGCGATGAGCAGCGCGATGGCGAGGGCGTTGTCGATGCCGAGTATCAAAAACCCGACCGACAGCTCGCCGAAGGTTATGAGCATAATCAGCATATAGGAGCGCAGAAACTGTCCGACGACCTCCCCTATCTGGTTTTTCACCTTGAGCACGATGTCCGCGGCCCGCTCGGGCAGCTGGCGGACGATGAAGCTTGTGATGTTGGGATAGTCGGCCGCCATGAAGAAGGTCGCGATGATCGTTATCAGCACGTTTACAAGAATCCCCGGCACCGACGTCGCAATGCCCGAGATAAAGCCCACCGCGTTGACAGACAGGTTGGACAGGGACGAGCCGAGCGACTTGACAATCTGGTCGCCCAGGTTGTCGAGCGCCTCGACAAAGACCGGGTCGAGCAGGTTTATCTTTTGCTGGATGCCGTCAAAAAACGCGGTCAGCGCGGGGGCGACGGTGTTGGTGTAGAGGGACGGCAGCCTTACAAGCACCGTCTCGAGCCAGGCCGTCAGCCTGACCGCACCGAGACCGATGAGTACGCCGACCGTGCTGTAAAACACCAGCACGCACACGACGGCCCAGATGTTCCACCGAAGCTTCGTCTTGACGTGCAGAAGCTTTATCAGGGGCTTGAGCACAAACGCCACCCCGAACGCGAGCGCAAACGGCATGACAAGCGCGATAAGATACTTAAAGCACATGTACCCTATCGTCCCTATTATGACCCAGTAAAGCACGTTTGTAATAAACGCGCGTCTCTTTTCTATGCTGTCCATCCTGCCCTCCCGCAGCCGCCCGGACAAAGCCCGCGCCGCCTCTGTATAGTTTTAGTATAGCATGCTTCCGCACGCCTTAACAACACGGAAACGGACAAAATTGCGCTCTTGCGCCGAAAGTTAAGACACAACCCCGCTTTTGTCTATTGAATAACCACGTTTCGCTGTGATATTATACCGATGTTATCAACAAACTATCAAACGGAGGAAGACATGGCTGATTTTTTTGAGAGCATCTTCGGCAGCGTGACCGAGCTCACCTTTCCGATGGTGGCCATGTGGATCATCGGCGGCCTGCTCATCTATCTCGCCGTCAAAAAGGACATGGAGCCCGCGCTGCTGCTGCCGATGGGCTTCGGCGCGATTCTCGTCAACCTGCCCCTGTCGGGCGTGATAGGCGAGGACGGGATCATCGACATCCTTTTCAACGCGACCATCACCAACGAGCTGCTTCCGCTGTTGCTGTTCATCGGCATCGGCGCGATGATTGACTTCGGCCCGCTGCTGAGCAACCCCAAGCTGATGCTGTTCGGCGCGGCGGCACAGTTCGGCATCTTCATGACGCTGTCCCTCGCGCGCCTCTTGGGTTTCCCACTCGCCGACGCGGCGTCGATTGCGTGCATCGGCGCGGCCGACGGGCCGACGTCCATCTATGTCTCCAACATCCTCAACTCGCAGTACGTCGGCGCGATAACCGTCGCGGCCTACTCGTACATGGCGCTCGTGCCGATCGTGCAGCCGCCCATCATCAAGCTGTGCACCACCAAAAAAGAGCGGCTCATCCGCATGCCGTACGAGGAGAAGAGCGTCAGCCGGACGACAAGGATCCTCTTCCCGATCGTCATCTCGCTGGTCGTCGGTCTCGTCGCGCCCAAATCCGCCCCGCTCATCGGCTTTTTGATGTTCGGCAACCTCATCCGCGAGTGCGGCGTGCTCAACTCGCTGTCCGAGACGGCGCAGAAGGACCTCACCAACCTTGTGACGCTGCTGCTCGGCATCACCGTCTCGAGCAAGATGCGCGCCGACCTGTTCCTGCGCCCCGAGACGATCGTCATCCTGCTGCTCGGCCTCGTCGCCTTTGTGTTCGACACCTTCGGCGGCGTCATGTTCGCAAAGCTGCTCAACCTGTTCCTCAAGAACAAGATAAACCCGATGATCGGGGCCGCGGGCATCTCGGCGTTCCCGATGTCCGCCCGCGTCGTGCACAAGATGGGCCTCAAGGAAGACCCGCAGAACTTCCTGCTCATGCACTCGATCGGCGTGAACGTCTCGGGTCAGATCGCCTCGGTCATCGCGGGCGGCCTCATCCTCAACTTTTTCCTTTGACACGATAGGGGGACACAGCATTGAACGGTTTTGATTTTGTGATAGACGGCGCGGCCTTTGTCGACTCGCTTCAGTACATGCTCAAGGGCATGCTCGGCATCTTTCTTGTGACAGCCGTGATCATCGCCGCGATGGCGGCGCTTTCGGTCCTCACCAAAAAGCGCGGGGAGTAGAGTCCCCCGCGGCCCCGTTCGCGTCGCGTTTGCCGCAAACGAGGGCGCGGTGCGGGGAGGCTTACAGCCCTTTTGGGGTGTGGCACTCCCCGGGGTGATTTTTGAAACAAATGCTGCTTTTTTAGGGCAAAACACCGCAAAAGCGGTGCGGAGAGGGACGGTTTGTCCTCTTTCCGCACCGCTTTTGTTCCTCTGCGAAGAGGGCCCGCTCAGCGGGCCGCCGCGCCCACAAACTCGGCAAATATCCTTCTGCTGCACTCGTCGGCGGCAAACGACAGCTCGGGGTGCCACTGCACGCCCAGGACAAACCGCGCCGACGGCATGTAAAATGCCTCGATCAGCCCGTCGTCGGCGCGCGCCGCCGCCCGCAGCCTGTCGGACAGCCTTTCGACCGCCTGGTGATGACAGCTGTTGACACCGAGCTTCCGCACCCCGAACAGGGCGTCGAGGGGCGAGCCCGCCTCGATCGCGACCTCGTGCGACGGTCGGTCGTAGGGGGCGCTCTGCCGATGGCAGAGCGGCGTGGGGTGCTCGGTCGGGATATCCCTGTACAGCGTGCCGCCGAGGGCGACGTTGATAAACTGCATGCCGCGGCAGATGCCCAGCACCGGGATGTCCCGTTTGAGGGCCAGCTCGAACAGCGGCGTCTCCATCCCGTCGCGGCCGTCGCACAGCTCGCCGCACAGCCCCCGGTCCCTGCCGTAGAGGGCGGGGTTGACGTCCTGCCCGCCCGTGATCAGCAGGCCGTCGCACGCCGACACGACCCGCTCGAGGACGCCGGCGTCACTCGTCAGCGGCAGCATCACCGGCGCGCCGCCCGACCGCTCGAGCGCGTCCATATAGGCGGGCAGCATCCAAAGGCTCTGCCGCCCGATGTCGACGAGCGGCACAAGCCCTATCAGCGGCCTTGTCATCCCAAAAGCCCCCGTTTCTTTTTGTTTTTCGTCCCGCCGCTTAAGGCCGCCGCGAGGCGCCTTTATGCGCCGAGCAGCTCGTCCTTTTTCGCGAGGATCTCGGCGCAAAGCGCGCACGCCTCGCAGTCGCAGCATTCTGCCCCGGCGGCCTTGAGCTCCTTTGCATGGGCGAGAGCCTGCCCCGCCGCCTCTTTGCCGAAAATCTGCACGGCCGTTTCGGACGACGCGAACTCGATGAGCCCGTCGATGGGCTCGATGTCCTCCTCGAGCTCCTTGAGCAGCGCCGCCGTCGCCGCGCTTTCACCGTCCGTGCCCGCCGCCGCGAGCCACGCGTTCGCGGCGTCCTTTGCCTCGGCGCAGCAGGGGGCCGCCTTGACAAGCAGACCCAGCTTCCCCCTCAAAAAGTTTCTCAGTTCATCGGTCATTGCCTACAACCGTCCTTTCTCTGCCGGCGGCGCGCTTGCGGGGCCCCGCCGCTCTTTATTTTTTGAACATCTTAACTATACCATTCGACGCCCGCCGCTGTAAAGAGCGCCGCGGGTTTCCCTTGCGCGCGGGGTTTCGGGCCGAGCTGCCCCCCTTGTCGGCCCGGCGGCAAAATACAAAAACGTCTTTTTCCCCAAGGCGGGCGGCCCCGGCAAAGGGGCCGATAAAAGCAAAAACAGAGAGTGAGCATTCGGGCGAAATACAGCGAAAACAAAAGAAAATCAAAACGCGCAAAATACAGTTTGATTTTTTGCGAAAAACCTGTTGACAGGGCGGGCGCGGCGTTATATAATACATCTCGTCATCATTAAAAACCAAAGCTCTCTTTGGGCCGCGGCGCGACTGCGCCGCAGAAATATTTAGGAGGAAAAGCAATGTCCACGACAATGCAAAAGCCCGCCGAGGTTGAGCGCAAGTGGTATATCATCGACGCGGCCGGCAAGCCGCTCGGCCGCACCGCCGCAACCGTCGCCACCCTTCTGCGCGGCAAGAACAAGGTCACCTACACACCCAATGTCGACTGCGGCGATCACGTCGTCGTCATCAACTGCGAAAAGGCGGTGCTGACGGGCAAAAAGCTCGAGCAGAAGTACTATCGCCGCCACTCGGGCTGGGTCGGCGGCCTCAAGGAGATACAGTACTCGACCCTCATGCGCGAGAACCCCGAAAGGGCGATGATGCTCGCCGTCAAGGGGATGCTTCCCGACACGACGCTCGGCCGCAAGGCGCTCACCCGTCTTCGCGTCTACCGCGCCGACAAACACGATAACGCGGCCCAAAAGCCGCAGCCGTACGAAGGTTAAAGAAGGGAGAGAGAGGATAGATGTACGAGACAAGACCGTTCTACTACGGAACCGGCAGAAGAAAGACCTCTGTCGCCCGCGTCCGCCTCTACGGCGGCAGCGGTGAAATCACGATAAACAAGCGCAGCATCGACGACTATTTCGGGCTCGAGACCCTCAAGCTCATCGTTCGTCAGCCGCTTGAGATCACCGGCATGACCGGCAAGTTTGACATCGTCGTCAACGTTGTCGGCGGCGGTGTTTCGGGCCAGGCGGGCGCCGTCCGCCACGGCATCGCGAGGGCGCTGCTTCAGTACGACGAAAACCTGCGCCCCGCGCTTAAAAAGGCGGGCCTGCTCACCCGCGACCCGAGGATGAAGGAGCGCAAGAAGTACGGTCTCAAGGCCGCCCGCCGCGCGCCGCAGTTCTCCAAGAGATAACGCTGCTTATTTCGGCTTTCGGCTCCCGCCCGCTATGGGCGGGGGCTTTTGCTTTTTGTTGTTCGTATATTTGCGTATTTCCCTCCTCCGCCGCAATAGGGCGGCGGGGAACGCTGCTTTAACATGTTCGGGCGGGGCGGGCGCCTCGGCGTTTTTTGTGCGATAAAAGGGGTGCAAACAGCGGCTGTTTGCACCCCCCGTTTTGGTTCGGCCCGGTTTCGACGCCGGCGGAGGCGGGCCCCGCCCTGCGGGCGCTCTCCTCCGCGCGGACCCCCGTCAAAAAACCGCGCACAATCCCGCAGGCGGATCGGCCCGGCCACCCGACCGCCTGCGCCCGAAAGGATAGACGAAGCCCGCCGACGACACCGGAGATGCAGCGCCGCCGCACCGATTGCCCGCCGTCCCGAGCCCTGCGCCCTACCCCTCAAAAACGGGCAGCTGCGCGAGGTAGACGAGGTTGTCGGTCGGGAACCCCTCCCCCTCGCGCAGTGCCGCGGCATAACCCCACACCGCCGCGCCCAGCCCCTCGAGCATCGTCCTCATCGCCTCAAAGGTGCCGCCCGTCGACACCACGTCGTCGAGCAGCAGCACCCGGCTGTCCTTAAGCTTTTGGGCGTACACCCCGTCGGCGACGAGCCGCTGCACCTTTGCGGTCGTGATGCTCTTGACGTCGGCCTCCACCGCGTTTTGCATGTAGCTTTTGACGTCCTTGCGCAGCACGATGTACTCCGAGATGCCCAGCTTTTCGCACAGCGACTGCGCGAGCGGAAGCACCTTGGCCTCGGGGCAGACGATGTAGTCAAAGCTGCGGCCCTTCAGCCGCACCGCCAGCTGCTCGGCGCACCAGCGTGTCACCTCGGCCGCGCCCAGCATGACAAAGCTCGCGATGTGCAGCCCCTCGGCGACCTCGACGACGGGCAGCGCCAGTCGGTAGCCGCATATGTCGAGAATATACTCCTTTTGTCCCTCGTATCTCATGGTTTTTCTCTCCCTTTTTGTCCTGTGTTCCGATTTTCCGCATTCTGCGTTTTCTCGGGCAATCTGTCCGCTGCGCTCGGGCCGGCGCGTCACGCTTTCTGCCCGGCGTTTTGCCGAAAGCCCCCCTATAATCGAGCCCGGCGACACGGCGGGCTTTAAGCGCGCCCCCTTGCGGGACGCTTTATTCTTTTATCCTTCATCGATCTGCGGGTTCAAAAACCGCGCCCCCGAACAAGTACCCCGCAAAATGCTCGCTCCCCCGAAAATCAAAGGGTCGCGACCGCGGCGATCTCCTCGGTTATCGCGGCGAGCTTTTTGCCCGCGTATTCGAGCATCTTCCTGCCCTTTTCGGCGCTCCCCGCGGTCGCGTCGCCGATGACCCCCGTCGCGGTGATGTCCTTTGTCACCCAGCCCATGTTCACGGGCCCGAAGACGGTGACATAGCGGTTGCGACGCAGCTGCTCGGGCGGGAAGGTGCAGACGGCCCTGTCCATCCTGACAAGCTCGGGCCGCAGCGCGAGGACGATGCTCGTCTCGAGCTCGCCCGCGTGGAACACGCCGTCCCTCGGGCTCTGCCGGATATCCTTCAACAGCTCCTCCCAAAAATCGGTGAACCACCAGTCGACGACAAAGACCGAAATCGCAAGCTCGTCCCTTATGTCGCGCGATACCGCGTTGAGCACGTCGGTATTGCCGCCGTGCGAGTTGAGAAGCATCAGCTTTTTAAACCCGTGGCGCGCGACCGAGCGCGCGACGTCGATGACAACGGCCGCAAGGGTGGTCAGCGACAGGGTCAGCGTGCCGCAAAAGCCCATGTGCTCGTTGCTCTTGCCTATCTCAAGCGTCGGCAGCAGCAGCACCTCGCGCCCCTTTTCAAGCTTGCCCTCAAAGCTGTCGAGCACCCCCTTTACAATGATACTGTCGGTGCCCACGGGCAGGTGGGCGCCGTGCTGCTCGTGCGCGGCGACGGGCAGCACGACAATCGTCCCCTCGCGGTCGAGCGCGTCGACCTCGGGCGAGGTCATCTCGGTCAGCTTGTGCAACATCTTCCTACACTTCCTTTCGATGCGTTTGTTTTTCTTTTTTATGCCGTCGGCGGCCCCATGGGTGACGCTTGTTTGGGGACGCCGTTAAAGCCTGTCATATGCCCTATCGGGAATAGGCCCGTGCCCTGCATTCTGCCCGCCGCGCCGCGGGACTTTACTTCGCGCGGCGCCGAAGAGCTTTCCGTTGCCGGGCGCTCTTCGCGCCCGCTTTTTCGCTCTGAGCGGCAGCCGTGTCCCGTCAAACCTTATCCCCATGCGCGGGGCACACCGGCTGAAACCCGTTTGCGCAGCGCGCGGTGCGCCCCGCGCAGCGAGCCCCCGCCCGCCGTCCTGTGCGCAGACGCCGAGCGGGCAGGGAGAAATCCTCGGGATCTCCCCCTGCCCGCTCTCTGTCAATGCTTAAAATGCCTCATCCCCGTGAACACCATCGCGATGCCCGCTCTGTTGCACGCTTCGATGCTGTCGTTGTCGCGCACCGAACCGCCCGGCTGGATAATCGCCGTCACCCCCGCGGCGGCGGCCGCCTTCACGCAGTCGTCAAACGGGAAGAACGCGTCGGACGCCATGACGCTGCCGCGCGCCCTGTCGCCCGCGTACCTGATTGCGAGCTCGAGCGCGGTGATCCGATTGGTCTGTCCGGGGCCCACCCCCGCCGTCGCGCCCTCCCGCGCGAGCACGATGCCGTTGCTCTTCACATGCTTCACGACCCGCCACGCAAACAACAGCTCGCGCAGCTCCGCGTCGCTCGGGGCGCGCTCGGTGACGGTTTTGAGCGCGCCGTCGAGCAGGGCGGTGTCCCGGCTCTGCACCAGCAGGCCGCCCGCGACCCGCTTGAGGTCGAGCCCCTGCGCGGGGGCCGCGCCGCACGCGGGCAGACGCAGGATGCGCAGGTTCTTTTTGCCCTTGAGCAGCTCGAGCGCGTCCGCGTCGTAATCGGGCGCGATGACGATCTCGAGAAACACCCTCTTGAGGCTTTCGGCGAGCGCCCTGTCGCACACCCGGTTGAGCGCGACGATGCCGCCGAAGATCGAGACTGGGTCGGCGTCGTATGCCCGCCGCCACGCCTCGCCGATGTCGCCGCCGATGCCGACGCCGCACGGGTTTGCGTGCTTCACCCCGACGGCGCAGGGCGTGTCCCCAAACTCCGAGAGGACGGCGACCGCGCTGTCCGCGTCGGCGATGTTGTTGTAGGACAGCGCCTTGCCCCACAGCTGTCCGGCCTCGCAGATGCCGGACGGCACGACTGTCCCGCTCTCGCGGTAAAAGGCTGCGCTTTGGTGCGGGTTTTCGCCGTAGCGAAGCGGGCTCTGCTTCTCGAAGGTGAGGGTCAGCGTGTCCCCCTCGAGCGGGTCCTCCCCGAGCTGCTCACCGAGCCAGCGCGCAATCAGCGCATCGTAAGCGGCGGTGTGCGAAAACACCTTGCGCGCGAGCCGCAGCTTGGTCCCGCGCGATATCTCGCCCAACCGCTCGAGCTCGTCCGCGACGGTGTCGTAGTCGGCGGGGTCGCACACCGCCGCGACATAGCGGGCGTTTTTGGCGGCCGCCCTGAGCGCGGTCGGCCCGCCGATGTCGATGTTCTCGACCGCCTCCGCAAACGTCACTCCGTCCCGCATGATCGTCTCTTTGAACGGGTACAGATTGACCGCGACGATGTCGACGGTGTCGATGCCGAGCTCTTCGAGCTGCGACATGTGCCCCTCGTCCTCCCGCACCGCGAGGATACCCGCGTGGACGGCGGGGTGCAGCGTCTTCACCCTGCCGTCGAGGCACTCGGGAAAGCCGGTGAGACAGGACACCTCGCGCACGGGGATCCCCGCGCCCTCGAGCGCCCGCGCCGTGCCCCCTGTCGAGACGATCTCGTAGCCGAGCGCCGACAGCCTTTCGGCGAACCCGACAACGCCCGTCTTGTCGTAAACGCTTATCAAAGCCTGTTTTTTCATCGCTGCCTCCCTGCAAAAAAAGAGATGTTTTTGACCTTCGGGATTCCCGCTTCCGCGCGTGCGCACCGGGACTCTCAAAAGGGGCGGCGGTGCGCTGCCGCCGGAGACGCGCCCGTCATCAGACAAAAACGGGCGGCCCCTTTCGGCGCAAAGGGGTCGCCCGCAGCACAAGCTTTAAGCCCAAACAGCCCCCGCGCAGGGCGCGGAAGCGGCATAGGCAGCAAGCGATAGTCAGACCCTTTACGGCGGCCCGGTAGAAACGTCGGGACCATATCTCCCGATATATATCGTTGTACCTGTTCGGTTTTCACCTACAGTATACCCTGTGCCGACCGCAAAATCAACCTCCCCCGCGCCGTGCGCCCCGCGGGACGCCGCGGCGGCAGCGGAGGCTCTGTCGTCAAAGTGCGAGAGAAAACGGTCGATTTTGCGCCCCTCCTTGTCCATTGCGCCCAAAAGCCCCCGCCCGATTTGTCGCAGATGCCTAAATTTTCAGTGTTTCGTCGATATATATTGAATTTTTTGCGAAAAGTAAATATACTCAACTTATACGGACAGATGTCCGCCCGTCCTTAGGCGGCGCAGCGCCGCCCGGGAGGGGGGAAAACGGCAAAACCTTCCTTTAAACGAAAGGGGCTTTTACAGATGTACAACTGCAAGGGGCTTTTGCGGGCCATCGAGAACGGGGAATGCGACGGGCGTCTCGGCGAGCTGTATGCGCCGGACGGCGACCCCGACAGGCTCGCCCGCGCACGTGCGCGGGCGAGCGGGACGGCAGCCCGGTTTATCGACGCATTTTCGCCCGCCGACGACGCCCCTGCCGCGCTGATAAGCGGGCCCGGGCGCACCGAGATCGGCGGCAACCACACCGACCACCAGCGCGGCCACGTGCTGTGCGGCAGCGTCGATGTCGACATCCTGTGCTGCACTGCGCCAAACGGGCGGGACGTCATCCGGGTCATCTCTCAGGGGTACCCCGCCGTCGAGGTCCCGCTCGACTCCCTCGAGCCCCGCGAGGAGGAGAAGAACACCTCCGCCGCCCTCGTGCGGGGCGTAGCGGCGGGGGCAAGGCAGCGCGGGTGCGCCCTCAGGGGCTTTGACGTCTACGCCGTCTCGGACGTGCTGTCGGGCTCGGGGCTGTCGTCGTCCGCGGCGTACGAGACCCTCGTCGGCGTCGCGCTAAACTTTGTGTGCAGCGCAAGCCTGAGCGCGATCGACATCGCGAAGATCGGCCAGTACGCCGAGAACGTCTATTTCGGCAAGCCGTGCGGCCTCATGGACCAGATGGGCTCGTCGGTCGGGGGCGCGGTCGCGGTCGACTTTGAGGACCGCGACAACCCCGCGGTGACGCCGGTGCACTATGACTTTGCGCGCTCAAAGCACGCGCTGTGCATCATAGACACCGGCTCGTGCCATGCCGACCTCACCGACGACTACGCCGCGATACCGCTCGAGATGCGCGCGGTCGCGGGCTTTTTCGGCAAAGAGGTGCTGCGCGAGGTGGACGAGGACGCTTTTGCCGCCGCCCTCCCCGCGCTGCGCGAGCGCTGCGGCGACCGCGCGGTGCTGCGCGCGCTGCACTATTTTGAGGACGACAGGCGCGCCGTCGAGGAGTCGGCCGCGCTCTCGCGGGGAGATTTCTCCCGCTTTCTCGCGCTCGTGAACGAGTCGGGCCTCTCGTCCGCGCTGCACCTGCAAAACGTCAGCGCCGGGGGAGACCCGCGTCGGCAGGCGGTGCCCGTCGCGCTCGCTCTCGCCGCCCGCCTGCTCGGCGGACGGGGTGCGTCTCGGGTGCACGGCGGCGGCTTTGCGGGCACGATACAGGCGTTTGTCCCCGAGGACATGCTCGAGAGCTTCAAGCGCGGCATCGAGAGCGCGCTCGGCGAGGGCAGGTGCCATGTGATGCGCATCCGCCCGCAGGGCGGCTGTGTGGTCGTGCGCTGACGGGCCAAGACGGCAGACAGGAGTTTAAAGCCGCTGCTGCGCGAGCGGGCTCCGCCTTGACGGCAGCTGCGCGCGGGACGGGGCCGGCGCCCCCGCCCGGCTGCCTTTTCCCTTACAACCGGCGGGTTTTATCTGCAAACGCCGAGGGTTTAAACATGAGCCGCGCGCACTGCGGATGCTCTCGGCCGGGACAAAACCGGCGTGTCGAGCCGCCGCGCGCTGTCCTTTGAACGCACAACTTCCCCGCAAGAAAGGAGCTGTCCCCCCGTGCTTACCCGCCCCGCTCCGACGGAAAGCGCCGTGACGGTCTTCCGCCTGCTTTCGGAAAGCGAGATCACGCCCGCGCTGTTCGAGCGCTTCCTGCGCCGGCAGCAGGTCGATCTGTGTGTCCGCAGGCGCGGAGGCGTCTGGGTGGTTGAGCACGATCCGTTTGTCGACGACTGGACGCGGGATGACCTCGCCCGGCTGATTTCACACCTTGCCTCGAGCGCCCGCACGGGCGGGTTTGTGTGCGGCGCCTTTGCGGGCGGGGCGCTCAAGGGCTTTGCGTGTGTCGACCCCGAGCTGTTCGGCAGGTGCGGCGAGTACGCCGACCTCACCGAGCTTCACGTCTCGCAGGACATGCGGCGCAGGGGCGTCGGCAGGCAGCTCTTTTCAAGGGCAAAGCGGTTCGCCGCGCGCCTCGGCGCAAAAAAGCTTTACATTTCGGCCCATTCGGCGCTTGAGAGCGCGCTGTTTTACCGGGCGATGGGCTGCGTCGAGGCCGCCGAGTACAACACCCTTCACGTGCTGAGCGAGCCGTTCGACTGCCAGCTCGAGTGCCCGCTTTAAAGCGGTGAACGGGCGGCGGCGCATCGGAAACAGGCGCTTAAAATAAAGCGGCATATGTCCTTTATTCGGGCGATTCTCACGCAAATCGGCGATATTAAGCCGCGTTTTTACATCTTTCGGCGGCGCGGCCCTACATATCGCACGCCGGATGATCGCCGCATACCTGTCCGCCCTCAAGGCGGGCATCCTATCCAACGGCAACAAAAGCGGCGCGCAAGCGCCCGGAGGAAACGATCTATGAACAACGACAGAGACAACGCGGTCTACGCGCTCGCGCACTACGCGCTGCAAAAGGGCCTTATCGAGCAGCGGGATTTCACCTGGGCGGTCAATTCGATCATGGATGTGCTCAAGCTCGACGGCATCGGGGACGAAACGCCGCCCGAGGGCGAGCGCCCGCTGAGCCGGCTGCTGGATGTGCTGCTCGACGACGCGGCCGAGCGCGGCCTGCTGCCCGACAACACCGTCGTGTATAGGGATATCCTCGACACCGAGCTGATGGGCAGGCTCACCCCGCGCCCCTCCGACGTCGCGGAGCGGTTTTACCGTCTCTTCCGCGACGACCCCAAAAAGGCGACCGACTGGTACTACGGCCTCTGCCTCGACACCAACTACATCCGCCGCGACAGGATAGCGCGCGACATGCGCTGGAAGGCCGCGTGCGAGTACGGCGAGCTCGACATAACCGTCAACCTATCCAAGCCCGAAAAGGACCCCAAGGCGATTGCCGCCGCGCGCAGCATGCCGGCCTCGAGCTATCCCCGCTGCCAGCTGTGCGCCGAAAACGAGGGGTACGCGGGGCGCGTCAACCACCCCGCGCGGCAAAACCACCGCCTTGTGCCGATATCGATCGCGGGCGCGCAGTGGTTTTTTCAGTACTCCCCCTATGTCTACTACAACGAGCACTGCATCTGCCTCAACAGCGAGCACGTCCCGATGAAGATCGACCGCGCGTGCTTTGACAAGCTGCTCGATTTTGTGACGCTGTTCCCCCATTATTTTGTCGGCTCCAATGCCGACCTGCCCATCGTGGGCGGCTCGATCCTCGCGCACGAGCACTTTCAGGGCGGACGCTATACCTTTGCCATGGAAAAAGCGCCCGTCGAGACACCGTTTCGCTTCGCGGGCGAAGAGGGCATCGCGTCGGGCATTGTGAAGTGGCCGATGTCGGTGCTGCGCCTGACGGGGCGCGACCCCGAGCGACTCGCGTCGCTCGCACAGCGGGTGCTTGCGCGCTGGCGCGAGTGGGACGACGAGGAGGCGGTCATCTTCTCACAGACCGACGGCGTGCCCCACAATACCATCACGCCGATTGCCCGCAGACGCGGCGGCAACTATGAGCTCGACCTCGTGCTGCGCAACAACCTCACCACCGAGCAGCACCCCCTCGGCCTCTACCACCCCCATGCCGAACTGCACCACATCAAAAAGGAGAACATCGGCCTCATCGAGGTGATGGGCCTCGCGGTGCTTCCCTCCCGCCTCAAGGCCGAGCTCGCGGCGGTCGCGGACGGCCTTGTGCGCGGGGCCGACCTGAGGGCCGACGAGCTGAGCGAAAAGCACGCCGACTGGGCGGACGGGTTTCGGGACAGCTACCGCTTCACCCCCGATAACGCGCTCGACATCGTCAAGCACGAGACGGGTCTCGTGTTCTCGAAGGTTCTCGAGCACGCGGGCGTCTATCGCCGCAACGCCGCGGGACAGGAGGCGTTCCTGCGGTTTTTGAGAAGCGTCTGATCTATCCTGTTCCCTGCCGTCCCTGTTGCGCTGTGTGGGACGCGCGAGGGTTTTGGACTTTTTGACCTTGCGGCACGCCGCCCGGCGTGGGATGCGGCCGCCTGTTAAGGGAGTTTTGTTTTAAAAAGAGCCGTGCAAACCGAAACGGTTTGCACGGCTCTTTTTCTGTTAACGGCTTTCGTGCAACGACAGCGCCCGTCTGTACCGAGGAGTGTAAAACTTCAAGTATCGGGTAAAGCGAGAAACGAATAGGAGCTTTACGGACGAAAAAAGCTATCGATGTAAAAGAGATTGCTCGTTTACGGGCTGCCGTGCAAGCGATGCAAAAGGCGGAATATTCGGAGGCTTGCCGGTATAAAGCCCTTATAGGGCTGACTCAAGCCCCCGGCTTTGCCGAGGGCCATGACTCGGCTTTGTTTGTGTCAAAGCGCTTGGGCGCAACGCTTTGTTTTCGGTGTTCTCATGCCGAAGCAGACGCAAAGGAAAGCGCCGCTGTGAGGACATGGCGGCAAAAAAGTCTGTGTGAGAAGCAAAACGACGAAAAGCTCGCGGCAAGCCCAAAAGCCTCCCCATCCGAACGCAATCGGAACGACGTTCGGCGGTTTCCCCCACCATGGGGAACCGAAAGGGCGCGCAGCCCGAGAGATGGGTATAGGCTTTAGGGCTTGCTGTATCCCAAGCCCCCCTTAACGCGCGGTCGGGCTGCCGGGCTTAATCGGAACGATAGCCCGAAAGGCGCATGATATCGCGCCGAATGTCAAATGTCCGTTCCGTTTACATTTGACCACTCCGTGCGGCAGATGCACGTCGTAATCGGAACAACAGCCCGGAAGGCGCATAATATTGCGCGAATGTCAAATGCCCGTTCCGCTTGCATTTGACCGCTTCGCGCGGCAGATGCGCGTTGTAATCGGAACGATGCGCGAACCGCCTCATGAATTTGTTGCGAGCCCTAAAGCCCCCCTTGTGTAAAGGGGGAGGGCCTCAAAGCGGCGGGGGGATTGCAAGCGGAAGGCAGGAATTGCAACAAAAAGTCTTTTCAGTCAATAAGCCTTTGTCAAACAACCCCACGCACGGCTCACATATTCCCGTGAGTTGGTCGCATGTAAGCGGAACGGACATTCGACAGAGTTCACAGGAGTACGTGAACCCTGTCGGCCGTTGTACCGATTACACGCGGTTAGGGGGCCTTAGGAACGGTCTGCCGCAGAAGTCGGAAAACAGAAAACGCCGAACGGGTGCAAAAACAAGCTCTGTGCTTGCCGTGAGCCTTTAAAGCCTCCCCATCCGAACGGCCGGGCTTGATCGGAGCGACAGCTCGAAAGGCGCTTAAGACCCGCGGCAGGGCCGCCTTTAAGGACGGCTCTGTTCCCCGTCCGAAAAATCCCCGAGGTTTTCCGACGTCACCTTTTTGTAGGGCAGCCGGACATATCTTCCGTCCGACAGCTCGACGTCCTGCGACGGGTCGCGCCCCTCGCTCAGCGCGAGCGCGAGGTCGAGCATCGCGCCCGCGATGCCTTTGGCGTCGTTGAGCACCGTGCCGTACATCTCTCCCCTTTCCACCGCCTCGAGCGCCGGGGCGGTGGCGTCCACGCCGAAGACGAGGGGCGGCGTCCCCTCCCTGTCCCGCAGCACGTCGATTGCGCCGAGCGCCATGTCGTCGTTGTTTGAGATCACCGCCTCGATGCCGTCGCCGAACGCGTCAAGCCACTCCTGCATGCGCAGCGCGGCCTGCCCTCTGTTCCAGTTTGCCGCGGCCCCCGCAAGGCACTCGACCTCGACGCCCGCGTCGCCCAGCGCCTTGAGGGCGTATTCGGTCCGCAAAAGGCTGTCCCGGCACCCCGGCTCCCCCTCGAGCAGCACGTACTGCAGCACCCCGTCGCCGTTTCTGTCGAGCTCCTCGCGGCGGGTCTGCCACGCCTCGAGCACCAGCTCGCCCTGCAGGGTGCCGCCCGCGGCGGCGTCCGCGCCGACATAGTAGACCCCGCGGCGATAGTCGATATCCTCCGCGACCGGCTGCCTGTTGAAAAAGATGAGCGGCAGTTCGGCCTGCTCGGCCTTGTCCACCAGAACCGACGCCGCGGTGCGGTCGACGATGTTCACGCACAGGATGTCAAAGCCGAGCGAGATAAATCGGTCGACCTGATCGATCTGGGTGGTTTGGTTGCCCGCGGCGTCCGCAAAGGACACGTTTATGCGCACCCCGCGCTCGGCCTCGGCGTTCGGCGGCGCCCCCAACGGGACCCTCGGACAAACTTTCGGCTTTCGGTTGCCGCCGGACACCGGCGGGCGAACCTGCGACAGAAAGCGGCGTCCGCGCGCAGTATGAGCGTTCGGACGCCGCTTTCATAAAAACAACTGAACCCCGCGTTTATTTCTTGACGAGGTACTTGCGCATGTCGAGCGCGCACGCGAACAGGATGATGCCGCCCTTGATGGCGTATTGCAGGTTTTGGTCCATGCCGATGAGGGGCAGCGCGACAAAGATGAGGCGCAGCATGATGACGCCTATCACGATGCCGCTTATCTTGCCTATGCCGCCGACGAACGAGACGCCGCCGATGACGCAGGCCGCTATAGCGTCGAGCTCATAGTTGACGCCGGTGTTGGCGGTGTTGGACGCTATGCGGGCGCTCTCGATGAAGCCCGCCCAGCCGTACATCGCGCCCGCGAGGGCAAACACGCCGATGGTCGTACCGAACACGTTGACGCCCGAGACGCGCGCCGCCTCCTCGTTGGCGCCGAGGGCGAACATGTTCTTGCCGAAGGTGGTCTTGTTCCACACGAACCACATGACGGCGGTCAGGATGACCGCGTAGAGAACATAGTTGGGTATGCTGACCGAGCCGAAGCTGAGCAGCGGCGGGTTGCCGACGACAAAGTTGCGGTAGCCGTCGTCAAGCGAGGATATCGCCATGCCGCCGTTGTTGCCCATCTGCACGTACAGCAGCAGCACGGTGTACAATATGAGCTGTGTCGCGAGGGTGACGATGAACGGGTGCAGCTTGAACTTCGCGACAAAGAAGCCGTTGAACGCGCCGACCAGCGCACCGAGCGCGACGACGATAAGGATGACGAGCGGGATGGGCAGGGTGCCTATGTTCGGCCACATCTTGTTGGCCGCGCCCGTCGACTGCAACAGCGACGCCGCGACGCACGCGGTGATGCCGACCGCGCGGCCCGCGGACAGGTCGGTGCCGGTGAGGACGATGCACCCCGCAATGCCCAGCGCGACGGGCAGATAGGCCGCCGTCAGCGACAGCAGGTTGATAAGCGAGCTCGGCGAAAGGAACGCCGGCTGCGAGATCGCCACGTACACCGCGACGACCAGCATGATGATGATGAGCGCGTTGTTGAGCAGGGCGTCCCCTATCCTTGCTGCGGTCAGCTTGCCCGCGCCCTCGTTAGACCTTTTACTCACGTGAACTTCCTCCTCGTTTACACAAATTTAGCCGCCAGGGTCAAGATCTCCTCCTGGCTTGTGTTCGCCGCGTCCACCTCGCCCGCGACCCTGCCGCCCGACATGACCATGATGCGGTCGCAGACGCCGAGCAGCTCGGGCATCTCGGACGAGACCATGACGACGCTCTTGCCCTGCTCGGCGAGGTTGATGATGAGCTGATAGATCTCATACTTCGCGCCGACGTCGATGCCCCTTGTGGGCTCGTCGAGCAGCAGCACCTCGGGCTTTGTCAGCAGCCAACGCCCGATGATGACCTTTTGCTGGTTGCCGCCCGACAGCGAGCGGATCCGGGTGCGCTGGGATGGCGTTTTGATCCGCATGGCGTCTATGGACCAGTCGGTGTCCTCGCGCATCTTTTTGTCGCTGAGGCACACACCGCCGACGAGGTAGTTCTTTATGTTCGAGATGACGGTGTTTTCCTTGATGTCGCGGATGCCGAAGATGCCCGTCGCGCGGCGCTCTTCGGTCAGCAGCGCAAAGCCGTTTTTGATCGCCTCGCGGGGCGACCTGTTCTCGATGGTTTTGCCGTGCAGCCTGATTGTGCCGCCGCCGCGCGT
Organism: uncultured Oscillospiraceae bacterium; assembly: GCA_964433495.1. GTDB lineage: Bacteria > Bacillota > Clostridia > Oscillospirales > Ruminococcaceae > CAYSRC01. The sequence continues at coordinate 46,427 of CAYSRC010000008.1, forward strand.
CATCGCGCCGAACAGGTTTTCGAGCACCTCGGTGCGGCCCGAGCCGTCGAGGCCCGCGATGCCGAGAATCTCGCCCTTGCGCACGTTGAAGGTCGCGTCCTTGAGCGGGGTGTACCTTCCCGTCATGTGCTCGACCTCGAGCACGACCTCGGACGGCTTGTTGGTCTTGGGCGGGAAGCGATTGGTAAGCTCGCGCCCGACCATCAGCTTGATGATCTCGTCCATCGTCAGCTCGCTCGCGGGGCGCGTCGCGACCCAGGTGCCGTCGCGCATGATGGTGACGTCGTCGCTTATGCGCAGGATCTCCTCCATCTTGTGGCTGATGTAGATGATGCCGCAGCCCCTGTCGCGCAGCATGTTGATTATCCTGAACAGGTGTTCGACCTCGGCCTCGGTGAGCGACGAGGTCGGCTCGTCAAAGACGATGACCTTGGCGTCGTACGAGACCGCCTTGGCGATCTCGACCATCTGGCGCTGCGAGACGGGGAGGGTCGACATCACCGCGCCGGGGTCGACGTTGACCTCGAGCGTCTTGAAGATCTCGCGCGTCTTTTGGTCCATTATCCGCTCGCTTACGATAAAGCCCCCCACCTTGGGGTAACGCCCGAGCCAAAGGTTGTCCTTGACGGTGCGCGTGAGGGCCTGGTTGAGTTCCTGGTGCACCATCGCGACACCGTTTTCAAGCGCCTCCTTGGAGCTTTTGAACTCGACCTCCCTGCCGTCGAGGACAACCGTGCCGGCGTCGCGGCGGTAGATGCCGAACAGGCACTTCATGAGCGTGGACTTGCCCGCGCCGTTCTCCCCCATAAGGGCGTGGACGGTGCCGGGCCGGACGGTCAGGCTGACGTTGTCAAGCGCCTTGACGCCCGGGAATTCTTTTGAGATGCCGCGCATCTCAAGCAGTGCCGGCTTATCCAATATACATTTCCCCCTTCTCGGTTTTCGCAGTCACCGCTTCGCCCGCGCACAACCGGCCGCCCGCGTCTGACGGGGCCGCGGCGTTTTCGGGCCGCCCGGGGCGGCCGGCCCCGCGGCGGGCGAAAGCAAAAGCCCCCCTCTGTCCCGCGCGCGCGAAGCCGTGACTACGTCGGCAAGCGGGGTGCATCCTGCGCCCCGCTTGCCTTAAGGTTCATTTTAACCGTCGACAGACGTTTTCTCGTGACAGCCCCGCGGGGTCAGTCCTGGGTGGTGGCGTCGTACATCGCGTACGGCACACGGATCTTGGCAACGTCCGAGTCAACCGTGTAGCTGCCGGTGTTCGCCATGATGTCGTCGCCGTTCTGCGCGTTGACGGCAAGGGTGGTGATGGTCGAGGCCATGCCCACCGCGTCCTGCTTGATCGAGCCGGTCATGTTGCCCGCCTTGATGAGGGCCTTGGCGTCGTCGGTGGCGTCAACGCCGAACACGGGGATGATCGTCGTGCCGTCGCCGTTGTTGTAGCCGACGTTCTGCAGCGCCGAGATGGCACCCGTCGCCATGCCGTCGTTGTTGCAGATGACGAGCTCAATCATGTTGTTGTTGTCGGCGTTGTAGGAGCCGAGCAGCGTGACCATGTAGTCGTTGGCGGCAGCGGCGGACCATTTGCCCGCGGTGTCGACAAGGTACTTGGTGGCGGCGCCCGCGTCATAGTACTCGAGCGCCGGCTTGCCCGCGCCCGTCAGCAGCGCGTCGGCGTCCTCGACCGCAAACCGGGTTCTCGCCTCGGCCTCGGCGTTGCCCTCCTGGCCCTTGAACATGACGTAGGTGATGACGCCGTCGCCGTTGAGGTCGACCGCATCGTAGTTGTCGAGCAGGTAGTTGCCGATCATCTCGCCCTGCATGTGGCCGGCATCGGGGGCGTTGGTGCCCACGAAGGCGCACTTGTCATAGCTGTTGATGACGTCGTTGTCCGCAACCTCGCGGTTGAAGAAGATGACGGGGATGTCGGCGTTGCGCGCCGCCTCGACGATGTCCTTCGCCGGGTCGGAGGTCGAGGTCTCAACTATGTTGACGATGAGAAGGTCGGACCCCGCCGTTATGGCCGTGTTGACCTGGTCGGTCTGGGTGGGCTGGCTGCCCGCGGCGTCCCAGTTGTTGGGGGTCACGCCGAGAGCGCTCTTAAGCTGCTCGTCGAGCGAGGCGCGAACGGTCGAGATGTAGACGTCGGAGTAATCATAGTAGAAGACGTCCACGCGGAAGTCGGAGTCGCCGCCTTCGCCGCCCTCCCCGCCTTCACCGCCGCCCTGCGCGGGCGCCGAGCAGCCCGCTAAAAGGCCGATCATCATAACAAGCGTAAGAATAATGGCTATTCTCTTTTTCATTCTTGTTCCTCCTTAAATAAATTTGTGTCGCCACTGATAAAATTGTAAACTTTTACCGCGTCGAAACGAATAGAAAAATCTTCATATTTATATAAAAAATCTCAGATTAAACCGAAAATTTTGGGGGTTGCCGTCGTGCGCCCCGTGTTTGGGGGCCCGCGCAGCGCCGGGAATCGGGTCAGCCTGTCCCCGGCCCTTAGGTCCCCTTGCCGAACAGTCTCTTTGTGCGGCAGGCTCTCAAGCCCCCTGCCGAGCGCTGTCGGCAGTAAACGGTACAACAGCCGAAAGGGTTCATATTTTCCCGTGAATTCTGCCGAATGTTTGTTCCGCTTATGACGCGCATCTGCCGCACGGATTGGTCAAACGTAAGCGGAACGGACGTTTGACGTTCGGCGCGGCCTTTTTGCGCCTTTCGGGCTATCGTTCCGATTACATGCGGCAAGGGGGGGCTTTTGGGCTCACGGCAGCTTCTCAGGGTCACCTGCGACAGCAGAAGACACGCCCCAAACTTTTGTGCGAAAAGGCGGCGGGGTTTCCCCCGCCGCCCCCATGCCGCGCCGTCCCGGCCGCTCAGCGGATGTCCTTGGTCGTATATTTCAGATACGCCGCCGCGACGCCGCATAAGCCGAGCGCCGCGCCGAGCGCCGCCCTCCACCCGTCGATACAGCCGTTCGACAGGATGTCGGCGCCATCGCAGTAGCCGTAGGGCGTTATATATTTCAAAAACTCGGCCGAATCCGCTATATTCGCGACAAGGTTCAAAAAATACATCGCCGCGGCGACGCCGATGCCCACGCCCGCGCCGCCCCCTCGGATGAACGCCGATATCCCGAAGCATACACAGGCGAGCTCGATCTCGAGCAGATAATAGGCGAGGTGCAGCAGGCCTGTCTCCCTCCACGACGCCGCTTCGCCGACCGCGGCGGCCGAGCCTGCGCAGACGGCGAAGACGGCGGCGTTCATGGCCGTTATCAGCAGGAGAAGGGCGGCGAGCTTCTCGGTGACGACCCGCGCCCTGCCGACGGGATGGGTCAGCAGAAAATCGGCGGTTCCGTCCCGCTCCTCCCTGCCGAGCATCCCCGCGCCGCCGAGGCACGCGTAAAACGCGCCGCCGAGGCCGAGGACGTTGCCGCACTCGACCGCGTAAAAGCCCGAGAACGTGCCGAAGTTCAGACGGTCCATGCCGAACGCCGCGGTGAACGAGCCCATCGAGGCAAACGCCTCCCCCATGCCCGCGGCCTGCCCCTTCATCTCGGGGAACAGAAAAATGCACACCGCGAGAACGGCGCTCACTGAGGCCGTCCAGATCAAAAACGAGGTCTTTCCCTGCCGAAGCTCGTGCTTTACAAGTGTCATGCCCGTTCGTCCTCCTTTTTATAATAGTGCATAAATACCTCCTCGAGGTCGGGCTCGCTCACCGCGAGGTCGTCTATCTCCCCCGCGCTCAGCGCCCGCAGCAGGCTGTTCATATCGCCCGCGTACAAAAAACTGCACAGCTCCCTCTGACGTTTCAGATCCTTAACCCCCGCAAGGCCCTGCGGGTTGAATACGCCGCGCACCGCGACGCGCTTCGCGCGGGCGCGCGACAGCTCGTCCACGCTGCCGCACGCGATGACGCGGCCGTCGCGGATAATCGCCGCGCGGGTACAGTTGCGCTGGATCTCCGATAGGATGTGGCTCGACATCAGCACCGTCGTCCCCTCGCCGTTCCGCTCGCGAATTATCTCAAAAAACTCCCTTTGCATCAGCGGGTCGAGCCCGCCCGTCGGCTCGTCGAGCACCAGCAGCCGCGGGCGGTGCTGAAGCGCGCACACGACGGCGACCTTTTTGCGGCTGCCGAACGACAGCTCGTCTATCCTTCGCGACACATCAAGGCGCAGGCGCTCACACAGCCGCCCCGCCTCGGCGGCGCAGTCGGCCCTTCGCAGCTCGGCGGACAGTTTCAGCGCGTCCCGCACCCGCATCCCGCGGTAAAACACCGCCTCGGCCGGGAGATAGCCCACCTCCCGCAGGATGTTCCGCCGCTCCCTCGTCACATCCATGCCGAATATCTCGGCGCTGCCCGACGTGGGCGCGATGAGCCCGAGCAGCGTCCTTATCGCGGTGGATTTTCCCGCGCCGTTGGGCCCGATGAAGCCGAACAGCTCACCCTGTCCGACCTCGAGGTCGAGGTCGACTATCCCCCTCGCGCCGCCGTAGTATTTGGTAAGCTTTGCCGTTTTGATCGCCTGCACCGTCCGTCACCCCTTTCTGAGATATACGCTCTTCCAAAAACCCATGAGCCTTGAAAAGCCTGCCTCCATCTCGGCCATGTCGACGTTCCCCCGCCGGACCATCTCCCAGATGTACCCCTCCGAGGCGAGGTACATCTCGCGGTACATCATTTGTATGTCAAGGCCCTGAACGAACTGCGCGGGGTCCATGTTCACCCGTGCTCTGTCCGCCTTGAAGTTGAAGTATCGGTGATAGCTCTCCTGCACGGCCGGGGAGATGTCGGCGTCGGTCTCGTAAAAGGCCTTCAGCGTGAAGCTTGCCATGTCGGGATAGCTGCGGATGATCTCCATCTTGGCCCGCATGCCCCTTTCCATGCTCTCGAACAGGTCGCCGCCCCCGTAACAGCCCGACTTCGTCAGATGCTCGATCGTTATCTCGGCGCACCTGTCCCACAAAAACAGGTACAGCTCCTTTTTGTTGCGAAAATAGTGGAAGAGCAGCGACTTGCTTATGCCCGCCTCGGCCGCGATCTCGCTCATCGGGCTGTTCTTGTAGGCGTTTTGCGAAAACACCCGGTAGCCCGCGTTGATGATGCTCTGCTGTTTTTCCTCCGGCAGAGAAAAGAATCGCTCGTTCATGACGTCCGCCTCCGTTAACCGTTCGATCAACACCATTTTATAGCCGTTGACCGTTTTTGAGAAGAGCTTCCTAAAAGGAAAGCGGAAAATATTTTCATGCCCATACGCGCGGAAGCCGCGAAGGGAATTGTGTACAGCGGGCTAAAAACGCAGCATAAAGCCCGTTCGGGCGACGGGGCTTTGCACGGTCAATTCCTCAGTCGACTGCGTCGACACGGCTCGCATATTCCCGCGAGTCGGTCGAATGGCAGCGGAACGGACATTCGACACGCCCTGCATATTCCCGCAGGGTGGCCGCATGTTAAAGGTACGGACATGCAGCACACCCCTCATACTCTCACGGGGCGTGCCGAGTGTCGTACTTTTTTACACTCGGCTGAATTCACGAGAATATGTGAACCCTGCCGAACGCCGTACCGATTGCGACGCGCATCTGCCGCGCGGAGTGTCGGCCGTCGTACCGATTACGGCCGACCGTTCGGCTCTCCCCCCCCCACGGGGGGGAAGCTCAAGGGCGCGAAACCCCGTGGGACGAGTGCGAGCTTAAGGGCTTTCTGAATCCCAAGCCCATTTTTTCGCGCGGGGAGGCCTTTCGGCGCTGTGGTGAAGCGGCCGCGCGCGGGCGCGATTCGATTGTATATCGCGTGCAAATATAGTATTATAGTAGAAAACGGGCGGCGAGCCATCGGTGTTCCATGGAAAATCCAACCGCCGCCCGGCAGTCGGGAGGACAGATGCCTTCGATACTCGGGAACGTGATGCGTGCGCAGATAAAGCTGATGAAGCCGATTTTAAAGCGCATAGATATGGATATCGAGCAGGGCCGCGCCGCGCAGGACAGCCTGGGCGAGCTCGGGGCAAAGGCCCTTCGCGCCAAGGTCGAATATCTGCCCGAAGAATTCGACGGCTTTGAGGCGCAGTGGGCGGTCCCGCGCTCGGGTGACAGGGGCGGCGCGATTCTCTATCTGCACGGCGGCAGCTATACCGCGGGCACGCTCAGCTATGCGCGCGGCTTCGGCGGCATACTCGCCGACGCCTGCGGGCGCAGGACGCTGTGCGTGGGCTACCGCCTCGCGCCCGAAAACCCCTTCCCCGCGGCGCTCGACGACGCGTACGAGGCCTACAGGCGGGTGCTCGAGCGCTGCCCCCCGGGGCGGGTCGCCGTCGTGGGCGAATCGGCGGGCGGCGGCCTCGTGTACGCCCTGCTTTTAAGGATAAAGCGGGAGGGCTCGCCCATGCCCGCGTGCGCCGTGGCGCTCTCGCCCTGGTGCGACCTCACCTGCTCGGGCCAAAGCTATAGCGACAACGAGGAGGTCGACCCCTCGCTCTTTCGCCCGGCACTCATGAAGAGCGCGGGATACTACGGCGGGGACGACCTCAAGAACCCGCTCATTTCCCCCCTGTTCGGTGACCTCTCGGGGCTGCCCGACAGCCTCATCTTTGTCGGCGGGGACGAGCTGCTGCGCAGCGACGCGATCTCGATGCGCGACGCGCTGACGGCGCACGGCTGCCGCTGCGAGTGCCGTGTCGAGGAGGGCATGTGGCACGTGTATGTGCTGTTCGGCATACCCGAGGCCAAAGAGGCGCTCGAGCGCATAAACGACTTTTTAGGTGAAAAAATAGGGGACGAGAACACAGCAGAGGAAGCAGCAGATGGACAAGCGACCCGTTAAGGCCGACTATCGGTGGCTCAAGCTCGACAACGCAGCAAAGATCTACCCCGCCGCGATGTCGCGCGGCTGGACGGCGATGTTCCGCGTCTCGGCCGAGCTGACCGAGCCCGTCGACCTCGACGTCCTGCGCCGGGCGCAGGACAACGTCCTGCGGCGGATGCCGAGCTTTTCGGTCAGGCTGCGCCGCGGCTTTTTTTGGTACTATCTCGAGCACATCGACGGCGCGCCCGACATCACGGGCGACGTCGCCAACCCGCTTGTGCGCATGAACCTGCGCGAGAACGGCGGCTTTATGTTCAGGGTTCGGGTGCATGAGAGCAGGATTGCGGTCGAGTTCTTTCACGTGCTCACCGACGGCACGGGGGGCCTAACCTTTTTAAAGACGCTCGTCGCCGAGTACCTGCGCCTTAAACACGGCCTTGTGATCCCCGCGGGCGACGGGGTGCTCGACTGCTCGACGCCGCCGCTCGAGGGCGAGCTCGAGGACAGCTTCATGAAATACGCGCGCCCCGCGAGCCGCTCGCGCAAGGAGGACGCCGCCTACCACATCCGAGAAACGCCCGAGGACCGCTATTTTATCAACATCGTCACCGGCATGACCGACGCCATGCTTCTCAAGGAGAAGGCGCACAGCCACGGCGCAACGGTCAACGAGCTGTTGACCGCGCTGCTGATTTTGGCGTTCCGCTCGGTTCAGCGCACCGAGGTGAGCAGGCGACGCCGCAGCATGCCGATAAAGGTGTGCGTACCGATCAACCTGCGGAAGTACTATAAAAACAACACGCTGCGCAACTTCTCCTCCTTTGTCAACCCCGGCATATTCCCCGCCTACGGCGAGTACACCCTCGACGAAGCGATTCGGTTCGTCAAGGGGTTCATGGCGGTCGAGGGGTCGGAAAAGATGCTCAACGTGCGCATGTCGACCAACGTCCACTCGGAGACCAACCCGATCATCCGGCTGGTGCCGCTGTTCATCAAAAACCCGCTGATGAAGGTCATCTACATCCTCAACGGCGACCGAACCTCCTCGACGACGATAAGCAACCTCGGGGTCGTCACCCTGCCCGACGAGATGAGCGAGCATGTCGCGAGGCTCGACTTTATGCTGGGGCCGCTCAGAACCAACCCCGTCACCCTCGCGTGCGCGACCTTGCGCGGCAACCTCGTGATGAACTTTACCCGCACGATCAAGAGCCCCGTCATCGAGCGCGAGTTTTTCCGCTCGCTCGTGAAGCTCGGGCTGCACGTCACGGTCGAGAGCAACGCGCCCTATTGAGCGCGCGGGCCGTCGAACGGGAGCCGCGGCAACCTCGTGATGAACTTCACCCGCACGATCAAGCGCCCCGTCGTCGGGCGCGAGTTTTTCCGCTCGCTCGTGAAGCTCGGGCTGCACGTCACGGTCGAGAGCAACGCGCCCTATTGAGCGCGCGGGCCGTCGAACGGGGGCCGCGGCAACCTCGTGATGAACTTCACCCGCACGATCAAGCGCCCCGCCGTCGAGCGCAGGGCTCCCGTTTAAAAGCCTGCCCACGCCTCGTCCCCGAAAGGGACATATGCGGGCACAAAGCCGTTTTTTAAGCGACATATGCCGCATTTTTGAACATTTTTTGCGGTTTTCAACCGCTCGGCGTCAAAAACAGGCCGTCAAGGGCGTTTAAGCGGCTGTCGCCCGCCTCCCTCTTGTATCCTGGGCGCCCGCGCGAATTCTTTTGCACAGGTGAAGGCCCCGCCCGGGGCGCCGACCTCAGCGGAGGGCGCGGGAACCGGAAAGCGGGACACGTTTTGAAGCGGACCGCAGGCGACCGACAACATTTTCGGAGGAGCAAACATCAAATGTCATACTGTGTCAACTGCGGGGTAGAGCTTGCCCCGAGCGAAAAACACTGCCCGCTGTGCGGCGTCGAGGTGATGAACCCCGCAGACCCGTGGCGCGAGCCGAGCAAAAGGCCCTATCCCAAGACGCTTGAAAAGGTCATCGAGCGGGTCGACCGCCGCTACGGCGCGGGACTTGTCTCCATCCTGCTGCTCATCCCGCTGCTTGTGTCGGTGCTCACCAACATGCTGACCGACCCCCGCTCCCCCTGGTCGCTCTACGTCGCGGGGGCACTCATCTGCATCTTTGTCATCGTCCTGCTGCCCCTTGTGCTCGGGGGCAAGCACCTTTTTGTGTCGCTCGCGGCAGACTTTGCGGCGGTCACGCTGTACGTCCTGATGATCTGCCTTCTCACGGGCGGCAACTGGTTTTTTCGTCTCGGTCTGCCGCTGTGTTTCTCGGTTTTTGCCGCGGTTTTTGTGTGCGCGTTCACGGTCGGGCATGTCCGCGCTCCGCTTGTGCAGTGCGCGGTGATCGTCACCGTCGCCGGGCTGCTTACCGTCGCCGTTGAGGGGTCGATCGCACTCTACCTCGCGCTGCGGTTCCCGTCCTGGTCGCTGCTTGCGCTCGTGCCCTGCCTGATGATCTCGGCGCTGCTCATGTACATCGAAAGCCACAACCGACTGAAGGATCAGATAAAACGGCGGCTGTTTTATTGACGGGCCGCAGGTTTTGGGACGGGTGCGGGCGTCGGCTTCATCCCCCGCCGCGCCCTTTTAAAAACAAGCCTTATGCGGTTTTGACGCTCGCGCACCGGGAGAGGGGCCTGCCGAGAACCCAAAGCCCCCCTTACCGCGCATAATAGGAACGATGTATGGATTGCCTCACGGGAATTTGTGGAGCGTGTGCAGAGAGAAAAGGGCCGCAAAGCGGCGGGGGGATTGCAGGCAGCGAGCTAAAATCGTAACATAAAGCATAGTTAGACGACATGCTCTTGCACAGACAATCCCTCAGCCTGCTTTGCGGGCAGCTCCCTTTGCACACGGCTCACAAATTCCCGTGAGTTGTACCGAACGCCGTACCGATTGCGTTCGGTAAGGGAGCCCAAGGGTACAAGCCCCGATGGATGGGCATAAGCTTTAAGGTTTGCTGCATCCCAAGCCCCCTTCCCGCGCGGTCGGCAGGGAGCCCGGGCCTTCCGCGCTCCCGCCGGGTCATTTCCCCCGGCTTTTCGGTGCATCCCTGCCTCGTCGGTATGTCGGCGATACAAAAATATAAAAAACAAAAAAGGAGACACCGTTCAATGAAGACAATCACACTCGGCACGACGGGGATCGCCACCCCTCAAAACGCGTTCGGCGCACTGCCGATTCAGCGGGTCGACACAAAGACCGCGGTCGCAATCCTAAACAAAGCGCTCGAGGGCGGCTTTGTCTTTTTCGACACGGCAAGGGCCTATTCGGACAGCGAGGAAAAGCTGGGCCTCGCCTTTGAGGGTAAGCGAGACAGACTCTATATCGCCACCAAGACGGCCGCGACCACACCCGAGGAGTTTTGGGCCGATCTCAGAACCTCCCTCAAAAACCTTCGAACCGACTACATAGACGTCTATCAGTTCCACTGCGCGGGCCGCTGCTACCGACCCGGCGACGGCACGGGGATGTACGAGGCGATGCTCGAGGCAAAGAAGCAGGGGCTCATCCGCCACATCGGGGTCACGGCGCACAAGATAGGCGTTGCAGAGGAGCTTGCGGACAGCGGCCTGTACGAGACGCTGCAGTTCCCGTTCAGCTATCTCGCGTCCGAGCGGGACATTGCGCTCGTCGAGCGCTGCCGCAAAAACAACGTCGGCTTTATCGCGATGAAGGGGCTGTCGGGCGGGCTGCTCGGCAACGCGGCGGCGTGCATGGCGTTCATGGCGCAGTACGACAACGTGCTGCCGATATGGGGCGTGCAGCGCGAGAGCGAGCTCGACGAGTGGCTTGCGTTTTTTGAGGGCGTCCCCGCGATGACCGACGAGCTGCGCGACGTAATCGAGCGCGACCGCAGCGAGCTGCTGGGCGACTTCTGCCGCGGCTGCGGCTATTGCGCGCCCTGCACCGCAGGCATCGTCATCAACCAGTGCGCGCGCATGTCCCAGATGATACGGCGCGCGCCGTCCGACAGCTGGCTCAATGAGCACTGGCAGGCCGAGATGGAAAAGATCGAGCAGTGCGTAAACTGCGGCGCGTGCATGACCCGCTGTCCCTACGAGCTCGACATCCCGAGGCTGCTGAGAAAAAATCTCGAGGACTACCGCGAGGTGCTTGCGGGCAGACGCTCGGTAAAATAACAAGCCGGCGGGCCGGGCGGTTGCCGGCGGTCGGCGGAGGGATCGCCGGCTTTGACCTTCGGTTCCCCTCGCCGAACGCAACCGATACAGCGTTCGGCAAGGGGGCTTTGCGGGGTTCGCAGTAAACCTTGCGTCCTTTATATTTTGAGCCGGGCGGTTGCCGAGACCCCATGTCTGCCGCAATGCCCTGCTTAGGGGCCCCTTGTGCCGGGGCTGTCGGCGTCGGTCGACCGAGGGATCGCATTATAAAGTCCCGTTGCGCAAATCGGGCCACCGCTGCAATTTTACCGCGCCGAACGCAACCGATACAGCGTTCGGCAAGGGGGCTTTGCGGGGGTTCGCAGTAAACCTTGCGTCCTTTATATTTTGAGCCGGGCGGTTGCCGAGACCCCATGTCTGCCGCAATGCCCTGCTTAGGGGCCCCTTGTGCCGGGGCTGTCGGCGTCGGTCGACCGAGGGATCGCATTATAAAGTCCCGTTGCGCAAATCGACCCACCGCTGCAATTTTACCGCGCCGAAGCAACGGGAACGGCGTTCGGTAAGGGGGGATTGGCCCGCTGTACGACTTGCGGCTTTTTATATTGAGAGATGCTCACGACATCCCGACCCATGCACGGCAAACAGAACACCCCCGCCTCCCGGCGGGGGTGTTCCCGTTGTCGCCTGTGCACCGCAGCAAGCCCTATCAACCGACAGAATAGCCTTTTCTATCGGGCGTTCAGCAGCCGCAGCGCCTGCTCGCGGTAGGCGGCGGGCTGCTTCATCGGGCCGCGCTCGCGCACGTTGAAGCTCGCCGCGATGTTGCCGCACAGCGCCGCTTTTTCGGGCGAAAAGCCCTCGCAGAAGCCGTAGAACGCCGCCGCCGTCGAGCTGTTGCCGCACCCGGTCACATCCACCGCGACGGGCGCGCGCAGCGACGGCACAAAGACCGCGCCGTCCTCTGTCACAAAATACGCGCCCCGCTCGCCCGCGCGCAAAAAGCAGGGCACGCCGAGCTCCCTTATCCTGTCGATGACCGTCTGCTCGTCCTGCGAGCCGAAGTACCGGGACGCTTCGTGCAGGTTCATCGAGAACATGTCGCACAGTCGGATGTTGCGCTCGACAATTTTGTGCTTTTCGGGGTCGGGGTCCTCCGAGTCAAAGGTCTGCACCTCCCACGAGAGGCGGGCGTTCGGCGCAAGGACCCTTACCTCGTCTATGCGCTCCCACATCGGGTCGTCGGCGTGGCTGTCAAACGCGATGCCCTTTGTGTCCTCGCCGCAGAACGGCGCAAGCATCTCGGGGCTGCGCGAGGTCTCGGCGAGATAGCGCTCGAAAAAATCGGCCCCGCCGAGATGATACTCCTGCCAGCTTCCGTCCTCCTCGTACACAAGGCGGCTGTAATGGGTCATGGGCAGGGTCATATATACGGCGCTTCGGTCATAGCCGTTTCGCTCAAAGTAATCGCCGTAAAAATCAAAATAGTCGCTGCCGCCCGTCGTGACAAAGACCATGTCGTCGGTGTACAGCTTGATACCGCTTGCGGTGTAGAGCGCGCCGCCGAGGATGCACTTTTCCTCGGGCTTGTCGGTGTAGACGATGTCGTTCACGATGGAGATGCCCGAAACGATGTATTTCATATCTTAACAAGTCCTCCCTGACTGAAAATGTACATGTCCTCGTGCTTGTAGCCGCGGCTTCCGCCCATCTTTTTGAAATGGGGCTCGTAGGTAAAAGGCCTGTCGCAGCCGAAGATCGTCCTGTCCACGCCGTCCGCGATGGTGACGCGGTCGTCGGGGTCGAGCTCGACGGTGTGGCCGAAGTTGTCGTGATAGTCGCAGTTTTGATATCCCGCCCCGCGCAGCCAGTCCGTCGTCGCGCGCCACAGCTCGGCAAAGGTCGTCCCCTCGTCCACAAATTCAAGCATCCTGCGCTTGAGCTCGAGCGACAGCGCATAGCCCTCGCGGTCGTCCTCGCGGCGGGGCTCGAAGTGCGCCGCGCCGTCGTACACAAAAAAGGTGCGCGCAAAATCGCCCCACGCGTCGCCTGCCATGGGCGCGACGTCTACCGAGACGATGTCCTCCTGTGCGACGGTGTACACCGCGGGGCGGGCGTTCGGGTCGCGCCGCGCGGAGTAGGTTGAGCGCTCGCCCGTAAGCACCAGCGCCGGGTCGCCGTGGATCCACCACCCGGTGCTGCCGAGGCCGGTCATGATCTCGGCCGCCCGGTCGTGGATCTCGACGTCGGTGACGCCGGGTTTTATGAAATCGACAAGCTGTTCGATGCAGCTTTTGGCCATCCCCTGGGCGCTGCGCACCCGCTCAAGATATCCCTTGTCCATATCGGTCTATATCTCCATTCTGTCGGCAAGCGAGCGCATCGCCTCGATGGTGTCGGTTATCAGCTCGTCGAGCGGGGCGCCCATCATCTCGGCGCCGCGCGAGATGGTCTCGCGCGAGCAGCCCGCGGCGAAGGAGGGTTGCTTGAACTTCTTTTTGACCGACTTGAGCTCGAGGTCGCTGACGCTTTTGGACGGCCGCATGATCGCGACGGCGCCGATGAGGCCCGTCAGCTCGTCCACCGCGAAAAGGGTCTTTTCCATGATGTGCTCGGGCTCGTACTGCGAGCCCGTCATGCCCCAGCCGTGACTCGCGCACGCCCTGACGAGGCGCTCGTCAAGACCCTCTTCGCGCATCAGCTCGACCTCCTTGACGCAGTGCTGCTCGGGCCAGCGCTCAAAGTCGAGGTCGTGAAGCAGCCCGACGACCTCCCAAAATTCGCGGTTGTCGGGGTCGCTGCGCTGCGCGAACCAACCCATCACGCCCGAGACGATCTCGGCGTGCCGCAGGTGAAACTCCTCGGAATTGTACCGCCTGAGAAGCCCGCGCGCCTCCTCAAGCGTCGGTATCTTGCCCATTTCACTCTTCTCCTTTTGATTGTTATGGATAAGGCACAGCTTTTGCGCCCTTGAGAGCTTTTTTATCTCGATTTCGCGCCGCAGCGCCGACGGCTTGTCGTCCGCCCGCTCGTGATAGACAAGCCGCACCGGCAGGCGCGAGCGGGTGTACTTTGCGCCCCGCCCCGCGTTGTGGCGGCGAAGCCGCCGCTCGAGGTCGTCGGTCCAGCCGGTGTAGAGGGAGCCGTCCGCGCACTCGAGGATGTAGACGAACGCGCTCAACCGTTTCGGGGCCCGTCCCCGCGTCCGCCGCACGCGTCCCCCCGCTCGGGGTTCTGCCCGTCGCATCCCCCGCAGCCGGGGCGGCAGAAGCCCCCCGCGCACCCCGAACAGCCGCCGCACCCCGTACCCCGGTGCTTTATGATGGAATACACTGCGCCCGCGGCGGCTGCCGCGACAAGCAGGCCGAGCAGGATGTCAAAAAACAGCGACGACGGCATAAAAGACTCCTCTTCTATGATTGCTTTGAAAGATATTCTGGTAAAACAAATCGTATATTTTAATAAAATTATACAAAATAGTGAACATCGGCCCAGCCTCTGCCCCGACCGTCTCACAGGAGGTTGATGCCCGCCCTTCGCGCCTGCGCGTGCTGCTCGCTGCGGGGGATGCGGTAGACCCTGCCGTCCTTCAGCAGCCGCGCGCCCGTCTCCTTGAACCAAAAGGGCACGCCCGCGTCGAGGCACTGGTCGCGCAGCGACAGGATCCAGCGGTAGTCGCACACCCGCGCCGCGTCCCCCGACTCGCCGCTCGCGACGAGCTTTTCGATCCACCCGCCGAGATAGCGGCGCAGGTCGATGCGCTCGAGCAGCGGCGAGCAGATGATCATCCTGTGCGCGACCGGGGCCTCCAAAAAGAGGGGCAGACGCTCGTCGGCGCGGCGCTGGTTCTCACAAGTGCAGCCGACGCACACGTTGTCGTAGCCGTCGCCCCAGTCGTCGGGCACGCACTGCGCGAGGCGCTCGATGCGCTTTGTGATAAAAAAGAAGTCGAGGTCGCTGCGCTGCCGCATCATCTCAAAGACCCTGCCGCGCCAGCCGTCGGCCGCCTCGAGGAAAAAGTCGGTCGAAAAGCAGGTGTCAACCCTCGAGCCCGGGGGGATGACATAGCTGCCGTCCCGTTTTTTGCGCAGGGGCAGGTCAAAATCCGCCGTCCTGAAGACGCGCGAGGCGTCCCTGCCGTGCCTTGAATCTATCCTGTAGACATAGCAGTTGAGGCAGCCCTCGCTCTTTTTTACGCAGCCGTGCCACGGGCTCCAGCCGACCTCGTTATCCCTTACTTTCAAAGCCGTGCTCGACCTCCAACACGGGGAATATCGTCTCGTCCTGCGCCTTTATTCCCGCGGTGATCAGGCGTTTTATCTCGGCGTTTTTGATGGGGAAGCCCCACGGCGCCGACACGTCAAAGACGACGTTGGTGTGGTCGTGCGCCGCGACGACCCGCAGATCGTGCACCGACAGGCGGGGGTCGATATCCGCGACGATCCCCTCGACGAGCGCGAGCATCCTCGCCCTCGTCTCGTCGTCGCAGTCGACAGGGTCATAGTGGATGACGAGGTGCACGCCGAGCTCGCGCTCGGCACGGCGCTCGATGTTGTCGATGATGCCGTGGCTGACGAGCGGGTCGAGGGAGGCGGGCATCTCGGCGTGGACGGTGGCGAACTCCCGCCCCGGCCCGTACGAATGGACCATCAGGTCGTGGGTGCCGATGATCTCGTCATAGCCCGCCAAAAGGCCGGTGATGCTCTCCACAAGCTCCCGCGGCGGCGCCGCGCCGATGAGGGGGCTGAGGGCCTCCTTGAGCAGCGAGACGCCCGAAATGAGGATAAAGGCCGCGACGGCGGCGCCGACGTATCCGTCGATGTCGACGTGCCAGATGACCTCGACGAGCGCGCCCGCCATCACCCCGAGGGTGGTGACGACGTCGTTTCGGCTGTCGGCGGACGACGCCTTGAGCGAGCTCGAGTTTATCTCACGCCCCACCCTGCCGTAAAACACCGACATCCACAGCTTGACCGCGACACCCGCCGCCAGCACCGCGAAGGACAGCGGGCCGAAGCTCGCCGGCGCGGGGGTGAGGATGCGCTCGAGCGAGCTCGAGGCGAGCTCAAGCCCCAGCAGCAAAATCACGACCGAAATGAGCGCGCCCGCGAGATACTCGACGCGCGCGTGGCCGTAGGGGTGTTCTTTGTCGGCGGGCTTTGAGGCTATCTTAAAGCTGAGGAGGGTGACGGCGGACGAGCCCGCGTCCGAGAGGTTGTTGACGGCGTCGGCGGTGATCGAGACACTGCCGCTCACCAGCCCCACAGCGAGCTTGAAGGCGCACAGCACGGCGTTGCACGCGACGCCCACCGCGCCCGCGAGCGCGCCCGAGATACCGCGCTCGCGCCGCTCGCCGTCCTTGTCATATACGATTTTTTTTACAACGAAACCTGTCATCTGAAACCTGCCCCCGCGCGTTCGGCGCGCCGGGGTCTGCCTTTTAGTGATTATTTTTAAATTATTCTTTGGGAGGACGTTCAGCTTCGGGGGACACAGCTTCGGCCGACCGGGCTTTTGGGGAACGGGGGGTGTAATGTTCCGGGTGTCCCGATGCCGAAATCAGCGGCGCCCCCCCGGGAATCCCTCGCACCTGCGCAAATGAACAGACCCCCTGACCCCTCATCCACCGCGAGCGATCCCCCTTCCCCCTCGCCCTGCATACTCCCGCAGGGCGGCCGCATGTTAAAGGTACGGACATGCCGCACGCCCTACATATTCCCGTAGGGTGTGCCGAGTGTCGTACAATTTACACTCGGTAGAATTCACGAGAGTATGTGAACCCTGTCGACGTTCGTTCCTATTAACGCCGACAGGGGGAAGATTTTTGGAACTTAAAGCTTACGCCTATCTATCGAGCCTCGGGCCCTTAGGCTCCCTTGTGTAAAGGGAGAGTCGGCCGTAATCGGTACGACGGCCGACACAACTCGCGGGAATATGCGAGCCGTGTCGACGAAGTCGACCGAGGGATTGACGCCCTTGAGCTTCCCCCGTGGGGGGAAGAGCCGAACGCAATCGGAACGGCGTTCGGCACAACTCGCGG
This sequence comes from uncultured Oscillospiraceae bacterium, assembly GCA_964433495.1. Lineage (GTDB taxonomy): Bacteria > Bacillota > Clostridia > Oscillospirales > Ruminococcaceae > CAYSRC01. The sequence goes on from CAYSRC010000008.1 coordinate 63,413, forward strand.
GAATATGCGAGCCGTGTCAGCGCAGCTGACTGATGAGGGGTTAGCTCGCTCGTTTGACTTCAGGCTTGCCGTGAATAAGAAGCTCCCCGCCCCCTCATCCACC
>CAYSRC010000009.1:0-61234 GCA_964433495.1 uncultured Oscillospiraceae bacterium
CATCTAAATCATCTGTTGCTCCTGTGCTGATTTTTCCGTCAACAGACATCAGCATGAATAATGTCGTAACAGGTCTGTCCATTTTATCCCTCCAAATCCCGATTTATCGATTTGTCATATCAATATCGGCGGCTTTCAGCCCTCATTTATAGGCAGTGGCTGCGGTGGCAGGCAATGCGCAGGTATATACCCTGTGACGCTTGCCGACGGCCGAATCCCCCAAGCCCCGGTGATCGGCGCCGGCTGCATCCGATGCACAAGCCGCTGTTGGCGTCTGGTGTATATACCGGCGAGGGGAACGATGGCCGAACCGTCCCGGCCCCGTTCCCCGGAGGGCACGCGACGGACGCATTTCCCTCGCTTCCTCGTCTGCAAGGGGTATAACCCCGTTTTCCCCCCGAAGGGCGCAAGATGGCCGCAGGCCATGCCGCCGCCCGCCTGCCGGCGGTGAATAAATGCGCTCTTATTAAGGGGACGACAAAGAAAACGGAGCGCCCGGGCGCCCCGGATACTCCCGCTTCGGTTCCTTCCGGCCGGTCGATCATCGCCTTTCCGGCTTTGTGCCGTTCCGCCGCAGATGAACCGTCGGGATGGTGAAACCACCCTTCACAATCCGTCTCATGTGTAAATCGATGCGGCCGGCCCAAGGGACTGCTCATCGTCCGCTTTTGCGCGGGCGGCAAAGCCGACAAGGCAGACAGGCCCCGACGGCGCGCACAGCGAATCCGACGCATGTACGCGTGCGTCTTTATGTCAAAGCGCCGCGTCGCTTATAAACGCAACCGCGCACGCGCCCGGCCCCACATGGGTGCCGAGCACGCTGCCGAGACCGACGGTTTTTGAGGGATGTACGCCCATTTCGGCGAGGCCCGCGGTCATCCGGTCGGCGGCGCTGCGGTCGCGGGTATAGCCCACACAGCAGGGGCACTCGGGACGCAGGTTTTCCTTCATTATCTCGATAAGCCTCGCGTTTGCCGCGGCAGCGCCGCGAACCTTGTCGATCACGGTCACCTTGCCGTCCTTGATTTGCAGGACGGGCTTGATGCCCAATACGGCGCCCGCCGCCGCGCCCGCCGCGGACAGCCTGCCGCCCTTGCGCAGGTACTTCAGGGTGTCCACGATTCCGTACAGACAGGCGTTTGCGGCAAGGCGCTCGGCCTCCTGCGCGATGTCGGCGCCGGAGGCCTCTGGGTGGGCGTCCCTGTAGGCGACGAGCTCGCGGACAATGAGGCCGAGGGCGATGGTGACGTTTCGGCTGTCCACGATGTAGACGCCGTCGAAGGGCCCGCTGTCCTTCGCGATGCGCGCCCCCGCGAGGGTCCCCGACAGCTCGCTTGAGATAAGCACGGCGACAAGCTCATCGCCCGCGTTCTCCGCCGCTTCAAAATGACGGATGAAATCCTCGGGGCTGGGCTGGCTTGTGAAGGGTAGAGCGTCGGAGTGCTCGAGCAGCTCGAAAAAGCCGTCCGAGGTGAGGTCGACACCGTCAACATACGATTTTTCGCCGAAATTCACCGTGAGCGGTATGAGCTCTGTTCCGAGCTGTTTTGCCTCCTCGGGCAGAATGTCCGAGGTCGAATCCGTTAAAATTCTAACCATGATTACTCCTTTTATGTTCGGCAAGGCGGACTTTGAGAGCAGCCTTGCCGCGAAAGATAGTGTACAAAAAATGCTGTGCCGCTGCGGGATCGGCTCAAAGCCTTCTGCGAGCCCGGGCCTCCCCTACCGCGCGGTCGAGCTCAATGGGAACGACAGCTCGAAAGGCACAGAATGCTGCGCCTCATGTCAAATGTCCGCTTCCTTGACGCCCTGTCGCTCCGCGCGGCAGATGCACGCCGCAATGGGAACGACGCGCGGCAGGGTTCACACAGTCCCGTGAGGCGGCCGGATGATGTCGGCGTCTTTAACATCCGACCGCCTCACGGGAAAATGGGAGATGTGTAAAGGGAGGCGGCACGGCATAAGCCGCGGCGGAGGGATTGTGCGCGGCGAGCTTAATCCGCGGCAGGAAACCGACCTGAAGGACGGGATATGTGCAAACACAACCCGTATATGTTCGCGGGCGGCCGCAGGGAGCGGAAGCACCCCTGCGCAAACCATGCCTGCGCCCTCAAATGCTTCCGAAAAAACCGTGCAGCTTGTCGAGCATTTCGCAGAGCGCCCTTGTTTCGTCGGGGGACAGGTTTTCCGTGATGCCGGCGACGAGCCTGTTGTGAAACTCCGCATGGCTGTTCAAAACCGTTTGTGCTGCGGGCGAAAGGGTAGTGACGACCCGGCGTCTGTCCCGCTTATCCCGCTCGCGCGAAAGGTACCCCTTCTGCTCAAGCGTCTTGACCGACACCGTCAGTGTGCCCTTGGTCACGCCGAGGCTCGTCGCGGCCGCGTTCATCCCCTCGCCGCCGTGCTCCTCAATTGCCTCGAGCACGTGTATTTCGGAAAGCGACAGGTTTTTATGGCCGCTCTGTGCAAGGCTTTTTTCCTCGAGCCTGAGAACGTCGCGGAACAAAACCTTCAAAAAGTCGTTTATCGCCGCGTGCTGTTGTGCCATTGCCGCCTCCTGATAGTTTGAACTTCAAATAATTTTACTCCGCTGCGGGAGCGTTGTCAAGGAAAATTTGAAATTCAAACTTTTTCTTCGTCGGCGCGTCCCGCTTGATTCATGTGTGGTCGTCGGATGAAAAATGTGCTATACTTTAAGCACAGACAGATAAAAAGCGTTAAGCGAAGGGAAGCGTGAGGATGACTCTCAACGAAAGGCTGTTTGATTTTATTAAAGCAAGCCCCACGCCGTTTCACGCGGCGGCGAACATATGCGCCGTGCTCGAGCAGCACGGATTTAAACGCATCGCGGAGGGCGAGTGCGGCCGAGCAGAGGCGGGCAGGGGGTACTTTGTGACCCGCAACAACTCGACCGTTTTGGCGTTCAGGATGCCCCCCGACGGACGCGCCGACAGCTTTGTCATCGCGGCGTCGCATGGCGACAGCCCGTCGTTCAGGGTAAAGAGCGGCTGCGCAAAAACGGGTAAAAACTACGCGTGCCTCGGGGTGGAGGCCTACGGCGGCGCGCTCTATTCCACCTGGTTTGACCGCCCCTTAAGTGTTGCGGGGCGGCTGCTTGTGAAGACCGAGAGCGGTCTGAAAACCCTTTTGTGCAACGTCGACCGCGACCTCGTCATGATTCCGAGTCTGCCGATACACTACAACCGCGACGCGAACAAGGGCGTTGCCCTCAACGTATCCACCGACATGTCCCCAACGCTTTCGCTGCGCACCGACGCCGACCTGCTCGCGCTGTGCGCCGAAAGCGCGGGCTGCCGCCCCGAGGATGTCGTGTCCCACGAGCTGAGGCTCTATTGCCGGGACGGCGCCGTCGTTTGGGGCTCCGAAAACGAATTCATCTCGTCGCCCCGGCTCGATGACCTTCAGTGCGCCTTTGCGACCCTCGAGGGATTTTTGAGCGGCGAGCCCCGTGACGGAAGCGTGCAGATCTATGTCTGCTTTGACTGTGAAGAGATAGGCAGCGGCACGATGCAGGGCGCCGAGGGCACGCTGCTCAGCGAGATGACGGCGCGCATCGGCGAGGCGTGCGGAAACGACAGATTCCGGCAGGCGGCGGCCCTGCGCTCGAGCTTTCTTTTAAGCGCCGACAACGCCCACGCGGTGAGCCCCACCCATCCCGAGCTCTTCGACCCCGAAAACATGGTTGTCATGAACGGCGGCGTGGTGCTCAAGCACGGCGTGAAGTACGCGACCGATGCCGTGGGTGCAGCGATTGTCGGCACACTCGCAGAGAAATCGGGTGTAAAGCTGCAAACCTTCCACAACAGAAGCGACCTGCCCGGCGGCTCCACCCTGGGCAGCATCGTGCTCGACAAGCTCAGCATCATGTCGGCCGATGTCGGCCTTGCACAGCTTGCGATGCACTCGTCCTACGAGACGGCAGGTGCAGAGGACACAGAGCAGCTTGTGCTCCTTTCCCGCGGTCTGTTCTCATCCGCTCTTCGCTGTGCAGAGGACGGAAAAATAGACATTTTATAGCCGTTTTTTTTGAAGAATTCAGCCCGAACTCCCCGGGAAAAAGGGTTTTTTCGCCGTAAAAAAGCATTGCTGCGACAGGATGCGGCGCCGTGTAAAACAAGCTTTCGGCCACATAAAGCAGAGTTGTTTCACCGTTTTTTTTATAAAATACTGATAAAAAACACCCCGCCGATACAAAGCTCCGCGGGGTGTTTTCACGCTGATTGTATGCCTGTTAAAGCGACCTGCCGCGCCGCTGCGGGCAGCTCCCGATAAAACCCGTGCGATGTTGAAAGCCGAGATCGCGGCGCTCAAAATGTCGGACACAGGCGCCGACCGAAGCACGCCGTCAAGGCCGAAAAACGCGTCGGCAAATGGGGAAAAACGACGCCGGACAAGGTTTCCCGAACTGCGGGGAGGAGGGCGGATTGTGCCGTCCTGTCCACGGACCGCAAAAGACAAAGGCCGGCGTTGCTCACACAGGTCGAAACGACTGTACACGGGTATATGCGAAACAGCTCGATTGCTAAAATAAGGGATGACAAATACGCGGGACAACCCCCGTTCGGCCTCCGTCTGCCGCTGTCCGCAGTGCTGCAATAGGGCTTTATATTCCGCGACGGAAAAACTACCGTTCGCCGCGCCCCGCGCCGCCGAAGTACGCCGTCAGCAGGTCTGCCGCCGCGCCGTAACTCTTGATGCCGTCCTCCTGGTCGTAGGTTTTCAAAAGCCCGTCGTACATCCTGTCGGTTGTCTCGGACAGCTCGCTTTTGTATGATTGCCAGTAGGCGCTGTTACAGCGCAGGTCGCACAGTGCCTCCTCGCACAGCGTTCCGCGGATGTCGTAAAACCGCTCGCGGTCGGCGGAGTAGAGCGCGTTCGAGAGCAGCAGATACCCGTACAGGCTGCCCGAATATCTGAACCCCGCGTCGTCGCTTGAAAGGCAGGCGAGCACGGCGACAAAGTTGGCCTCGTCCTCCGACGCGACGTTCCGCTGGTGCGCCGTCTCGTGCGCCGCCGTCACCGGCACAAAGCAGAAGGGGGCGTGGGTGTTTACACAGCACTCGCCCGTGAACGGGAAGGTGATCCCCGTCGTGTTGATCATGCTCAACTGCTCGGACAGCATGACGCCCTTGGGCTTTACCTCGCGCCCGCGCAGAAAGGGGAACTCGTCGGAAATACCCCGGAAGAGCGTTTTGCACCGCTCAAAAACCTCGCCCGTGTCCTCTCGGTACAGCCCGTTTTCGCCGCGCGGTACGAGGGGGGCCGTCTCGTTGACAAGCTGCGCAAAATACTCGGTCGCCCGGGCAAGCTGCTGCACGGTGCAGCCGTCGGCTGCGATGCCGCTCCGCTCTTTGAACGAGCGCGCGTAGTAGTTGACGCCCCACATAAGGTTAAAGGCCGTGACGACCGCAAGCAGTGCCGCGCCCAGCTTTATAAGGCTTTTTAAACCCGACTTGAGATGGTTTTCAGCCCTAAGCGCCCTTACCGCGCTGACGGCAATATAGACGGCGAGCGCGGGCAGCGCAAGCACGACCTCGACCTCCGCAAGGGCGAAGGGCAGGGGGGAGAGAACGAGCGCGAGCAGCCGTTTAAACGGGCCCGACAGGTTGTCGACATAGGCGGTCGCCGCCGAGGGAATAAGGCTTAACACAAGGCACAGCAGGTTGAGCGCGAGCATGACCGCAAACGCCGCGACAAGCCCTTTGTGCCGTTTGATCGAGGTCAAAAATCGGGCTTGCGCACCCGGCGATGACGTCGCGGGAGGGCGGTTATTCGCTTTGGTTTTATTCATATGATCCGCTTTCTTTTCTTCTCTTGTCTTAAGGCTCGGGCTTTACGATATAGCGGACCCTGCACCACTCGACAAACGCGGGAAAGGCCCTTGCGACAAGACGGTAAACGGCAAAACCCAGCATCGTCCCGACCGTGTTGAGCATCAGGTCGTCGATGTCCGAGCACCGTCCGAGCGAGTACTGCAAAATCTCGATCACAAGGGACAGGCACAGACCGGCGGCCGTCACCCGCGCGAAACCGTTGCCTCTGAAGCAGAGGCTGAAGATAAATGACGCGGGGAACAGCAGCAGGATGTTGCCGAAAAAGTTTATATAAAAATAGGAATAGTTGCCGTTCAAAAGGATATGGTTGCGCGAGTTTACAAAGATCATAAAGGGGCGCAGGTTGTAGGTCAGCACCTCGGGCTTGCTCACCGAAAACTGCAAAAACTCGGGCAGCACCGTCAGTGCCGCGGCGGCAATAAGGGACGAGCAGAGCAGAAAAAGCGCCGCCTCGTGGGCAAACGACGTCCTGAATCTGCGCTTTGTAAATGCGCTGTAAACGATATATCTTATGACCGCATAGGGCAGCAGCGAGGCCGCAATGTACGGGATGATGTCGTCGAGGTATTTCAGGGCTTCGGTCAATTTGCGCCTCCCTTCGGGCGTCGGCCCGTGCGGATAATACAACACAGTATAATAACGCAGCTCGGGCAAAAATCCTTGCATATTCGGTCGAATCACGCGCAAAGACATGAAAAGCCTAAGAGCGTTTTCGAGGGGGGATAGGGCATGCGGCAGCCGTCGGCATCTCTCGCGCGTGCGGCCGCATAAAGTATTGCCGCAAGTGAGCGAAGCGAAGGAAAAGTCCGGCGCCCTGCATGCGGGCTGCTGCGGCAAGAGCGCTTGACTCTCCCCAAAAAACGGATCCCCCTGTCGCGCGGCAGCGAGCACAAAGACAGATTATATTATAGCTGTTTTTTGCAAAAATAAAAGCACCTGTTATACACACCGCGCAGGTTCGGCGCCCCGTACAAGCTGTGAGGGCCGCAAAAACCGGGCGGTTTCATATAACCCTGCGGCATAAGCGTCGTTCCCGGCCGCATGTCGTTATCCAAAGTGAAAATGCGTGTCGAATCAAATCAGGCGTTCACACAAAATCCCCGCCCGAAAGGCGGGGATCCCGAGCGCCGAGGCGCTTTTGTGTCGCTTAAAAAAGCGCATAAACCGTCAGAGAAGGGGAAGCCCTCGCGCGGTGCTAACGTTCGGTTCCGACAAAAAAGAGCGCAACGGTCCCGGGGCCCGAATGAGAGCCGATGACAGGGCCGACATAGTTGATGACAATGTCCTTGACGCCGAGCTCCTCCCTAACCCTGCCCGCGACGTACTTTGCGTCGTCAAGGCAGTCGCCGTGCACGATGAACACCGTCTGTGCCTTGGGGTCTGTTGCTGTTTTGCGCATACTGTCGACCAGCGAGTCGAGCGAAGCGCGCCTGCCGCGAACCTTGCCGACGAGCGTCAGACGGCCCTCGTTGTCGGTGTGCATGACGGGCTTGATGCTGAGCATCGAGCCGACCACGGCCACCGTCTTGGACACCCTGCCCCCTCGGTGTAAAAAGTGCAGGTCGTCCACCGTAAAGCGGTGGCAGACGTTGAGCTTTGTCTGCTCGGCGTAGTCGCGCGCCTGTTCGATCGTCGCGCCCTCGTCCCGCTTTTTGCAGGTGAGCCAAACGAGCAGCCCCTGCCCCATCGACGCGCTGAGCGTGTCGACGTGCAGCAGCGTGCGCTCGGGGAACTCGGCCCTGAGCGCCTCGCAAGCGGCCGCCCCCGCGGAGTAGGTGCTGCTGAGCGCGCTCGAGAATCCGAGGTACAGGATGTCCCTGCCGCTCTCGAGGATGGGCCTCATCAGCGAGGTGAAGCCGTCGATGTTCACCGCCGCGGTCGTGGCCACCTCTCCGCCGCGCAGCCTCGAGTAGATGTCTTCAAACGATATCTCGCTGCCGTCGAGCAGGTTGCGGTATTCACGCCCGTCGATCACGACCGTGAGCGGCGCGACAACAAGCCCCAGCCTGTCGGCAAGCTGCGCGGGCAGGTCGCAGGATGAGTCGGTCATTATGACATATTCGCTCATGATTAAATCCTCCGAATCTTTGCTCTGCGGCGATGTCGCACAGAGCAAAATAGATAATAAAAAATGGATGACGTCATTTTTAAAATTATATTAGCAAATTGACGTCCGAAAATCAATCTTTTTTTTGCCGGTTTATAAAAAACGGCCCTCCGCCCCGCAGGGCTTGTCATTTTTGCCGCGTTAATATATAATATAAATACTTATACGCCGCGCTGTCCTGCCGGCGGATGCCCCCTTTTGACAGGTAGGCGGCGCGGCTTGTGCCGTCGGGACGGCTGCAATGTCGGGGCGCGGCGCTTTTCACGACGGTTTTGTCTGCTTATCCGACGCGGTTCCTGTTCCGCGGCGTCGTGTCGGTTTACCCGCAGTGTTGGGAGGTATGTTGATGAACAAAAACGGTTTTGCCGAAAGGATATCCGCTTTTATGCGAAAGAAGGCGGTGCGCGGCGTGCTGTCGGTGCTGTTGGTCGCGGCGGTGTTTCTGTCGTCCACGGGCGCCGCGGCAAGCGCGAGCAGGCTCGTAAAGCTCTCGCCGAGCTATTCGGGCCCCGACGAGGCGACACAGCTGTCCCCCGTGCGCCGCACGGCGTTTGTGTCCAATGACACGCTCATCAGGATTAAGGCGATTTCGCTCGAGCTCGATATAGACATCTCGATTTTGGACATGACGGGCGGCCTTGTGACGGGTGTGCCGTTTGAGATCGTGGTGAGCGACAGCGCGACGGGCGAGGAGGTCGCGCGGGTCGTCGACGAGGACATGGACGGCAACGAGTACATAGACGACGTCAAAGAGGGCGAATACATCGTCTCGGTCGAGCCGATGGAGGATTTTGAGACCCCCAACCCCGTAAGTGTCGACGTCGTGCCCAAGATCGTGTTTGAAAAACAGGATGTCTCCGAGCTCATTGTGTCGGCGGACGAGATCGACGCTTCGCAGGACGATAAGCAGTACGGCTCGTCGGGCGGGGGCGGCGGCGCGGGCAACGTCTCGGGCGGCACCGATACCGTTGCAGACACGGTCGAATATGTCCCCTCGAGCACGGCAGAGGTCGACAAAAAGGACGCGAACGGCAACCCCGTTGTCGGCTACAGGCTGCGGGACGGCGCGGCAATTGAGGCGGCCGACGGCAAAAACTACATCAAGCTCGGCGACGGGACCCGCACAAAATATTATGTCGACCTCGATTCCGCCGGCAACATCACAAGGATCTACTACGATTATCAGGTCGAGGTGACGGCGGCCGACGGGACTGCGTTTTCGGGCGACATGATTGTCACCTTTTTGACGGCCGAGGGCGCCGAAGGCGGGGGCGGCGAGACAAACACGCCCGACCCCGGCACCGAGGGCGGCAACGAGGGCGGCGGCCCAAACACCCCCGGTACCGGGAACGAGGGCGGCAACGAGGGCGGCGGCCCAAACACCCCCGGTACCGGGAACGAGGGCGGCAACGAGGGCGTAGACCCGCCGCCGAGTGAGCCCGTCTATGAGACAAGGGTCGAGACGATCGAGGTCTCGTCGCTGTTCAACGCCGACGGCTCGCGCAACGGCAGCTGCCCCGAGATCCCGATCGAGCGGTTCACCGAAAAGGTCACCGTCCGCTACGGCTGGCAGGACAACTATACCCGCTACTACGACAAAAACGGCGTCATGGTGACGGGGGTGCAGGTCATCTCGGGCAAGACGTACATATTCGGTTCGGACGGTCTGCTCGGCGGCAGCGGCAGCGGCACGAGACTCGGCATCGACGTCTCGACCTATCAGAACACCATCGACTGGAACAGGGTCAAGGCGGCGGGCATCGAGTTTGTGTTCATCCGCCTCGGCTTCCGCGGGTACGGCACCGGCAAGCTGGTCGCCGACAGCATGTTCCGCAAGAACATCAGCGGCGCGATGGCCGCGGGCCTCAAGGTCGGCGTCTACTTCTACTCGCAGGCGATAAACGAGCAGGAGGCCGTCGAGGAGGCGAGCATGTGTCTTCAGCTGCTCGAGGGCTACGGCGGCTTGCAGTTCCCCGTCGCAATCGACGTCGAGTACGCGACGTCGTCGCTGACAGGGCGGGCCGACAGGCTCACGCGCGACGAGCGCACCAGGGTGTGTATAGCATTCTGTGAGACCGTCAAGAACGCGGGGTACATCCCCGCGGTGTACGCGAACAAGGACTTTCTCGAGAACAAGCTGTACGCCTCGAGCATCTCAAACTACATCATTTGGCTTGCCCACTACACAGGCTCGGTGGATGTAAAGTCGAGCTACAAGGGCAGGTATGACATCTGGCAGTACACCTCGAGGGGGACGGTGGACGGCATATCGGGCCCCGTCGATATGAACATCAGCTACTGGTAAACAAAAGGATCGGCGGGTCGCGTTGCATTTGACCCGCCGAAGCTTTTTGGGGTCGGACGCGCAGGGTCCGACCGTACAAAATCGGCTTGCGCAGCATATGGGCGCGGGGCGCGGTGAAAGGACGGATAGCATGCCCGATTTTATAACCCATTCCCTCGAGGCGGACAGGCTGCTCGGGGAAGGGGGAATGCAGCAGGAGTTGAAAACCGCGCTCGGCGGATATCCGAACCTGTTCAGACTCGGCTCGCAGGGGCCCGACCTGCTGTTCTACTGCGCTGTTGCCGGCGGGGGGACAGAGATGGGCAAGCTGGGACAGCGGCTTCACGGGATGCGCTGCGAGCTCCCGTTAGGGCTCGCGGAAGAGCGCCTCAAAAGCGGCGATGCCGTGTCGGCGGCGTATCTGTACGGCTGGGCGCTACATCTGATGCTGGACGGCTGCGCGCATCCGTACATTGAAAAGCGGGCGGCCGAGACGAGCGGGGCGACGGGCATGGACGAGGGCGCAGCCCACGTCCGGTTTGAGAGCGCGTTTGAGGCGCTTCAGATGCAAAAGGAGACGGGCGTCACGCCGAGAAGGTTTGCATGGAGACGCGACCTGCCGCAGGACGACGGGCAGCGCAGGTGTGTCATAAGCTGCAACGAGCAGCTCTGCCGTGTTTTCGGCGAGCAGCCGCCCGACGCCGCGCTTTTTGAGCGGACGATAAAGCGGCTTCCGCTGCTGTTTCGCATCATGTTCGACCGCAGCGGTTTTTTCTGCACCGTCGCGAGGGCGGTGGGCGCGCTTCAAAAGCACCCCTCGGCAACCCTGTGGCACGTGAAACGGCCCTATCACCTCTATCCCGACGGGGTGCTCACCGACGCGGATATCGGGACGCTTGAGCACGCGGCGGTCGAGTGCGCCGCGCTGTTTCGCCGCGAGACGGGGCAGCGCCTGCGCGGGATCGATGCGCCGCCGGGCGCACAGACTGCGGCCGACCCCCTCGGGACGCGGGGATAGCGCCGCGGCGGCAAAACTTTTACAGTGAGCGCGGGCAGCATCGGCAAAGGCGCGGCCCGCAATCAGCGCAACCAAAATAACAGCTTTCTTTGGAGGTAAAAAATGAAATACGCACTTGTGAACGGCGCGGTTCTTGACGGCAGGCTGGACATGCAGCCGCAGAGGGGCATGGCGGTTGTGATCGACGGCGACAGGATTGCCGACATCGTGCCGGACGGCGAAGCGGGCGGCTGCCAAAGGGTCGATGTGGGCGGCGGGTACATTATGCCGGGCCTTATAAACCTGCACATCCACCTTCCCTCGAGCGGAAAGCCCAAGAAAAAGCCGAGCGACCCCGTCAAGCTGGTGGGGCTGCTCAACAAGCATGCGCTGGTGCGCGCCGTCGTCCTCAAGATGTGTGAAAACCTCGCCAAGACACAGCTCATGAGCGGGGTCACAACGGTGCGCACGGTGGGCGGTGTGCGCGACTTTGACACCACGATCCGAAACAGGATAAACGAGGGCAGGCTCGTCGGGCCGCGGGTTCTCGCGTCCGACATGGCGGTGTCGGTCCCGGGCGGGCACATGGCGGGGTCGCTCGCGCACGTTGCAAAGAGCGCCGAGGACGCTGTCAAATATGTCGACCTCATCGCCGAGGGCAAGCCCGACCTCATCAAGCTGATGATTACGGGCGGGGTGCTCGACGCCAAGGTCAAGGGGGAGCCGGGCGAGCTCAAGATGCCGCCCGAGTACGTCAAGGCCGCGTGCGACGAGGCGCACAGGCTCGGCTTTAAGGTCGCCGCGCATGTCGAGAGCCCGCAGGGCATCATCGTCGCGCTCGAGAACGGCGTCGACACCATCGAGCACGGGGCCGAGCCCAACGAGCGCATGATGCAGCTGTTTAAAGAGAAGGGCGCGGCGCTCGTGTGCACCATCTCTCCCGCGCTGCCGTTTGCGCTGTTTGACCAGTCGGTGAGCCGCGTGTCCGACGTCGCCAAGTACAACGGCGAATACCTCTTTAAAGGGATTATCAACTGCGCCAAGGAGTGTCTTGAGAACGGCATAGCGGTCGGCCTCGGCACCGACACCGGGTGCCCCTATATCACTCACTATGACATGTGGCGCGAGGTGTACTATTTCGCCAAATACTGCGGCGTCAGCAACTCGTTCGCGCTGCACACCGCGACCGAGGTCAACGCCGGCATCCTGGGCATGGGCGATGTCACCGGCACCCTCGAAAAGGGCAAGTGCGCCGACATCATCGTCACCGACAAAAACCCGCTCGACGACCTCTCGGCGCTCAGGAATGTCAAAACCGTCATCACCCGCGGCAAGCTCATCTCCTCGCCCCGGGTCAAAAAGATGCCCGAGGTCGAGGCGGAGCTCGACAAGTTCATGTGAGGATGAACGGGCGGCCTCTTTTCTATGGGCCGCAAAGCCCGGCGCACGCGCCGGGCTTTTTTGTGTCTCCCGGGCGTTCGCGTATTTGCAGGGCTTTCATCGAAAACTATATGCGTTTGAGGCGCCGGGTGCTTGTAAGTCTTGTATGCTTTCGGACTCTTGGCAATGGGTCGAGGGCCCGCCCGCGGCACACACACAGCCCGCTCAACCCTTTTCCGCCGCAAACGGCGACTGTCCCGCTGTGCGACACCCTCGCCCTGCGGCAGCTTTTGCGGGTGCGCCGGCGCGGCGTAAACCCGTCGACGCCCGCACGATAAATGATAGAAAATGAGTAACCGGGAGAATTCACAAGCAATTTAGAGAAAATCGCTGTAAACCGACGGTAACGGGGGCCGTTGACGCACAACCGCGGACATCGGCGAAAAAGACAAATTTTTGAAAGATATTGACAAACCTGTGCACAGGCCTTATATTAGTCTCATTGTGGGTGGTTCCCACAAGAAACCCGGCGCTCGAAACAGACACTGCAGCCGCCGCGCCTGCGGCGGTGTAACAAACCTTTTTGCGGGGTGTCTGCGGGAAACGCCGCTCGTCAAAAGGCGAGAACCCAATTTTACCGCAAAGGGGTGCATTACAATGGAGAATACTGTCATTGTGCGTCTCGACGGCTGCTCGGTTCAGTTTGACGGCGAGACGATCCTTGACAACCTCAGCCTCGACATCCACGACAAAGAGTTCGTCACTCTTTTGGGGCCGTCGGGCTGCGGCAAGACGACTACTCTGCGGCTCATCGGCGGGTTTTTGACCCCAGACAGCGGCAGGGTACTTTTTAACGGCAGGGATATAACCAACCTGCCGCCCTACAAGCGCGAGGTCAACACGGTGTTTCAGCGATACGCCCTGTTTCCCCACCTCAACGTGTTTGAGAACGTGGCCTTCGGGCTGCGGCTCAAGAAGACCCCCGAGCAGGAGGTCAAGGCGAGGGTTGAGGAGATGCTGTCCCTTGTAAACCTCAAGGGCTTTGAGAGCAGGCGCGTCGCGAGCATGTCGGGCGGGCAGCAGCAGCGCGTCGCCATTGCGCGCGCGCTCATCAACGAGCCGCGCATATTGCTTTTGGACGAGCCGCTCGGCGCGCTCGACCTCAAGCTGCGCAAGGACATGCAGGTCGAGCTCAAGCGGATACAGCAGAGCCTTGAGATAACGTTTATCTATGTCACCCACGACCAGGAGGAGGCGCTCACGATGTCGGACACCGTGGTCGTGATGAACGGGGGGATTATCCAGCAGATAGGCGCCCCGCAGGACATCTACAACGAGCCGGTGAACGCCTTTGTCGCCGACTTTATCGGCGAGAGCAACATCCTCGACGGCATCATGCACGAGGATCGCCTTGTGCAGTTTGCGGGCGAGCGGTTTGAGTGCGTCGACACGGGCTTCGGGCCCGACGAGTTTGTCGACGTGGTGGTGCGGCCCGAGGACGTCGAGATTGTGGCGCCCGACGACGGGATGCTGTGGGGCGTCGTAAAAAGCGTCGTGTTCAAGGGTGTTCACTACGAGATGCTCATCGACCAGGCCGGGTACGAGTGGAAGGTTCACTCGACCAAAAGCGCCGCCCCCGGCACGCAGGTCGGGCTGAGGATAGGCCCCGACGAGATACACATCATGAAGAGATCGGAGGGCGCGGCCGATGCTGAAAACTAAAATTGCAAGCGTGCCGTACCTCGTGTGGATGGTGCTCTTCATCGTCGCGCCTCTCGGCATGGTGGGCTATTACGCGCTTACCGACAGGGAGGGCAACTTTACCATTGACAACCTTTCGAGCATCGGGCAGTACGCGTCGGTGTTCGCGCGCTCGATATGGCTCGCGCTGATCGCCACCGTCATCTGTCTTGTGCTGGCCTTTCCGCTCGCCTATGTCGTCTCGCGTCTTCAGTCCGCCAAGCAGTCCCTTGTGATCATGCTCATCATGCTGCCGATGTGGATGAACTTTTTGCTGCGGACCTACGCGTGGATGTCGCTGCTCGAGGACAACGGCATCATCAACCGCTTTTTCGGGCTGTTCGGCCTGGGGCCGTTCGAGATGATAAACACACAGGGGGCGGTCGTGCTCGGCATGGTGTACAACTATCTGCCGTTCATGATTCTGCCGCTCTATTCCGTTATGGTCAAGATTGACAACTCGCTCATCGAGGCCGCGCAGGACCTCGGCGCGGGCAGGTGGCGGGTGATGAGCAAGGTCGTCATCCCGCTGTCGGTTCCCGGCATCACGACGGGTATCACGATGGTGTTCGTTCCCTCGATAAGCACCTTTATCATCTCGAGGATGCTGGGCGGCGGGCGCAACATCCTGGTCGGCGACCTCATCGAGATGCAGTTTTTGGGCAACTCGTACAACCCGCACCTCGGCTCGGCCATGGCGCTTGTGCTGATGGTGGTCGTGCTGCTCTGCATGAGTATATGCAACCAGTTCGACGACGAGGAGATGGAGGGGATGCTGATATGAAATACAGGGTTTCGGCGTCCTCAAAGGTGTACATGGGGCTCGTGTTCGCGTTTCTCTATATCCCCATCCTTGTGCTCATCTTCTTTTCCTTCAACGCTTCCAAAAGCCGCAACCTGTTTACCGGCTTTACCCTCGACTGGTACCGCCGGCTGTTTCAAAACGAGGTCATCCTGCGGGCGCTCGGCATGACGCTTGTCGTCGCGGCGCTCTCCTCGGTGCTTGCGACGGTGCTCGGCACCCTCGCCGCGGTCGGCATACACAGCATGAAGCGGGGCGCGCGCCTCGCCGTCATGAACATCACCTATATCCCCGTCGTCAACCCCGAGATTGTCATCGGCGTCTCGATGCTGCTGCTGTTTGTCGCGGGCGGCAGCCTGCTGACCTTTATCGGGATAAAGTTTGAGATGGGCTTCGGCACCCTGATCATCTCACACATCACCTTTGAGGTGCCGTACATCATCATGTCGGTGAGCCCCAAGCTGCGGCAGATGGACAAAAACCTCTACGAAGCCGCGCTCGACCTCGGCTGCGGGCCGAAGCAGGCGTTCTTTAAGGTGGTCGTGCCCGAGATCATGCCGGGAATCATGACCGGCTTTTTGATGGCGCTGACCTACTCAATCGACGATTTTGTCATAAGCTACTTTACCTCGGGCACGGTGCAGACCCTGCCGCTTGCCATCTATTCGATGACGCGGCGCAAGGTAAGCCCCGAGATAAACGCGCTGTCCGCAATCCTGTTCGCGGTCGTGCTGAGCATCCTGCTCGTGATGAACTACCGCGACATACGCGGCGAAAAAAAGATTGCAAAGGAGAGGAGATTGTGAAAAAGAGGCTTTTTCGCACTCTGCTGTGCCTTGCGGTAATCTTCGCGTGTCTGCCGCAGGCGGTGTCGGCGGCGGGGGGCGAGTATGACTTTGAGCGCGACCCCTATTACCAAAGATTTAAGGGTCAGAACATCACCCTCAACGTGTACAACTGGGGCGAGTACATCTCGGACGGCTCGGACGGCGCGCTCGACGTGCTCGAGGAGTTCGAGGAGCTGACAGGCATCACGGTGCGATACACCATGTTCGCCTCCAACGAGGAGATGTACGCCAAGATAAAAAGCGGCGGCGTCAGCTACGACGTGATCATCCCGTCCGACTACATGGTCGCCCGCATGGCGGCGGAGGGGATGCTCTTAAAGCTCGACTATGACAACATCCCCAACGCCGCGCTCATCGGCGACAGCTACACCGGGCTTGAGTACGACCCCGGCGACGAGTATTCGGTGCCCTACATGTGGGGGATAGTGGGCATCATCTATAACTCGACGATGATTGAGGACGAGATAACCTCGTGGGACGCCCTGTGGGACGAGCGGTTTATGGGCAATATCCTCATGTTCAGCAACTCCCGCGATGCGTTCGGGATATCGCTCGCCCGCCTCGGGTACTCGATGAACACCGAGAACCCCGACGAGATAAGGCAGGCGGCGGACGAGCTCAAGGCCCAAAAGATGCTCGTGCAGGCGTATGTCATGGACGAAATCTTCAACAAGATGGAGGGGGGAGAGGCGGCCATCGCGCCCTACTACGCGGGCGACGCGATCACGATGATCTCGGAAAACCCCGACCTCAGATTCGTGGTCCCCGACGAGACGACCAACTATTTTGTCGACGCGATGGTGATCCCCGCGGGGGCGGCAAACAAAGAAGCCGCCGAGATGTTCATCAACTTTATGTGCGAGCCCGAGATATCGGCGGCAAACGCCGAATACATCGGCTATTCCACCCCCGTCACCGACGCGCTCGAGCTGCTCGAGCTCGACGCCGCCGCATATGAGATCGCCTATCCCGACGAAGAGACCCTCGAAAACACCGAGGTGTTCAAGCTGCTGCCCGACGAGATAAACGCCCTTATGGACTCGCTGTGGACAGAGGCGCTGAGCTTCAACGAAAACGAGAACCGCTGGATCATGCCGGTGTTTTTGGTCGTCTGCCTCACGGCGTCGCTGGTCATCACCGTCGTGCGCTCGCGGAGAAAAAAGAAGAACGTCTATTGACGGCGGGGGAGGGTTTAAGAGTAGACCCCGCAAAAAACAAAAGAGCCCTGCGCTTTGGACACAAAAACGGTCTGTGAGTTTTCACAGGCCGTTTTTTATGTGCCGCGGCGGAGGGATTGCAGGCGACGGACTGAGATTGCCGCATAAAGCAGATTCAGACGACGTGGCCTTGCGCGTCAATCCCTCAGCCTGCTTCGCAGGCAAGCTCCCTTTGCACACACCCCGCATACTCTCGCGGGGCGTGGTCGCGCGGGCGAGCTTAATCGGAACAATAGCTCGCCACTCCGCGCGATATTATGCGCCTTTCGAGCCGTCGTACCAATTACGGCCGACCGTTCGGCAAGGGAGCCTAAGAGCGCGAGACCTGATGGATGGACATAAGCTTTAGGGCTCGGAAACCTTCCCCCGTGGGGGGAAGGGGGACCGCCCCGCGGTGGATGAGGGGTGAAGGAGCTTTTTATTCATAGCAGGGATAAAGCAAAAAAACACTACCCCTCATCAGTCAGATGGCTCTGACAGCTTTCCCCCCCCACGGGGGAAGCTCAAGGACTCGAGGCCCGCGGGACGGACATGAGCTTTGGGGCCTGCTGAAGAGCCCAAAGCCCCCCTTGTGTAAAAGGGGGAGGGCCGCGAAGCGGCGGGGGGATTGTGTGCGGCGGGCTAAAGCAGCGGCAAAAGGCATGTTCAGACGATAAGGCTTTGTACAGTCAACTTCTCCGTCAGCTGCGTCGACACGGCTCGCATATTCCCGCGAGTTGGTCGAATGGTATCGGAACGGACATGCGGCACGCCCTACATATTCCCGTAGGGAGGCCGCATGGGCGAGCTTAATAGGAGCGATAGCCCGGCAGCCCGACAGCTCGACCGGCCGACCGTTCGGCAAGGGAGACCTAAGGGCGTGCCGACCGATGAGAGTGCGCAAACGCCCCCTGCGGGGCCCGCACAGCCCGGAATCCTGCCGAAAACAGCAAAAAAGCGGCTAAAAATGACGGATGTGCCCAAAAAGTCAAATTAAACATTTGTTCCGATTGATTTGAATCCTCATATTGGGTATAATGTGGTTAAAAGTGGTGCCAAGTGGCATAAAGTGGTTGAAAAGTGTGTTGAAAATGTTGAAGGTGGTGACGGGATGCTCACGGGTGAATACAACCACAACATCGACCCCAAGGGCAGGATGATCTTCCCGTCGCGCCTCAGGGAGGAGCTCGGCGAGCGGTTTTACATCACCCGCTGGCTCGACGACTGCCTCGTCGTCTTCTCGGACGAGGAGTGGCAGGCGATGTGCGACAAGATAAAGGCGCAGCCGATCGGCCGCTCACGCGATGTCCAGCGTTTTCTGTTCGCGAACGCGACCATCGTCGAGCCGGACAAGCAGGGCAGGATTCTCATCCCCGCCAACCTGCGCGCCCGCGCGGGGCTTGAAAAGGACGTCGTGGTCATCGGGGTGCTCAACCGCGCCGAGATATGGGACAAGGCGCGCTGGGAGAAGGTCAACGACTCGATAACCTCCGACATGCTCGACGAAAAGATGAGGGAGCTTGACATATGAGTGAGTTTGCGCACATCCCCGTCCTGCTCGGCGAGTGCATAAAATATCTCGACATCAAGCCCGACGGGGTGTACCTTGACGGCACCGCGGGCGGGGCGGGCCACTCGAGCGAGATTGCAAAGCGCTTAAAGGGGGGCAGGCTCTTTAGCCTCGACAAGGACCCCGAGGCGGTCGCGGCCGCGACCGAGCGCCTGCGGCCGTTCGGGTGCGCGTGCGTGATCGAGGGGGATTTCAGGGACGTAAAAACCCTGCTCGCGGGCAGGGCGGACGGCCTCGACGGGGCGCTGCTCGACCTCGGGGTGTCCTCCCACCAGCTCGACGACCCGGGGCGGGGCTTTTCCTACAGCCGCGAGGGGGCGCTCGACATGCGCATGAGCTCGAGAGGACAGAGCGCCGCCGACCTCGTCAACACCCTCGACGAGCAGCAGCTTGCCTCGATCATACGGGAGTACGGCGAGGAGCCCTGTGCGCACCTTATCGCGCGAAAGATCGTGTCCGAGCGGCAGAAGGGCAGGATTGAGACGACGTCGCAGCTCGGCGAGACGGTGATTTCGGCGCTTCCGCCGCCCGTCCGGCGCAAGGAAAAGCACCCCGCGAGGAGGACGTTCCAGGCGCTTCGCATAGCGGTCAACGACGAGCTCGGCGCGCTGAGCGAGGGGCTTGAGGGGATATTCGAGCTGCTGAGGCCCGGCGGAAGGTTTTGCGTCATCACCTTCCACTCGCTTGAGGACAGGGTCGTCAAGCGGTTCTTTGCGGATAAGGCGCAGGGGTGCGTCTGCCCGCCCGATTTCCCCGTGTGCGTATGCGGGCGGACGCCGTCGGCAACAATAGTCACAAGAAAACCGCTCGAGGCGTCGGAGGATGAGCTCGCAAGCAACCGCCGTGCGCGCAGCGCAAAGCTGCGGGTTTTGGAAAAAATAAAGTAGATATTGAAATAGGGTATCGGATAAGGATATAATAAATGAGAAACAATAACACGGCATATGATTTTGCGCGGTTCGCGCCCGCGCCGCAGAGGCCCGCCGAGGTAAGGGTTGTCAGGACAGAGGGGGGCAAAAGTGCCTCGCGCCGCAGGGGCGGGATCCTGACGAAGTTTTTGGTTCTGGTTTTCACCGCGGTTTTGATGGTCGTCACCGTCTATTCGCGAACCGAGCTCAACGAGACAAAGGCGAGGATAAATTCGCTCAAGAGCGAGCTCACCGAGCTTGAGAGCCACAATGCCTATCTCAACTATCAGCTCGAGAGCTCGGTTTCGATAAAGTTCGCCGAGGACTATGCCGCGTCCGAGCTCGGGCTCATCAGGGCCGACTCGAGCATGATAAACTACGTCCACCTTCAGGGCGCGAACAGGATCGTGTCCGAGGACTCGGGCAAGCAGAATATATTCGAAACCTGCATTGATGGGGTCATGGATTTTATCGGGAACTAATATAATAGTGTTAAACGCCCCCTTGACGCCGCTTCGGGCGCCGGGGCGCCGCAGGCCGCCGAGCGTTTTTATCCGCGCACTCGGCGGCTGTTTGTGAGACGGCGCGGCGGCCCGGCAGGGGGACGTCGTCCCGCCCTTTTGCAGGCGGCGGGGGACGTGAGCCGAGGCGGGATGCCCGTAAACGTGTCCCGGGCCGTCCCGGCATTCAACACACGGCAGAAGGTGTGAGCCCGGGGCCTTGGGCGGGGATGGGTTAAGACCCCTGCCGAAAGAGGTCGGATGCGGCCCGCCGTTAAAAATGCGGCGGGGACATCCTGCGCGGCATACATATTTCGGAGGTCGGCTGAGGATTGGCAGACAAGCGTAACGACAGGGATTTAAAGCGCAGCGCGTCAAGCGACAGAAAACGCATGGGTAGGGTGGTAATGGTCATTACCGCCTTGTTCTGTTTTTTGGTGGTCATGCTCGTCAACATCTCGATCGTCAGACACGACTATTTTACCGACCTCGCGACGGGGCAGCAGCTGCGCGACACCGTCGTGCCCGCGATGCGCGGCACGATATACGACACCAACATGAACGTGCTCGCGAGCAGCGCCACCGTGTGGACGGTGGCTCTCTCGCCCATGGACATAAGCAAGGAGAACTACGAGCTCATCTCCGAGGGCCTTTCGCGCATTTTGGAGGTCGACTACGACACCGTGTACGAAAAGTGTCAGGAGAAAAACTACTATTCGATCGTCAAGCGCAAGGTCGACCAGCCGATTGTCGACGAGATAAGGGCGTTTATCTCGGAAAACAAGCTCAACGGGATAAGCTTTACCGAGGACTCCAAGCGCTACTACCCCTACGGCAACTTCGCCGCGCATGTGCTCGGCTTTGTGGGCACCGACAACCAGGGCCTCGCGGGCATCGAGGCGTACTACGACGACGTGCTCAGCGGGACGGACGGGCGGATAATCACCGCGAAGAACGCCAACGGAAGCGACATGTTCTATCAATACGAGACGCGGTACGACGCCGTCGACGGCAACAGCCTTGTGCTGACGATAGACGAGTACATCCAGCACAGCCTCGAGACCCATCTCGAGGCGGCGGTGCGCGAGCACAACGTCGAGCAGCGCGCCGCGGGCATCGTGATGGACGTGAACACGGGTGAGATATTGGGGCTTGCCGTCAAGGGGGACTACGACCCCAACGACCCGTTTGAGATTCTCGACCCCGTGGAGGCGGCCGAGATCGAGGCGCTTCGCGGCACCGACGGGTACGCGACGGCGCTGTACGAGGCGCAAAACGCCCAGTGGCGCAACAAGGCGGTCTCGGACATCTACGAGCCGGGCTCGGTTTTCAAGGTGGTCACCGCCTCTACGGCGCTTGAAACGGGCGCCGCGACGCTCGAGTCGTCCTTCTACTGCACGGGCTCGATCAAGGTCGGGGACAGGACCATGCACTGCGCGCGGCTCACGGGGCACGGCGCGGAGGATTTCACCAACGCGGTCGTCAACTCGTGCAACCCCGCGTTTATCGAGATAGGTCAGCGCATCGGCGTCGAGGATTTTTACAGTTATTTTTACTCGTTCGGGCTCACCGAGCGCACCGGCATCGACCTGCCCGGCGAGGGCTACAGCCAGTACTACGACGACACGATGTCGCTCGTCAACCTCGCGAGCTGCTCGTACGGCCAGTCCAACTCGATAACGCCCATCCAGATGGTCACCGCGTTTTCGGCGGTGGTGAACGGGGGCAACCTTGTCCAGCCCCACCTCGTGCGCCAGATAATCGACAGCGAGGGCAACATCGTCGAAAAGGTCGAGCCCGAGATAAAGCGCCAGGTGATCAGCGAGGAGACGTCGGACACCATGCGGGAGATCCTCGAGCAGGTCGTCGAGCGCGGCAACAGCGGCAACGCCTATGTCGCGGGCTTCAGGATAGGGGGCAAGAGCGGCACCTCGCAAAAGCTCGGCGGCAGCGACAGGGTCTATGTCGCGTCCTTCTGCGGCTTTGCGCCGGTGGACGACCCGCAGGTCGTCGTGTACATCATGCTCGACGAGGCACACAGCCCCATTTCGATATACGGCGGCGTGATCGCGGCGCCGATAGTCAGCTCGATCATGGCGGACATCCTGCCCTATCTCGGGGTGGACCCCGTCTATTCCGAAGAGGAGCTTGCGAACACCGATGTCTCGACGCCCTATGTCACCGGCAGCTCGCTCACAAGCGCCTATTCGCGCCTGCAGCAGATAGGCCTCGGCTACGAGGTGGTGGGCGAGGGCTCGAGCGTCGTCGACCAGTTCCCGCGCGCCGGGTATTCGATCCCCCGCGGGTCCACCGTCATCCTGTACACGACCGAAGAGGTGCACGAGACGGTCATAGTGCCCGACCTCAAGGGCCAGAGCGTGTCGTCCGCCCGCAACATCCTCGAGAGCTACAACCTCAACCTCAGGGTCGAGGGCTCGCAGTCGTCGAGTGCGCGCGCAACGTCGCAGAGCGTCCTGTCGGGCGAGAGCGTGGAGGCGGGCACCGTCATCACAGTCAGCTTTATTGCGGAGGCCGCCGATGAATCTTTCTGAGCTTTTGACTTCAATTGATTACAGCGGCTCGCCCGACCTCGGCGCCGAGGTGAAGGACGTCGTCTCCAACTCCAACAAGGTGCGTGAGGGCTCGGTTTTTGTGTGTATCAAGGGCCGCAGGTTTGACGGGCACTCGGCGGCGGGGGAGGCGCTGCAAAAGGGCGCTGTCGCCGTCGTGTGCGAGCGGCCCCTCGGCCTTGCGGGCGAGGTCGTCGTGGGCGACACCCGTGAGGCGCTCGCACAGCTTTGCCGAAGCTTTTTCGGCAACCCGCAGGATAAGCTCACCCTCATCGCGGTGACGGGGACAAACGGCAAAACCACCGTGACGACGGTGGTAAAGCAGGCGCTCGAAAGGATGGGCTTCAAGGCGGGGCTCATCGGCACCGTTCGCTGTGAGATAGGCGACAGGATCGTGCCCGCAAAGTTCACGACGCCCGAGCCGTGGGATCTGTACGCACTGTTTTCGAGGATGGTGAGCGCGGGCTGCACCCACGTCGTCATGGAGGCGTCGTCGCAGGCGCTCGACCAGGGCCGCCTTGCGGGGCTTGTGTTCGACGCCGCGGTCTTCACCAACCTCACGCAGGATCACCTCGACTACCACGGGGACATGCAGCGCTATTTTGAGGCGAAAAAGCTGCTCTTCAAAAACGCGCGCGGCATCGTCATAAACACGGACGACGAACACGGACGGCAGCTTCTTCTCGAGCATCCGCGCGCGCTGACGGTTTCGGAGTGCGGGGACACCGACATATCCGCGCGCGGGGCGCAATACCGCGCGGACGGGATAGACTTCACCCTGCGCTGCCGCGACGGTTTTGAGCGCGCCGTACACTTTCCGATGCCGGGGCACTATTCGCTGCACAACGCCCTGTGCGCCGCGGGCGCGCTGTTTTCGACGGGTCTTGCGCGCGAGCGGGTGTGCGAGGCGCTCGGCGGGGTGTCGGGCGTCCCGGGGCGCTGTGAGGTGCTCTACAGCGGCAGGTTCACCGTGATATGCGACTACGCCCACACGGGGGACGCGCTCGAGCAGCTGCTCTCGAGCGTGAAGCCGTTTGTCGAGGGCAGGCTCGTCACCCTGTTCGGGTGTGCGGGCGACAGGGACCCCGCCAAGCGCCCCGCGATGGCGCGGGCGGTTTGTCGATATTCCGATCTTGCAGTGCTCACCTCCGACAATCCTCGCACCGAGGATCCGCTTAAAATAATAAAGGAGGTCGCGCCCTACATCGCCGAGAGCGGCATACGCTACACCGCCGTGCCCGACCGGTATTTTGCGGTGCGCTGGGCGCTCGACGCGCTTGAGGAGGGGGACGTGCTGCTGCTGTGCGGCAAGGGGCACGAGGACTATCAGGTTATCGACGGCTGCACGGTCTATCTTGACGAACACAGGATTGTGCGGGATTATATAAAAGAGAAGGGGCTTTAAAGCGCCCGACGGGGCTTGTGCCCAAAAGTATCTCAGAACGGGAAGAGGGAATAAAATGGAACCGATCAGGCTCGGCGAGCTCATAAGGGGCATAGCCGTCACGGGCAAACAGGACGCGGTTATCGAGCGCATAACGACCGACTCGCGCACGGCGGGCCCCGGCAGCGTGTTTGTGGCGATCGTCGGCGAGCGGCACGACGGCAACGACTTTGCAAAAGAGGCGCTGCAAAAGGGCGCCGAGGCGGTTGTCGTCAGCCGCAGGGACGACCTTAAGGGCGAGCAGATTGTCGTGCGCGACACAAGGGACGCGCTTATCGAGATGGCGGGCAACTACCGCGCGAGGTACAGCCCCAAGCTCGTCGGGGTGACGGGCAGCGTCGGCAAGACGACCACCAAGGAGATGACCGCCGCCATCTTGGGCCGCTTCGGCAGGACGCTCAAAAACGAGGGCAACCAAAACAACGAGATCGGGGTGCCTGCGACCCTCTTTTCGATGGACAAAAGCACCGAGCTCGCCGTTATCGAGATGGGTATGAACGGTCTCGGCGACATAAGCAAGCTGACGCGCGCGGCAAGGCCCCGAGCCGCCGCGATAACGGCCATCGGCGTCAGCCACATGGAGCTGCTGGGAAGCAGGGAGAACATCCTCAGGGCAAAGCTCGAGATCGTCGAGGGCCTGCCCGACGACGGCATCCTTGTCATCAACGGCGACGACGAGATGCTCACGGGTGCGCGGGAGAACATCCGGGTGATGTGCGATACCTTTGCCGTCGACAACACCGACTGCGATGTCGTCGCCAAGGACGTCATGTCGCGGATGCTCTCGACCGAGTTTACGATAGAGGACAGGTTGAACGGCTCGTTCCACGCCGAAATCCCCTGCACGGGACTGCACAATGTCAGGGACGCGCTCGCGGCGTACACCCTCGCGACGAGGATAGGCCTCGACCCCGAGACCGCCGCAGGGGCCCTCAGCGACTATGTGCCGACGGGGATGCGCCAGCGGTTTGTGGACTTTAAGGGGATTACCGTCATCGAGGACTGCTACAACGCAAGCCCCGACTCGATGAGCGCGTCGCTCACGACGCTGTCGATGCTGCCCAACCGCGGGCTCAAGATCGCGGTGCTCGGCGACATGCTCGAGCTCGGAAGCATCTCGGCGCAGTGCCACCGAAACGTGGGCTTTGAGGCGGCGGCGATGGGCATCGACATATTGCTGTGCACCGGCGAAGAGATGAAGCTGTGCGTCGGCGCGGCACAGAGCGCGGGGATCGCGAGCGCCGAGCACTTTGCGGACAAGGAAGAGCTTGCGCGCTACCTCGCGAGGACGGTTCACGAGGGGGACGCCGTCATGTTCAAGGCGAGCAGGGCGATGGCCCTCGAGGAAGTGATCTCGAGCTTTTACGCCGAGTACGACAAAAAAACAGTGTGATTTGAGGAAAGAGAATTGGAAAGAACATCCTTTTTGCTGACGGCCGTGATAAGCATCGCCCTGACGGGCGTCCTGGGCTTTTGGCTTATCCCGTGGCTCAAAAAGCTGAAATACGGCCAGACCATCAACGAGATCGGCCCCACGTGGCACAAGAATAAGCAGGGGACGCCGACGATCGGCGGCATCATGTTCATCATCGGCTCCCTCGTCGGCATCGCCGTGGGGTATATCTCGCTGATTATCGAGTCCCCGCAGTTTCTCTCCGAGCAGTACGCGAGCGAGCATGTGCGGCTGTTTACCTGTATCGGCGCGGCGCTCGGCTTCGGCCTTGTTGGGTTTATCGACGACTATATGAAGGTCATCCACACCCGCAACCTCGGGCTCACGGCCAAGTATAAAATCCTGCTTCAGATCGTCGTTGCGGGCATCTACCTCTTTGTGCTCAACCGCTTCGGGGTGTGCAACACGACGGTCGAGATCCCCTTTATCGGCTCGCTCGACCTCGGCGTGTGGTACTATGTGCTCTCGATGTTCATGATCATCGGCATGGTCAACGCGGTCAACCTGACCGACGGGCTCGACGGGCTGAACTCCTCGGTCACCTTTGCGGTCAGCCTGACCTTTATCATCATCTCGACCCTGCTCGGCTATATCGGCACGGGCCTGTTCGCGACGGGCATCGCGGGCGGGTGCATCGGCTTCCTTTTGTGGAACTTCTATCCCGCCAAGGTTTTTATGGGGGACACCGGCTCGATGTATCTCGGCGGCGCGGTGGTGGCGATGGCGTACGGGGTGTCCTACCCGCTGCTCGTCCTGCTCGCGGGCTTTGTCTATCTGTGCGAGGCGCTCTCGGTGATGATTCAGGTCACCTATTTCAAGCTGACGCACGGCAAGCGGATATTCAAGATGACCCCAATCCACCACCACTTCGAGATGCTCGGGTGGTCGGAGGTCAAGATAATCATCGTCTTTTCTCTTGTCGCGGTCGCGGCGGGGGCGCTGTCGGTGCTCGCGGCGACGCGGGTTTGACGGGCGGCCTTTTTCTGCGACGCGGCTGCGGGGGGTCGGCGCGCCGAACGGGGCTTTTTCGGCCGCCCGCTGCGCGGGGCTCTTTCCTGTGACGCGGTTTTGCGGCCGGCGCGCCGAACGGCCGCCGGGATGATTATAAAAGCGCCCCGCGGCGATACTATTATTCGGTACCGGCATCTTTGAGGCAAAGGAGGATGACAGTGGCAAAATACACGGCGCCCAAGCCCAAAAAGAAAAAGCGCCTCGGGCACGCCGACGGCGCCTTTATAGCCCTGACGCTCACGCTTGTCGTGTTCGGCCTCATCATGATGTTTTCGTCGAGCTCCGCGAACGGGATGTACATGTTCGGGGACAGCTATTACTATATAAAGGACCAGGTTCTTTTCGCGATCCTGGGGCTTGTCGCGATGACGGTGATCTCCTTTATACCCTATCGCATCCTCCACAATTTTGCGTGGCTTACCTACGCCGTGTCTGAGGTTCTGCTGTTCATAACCCTGTTCATGCCCGAGATAAATGGCGCAAGGCGGTGGATAATCATCGGCGGCTTTACCTTCCAGCCGTCCGAGATCACAAAGTTCGCGGTCATCTGTCTGTTTGCTCACCTCATCTCGACCCATCCCGAGAACATGAAAAACTTCCGCTACGGCTTTATGCTGCCCATGCTCATCCTGGGCTCGATAGCCGCGATTATGATGCAGCAGGTCCACCTGTCAGGCACCATCCTCATCTGCCTTGTGGGCATCTGCATGATCCTCATCGCGGGCGCAAAGCTGCGGTGGTTTGTGGGCGCGGGTGCGTTCGTCGTCCCCGCGGGCGTCGCGTATATCATGCTGTCCGACAAGATGGAGTACGCGATGTCGCGCATCAACATGTGGCTCGACCCGTTCACGGGCTGGCCGACGGACGGGCACCAGACGCGGCAGTCGCTCATCTCGATAGGCTCGGGCGGGCTTTTGGGCCTCGGCCTCGGCAACTCGCGCCAAAAGCACCTCTACCTCCCCGAGCCGCAAAATGACTTTATCTTCGCGATAATCTGCGAGGAGCTGGGGCTCATCGGCGCGGTGTTTGTCATCGTGCTGTTCATGCTGCTCGTGTTCAGGGGCTTCGCGATTGCGATGAAGGCGCGGGATAAGTTCGGCGCGATGCTTGCCATCGGCGTCACCCTTCAGATCGGCATCCAGGCACTGCTCAACATCGCGGTCGTCACCAACACCATGCCGAACACCGGTATAAGCCTGCCCTTTTTCAGTCAGGGCGGCACCTCGCTGTTCATGCTGCTCGCCGAGGTCGGGGTGGTTCTGTCGGTCTCTCGGTATTCCTCGACCGAAAAGCTGTAGCGCGGCGGGAGGCTGCCCGCGCAGCGCGGACGACACGCGCAATCAATAGGACAAAAAACGGTTAAAACCGGTTTCTGCGGCGGGGAGTGCACCGCACCCCGAAAAAGGGCGCGGCAAAATGCCCCGGCGGGGCTCTGCCGCCTTTCGGCATATTCTTAGGTTTCGGTAAGGAGAGGGTCAGATGAGAGCTGTGATTGCCGCGGGCGGCACTGCGGGACACATCAATCCCGCGCTTGCCATCGCCGACGAGATTATGAAAAATGAGCCTTCCAGCGAGGTCGTCTTTGTCGGCAGGGAGGACGGGATGGAGAAAAAGCTCGTCGAGGCGGCGGGATACCGGCTGTATCCCATCGAGATCCACGGCTTTTCCCGCTCGCTTAAGCCAAAGGAGATCGCGTTCAACCTTTTTGCGCTCGGATGCGCGCTCAAGGCGGGGCCGAAGGCGAAAAAGCTGTTTCGCGACTTTAAGCCCGACATCGTCATCGGCTGCGGGGGGTACGTGAGCGGCCCGGTCGTGCGCGCCGCGGCAAAATGCGGCATCAAGACCGCGATCCACGAACAAAACTCCTTCCCCGGTGTGACGACAAAGCTGCTCTCGGGCATGGTCGACCTCGTCATGGCCGCAAACGACGACGCGGTGAAGCGCCTCGGCGTCCCCGAAAAGTGCACCGTCGTCGGCAACCCCGTGCGGCGCGAGTTTTTTTCCGCCGACCGCGAGCGGCTGCGGCGGGCGTGGGGCGTCGGCGAGCGGGTGTGTCTTGTCTCGTTCGGCGGCTCGCTCGGCGCGAGAACCATCAACAACGTCGCGGCCGAGGTGATGAAGCGGCATGTCGGCTCGGGCGGGATAAAGCACATCCACGCCACGGGCAGGTACGCGGTCGAGAGCTTTCCCGAGCTGCTCGACGAGCTCGGTGTCGACCGCGAAAGCGACGACCTCATCATAGAGGAATACATTGACAACATGCCCGAGTGCCTCGCGGCGGCCGACCTCGTCATCTCGCGCTCGGGCGCGATAACGATAAGCGAGCTTGCGGCGTCGGGCACGGCGTCGGTGCTCATCCCGTCGCCCAACGTCTCCGAAAACCACCAGTACTACAACGCGCTCACCCTCGCGGACGCGGGCGCCGCGCTGGTGTTTGAGGAGAAGGAGCTCGACCCCGGGGCCGTTGCGGACGAGATAATCGCCCTGTGCGGCGACCGCGAGCGGCTGCGCCTTATGGGCGTCAACGCCCGTTCCGCAGCGGTGTCCAATACGTCAAAGAGAATTTACGACAGCATCAAGCGCCTTGCAGAGGGGCGGGGTTGACGGCTTAAGGCTCTTTTGGGCATCTGTCGGCTTTGCGCAAAGGAGGGACCGCGCGTTTTGGCAAAAAAACGAGAGAACGCTTCCGCACCGGGGCGGCGCGGAAGCGGCAGACTGCTTGCGGTGCTCATCGTCGTCGCGGCGGTCGCGGTCGGCGTCGCGCTGTCGCTCACCGTTTTTTTCAACATAACCGAGATAGCGGTCGAGGGTCAGTACAGCGTGTATTCCGAGCAGGAGATCGTCGCCGCGGCGGGTATATCGCCGGGGGACAATCTGCTGCGGCTGCCCGTTGGCGAGATTTCGGACAGGCTCGAGACCGAGCTTCCGTATCTGCTCGGCGTCAGCGTCGAGCGCAGGCTGCCGGGGACGGTGATAATCAGGGTCAACGACGTCGACACAAGGCTTGCGATTCCGTGCAGCTCGGGGTATCTCATCGTCTCGGACGGCATGAAGATCCTCGAGGTGTCGGGCGAGCTGCCCGCCGGGTGTCCGCTTGTCTACGGCATAACGCCGAGCACCCTTTCCCCCGGCTCACAGCTCGAGACCGAGGAGGAGTTCGGGACCGAGTACCTCGAAAGAATCGTCGAGTCCGCGAAGAACGCCGCCCTGCTCACCGGCGTGAGCTCGATAAATGTCGCGGACAGGCTCAACCTGAGTCTCGTGTTTGACAACCGCGTGTTCGTGCTCATCGGCACCGCGAGCGAGCTCGACTACAAGCTTCAGATGATGGACACCGTGCTGCAAAAGGAGGGCCGGGACGCGGTGGGGCACCTCGACATCTCGATGCCCGGCAAGGCCTTTTTCAGCGAGGGCAGTATGCGGGTGCCCGAGGGCTATGTAACCTTTGGGCCCGACATCTATTCGGGGATGCACCCGGGGGACGGTGCGGACATGCCCGAGGCGGACGACCCGTCAGCCGAGGGGGAGGGGGATCCCGAGGGCGGCGGGGGAGAGAACGGCGACGCCGAAGCGCTCCAAGGCGGGACGACGCTGAGCCCCGACGGGGAGAGCGGCGAAACGCGGCCCCCGCAGGGGGACAGCAGCGGGGAGGATATCCCCGCGGACGAGCCCGCGGGCGACGACCCCGAGGACGCGGACCCCGGTGCGGGTGTGTCCGACGACCCCGAGGCGCTGAGAAGGGGCGGATGAGACGGCGCGGGGCCGCATTTTGCGGGATATCTGCCCGCCGCCGCCCCGATATCCGCCGAAAGGGCAAAAAACCTTGAAATATGCATCAAAATATGTTATTTTATATTTACATATTTATGCTTAGTCAGGGGGCGAAGGCCCGCTGCGCGGCGGTTTCGGCGGCGGATTGTCCCGCCGTTTAAAAAGGCGAGCAGGGCCCGAAGCCCTTGCGGCCGGGCCGCATAGTTTGACTATAGGGTGTCGGTGCGCCCCGCGGCGCCGCGCGCCGTCTGAGGACGGCGGGCGGGCTTTTAGGGCGGAGTTTCGGCGCGGCGAATACCTTACTGTATATTGCGTACATTTTGACGTATGGGGGTAGACCATGTCTTCAATGAATTTCAACCTGAGTCAAGAGGATAATTTCGGAATCAACATCAAGGTTGTCGGCGTCGGCGGCGGCGGCGGCAACGCCGTCAACCGCATGATCCAGTGCGGCATAAGGGGCGTCGAGTTTATCGCAATGAACACCGATGCGCACATCCTCAAGTTCAACAAGGCGACGCATAAGATCCAGCTCGGCAGCAAGCTGACCAAGGGCCGCGGCGCGGGGGGGGATCCCGAGATCGGCAGAAAGGCCGCCGAGGAGAGCCGCGAGGACATCGCGGCGGCGCTCAAGGGCGCGCACATGGTGTTTGTCACCGCCGGTATGGGCGGCGGCACCGGCACGGGCGCGGCGCCCCTTGTCGCGCAGGTCGCGCGCGAGATGGGCATCCTGACGGTCGGCATCGTAACCAAGCCGTTTACCTTTGAGGGCAAGCTCAAGATGGACAAGGCCCTCGAGGGCATCGCCAACCTTCGCGAGCAGGTCGACTCGATCGTCGTCATCCCCAACGAGCGGCTTAAACATATCACCGAGACGCGGATAACCCTCGCAAACGCCTTCGAGATAGCGGACAGCGTGCTGCTTCAGGGGGTGCAGAGCATCTCCGAGCTCATCAACGTCCCCGGCTTCATCAACCTCGACTTTGCCGACATCACCTCGATCATGAAGGATTCGGGCTACGCCCACATGGGCCTCGGCCGCGCGAACGGCAACGAAAAGGCGAAGTCGGCGGCGCAGATGGCCATATCCAGCCCGCTGCTCGAGACGTCGATAAACGGGGCGAAGGGCGTCATTATCAACATCACGGCGCCGCCCGATGTCGACCTCAACGACGTCGAGACCGCAAACGCCATGATAAGCGGCGCGGCCGACGTCAACGCCAACATCACATGGGGCGTCGCGTTTGACGACAGCTATAAAGACGAGATAAGCATCACCGTCATCGCCACCGGCTTTGACAAGGACGCGATAAGCTTTGACCCCGGCGCCGTGGCGGAGACCAAAAAGCCCGCTGAAAGCTCGGACGGCGACATCGACATCGACGTCCTTATCGGGATGCTCAGAAATAAACCCCAGGATTAAGGAGGGCCGACAATGAAGACGAACGAGAAGCTGTACCACATCGGGCTGGCCAAAGAGGACATTGAGGGCGCAAGGTACGCGATCATCGCGGGCGACCCCGGAAGGATCCCGAAAATTGCGGCAAAGATGAACAACCCCAAACAGCTCGCGTTTAACAGGGAGTACAACTCCTACCTCGCCGAGCTTGAGGGGGAGAAGGTCGTGGTCATGAGCCACGGCATCGGCGGCCCGTCGACGGCGATCATGGTCGAAGAGCTGTCGATGCTCGGCGTCGAGACGTTTATAAGAATCGGCACCTGCGGCGGCATGGCGCTCAAGGTGCAGGCGGGCGACGTCGTCGTGGTGAACGGCGCGATCCGCCAGGACGGCACCTCAAAGGAGTATCTGCCCGTCGAGTTCCCCGCCGTTGCGGACCTTGACGTCACGGTGGCCCTCAGGGACGCCGCAAAGCAGCAGGGCGCAAGCTATCATGTCGGCATTGTCCAGTGCAAGGACTCATTCTACGGCCAGCACTCGCCCGAGCGGATGCCGGTCTCCTACGAGCTGCTGAACAAGTGGCAGGCGTGGCTTCGGGGCGGCGCGCTCGCGTCCGAGATGGAGTCGGCCACCCTGTTCACCGTCTGCGCCTCGCTCGGCAGACGCGCGGGCGCGGTGATGCTGTGCGTTTGGAACCAGGAGCGCGAGGCGGCGGGCCTTGACCAAAACGAGGCGCACGACACCGAGCGCGCGATCGATGTCGCAGTGGGCGGCATAAGAAACCTCATCAAGGGCTGTTAATTTTCTCTCTGCGGCGGGCTGTTCCCGCCGCAGAGTTTGCGAAAGGGGAAGGGCGGCATGGCTGACAGGGATTTGCGCGACCTTTCGGGCAAGCGCGGCTTGTTCGGCGTAAAAAAAGAGGATATCGAAGCCTATGTCGACGGCATCAAAAAAGAGGCCGCCGAGAACGAACGGCGCCTCAGCGAAACCCTCGAGGGGATAAACGCCGAGAATTCGAGGCTCAAGGACACCGTCGCCGACCTTCAAAGCAAGATAGGCATTGCCAATTCCAAGCTCATGGCCGAGTCGGGCCGCGTGCTCAGCTACAGCAAGCTTGAGACCGCGTATCTCAACTCGATAGCCGACCTCAAAAAACAGATCGAAGAGCTTTCCGGCTCCCTCGAGCGGGAGGAAAAGGCGAGCAGGGACTATCAGGACAGGCTCGAAGCCGCGTCCGCGAGCCTTGAGAGCGCCAATCGGACGATCGCGCAGCGCGAGGACGCGGTAAGGGCTGCGAACGAGACGATAAGCTCGCTCAACGAACGGCTGTCCGACGAGTCCGAGGCGCTCGAGCGCACGGGCGGCGAGCTGTCGGCGCTCAAGGATGAGCACGGCAGGACACTCGAGAGGCTGAGCGAGTCGCAGGACGACCTTCAAAAGACAAAGAAGAGCCTCGAGGAGACCGAGCGCAGCCTCGGCGACCGCACCGACGAGCTCAAGGCGGCGAGCGGCGAGCTGTCGGCGCTCAAGGACGAGCACGGCAGGACGCTCGAGAGACTGAGCGAGACGCAGAGCGACCTTCAAAAGACAAAGAAGAGCCTCGAGGAGACCGAGCGCAGCCTCGGCGACCGCACCGACGAGCTCAAGGCGGCGAGCGGCGAGCTGTCGGCGCTCAAGAGCGAGCACAGCGGAACGGTCGAAAAGCTGAGCAAGACCGAAAAAGATCTCGGCGCGGCGAGGTCGGATCTCGACGAGACAAGGGGCAGGCTTGACAGCGCCCTCAGTGAGCTTGAGACGACGGGCGGCGAGCTCGGCGCGCTGCGCCAGGATCGCGACGTCACCCTAAAAAAGCTCGGCGAAACGCAGGACGACCTCGAAAGGACGCGCAAAAGCCTCGAGGACACCGAGCGCGAGCTCGCAGAGCGGATAAAGGCGCTGAGCAGCGCGGGGGGCGAGCTCAAGTCGCTTCGCGCAGAGCACGAGAGCACCCTCAAAAAGGTCAGCGAGCTCGCGAGCGAGCTGCTCGAAAACAAGCACAGCCTTCAGCGGGCCGAAGAGCTGCTCGAGAGGACAACCGAGCAGCACAACGGCGCGCTTGCCGAAATCACCGAAAAGGATAAAAAACTGAGCGAGCTCGCGGGCGAGCTCAACGATACAAAGGTCAAGTTTGACGCGGCCGTCAAACTGCTTATCGAGACAAAGCAGGCGCTCAACGAGGCAAAAAGGCTCATCGAGCGGTCGGCTGCCGAGCGCAGCGAAAGCGCCGCGCAGGTCGAGCGCCTGCGGGCCGAGAATTCCGAGATAGCCGAGCGGCTCAACATGTCGGAAAACGCGCTGCAAAGCACGCGCGAGCAGCTTTCGCACCTGTCGGACGAGCGCGACGGCACAGCCAAGCGGATGCAAAAGCTCGAGGAGCACAACTACGAAATCTCGGGCAAGCTGTCCGAGATGAAGGACGACCTCAAAAGGGCGAGGGATATGCTGACGACCTCGCAGGAGCAGCGGTCGGTCGCGGATGCCGAGCTCAAGAGCACAAGGGCCGCGCTCGACGAGGCACAGGAAAGGATACGGGATTCCGAGCAGCAGCTGAACGCCGTGCGCAGCGAGCTGTCCTCCGCGCACGGGGAGATAAAGCGCAGGGACAGCGAGCTTGCGGCGGTCTCGGGCAGTCTCGGCGCGGCTAAAGAAGAGCTCGGCCGCATCGGCGGCGAACTCAACGCGTCTAAGGAGGCGCTCGGCGGCAAGGAGCAGGAGATCTCCCGCCTGAGGAGCGAGCTTGACGGGGCCGCCGCACGGCTGGTCGAGCTCGAGGCGCTGCTCAGCGGCACGCGGGAGAACCTCAGCGCTTCGCAGGACGAGGCCGAGTCGACGAGGGCGGCGCTCGAGGAGTACAAGCAAAAGCTCGCCGAAACGCAGCAAAAGCTCTCGCTCAACGCCAGGGCGCTTATCGAGGTCAAGGAGAGGACGCAGCAGGCCGTCAAGCGCTTTGCCGAGGAAAAGGCGCTCATGCGCGAGGAGAAGCTGCGCCTGCAAAAGGAGATAAGCGCCGCGAACGGCGGTGTCGAAGAGCGCCTTGCCGAGCAGCGAAAGCTTTTTGCGGACAAGCTCGCGGGGCTTCAGGGCAGACTGCTCGAGACGATAAACGGCCTCAAGGCCGAGCAGGACGCCGCAATCGAAAAGCTCAAGACCGAGCATTCCGAAAAGCTGCGGAGCGAGCGCGAGCGGCTCACCGTCGCACTGCTCGAGGAGCACAGAAGGTACGAGAATGCGACAAAGCAGCTCGACGAGTTGACCGAGCGCTTTGACGACAAGCTCAAAGAGGCCGACGACATCAAGCAAAAGCTGTCCTATTCGCTCGAGAGCTACAGCGAGTTAAAGGACGAGTACGACAAGGCGAAGGCGAGGTTTGACCAGGCGAGCTTTGACCTCACCCGCTTCAAGGAGAGCGTCAGCAGGATAAACGCCGACTTTGTGGCTGTCAAGGCAAAGCTTGAGGAGACGACCGAGGAGCTCGACGCCAAAAAGGCCGAGTACGACCGGCTGTACGAAAACTCCCGCACGCTCGCGGCGGCTGTCATCAAAAAGGACGCCAAGATAACCGAGCTCGTGTCCGAGTGCGAGGGGACAAAACAGCGTGTACACGAGCTTGAGCAGGAGGTCGCACGCCTCAACGAGCGCATTGCCGCGCTTGAAAACGAGCTCAGGGAGCGGGACGACACGATAAAGGAGCTGCGCTCGCTGCTGACCCAAAAGGACAACATGATATCCGAGAAGGACAGCGAGATCGCCGAGCGGATAAACCAGGTCTACGCCCGCGAGGGGATGCTTGCCGAAAAGGTAAGACAGCTCGAGGAGATGGACGCGCTGGTCGCCCAAAAGGATAACCTCATCGCCAAGCGGAACGAGCTGCTCATCGAGAGCAAAAAGGCGATTGAGGATCGAAACGAGCGCCTTGCGAAGAGCAGCGCACTCATTGCGCAGCGCGACAGCGAGATCGCCGAGCTGAATGTCAGGATTAAAAAGCTCGAGCAGGACGTGTTGGATATGCACAACTACCGCGTCGAGGCAGAAAACGCCCTCAGCGAGAGCAACAAGCGGCGCGACCTCATGGCGGACAAGCTCAACGAGATTACGGGCATGCTCAAGGACGACTTTCTGTCCGACCTGCCGCCCGCGCCCGCACCTGCGCCGGCCGCCGTGCAGACGCCCGCTTACGACAGCAAGAGCTTTCAGTATCCCTACATCGTCTCGGGCAACCTGTTCACCAAGCCTGCGGGGGGCGGCGGGGCCGAGGATGCCGAAAACTTCGACTGAACCTGCGCCGCAGTGCTTGCTTAAAAAACTGCGTTCTTTTTCGGAGGACGCAGTTTTTTTGTATATAAGAGAGCAGCTGACGATGGGAAACAAATAAATCCGTTCGGGGGCAGCAGGGAATACGCAGACGGAGGGCCGTACCTTCAACGAGATGCGACGCGTGCCGCCTGTAACAAAGGGCTTTGTCGGTCTATGATGCCTCGGTTTCTCGGGGGATGCTTTGTGTGCCGCGACGGCGGATATTGTCCGCAGCGGCGCAGTGTCGTTTCACGATAGCTGCGAACACGCCCCGAGCCGCCGCTGCAATGATACCGCCGCGCCCCGCGCGGCTCACCGACCGAGAGGGAGCTGCGTCGTCCGCAGTGCCCCGCGCCGGTGTGTCTGTCCCGTCTGATTGCGTTGATGCCGCACGACAGATTGTTTCGACGGCAATTGACGGCAAAAGATAAGTAAAGTATAATAGTTGTTGTGATTTCTTTAAGCTTCCCGCGGCTTTACGGCAAGGGAATTCCGCTGCCGAACAGGACGTCTGATCGGCCTTGTGTCGACGGGGCTGCCGTCCGTTTCGGTGCGGCGGGGTCGGCTTATCATTCGTTGCACGCACTTTGTGCGGCGCTGTCTATTGAAAGAAAAGAGGGAAAGCGATGAGTGAGTTTGAAAGGATAATTTTTGATGCCCTTAAGCGGGCGGTCAGGGAGATTTTTGATATCGAGCCTGACGACGAGGTGCTGGCGGTCGAGATGCCGCGCGACCCCAGACTCGGCGATTACGCCACGGGCGCGGCGATGAAGCTCGCGCGCACGCTCCGCAAAAGCCCGATGGACATCGCACAGGCTCTGGTTCCGCGCATAGCCGAGCTGCTGCCCGAGGCGAAGTCGGTGACGGCGGCAAGCCCGGGGTTCATCAACTTTAAGCTCAGCGAGGGCGCGCTCACCGCGCTCATCAACAAGGTCATCGACGCGGGGGACGACTACGGCGCCAACAATGCGGGCGGCGGCGAGCGGATACTCGTCGAGTGGGTGTCGGCCAACCCGACGGGCGACCTGCACTGCGGCCATGCGCGCGGCGCGGCGTGGGGCGACGCCGTCTGTCGCCTGCTCGAAAAGAGCGGGTACGACGTGCTGCGCGAGTTCTATGTCAACGACGCGGGCAACCAGGTCGTGATGCTGGGCGAGTCCCTCATCGCCCGCTATTATGAGTACTTCGGCAGGCAGGACGAGTACCCGCTGCCCGAAAACGGCTACCACGCCGAGGACGTGAAAAAGATCGCGTTCGAGCTCGCCGAGCGGGACGGGGAAAAATGGTTTGACGCCGACCCGGGGGAGCGCCTCGACTACTTTATGACCGAGGGCAAGACGAGAGAGCTCGCGAAGATCGAGCGCGACCTCGAGATGTACCGCGTGCACATGACGTCGTGGATCCACGAGACCTTTTTCTACGAGAACGACATGAAGCGCATCAAGGACTGCCTCAAGCGGATGGATGAGCTCGGCCTTGTGTACGAAAAGGACGGCGCGCTGTGGCTTAAAACGACCGACTACGGCGACGACAAGGACAGGGTGCTTCGCAAGAGCGACGGCACGCTGTCCTACCTCACGCCCGACATTGCGAACCATGTGTACAAAATCGAGCGGGGCTACAACACCCTCGTCAACTTTTGGGGGGCCGACCACCACTCCTACATCACGCGCATGAAGGCCGCCCTCAGCGCCCTCGGGTACCCCGAGGGGACGCTCAGCGTCGACATCATCCAGATGGTGCGCATGGTCTCGGACGGGGTGGAGGTCAAGATGTCCAAGCGCACCGGCAACTCGATAACGGTGCGCGAGCTGTGCGAGGACGTCGGCGTCGACGCCGCGCGCTGGTTCTTTGTCGCGAAGGACGTCAGCGCGCAGATGGACTTTGACATGAAGGCCGCCGCGACGCGGGACAACAACAACCCCGTGTATTACGCGCAGTACGCGCACTCCCGCATGTGCTCCATCCTCAAGAACCCCGACATCCCCGCGTTTAAGCGGTGCGACGGCTACGACCGGCTCACAAACGAAAAGGAGCTGCTGCTGCTCAAGATGGTGGGCGAGTTCCCGGCGGTCGTCGCCAAGGCCGCGAAGACCCGGAAGCCCAACAACATCGCGGACTATATCCTCTCACTTGTCAAGCTCTATCACAGCTATTACAACGAGTCGCGGGTCAACAACCCCGACGACCCCGAGCTCACCAACCAGCGCGTCGGCCTTGTCAAGGCGCTCAAGATCACCCTTCGCAACGCGCTCGACCTCATCGGTGTTTCGGCGCCCGAGACGATGTGAGCCTGGGGAAATTCAAAGCCCGGCAGTCCAAAACACCCTCGAGCCCACGGCCCCGGGGGTGTTTTGACGTGGGACAGGGGCCCTTCGATACCTTCGGCGCTGTCGGGGCGGTCTGCCCTTCTGAGATGTTATAGGGATCCCCGCCCGGAAAAGTGCGAGGCTGCCCCCGAAAAGCCCCTGCCTCAACCCGCCCTTTGGGCGACTGAGAACGAGAGAACCTGCGCAGCGGGGCGGAAAACAGAACACAACACGGCCCGCCCTCTGCCGCCGTGCGGGCGGGTCTGCGACAGCTTTTCAGAAAGATATGAGCCGACTTAAAACCTTTTGTCCTCTGTGCTCGTTATATAAGTGCAGGAACAGCAGGGCGAAAGGGG
Source organism: uncultured Oscillospiraceae bacterium (assembly GCA_964433495.1). GTDB lineage: Bacteria > Bacillota > Clostridia > Oscillospirales > Ruminococcaceae > CAYSRC01. The sequence goes on from CAYSRC010000009.1 coordinate 38,833, forward strand.
AGAGGCGGATGACTGATGCCTGGATTAGGCGCGCGGTAAGGGCGGCCGTCGAATCCTACCCGGTGGACAAGGAGAAAAAGGACGCTCTGCTGCGGAAGCTGAGCGAGAGAAATAGCGACAAAGGAGAGATGAAAAGCCATGTATTGCACTTCATGCGGAAAGGAGCTGCGGGCGGTCGACGCGTTCTGCCCCCACTGCGGGGGGCCCACCGCCGCGCTCGCGCGGCTGGTGGCCGCAGCGCGCACGGGCGACCAAAGCGCCGTCAGCGCCCTGTATGAAGAGACCTACAGCAAGGTATTCTACACCGTGCGGTCAATCATAAAGGACGAGGACGCAGTGTTCGACGTCCTACAGGACACCTACATAAAGGCGTTCGCGGGCCTCGGCAGCTTTGAGGGCGACAAAAAGTTTTTGCCCTGGGTGCGCAGGATCGCCGTGAACACGGCGCGGGATTGGCTCAGGAAAAAGCGTCCCATGCTGTTCACCGAGCTCGGCTCGGGCGATGAGCAGGATACCCCCGCCGAGGAGATGTTCCCCGACGAGCGGGGCGAAAACCTGCCCGAGGAGGTCATCGACACCGAGGAGACAAAGCGTCTGCTGCGCGAGATCATCGGCGAGCTGCCCGAGGATCAGCGCGCCGTCATCGGCATGTTCTATTATGAGGAGATGTCGGTGCGGGACATCGCCGAGTCCCTCGGCGTGACCGAAAGCGCCGTCAAAAGCCGCCTGATGTACGGGCGCAAAAAGATCGAGAAAAAGGTGCGGGAGCTCGAGAAGCGGGGAACAAAGCTGTACGGTCTCTCGCCGATCCCGTTCCTCCTGCTGCTTTTGCGCAACCAAAAGGTTTATGGGTCTCAGGCACCCGACGCCCGCATCCTCAAGACCATCCTCGCCGCGCAGCCGTCGGCGCCCGTGCTCCCTACACGCGGTGCAAACAGGTCTGCCGGTGCGAAGCGGGCCCTCGGCGCTTCGGGCGGCAAGGCCGCCGTGACAGGAGGCTTCGGCGCGCTCAAGATCGGGCTGATTGCCGCTGCCTCTGTCACGGCGATAGCCCTCGGGGCATTCGGGGTGAGTCGACTTGTGCCGCACACCGACACACCGGGCGGCGGCAGCCCGAATGTGCCGTCGGCCGGCGTCCCATCGTTGCAGGGGGAGACGGGTGAGCAGCAGACAGGCGAACAACCGGCGGCCGACTCCGTCTTTGCCGAGGCAGCGGAGCGGTACCGCATAATCGTCTGCATGGCGAGCTATGAATTCGGCTATATCGTCGAGGAGGCCGACGCGGCGGCTGTGTATAACTATGCGCTGGTGCAGATGCAGCCCGATGACCCCGTCCCGACGCTGCTGCTGGAAAGGGAAGAGAACGGCATGAGCAGCGTGCTTCTCTATCAATACGACCCTGTCACCAAAAGCATGCGTCATCCGGCTGAGGCAATTGCAGGCGGTGTGGCCGCCGCCGGCGGCTACCGCGGCACGCTCTCGATAGCGGGCGACGGCATCGGGCTGCTCTGCATCGAGTGGTCGAGCGGTACGGGCGATGCCGCCGCCGAGCGAATCGTCCTGAACGGGGACGCCGTCGAAAGGGAGGTGGTTTGGACGGGTCGAATCGATCTTATCCCCGAAACGCCCGCCCGCATTGCGATCGAGTGGCGCGAAACGGACGACCTGTCGGCGCTCGAAGGCATGGGATCTCCCGAGACGGTCGGAGAAGCGGAGAACCTGCCGGAGGAGTCGGGTGAGCTTCCCGCGGACGGGGATTGAACCGTACTAAGCGGCGCCGTGGGCGCGTACAGCTGTGACGGGATTGTCGCGCTTCTTCGGAGAGAACCTAACCCCAACGCCGGTGATGCGTGCCAAACAAAGAACTGAAGCAGCACATGTACCATCATCTTCTCAACGATACATTCCCGTACAGATACCCCACGACCTGCGAATAAACAACAATAAAAGCGCGGCGGGGACGGAAGGGCGTCCCCGCCGCGCTTTGTAACAGCATGCCCCGAACGACGACCATAGGGTGGTGTTTTGCGAAGCTTTGTCACCTAAAAAGCCGCTTATTTTACTTTAGGCTCACCGCTACCCAAACGGGGTCACCTGTTGCGCTTTAAGCGCACCGAGAACAATCCCTCCGTCACGACCTTTGGCCGCCCCTCCCTGCGCGAGGGGGCTTCTGACGGCTCCGCGCCGGGCGCCGAGGTGTCAGAGCATGGATTGCATCTTTTTCAAAAACACCTCGGCAGCCCGCGAGAGGACGGCATAGCGCTTCTTGATGAGACGGATTTCGCTCGTGAGCTCGGGCACGATGGGCCTGAAGCAGAGGCCCCGCTGCTCGGGGTTGTACACCAGGTTCTCGAGGGTTAGGGCATAGCCGAACCCCTCCTCGACAAACAGCGACGCGTTGTGGACGAGGTTGTAGGTCGCGATCCGCTTGAGCTTTTGCCCGCCCAAAAACGCGTTCAGCTCGCCGTTTTCCCCCGCCTGCGCGGACAGCATGAGGGGCAGCGCCGCAAGCTGCCCGACACCGACGCCGTCGAGACGCGCGACCGCGCTGTCAAGCGGCGCGAGCACGCCCCACCTGTCCTTTACGGGGAGCTTGAGCACGTCGTATCTCGACAGATCGTGCGAGCCGATGATCAGCCCAAAGTCGATAAGGCCCTTGTCGAGGCGCTCGGTTATAGCCTGCGCGTTCCCGCTGTAGAGGTGAAATACCATGCCGGGATAGCTCTCTCGCAGCTCGCACACGGCGCGGGCGACAAGGCGCATGGCGTCGGTCTCGCCCGCGCCGATATAGACATCGCCCGTTATCGACGAGCTGCCCGAGAGGATCTCGCTTTTGGTGCGGTCGGCGAGCTCGATGATCTCCTGTGCCCTCGCGCGAAGAAGACGCCCCTCCTCGGTCAGCACAAGGCGTCTGCTCTTTGCGCCGCGCACAAACAGCTTTGTGCCGAGCTCGTCCTCAAGCTCCATGATCTGGCGCGACAGCGTCGGCTGGGTTATGTGCAAAAACTCCGCCGCATCGGATATGCTCTGCTCCCGCGCGACGGCGAGAAAGTATCTGAGTACCCTAAGCTCCATTGTGTACCGCCCCGTTTATCGTATTTTGATGCACCAACCGTGATGCAGGACATGTGCCTATATTTGGATAATATCGCTGTTTAAAATGCCTGTCAAGTATAAAATTAAATACAATATAGGTATTTGAAATAAAATTTCCGCGGGAATATAATAGATTCAAGTACAGTGACCGAGGCCCAAAGGGGGGTTGTGTATGAAGGACTGCACAAGAGAAGAGATCTTTCGCTGCCTCACCGACGCCGGCTGCGACAGGGAGATAATCGACCGCTATCTCGCCCTGTCGGCAGAGGGGGATGAACAGGCGGGTCTTCGGGTTCTCAAGTGTCACCGATGCGAGCTCATAGAAAAGATGCACAGGGATCAGAGACAGATCGACTGTCTCGACTATTTTATTCACAAATTCTGCGGGAGGGAATAGACTATGTACACAAATGATTTTAATGGCAGCAGGCTTTCGGCGCTCGGGCTCGGGTGCATGCGGCTGCCCGTCGTCGACGGCAACGACGCGAACGTCGACAAAAAGGCGGTCGTCGAGATGGTCGAGTACGCGATGGCGCACGGCATCAACTACTATGATACCGCGTGGGGATATCACGCCGAGCATTCTGAGGAAGCGATCGGGGCCGCGCTCGCGAACTACCCGCGCGAGTCGTTTTACCTCGCCGACAAGTTCCCGGGCTACGACCTCGCAAATATCAGCAAGGTCGAGGAGATATTTCCCGAGCAGCTCCGCCGCTGCGGAGTGGAGAATTTCGACTTTTATCTGTTTCACAATGTGTGCGAGATGAACATCGACGCCTATCTCGACCCGCAGTATCGGATATTCGAGTACCTGAGCGAGCAGAAGAAGGCGGGCAGGATAAAGCACCTCGGCTTTTCGGCGCACGGAAGCCTCGAGGTGATGGAGTGCTTTTTAAAGGCATACGGCGAGTCGATGGAGTTTTGCCAGATACAGCTCAACTACCTCGACTACAAGCTGCAAAAGGCGGAGGATAAGATAAAGCTGCTCAGCCGGTACGGCATCCCCGTGTGGGTGATGGAGCCGGTTCGCGGCGGAAGGCTCGTGAACCTCGAGCCCGAGTACCGCGAAAAGCTGGCGTCGGTGAACAAGGACATGACGACCGCCGAGTGGGCGTTCAGGTTTTTGCAGGGGCTGCCCGAGGTCAAGATGATTCTTTCGGGCATGTCGAACATGCAGCAACTCAGGGAGAACATCGAGACGTTCTCCGAGAAAAGGCCGCTTGAGGGCGCCGAAATACAGGCGCTTGACGGTGTCGTGGGCGACATGCTCGGCAAAAAAACGCTGCCCTGCACCGCCTGTCACTACTGCACTCCGCACTGCCCGCAGGGCCTCAACATACCCGAGCTCATCGCTCTCTACAACCAAAAGAAGTTCACGGGCGACGACTTTATCGCGCCCATGGCGCTGAGCAGGATGGCCGAAGACAAAAAGCCGTCCGCCTGCATCGGCTGCCGCAGCTGCGAGGCGGTTTGCCCGCAGGGCATCAAGATATCCGAGGCCATGGCCGACTTTGTGCAGATCATGAAGGGCTGACGTGCGCGGCCGGGAGAAACGGGCTCGGCCGGGGATAAAGTGTGTGTATGCGGCGCGCCGCGATACTCTGCCCGATGCAGCGGGGGCAAAGCAGTCGGAAAGTCACGTTGCTCGCCTTCGGGACGGCGAGGTGAAGGATAAGGAGTTTTAAAGCCGGGGTCTCACAAGACCCCGGCTTTTGCTCTGTAAAAAGCGGCGCAGGCTGTAAAAATCTGCGCCGCCCGATATACGACGCCGCAAACTAAAATATGCATCGGATTTTTGCGAAACAATGAATAACACAAAATTCTTTGTACTCGATTTGCATATCTATGCTGTGCGGGAGGTCGGGCTTTTCGGCAGAGGTGACTCAAAGGTCAAGGGCAAACAGCCCGAGGGTTTGCCGAACGCCGTACCGAGTTGCACTCGGCAAGGAGCCTCAAAGGGTAAGGGAGACAATCCCTCAGTCGGTCAACGGCTTACTGTAGGTCCCAAAAGTCCCCCTTGTGTAAAGGGGGTGGCGCGGCGAAGCCGCGACGGGGGGATTGTAAGCTGCGAGCCCAAATTACGGCATAAAGCATATTCAGACGTCAAAGCCTTTGCAGTCAATCCCTCAGTTGCTTTGCGTCACGACTCGCATCCTCCCGTGAACTCAGCCGAGTGCAAATTGTGCGACACTCGGCACACCTCACGGCATTATGTGAGACATGTGCAAGGGGGGGAGGGCCGCAGAACGGCAGGGAATTGTCGGCGGGCGGCAGGCCATATCCTTCGAAGGAAAAGGAGATGCGCAAAAAACCTCAGCCCTCGCCCTTCAACAGCTCGACGCCCTGCTTGCCCGTCATGTGCTCGATGTGCAGAACGAGGATGCAAAACCTGCCGAGCGCCGAGGATATCTCCCGCTCGACGCTCTCGTCACTCTCGTCGGGGCTGTAGCGCGCCGCAAGCTTTTGCGCGGCAAGCCGTATCTCGTCCGCATCGGTGAGAACCTCGACGCGCCCGAAGACGACGACACTCTCATAACAGGTCGTGAACCTTTCGGGCAGGATATCATCCCTCGAGACGACGCAAAAGGAGGCGCGCGGGTCGTGTCTTACGGCGTCGAGCTTGTGGCCCGAAACCGCGCAGTGAAAGATGAGCTTGTCCCCATCGTACACGAAGCTGAGAGGCACGGCATAGGGATACCCGTCGTCGCCGCTCAAGGCAAGCACGCCGAAGGTGGCTTCGCCGAGTATCCTCTCGCACTGCTCCCGCCCGAGCTGCTGTTTGAACCGTCGCATCTTTCTGAACATCTTTTTTCTCCTTAAAACTGCTTTCTTTTTTGAAAGCGTTCGGCGCTGTGCGCCGAAAACCGCATCATAGCAACGAGCGCGGCGTCGGACACAGGGGGGGACCCGCCCGAAACAAAACGCCGCGTCAGGGCTGTTTTTTGCTCTTTTTATTCGACGCCTTTTTGCTCTGCTTCAAAAGCGTTTTGAGCTCGCACATAAAGGTGTTGATGTCCTTGAATTCGCGGTAGACCGAGGCGAAGCGGACATAGGCGACCTCGTCGATCGATTTGAGCTCATCCATCACAAGGTCGCCGATGAGGGAGGAGGGAACCTCGCGCTCCATGGTGTTCATCAGCTCGCGTTCGACGTTGTTTGCGGCTCGGTCGAGCTCGGCCATCTCGATCGGGCGCTTTTCACACGAGCGGATGAGCCCGTTCATGACCTTTTCGCGGCTGTACATCTGCCGCGAGCCGTCGCGCTTGACAACCATGATGGGGGTGGCCTCGACGATCTCATAGGTTGTAAAGCGCCTGTTACACTTGAGGCACTCGCGGCGTCTTCGAATCCTGTCCTCGATGGAGCGCGAATCGATTACCCTCGACTCCTCGTATCCGCAATACGGGCATTTCATGGCTTTTCCTCCGTTGACGGGCAGTGTGTGTCGGCAGACGGTGCGACGAACGGAAGTGCGTTGAACCCCGCTGCGCCGAAAGCGCGGCGCGAACGGAAGACCCTGCGTTTTTGAGCGCAGCGGGGACGATAAACAAAACCCATGGACATAAACTCGGCCGCCCGGTCGAGCGGGTGCCCGCGAACGACCCGCTTAGGCGCGCGTACCCTCTAACTTCTCGAGCGAGGCGATTTTGACGCAGATCGACAACAGCTCGGTTGCGGCGGCGAGATCCTCTTCGGACGGATAGGAGGGGGCAAGGCGTATGTTTCGGTCGTCGGGGTCGACGCCGTAGGGGAACGCCGCGCCCGCGCCCGTCAGCTTGACGCCCGCCTCGGCGCACAGGGCGACAACCCGCCCGGCGCAGCCGTCATTCGTAACGAGGTTGATAAAATACCCGCCGCGCGGCAGCCGCCAGCTCGCGACCGCGAGCCCCTCAAGCTCTCGCTTGAGGATTCGGTCGACGATCAGAAACTTCGGCCGAATAATCTCCGCCTGCGCCGCCATATGCGCCCGCAGCGTCGCCATGTCCTTTAAAAAACGGGCGTGTACAAGCTGGTTGAGCTTGTCATAGCCGATGGTCTCGTAAAACATCGACTTTTTCAGATACTCAATGTTTTCGGGGGAGGACGCGACACAGGCGACGCCCGCACCGCTGAAGGTTATCTTGCTGGTGGATGCAAACTCAAACACACGGTTGGGGTGGCCGTGCTCGGCGCACAGCGAGAGCATCTCGGGGATGTCGGCGCTCTCGCCGAACAGGTCGTGCACGCAGTAGGCGTTGTCCCACATGACGGTGAAATCGTCTGCGGCACACTTCATTGCCGCAAGCCTCTTTACCGTCTCGGCCGAATAGACACAGCCCGTCGGGTTGCTGTAGACGGGCACGCACCAGATGCCCTTGACCGTCTCATCGTCCTTAACAATGCGCTCGACCTCGCCCATGTCGGGGCCGGTTTCAAGCATCGGCACGAGGATGAGCTGTGCGCCGAAATACTGTGTGACGGCAAAGTGCCGGTCATAGCCGGGGGAGGGGCAGATGAACTTGATGACGTCGTATTTTGCCCACGGCTTTTTTGAGCCGACAAGCCCGTGGGTGTACGCGCGCGCGATCATGTCGTACATGAGCTTTAGGCTCGAGTTGCCGCCGACCACGACCTGCTGCCACGGCACGCCGAGCATCTCGCCGAAAAGACAGCGCATCTCGCGCAGACCCGCAAGCTCACCGTAGTTGCGGCAGTCGACGCCGTCGAGTGAGCGGTATTCCGCGTCGCTTTGGATGGGGCTTGACAGGTCAAGCTGCTCGGGCGAGGGCTTGCCGCGCGACATGTCGAGGGAGAGCCCGCGCGCCTTAAACGCGGCATAGCTCTCCCGCAGCGCGGAAAGCTCACGCGCGCGCTCTTCGGTTGTCAGTTCAGCATAGTTTTTCATCTTACAATGATCCTTTCGGTTTTGGGCGTTTTGGCGGAATGTACCTGCCGGGATTTCTCTCTTTGTCGGCAGGACGGCGTTGCGCACTCGAAGTTTTTTGCCGCCGCGCGGCGGGGGACAGGGGCGCAAAAGAGACCCCCTGTGAACGGGTCCCTTTAAGCCCGTCCTGCGAAAACGGCCGCGGCGGCGCGAAAAAATAAGCGCTGTTAAATTGTATTCAGCTTTGCTGTCTTTGCCACTTAAAAGCCGTAGGCGGTGCGCGGGTAGAGCAGGACGTCTCGGATGTTGGTTATGCCCGTGAGGTACATGATAAACCGCTCGAAGCCGAGTCCGAAGCCCGCGTGCCTGGTCGAGCCGAACCTGCGCAGGTCGAGATAGTACTCATAGTCGGCGCGGTTGAGGCCCAGCTCCTCCATGCGCTTGAGCAGCACGTCGGCACGCTCCTCGCGCTGGCTGCCGCCGATGAGCTCGCCCACGCCGGGCACAAGCATGTCGGCCGCGGCGACGGTCCTGCCGTCGTCGTTTAAGCGCATGTAGAAGGACTTGATCTCCTTGGGATAGTCGGTGACAAAGACGGGCTTGTTGTAGACCTTTTCGGTGAGATACCTCTCGTGCTCGGTCTGGAGATCGCAGCCCCAAAACACCTTGTAGTCGAACTCGTCGTTGTGCTTCTCGAGAAGCGCGACGGCGTCGGTATAGCTTATGCGCACAAAGTCGGAGGAGACGAGCGCGTTGAGGCGCTCGAGCAGGCCCTTGTCGTAAAAGCTGTTGAAGAACGAGAGCTCATCCTTGCAGCTCACGAGCAGACGGGCGACGACCTTTTTGATCATGTCCTCCGCGAGGTCCATATAGTCGGTGAGGTCGGCAAAGGCGATCTCGGGCTCAAGCATCCAAAACTCGGCCGCGTGGCGCGCGGTGAACGAGCGCTCGGCGCGGAAGGTGGGCCCGAAGGTGTAGATTTTGCCGAACGCCTGCGCCATCGTCTCGCCCTCGAGCTGGCCCGAGACGGTGAGGTTGGTCTCGCGGCCGAAAAAGTCCTGCGAAAAGTCGACGTTTCCGTCCTCGTCGAGCGGGGGGTTCTTGGCGTCAAGCGTCGTCACCCTGAACATATCGCCCGCGCCCTCGCAGTCGCTGCCCGTTATGAGCGGCGTATGGACATAGACAAAGCCGTTTTCGTTAAAGTAGCTGTGCAGTGCAAACGCCGCCTCGCTGCGCACCTTGAACGCCGCGAGAAAGGTGTTCGTCCTGGCGCGAAGGTGGGGGATGGTCCTCAAAAACTCGAGGGTGTGCCGCTTTTTCTGAAGCGGATAGTCGGGGTCGCAGCCGCCCTCGACCTCGACCGCGTCGGCGTTTATCTCAAGCGGCTGCTTGGCCTCGGGGGTGAGCACCACCCTGCCGTGCACCACAAGCGCGGCGCCGACCGGCGCGTTTGCAATCTCCTTAAAATTATCGAGTTTTCCGGCTTCGGCGATTATCTGAAGGTTCTTAAAACAACTGCCGTCGTTGAGCTCGACAAAACCGATGTTTTTGCTCTCGCGGGAGGTCTTGACCCAACCCGCGACCGTGACGGCGTCGCCGGTTTTAAGCCTGGTGTCGGAATAGATTTTGACAATTTCGGTTCTTTTCATCGGAAAACTCCTCAAAGCTTGGTTTTGCACAGGCCGCGCGCCCCGATTAAGCCCTAAGCATCCCGGCCGCCGAAGGCAGCGCAGGAAAAACGAACAGCCCCGAACGGGGCCGAACATCTCGCCGACAGACGGAAAGCGGGCGAAAAAGGTCGAAATCCTGCGGAGCAGCGCACAGGCTTGTTTAGAATAATTATAATACAATCTATTTGATACAACAACCTGTTTTTGTGTTGACAAAGCCGTTTTTTTCAATTATTATAGTATAGTCGCCCGATAAACGTGCGGGCGCGCAATATTCGGAGATGTCGCCTAGTCCGGTCGAGGGCGCACGATTGGAAATCGTGTAGGGCTTAACGGCTCTCGAGAGTTCGAATCTCTCCATCTCCGCCACAAAACCGGGCACCGATTTTGACCTGCCATGCAGTCAAGACGGGTGTCCGGTTTCTTTGAACAGGGTTGTTTTTTGAATCCGCAGCGCCCGGCGGCCCCTGTTCGATTATACGCGGGTTCATTTTTGCTCAAAAGGGCGGTGCTGCATTTTTCGGAAAAACGCCGCGAAGGGCGAAAAACGGCGCGGGCCGCTGCATTGAACAGGGCCCGGACAAAACAAGGCGGCGCGCGGTGCGGTCGACAACCGTTTGACGCGCGCGGCCAAAGCCCCTTAAACTTTCGGAGAGGTTGAGATGACACAGGACACCCTAAACTATTCCGCACGTCTCGATTTTGACAAGATACTCGCCGCGATAAGCGAGCTTGCGGTGTGCGAGGACGCAAAGCGCGACGCCCTCAAGGTCAGCCCGTGCGACGAAGTGTACCCCGCGCTCGAACAGCTCGAGCTGACCGACTCGCTGTACGTGATGTTGATCAAGAACTCGCGCCCGCCCATGTCGCCCGTCGAGGGGATAGGGGAAATCTGTCTTCGCGCCGAAAAGGGCGGGACGCTGTCGATGGCCGAGCTTTTAAGGGTCAAGACGATGCTCGCAAACGCGAGACTCATGCACGCGTGGTACTCGGGCGACGGCGGATCGGATTCCGCCGACCGACTGATGTACATGCTTTACGAGGACGCCTCTCTCGAGCGGGACATCGCCTCGAGCATACTCAGCGACTCAGAGATGAGCGACGACGCCTCGGGCGAGCTGCGCTCGATAAGGCGGCAGATCTTAAAGACCGAGAGCTCGATACGGGACAAGCTCGACAGCATCATCCACTCGAGCGAGTCGCAAAGGATTTTGCAGGACGCGATTGTGACCATGCGCGGCGGGCGGTTTGTCGTCCCCGTCAAGCAGGAGCACAGGGGCGCCGTCGAGGGGCTTGTGCACGACGTGTCGTCAAGCGGCGGCACCTATTTTGTCGAGCCGCAGGCGGTCGTGGACGCCAACAACAAGATAATGCAGCTGCGGGGGGATGAGCTCAAGGAGATCGAGCGGATCCTGCTCGGCTTTTCCGAGCGGGTCGCCGCGTGCGCGGGGCAGCTGCGAGAGAGCTACAACAGCTACCTCAAGCTCGACCTCGCGCTCGCAAAGGCAAAGTACTCGCTGTCGATAGACGGCGTGCGGCCGGTGCTCAACGACGAGGGCAGGATAAACCTCAAACGGGCGCGGCACCCGCTCATCCCCAAAAAGGACGCCGTGCCCATCGACGTGCGGCTGGGGGACGATTTTACGACCCTCGTCATCACCGGGCCCAACACGGGCGGCAAGACGGTCACGCTCAAGACGGTCGGGCTGCTCAGCCTCATGGCGTCGAGCGGGATTCTCATCCCCGCGGCCGAGTCGAGCGAGCTGTGCGTCTTTCGCTCGGTGCTCGTCGACATCGGCGACGAGCAGAGCATCGAGCAGAGTCTTTCGACCTTTTCGGCCCACATAAAGAATATCGCCGAGATCCTCAAGGTCGCGGACGACGGGGCGCTTGTGCTGCTCGACGAGCTCGGCGCGGGCACCGACCCCGCCGAGGGCGCGGCGCTTGCGGTCGCAATCCTCGAGAGGCTCAAGAGCCTCGGGTGCCGCGTGCTCGCGACGACCCACTACGGCGAGATAAAGCTCTATGCGATCGAGCGCGACGGGGTGCAGAATGCGAGCTGTGAGTTTGACGTCGCCACCCTGCGCCCGACCTACCGGCTCACCATCGGCGCGCCCGGCAGGTCAAACGCCCTGCTCATCTGCGAGCGGCTGGGCCTCGACAGCGCGCTTATCGAGAGCGCGCGGGGCAACATGGGCGCGGACGAGCGGCGGTTTGAGGCGGTCATGGGCGAGCTCGAGGATCTGAAGGCCGAGACGGCGCGGCGCGAGCGGGAGATAACCGAGATGCGCGAGCAGGCGTCCGCGCTCGTCGAAGAGGCGAAGAAGGAGCGCCGCCGCCTCATCGAGCAGGGGCAGAAGGAGCTCGACTCGGCGCGGGTGAAGGCGCGGGGTCTGTCCAACGACGTGGCGGCCTCGGCCTACCGGCTGCTCGACGAGATAAAGCGGCTTGACAAGCTCAAGGAGCGGGACAGGGACGAGGCAAAGCGCAGGGCGCGCGAGATCGCCGCCAAGGACAGCGTCAGGCTCACCGACGGCCTTCCCGACGAGCGCGCCGCCCCCGACACGCTCGAGCCGGTGGGGGAGGTGAAGAGCGGCGAGAGGGTCTACATCCTGCCGCTTGCGGCCGAGGGCGAGGTGGTGAGCCCGCCCAACGCCAAGGGCGAGACCGAGGTGCGCTCGGGCCTCATCAAGACGCGTGTCCATGTCTCGCAGCTGCGCAGACCCGCCGCGCACACGGCGGTAAAAAAGCAGGTGCAGCGGGGCCCAAAGGTGGACGTTTCGTCCAATCGAAGCGGCAAAACCGAGGTCAACCTGCTCGGCATGACCGTCGAGGAGGCGCTGATGGAGGTCGACCGTTTTATCGACGGTGCGCTGCTGTCCCACATCTCGACCGTCTATCTCATACACGGCAAGGGCACCGGCGCGCTCAGGAGCGCGGTGCACCGCCATCTCAAGGGCTTAAAATGCGTCAAAGCGTTCAGGCTCGGAAAATACGGCGAGGGCGAGGACGGCGTCACCGTGTGCGAGATCGGCTGACGCCCCGGTCGATCCCCTCGGCCCCCCGGGAGGCACGCTTTTGGGGACGGCATTCCGGGCGAATCTCGGGGTGCAGTGAACTGTTTCGGGCCCCCGAAAGGCGTTTCTTCGGATTGATTTTCCATACTGTTTTAAAGGCCTCGGACGCGTCCGAGGCCTTTGCGATTATTCTATAATGTCGTGCCGTGCGGCGGCGCACCTGCGCTGTCGTCCGTCGTCTGTCCCTGCACACCGCCGTCGCTCGGCGGGGCATCGGCCGCGTCCCGGACGCCGCTTTCCGACGTCTGCGGCGCGAAGGGACTTTGCTCGCTGTCCGTACCCGCGCCCTGCGTTTCCGGCGGCGGCGCGTTTTCGCTGCCGCCGCCCGGCGGGAGACCCTGTGTTTCGCCGGCGCCGGTGTCGGGCGGGGTGTTGACGAAGCCCCAATCGCCGCTTTGCCCGCTGTCCGTACCCGCGCCCTGCGTGCCCTGCGGCGGCGCACCTGTGCCGTCGTCAGGCGGCAGCCCCTGCGCCCCGTCTGTGTCCGGCAACTGCCAAGGCCCGATGTTTCCCGGCCCGTTCATGCCGTTCATGCCGCCCATGTCGGAGATCGAAAGGGCCGAAGCGTCAATCAAGGTCTCCGCCTGCTGCTCGCCCGCGGCGGACGCGATGGTTCCGCTCAACTGGGCGCTCACGCTTTCGGCGCGCAGCAGGCAGAGCTGTTTTAGGGTGTCGACCCCCTTTTCAAACTCCGCATAGGTGCAGAACTTTGCGGGGTCGCTCTCGGCATAGGGGGAGATCATCGCCTTGACATCATCGATCATCTCCGCAAAATATCCGCTGTCAAAATACCGCGAGATAAACTCCGCAAAATACCGATGATAGAGCGCGGTATACGCCTCGCTCTTAAAAATCCATGCGAGCATCGGCCGCGACTCGACACTTCCGCCCGACACGGGTGTGTCGATGGGATAGTTTACAAGGCTTGTCGCATCCGAGCCGCCCGCGAAACCGCCGAACGCGAGGTTGTAGTCCCACGGGATCATCGAGAGCCGTCCGTCCTCCTCATAGAGATAGCAGTTGTGGATCATCGAGCCGGTGTAGCTGTCAAAGTTGCAGACAAAATTGTGCACGACAAAGTAGCGTATGACCTCCTCCGCGTTCACGACCTGCTCGATGTCACTGTTCTCGTTGAGCTTTTTGAGAGAGGCGATTAAACGGTCCCTGTCCGCGTCGGTGATGTCCGTTTTGGCGTTGTCAAAGATGTCGGAGCAGGCGGCGTATTCGTCGCCGGAATAGATGAGCAAAACACCCGAGCCGCCCTTGACGCCCATTTCGCCGCCCGCGTCCCGCATCGGCACATCGCCCCGGCCGGGGCCGCCGTCCTGCTGCGTCCGATTCGGCATCATCGTGTCGCTGCCCGAAGACAGCTCCCTGCCGCCCTGCATGTCGGGCGGTGAAGGAGCGGCAGCGTCCGAGCCTGCGTCCGCGTCACCCGGGCTGTCCGTCCAATCGCTTACGCCAAACCCGCCGCCGGGGCCATTTTCCCAATCCCCCATATCAAACCCGCCGCCGTTGCCGCGGCCCCCGCCCATGCTCGCGCTGTCGGGCTTGTACAGCTCGCCGCAGTCGCTGCCGTAGTTTCTCGAAAGAAAGGCATCCTCCACCCCCTCGACCGCGAGATACAGCCCCCACTCCTCGCCGTTCACCGATATCTGCACATAGCTGCAAAGAGGCGCGCTCACGCCGAAGAACCCCATCATCCGATAGCACAGATAGTCCTTCATGTAGGTGTTGTCCCGGATGATGTTGTTGAGGCTCAGCTTGTCGGGGCCGTAGTAGGTCTTGCCCTCGTCGCAGCGGTCAAACTCGATTTTAAAGCTGTAGCGGTCGTTCCCGTAGCTTTGGACGCCCGAGAGGGAGGTGTTGCCCTTTGCCCGTATCGCCGCGTTTTTAAACGCCTCGTTGTCGATGACGAGCGAGCACGGAACGTACTCCTCGTCGGCGCAGGATTCGATAAATGCGTCCCAGTCGTCCATGACAATGTCGACGGTGTGCACAAAGGAGGTGTCAAACAGCCGCGTCTCATATCCGGGGGCGGAGGAGTTTTTTTGAATGCCGAGGCTCTCGGCGTTCATAAACAGCACCGTCAGCGCGAGGCACAGGGCGAGAACGGCGCAGCAGATTTTGTCAAATGCCTTATGTGTTGACATGGCCGCCGTCCCCCGTCAACCCATATAGTCGCCGTTATAGCTCACAAGAACCGCGCTGCGCACCCCGTCCATTTCGCAGAGGCTGTTGATAAAATCGGTGTCGTCCTCTTTCATGCGGATCTCCGCGTTTATCTCGATCGACCCCTTTGCGGCGGTCTTGCTCTTCACGACACAGCGCCTGACCCGCTTCCCGAGAAAATCCATCGCGGCTGCCTCGCTGTCGTGACTGTCGCAGCGCAGGACGACGATATAGGGGTTGAAATGGGCCTTTTTGTTCGCGAACACCACAAGCACGACGCCGATAAACACGCTGCCGAACACGGCGAGGGGGAGCATGCCTGCGGCGAGAACGATGCCGGCCGCAATCGACCAAAAGAGAAACGCGATGTCGAGCGGCTCCTTGATGGCGGTGCGAAAGCGCACGATGGACAGCGCGCCGACCATGCCGAGCGACAGCACCATGTTGGAGGTCACCGCGAGGATAACGAGGGTCGAGATCATGGTGAGGGCAACTAAGGTCACGCCTAAGGATGAGGAATACATAACGCCGGAAAAGGTCTTTTTATAGCGGAATTTTTCCCGCGTGTTCACGCCGTTGATTTTTTCGAGCAGCGCTTTGTCGCGAAGATTGTCGAGGTACAGACTTCTGACTTTGTACCGGCCGTTTACGGCGTGTGCGTCCCGCTGCATGGCGGCGGACAGTCTTTCGCGAAGCGACAGCAGGTCGGAATAGGAGATCTCGTGTTTCCGCTCGTGTCTCAGCTGCATAAAAATGTCCCCTTTCTTTATCTTGCAGGGACAGTATAGCGTCGCGACCTTAGTCAAGACTTAGAACCCCCCCGCAGTAGGAGGGATACTGCGGGGGTCGACGTCTTCGCTTCAAAGGCGGACGGTGAAAACGATTGTATCGCCGTTTTCATATTCTGCCGATATACTGCCTTTACAAGCCTCCGCGATTGACCGCGCGACCGACAGGCCGATGCCGCAGCCGCCGCTCTTTTGCGTCCGCGCCTCGTCGGCGCGGTAAAAACGGTCAAACAGCTTGTCGGGAGGGACGGGCGGCAGCTGTGACAGGTGTTTTTAAAGCGCAGGGTTATCCGCCTGTTGTTTTCCGCGAGGGAAACGGATACACAGCCGTTGCCGTCGGTATATTTTGCGGCGTTGTCCATCAGCACCGAGATGAGCTGCACGATGTGTTCCCGGTTCGCCCGCAAGAAAACGTTCGGCTGAATGTCGGCTTTAAGGACGATCCCGCGAAGGGCAAGGGCTTCGCGAAAGGACTCGACGGAATCCGAGAGAAGCCGGCTGAGAGGACAGTCGGACGGCTTTAAATCGCCGCCGCCCTCGTCCATACGGGCAAGGGTGAGCAGGTTTTTCATCAGCTCATTCAGCCTGAGCGTCTGTTCCTTGATGTTTTTACTCCACTTGTTTTCGCCGTTGTAAAGCTCCATCGCCTCGGTATTTGACCGGATGATGGCAATGGGGGTCTTGATTTCGTGGCCCGCATTGGTGACAAACTGTTTTTGCTTTTCGATGTTCTCGGCGATGGGGCGAATGGCCCTCCGGGAGAGCAGAACCACAAACAGCAGCATAAAAAGCCGGCAGGCGGCGCCGATTGCGACGGAGAGAAGCAGCACCCGAATGCAGGCGTACAGATCGCTCGAGGTGTCAAGAAAAACAGCAACCCTTCCGAGCCCCATGCGGCTGTCCCTGAGCATATAGTCAAAGCCGTCGATTTTTCCCGACAGGGCGGTTTGCGCGCAAGCCCTCTCGGCCAATGCCGCCGCCTGCCGCTCGTCTACGGAAGAGGTTCTGCTGACGTCGATGCGGACGATATCCCCGTTTTCGTCAAACCGAACAACAAAGAAGTTGGAGAACATAAAGGTGTCGTAATCGTTTTTTGAGCCGAACGGTTCCCGCGGCGGGGGCCCCTCGGACGGCATCGGGATATTGTCGGGGTCGCCCTCGTTTTGCGAGATCATCTCAAGCCTTGCGTCGACCTGCCTGCCGACCGCGACGATGTTGATCGTTCCGAGCAGCAGAACCAGCAGCACCGAAACGGCGGCCATCGACGCCGCGACAAACCTGCGCTGTAAGGTTTTAATCATCCGACCGCCTCGAGCGTATATCCCACACCGCGCCTTACGGAAATGACAACGTCGGCCCGAAGGGCCGCCAGGCGTTTGCGGAGATAGGAGACATACACCCAAACGGCGCCGAGCTCGGCGTCGGTGTCATAGCCCCACACCTTGACAAGCAGATCCTCGCTTGAGAGATAAATGCCCCGATTGAGCATAAACACCTCCATAAGCCGGTATTCGAGCCTGGGCAAAACAACGCTTTTGCGCCCGTTTGAGAGCTCGCCGCTCTGCATGTTGAGGGAGATGTTGCCGCATGTCAGGATGTTCGGCGTAAAGGCCTCCCTGCGGCGCAGCATGGCGCGGACGCGGGCGAGCAGCTCCCCCATGGCAAAGGGTTTCGGGAGATAATCGTCCGCCCCGATATCAAGGCCCTCTATCCTGTCCTCGACCTCGGCCTTTGCCGTGAGCAACAGCACGGGGGTGCTGACGCCCCGCTGACGAAGGACATTCAGCACCTCAAGACCGCTCTTTTTGGGCATCATGATATCCAAAATGATGCCGTCATACTGTCCGGACAGGGCGTAGTCCAACGCATCCTGCCCGTCATAAACGGTGTCCACGATGTATTTGTGATAGGTGATGATATCCGCCGCGGCCTCAGACATGCTCATTTCGTCCTCGGCGTACAACAGCTTCATGCTGCGTCACCCAATCCGTTCGTTTTTTAATGGGTCATACCGCAGTCCCCAAAGGTGGGCGCGGCCCGCCGCGTCGGCGGCGGGGGACATCCCTTTCCAAATTATATCGGCAGCAGCTTAGTTGTACCTTAGAAAAACCGGCGGGCAAAACAGAAGGGGCGTCCGTCGGGTAAGGGAGTGCTGTCTGCCGCATGTCGGGCACAGCGGCGTTTTCCCCTTATCGCGTGCAGGGAGAATGCAACCGGGCGGCCGAAACGGCGACCTCGGCGGTTACGGTCGACAAAGCGCGGTTCGTTTTAAGTCGGCGTCCGCGCTTTCCCGAACAAGGGAAGCAGCCCGTGTCGAACAGTCCGCCGTTTTTCATGGCTGCCGTCTGTGCATCCCGACCCTATTTGAGGGCGGCGCGGCCCGTGACATCCGCGCGTCAAGCTTCCCCGAAGTACCTCTCGACAAAATCGACCCGGTCGACGGTGAAGACGCGCCCGTCGAGGTATTGCAGCGGCGCGCAGTCCCCGTCCAGGTGAAACTGCAGGCTGTGCGAGCAGAGAAGCTGGCGCCTTTCGCCGTATTTTGCGTTTATCTCACGCCGCCCGTATTTTTCGTCCCCGAGGATGGGCGCGCCCAAAAAGCCGAGGTGCGCCCTTATCTGGTGCGTCCTGCCGGTGACGAGCGTCGCCGCGCACAAAAACAGCCCGCCGCGTTGTGCGAGCGTCTTGAACTCGGTCACAATCTCCTTTGAATTTTCCCGAGGGCGCTTTGAGACGCTGACGGTGTTGTTATCCTCGTCCTTCCTGAGGTACGCCGTGTACACCCCGTCGGCGGGCGGACGGGAGACCGTGACGCAGAGATAGCTCTTTGTCACAAGGCGCTGTTTGACAATGCGGGTCAGCGCGGCGAGGGCGGGCAGGTTTTTGGCCGCGAGCGCCAGCCCCTCGGTGTTTCGGTCGAGGCGGTTGGCAAAGGCGGGGGTGAACGCGCCGCCCCGAGAGGGGAGGTACTCGCCCTTCAGGAAGAGGTATTTCAGCAGTCGGTTGACGAGGGTATCGCCGAATTCCTTTTTGTCCGCGTGCATGATAACGCCCGCGGGCTTGTTGACGACGAGTAGGTTGTCATCCTCATAGACAACCGCGAGGCTGTCGGACGCGGACATAAACTGCGGCTGCTTTTTGGGGGCGGCAAACAGCTCGTCGTTCAGATAGAGCTCGAGAACGTCGCCGCTCTTCAGCCTGTCGGACGCCTCGCACCGGCGGCCGTTGCGCTTGATGCGCCTGTTTCGCAGCGCGCGGTACATAAGCGCCCCCGGCAGCCCGGGCACGCATTTTTGAAGATATCGGTTCAGCCTCATCCCGTCCTCGGCGGGCGTCACGGTAAATGAACGCATATTGCCTCCGAAAACCCTTTGCGTCTTTGGCGCGAAGGGTATATTATATAACTATAATATACTTGCCGCAGGCTTATGGCAAGAGCCGGCCGCGGCAGCTGTCAGACAAAAATGTCGTAAGGAGAGCGGGCGGATGGCGTCGGTTCACGAGGGACACCGAAAGCGTGTCAAAAACAAGCTGCTCAGGCACGGCATCGACTGCTTTGAGGCGCACGAGGCGCTCGAGCTGCTGCTGTTTTACGCAATACCGCAGGGCGACGTCAACCCGCTCGCCCACGAGCTCATCAACACCTTCGGCGGCCTCGACAGGGTATTCGAGGCCGACCCCGCAGAGCTTTTAAAAGTCAAGGGCGTGGGCGAGCACACGGCTGTGCTGATAAAGCTCGTCATGGGCCTGATAAAGGAATACGGCAGGCAGAAGACGCAGCCGAGGCTGTCGCTCGCCTCGCCGTCCGACGCGGTCGACTACGCGGTGTCCATGTTCACGGGCGAGACGGTCGAAAAGTGTTATCTGATGAGCTTTGACTCCAAGCTGCGGCTCATCTCGTGCGACCTTGTCTCGCAGGGCAGCGGGCACGGGACGGGCATCGTCATCAAGCAGGTCGCCGAGATAGCCGCAAGGCACAGGGCGTCGTCGGTCATCATGGTGCACAACCACCCCGACGGTCTGCTCGTGCCGTCGGCGGCCGACAACGAGGCGACCAAAAAGGTGTTCAGGGCGCTCGGCGCCATCGGCATTGAGCTTGTCGACCACATCATTGTTTCGCAGGGAAAGGCGCTGTCGTTCACGCAGTCGGGCGTCATGGCACTGATAAAGGGGGAGTTGAGATGAGGATAGAGGCGGACCTTGTGCAGCTGTCGCAGGCGGGAGACAGGTTTAAGGATTGTGCCGATAGGTTTGGGCGCGCGGCGCAGCTTATAAAGAAAGAGATTGCGGGCGCGAACGCGCTCGCGCGCCCGCTTTTAAGGCTCAGGTACGGCAGGTTGCTGCGGCTTCTCGAGCTTGCGGCCGAGGACGCCGACAAGCGGGCGACCTACCTCAGGCTGTGCGAAAACTCCTATCGCCTTGCGGGTGCGCACTGCGAGGAGCTTTCGGAAATCGTTTAAGAAAAACAGGGGATAGAGATGCTTAGAGACGGTTTGGTTTCTGCCTTGAGCGCCGCGCGGGAGACAGCGGACGCCCGGCGCGACATCGCGGCGGCGCTCGCTGCCTGCTGGCGAGGTCGGGCGGCCGACGCCTTTTTGGCGTCGTGCGAAGCGCACGACAGGAGGGTGCTGCGAAAAATTGACAAGAGGTGCAAAGACCTGTTGTCGGCGGACGGCGAGGGCAAACGGGTGATATGATGAAAACGGAGAAAAAAACGGGCGCGATACCCGACGAGGCGTCGCTGTGCGCGGTGTTTTGCCTTGTGCCCTATCTCGATTTTGAGCCGGTGGAGCGAGACGGCATCTCCCTTTTTGAGGTCGCACGCCAAAGGCGGGACGCCGTGCGCGACAGATACAACGACAAGCTGTACAAGGCGTTTTGCGACGCGCTCGAGGCATATCCCGCGATCGGCGGTTACCGTGCCGGCAATGTGCTGATGCACACCTCGCTCGGCGAGCCCCAGGTCAGCGCGTGTGTGATAAGCGGGGAGGGCGACAACCGGTTTTTTGTCGTATACCGAGGCACCAACCGCGGTGAGTGGAGCGACAACGCGCTTGCGCTGACGGGCGACGAGATGCTCAACGTCTGGGACGTCTTTGACCGTCGGGGAAGGCGGCGCTCGGTCGAGCTGTTGAGCGGGCACGCCTCGCAAAGGCAGGTGCACGCCCTCAACTATCTGCGACGGGTGTCGGCGGGGCTGCCGCGCGGCGCGCAGCTGATCGTCACGGGGCACTCGAAGGGCGGCAACAAGGCGCAGTTTGCGGCCCTCTGCTCGGACGCGGCGGCGCGGTGCTACAGCTTTGACGGGCAGGGCTTTTCGCCCGAGTTTTTGGATGAGATGCGAAGGACACTCGGCGACGCCGAGTTTGACGTAAGACGGGGAAAAATCGTCTCGATCGCGTCGTTCAACGATTTTGTCAACGTGATGGGCGAGCGAGCCGCCCTCGCCCAAAACATCCGCTTTTTAGACAGCCCCGAGGCCGAGGAGGCGTCGGATCACCATCTGCTCTGCTCCATCCTCTGCCGCGGAGAGCTCAGAGGGGAAAGGGGGCGGGGAGAACTCTCCAGGCTCGGCGAAAACCTGTGGAAGAGGGCGCTCGCCTCCGAAAAGCGGGTGCTGGCCGCGATGACGCTGATGTCCCTGTGCGAACGTATCTTCGGCGACGGCATCCCGTTCAACGGCGAGGGGATGAAGAAGGACGCCTTTTACAGGGGAAGCGTGGTCTCGGCGGGGATGTTTGTCGCGTCGGCCTTTAAAACCCTGTTGGATTCTGCTAAGGGGGAGCATTTTCAAAAAGAACCCGAGGACGACTGCGCTGATAACGGCGACGGCTCGGGTGTGCTCGCAAGGGGCGTCGAGATCGCAAAAAGCGCCCTCGGCGAGCTCGAAAAAAAGCTGCGGGGTTATCTTGCGCGCGGGGGCGGCGGCAACAGGCAGACGGACAGATACAGCCTCAGGCAGATTCTGCTCGGCTCGACGGTTGACAGGGTGAGCATCGACACCGATGCTCTCTCGAAGAGAGGTGCGGAGATTGAGCGTGCGCTCGAGCTGCTTGAACAGAGCGCGGAGGAGGTCGGCGCTTTCCCCGCGCGCGGCTTTTCGAGGGTTTTGGACGATGTCGCGGATGCAGCGAAGGGCGCCGCGGATGTCGCGCTGTTTTTGAGGGAATCGGCAAAGCGCTTTGAGGAAACGGACAGCGAGCTTGCGCAGATCGCGGGCTTTATCTTTTAGGCAGACGAATAGGTGCGCGGGCAAAAGGGGGATTTGCGATGACGAACGAGGCATTAAAGAGGACGGCACAGGCGCTCGACGGCGTCGCGCGGGCGCTTGAGGGCGCGGCGAAGGACATTAAAACGTCGCTCCCCGAGACGTCCGGCACCGGGTCGGTGCGCAAAAAGGCCGCGCGTCTTTCGGATGAATTCGGCGCGCTGTCCCGCCGCGTGCGCGGCCTGCAAAAGCAGAGGGACGAGGAGGACTGAGGACAGGAAGGGCCTTCGGTGCGGGGATATACAGTTTTTGAGTTAAGCTCGAGCGCGATGTTTGCAGCAAGCCAACGCCTCCCTTACCGCGCGGTCGGCCGTACCGATTACGACGCGCGACACGCCCTACATATTCCCGTAGGGTGGCCGCATGTTAAAGGTACGGACATGCGGCACACCCCGCACACTCCCGCGGGGCGTGCCGAGTGTCGTACTTTTTTACACTCGGCTGAATTCCCGAGAATATGGGAACCC
>CAYSRC010000010.1:0-57811 GCA_964433495.1 uncultured Oscillospiraceae bacterium
TCCCGATTTGTCGAGCCATTTTTCATTCTCATAATTCTGCAATAAAAACAAAAACCGGACACCCACTTCAATACTCATTGTATCAAAATTGATGTCCAGTTATGGTCCGAGTGACAGGAGTCGAACCTGCGGCCTCTTGAACCCCATTCAAGCGCGCTACCAAACTGCGCTACACCCGGATGTGACAGAAGATATAGTATCACATCGGGCGAAAAAAATCAATATCAGAAACAATTTTTTCAAAATGTTTTTATCTTTACGGCCCGGCGAGACGCTGTCCCGTCGTCCTTTGGCGCGCGGTACGGCGCGCCCGGGCAGGGCTCAAGCTGTCCGACGCGGCAGCCTCCCCCTCGGCGGGTTATCGGCGCCGCCCCTCGCGTTCGCCGTCCCGGCCCGCGGTGCGGGACCATATGAGCCAAAGCCCGCGCAGCAGCAGCTCGGGGTCGTACACGACCTCATGGCGGCTGTGGCGGCTTATCAGATCACCCATGCCGCCCGTCGCGACGATGCTCGCGGGCTCGCGGCCCAGCTGCTGCGAAAAGCGGTCGATAAGACCGTCCACCGCGCCCGCCGTGCCGTACACGATGCCCGAGCGCATACTCTCCACCGTGTTGGACGCGATCGCCCTGCGCGGCGGCTTTATCTCGATGCCGGGAAGCAGCGAGGTGTCCGCCGTCAGGGCGTCAAGCGAGCTGCCGACGCCCGGCAGGATGGCCCCGCCGATGTACCGGCCGCCCTCGTCCACCGCCGTGAGGGTGGTCGCCGTACCCATGTCGACGATCACGCAGGGCAGCGCGTAGCTCTGCTTTGCCGCAACCGCCGTCGCGACGAGGTCGCCCGCGACCTCGCCGGGGTCGTCCACCGCGAGCTGAAGCCCGGTTTTGACCCCCGCGCCCACGACGAGCGGGCGCAGCCCGGTCAGCAGCTCGATTGCCCCCGAGACCGCCCCGGTCGCGCCCGGCACGACCGACGAGATGATCGCGCCCTCAAACCCCGACAGATCGATGCTGTACAGATCAAAGATCGGCTTTATCTTCGCCGCACAGCCGTGGCTTGTCTCGCGCCTGTCGGTCGCGATGCGAAAGGACAGCTTGACCGCGCCCCCGTCGCCGACACAGCCGAACACCGTGCCCGTGTTCCCGATATCAACCGCAAGAATCATATAACCCGTTCCCTTTCCGTGCGCTTTATCTTTTGCCGACCGCTTTGATGATGCGCTGAATCACCGGGACGAGGACGACGTCCAACACGAGCTCGATGACAAAGTTGAGCCCCACCACCGAGAAGAGCACATAGCCCAGCGTCGACGCGCTGCCCTCGGCAAGAGCCCAACCGCCGACAAGCTCGCCGAACACGGTCAGCATGGCGACCGACAGGATGCCGGTGTTGCACACGGGGCAGAGCACCGCCGCAAGGATGAGCCCCGGCATCTCTCTGCCCCTCGACGCATACAGCCGGTATACGGCGCCCGCGACCCAGCCGGCGACGGCGCCCTTGAGCAGGCAGACAAACAGCGTCACAAACGGATTTTGCTGAAACATCAAAAAGCCGCCGCCGTCGATGCCCGTCACCACCGCATAGCACACGGCGAGCCCGAACACAAACCCAAGGCCCGCGCCCGCCGCGGGGCCGTACATCACCGCGCCGAGGATAATCGGCACGAGCGAGAGGGTTATCGTGAACGGGCCCACGCGGATTCCGCCCACCGTGAGCTGCAAGACGATGATGAGCGCCGCGAGGATCGCCGCGCCGACGAGCTTGCGTGCGTTGAACCTTTTTTCCGACATAATAAAAATACCTCCTGCTGCTGTTTCGGTTTATCCCGAATATAGCGCAGGTCTATTCTACCACATCGCCGCCCGTTTGCAAGCCCCCTTTTTGGGGGTTAACCCGCGCCCGCGGCCGTGCGCAGCAAAAAGCCCCGCGGCGAAAAGGGCCGGGATTTGCCCGCCGCGGGACATCGTTCTTTTTCCGACGCCCTCTGTCCCCGTCTCAATCACGGCATCTGCGCAGAGGGCTTTTTCCGCCGCCGCTCCGTCTCAAGCGAAGCATCTGCCTGCCGCGGCGGGCAGGTTTCCCCACCTGCGCAGCCGCCTCTTTCCCGGCTTAAAAAGATAGAGCGCTCCGCGGAGGGAGGCCTTGCGGGCTACTCCGCCCAGCCCCGCGCGCGCTCGACCGCGCGCTCAAAGCCGCGGCAGAGGGCCTCGCGCCGCTCTCTCGGCATGTCGGGCTCAAAAACGGTGTCGAGCGTCCACCGGCTCTTGACGTCGTCGAGGTCCCGCCACACCCCCGTCGCGAGCCCCGCAAGATACGCCGCGCCGAGTGCTGTCGTCTCCCTTATCATCGGCCGCCGCACCCGGACGCCCGAGATGTCGGCCTGAAACTGCATCAAGAACCGGTTTGCCGACGCTCCGCCGTCCACCTTGAGCTCGCTCATCCGCACGCCGATGTCGCTCTCCATCGCGCGCAAAACCGCGTTGGTCTGGTAGGCGATCGACTCGAGCGCCGCGCGGATGATGTGGTTGCGCCCGACGCCGCGGGTGAGGCCCACCAGCGCGCCGCGGGCGTACATGTCCCAATAGGGCGCGCCGAGGCCCGTGAACGCGGGCACGAGATAGACCCCCGCCGTGTCCTTCACCTTGCTCGCAAAGTACTCGGTGTCGGCGGCGTCCCGGATGAGCCCGAGCTCGTCGCGCAGCCACTGGATCACCGCGCCCGCGACAAAGACGCTGCCCTCGAGGGCATAGCACGGCTTGCCGTCGTGGGACGCCGCCATCGTCGTGAGCATCCCGTTTTTGCTCTCGACGATGATGCCGCCCGTGTTGACCAGCAGAAAGCAGCCGGTACCGTAGGTGTTTTTGCCCTCGCCCCGCTTGAAGCAGGTCTGCCCGAACAGCGCGGCCTGCTGGTCGCCCGCGATGCCCGCGATGGGGATCTCGACCCCGCCGAGGTTGAAGTATCCGTACACCTCGCTCGAGGGGCGCACCTCCGGCAGGATGCCCATGGGTATGTCGAGCTCGCGGCACAGCCGCTCGTCCCACCTGAGGTTGTGTATGTCAAAGAGCATTGTGCGCGACGCGTTGGTGTAGTCGGTGACGTGCACCTTTCCGCCCGTCAGCTTGTACACAAGCCAGCTGTCCACCGTGCCGCACATGACCTCGCCGCGCCGGGCGCGCTCGCGCAGGCCCTCGACGTTGTCGAGCATCCACTTTATCTTGGTGCCCGAAAAGTAGGCGTCGATGATGAGACCCGTCGTCTTTTTCACATACGCCTCAAGGCCCCTCGCCTTGAGCTCCTCGCACAGCGGGGCGGTCCTGCGGCACTGCCACACGATCGCATTGCAGACGGGTCTGCCCGTCCCCTTGTCCCACATCACCACCGTCTCGCGCTGGTTGGTGAGACCCAGCGCCTTGATGTCCTTGGGGTCGATGCCGCTGCGCGCGACCGCCTCGTTTATCACCCCGAGCTGGGAGGAGTAGATCTCCATGGCGTCGTGCTCGACCCAGCCCTCGCGCGGATAGTACTGCGTGAACTCGCGCTGCGCGAGCTCGACGATGTTCTGCTGCTCGTCAAAGATGATCGCGCGCGAGCTCGTCGTGCCCTGATCCGCCGCGATAACGTATTTTGCCATATCCCGCCAAACCCCCGTGTGTCGTTTTTGCCCCGCGCAGGGCGGCCGCGTCAGCGCACAAACGCCCGCCGTCCCGCCGCTCGGGCGGTATATTTATTTTAATTTTAACATACTTTTCGACTTTATAACACAAAAATCTATGAATAAAATGAAAAAAACGGCATGGTATTGACGCGGCGCTTTTTTTGTGCTTTAATCTTTTTAACGAAAATGAAAACGGCACCGACGGAAAGAGTAACGTGCGCACCGAGTTTTAAAGAGAGCCCGTGTATGCTGAAAGCGGGCAGGCAAAGTCGCCGTGAACATGGTTCCCGAGCCGCGCGGTCGAGTTGATAGGGTACAATTAGGCCGCGACGGGGTTCGCCCGTTACAGCGACAGGGTATGAAAGGGCGTCATGAGCCCCGTGTACCCGGCAAGGCGCCTCCCGCGAGGGACGCGTGAACTAAGGTGGTACCGCGTGCATTTTGCCCGCCCTTACTTTGACGTAGGGGCGGTTTTTTAATTGGCAAAAACAACCGGGCCGTATAGGAGTTTTTTCGATGATAAGACTTGAAAACGTGTGCAAGGACTACAGGGGGAAGTCGGGCGCGATCGAGGCGTGCCGCAACGTCTCGATCGAGATAGACGACGGCGAGATATTCGGCATCATCGGGTTCTCGGGCGCAGGCAAGTCGACGCTCATTCGATGTATCAATCTGCTCGAGCGTCCGACCTCGGGCAGGGTGTTCGTCGACGGCAGGGAGCTGACCTCTCTCGGCGACAAAGAGCTGCGGCGCGAGCGGCGCAACATCGGGATGATCTTTCAGCAGTTCAACCTGCTCATGCAGAAGACCGCGATGCAGAACATCTGCTTCCCGCTGCGCGTGGCGGGGGTGGGCAGGCGCGACGCCGAAAAGCGCGCCCGCGAGCTGCTGGAGCTGGTGGGTCTGCCCGACAGGGCCGACGCCTATCCCTCGCAGCTGTCGGGCGGGCAAAAGCAGCGCGTCGCCATTGCCAGGGCGCTTGCGACCAACCCGAAGGTGCTGCTGTGCGACGAGGCGACCTCGGCGCTCGACCCCACCACGACAAGGCAGATTCTGGCGCTGTTAAAGGAGCTCAACGAGAAGCTCGGCATCACCGTCGTCATCATCACCCACGCGATGTCGGTCATCGCCGAGATCTGCGGCAGGGTCGCCATCATGGAGAACGGCGAGATCGTCGAGCAGGGCCGGGTGGCGGAGGTGTTTGAAAGGCCGCGCACCGCCATCGCCCGCAGGCTCATCTTCCCCGAGGGGCAGCGGCCCAAGCTCGACGGGCAGGGCCGGTTTATACGCGTCGTGTTCGACGACGAGGCGGCGTTCGAGCCGATCATCGGCCGGATGGTGATGGAGTGCAGGGCCCCCGTCAGCATCCTGTACGCCAAGACGACGGTGCTGGACGGCCGCGACTACGGGCACATGGTGTTGCAGCTGCCCGACGACGACACACAGTGCGAGATGATAAAGAAATTCCTTTCCGACAAAAATATCAGGTATTCGGAGGAACTTAAAAATGTTTGACCCGCAGATGCTCTCCCTTTTGGGACAAGGGATCGTCGAGACCCTTTACATGACCCTCGTCTCGACGCTCATGGCGTACGCGCTCGGGCTTCCGCTCGGTGTGGTGATGGTCGTCACCGACAAGGACGGCGTCAGGCCGGTGCGGTGGCTCAACACCGTGCTCGGGGTAGTCATCAACGTCGTGCGCTCGGTCCCGTTCCTCATCCTTCTGTTCGCGATCATCCCCTTTACCCGCTGGGTCGTCGGCACCACGATAGGCTCGCCCGCGATGATCGTCCCGCTCGTCGTGGCGGCGGCCCCCTTTGTCGCCAGGATGGTCGAGTCGTCGCTCAAGGAGGTCGACCGCGGCGTTGTCGAGGCGGCCGAGGCGTGCGGCGCGTCGCCGCTTCAGATCGTCACCCGCGTGCTGCTGCCCGAGGCGGCCCCCTCCCTGTTGAACGGCAGCGCGATTGCGGTCACCACCATCCTCGGCTACTCCGCCATGGCGGGCATCGTCGGCGGCGGCGGGCTCGGCGGCATCGCGATAAACTACGGTTACTACAAGGGCAACGAAACCATCATGCTGTGGATGGTCGCTTTCCTTGTAATAATAGTCCAGGCGTTTCAGGAGACGGGCAACCGCCTGACCCGCCGGACAGACAAACGAGCAAGATAGAAAAGGAGAAAAAACGATGAAAAAGCTCATATCCCTTGCGCTCGCGCTCGTCCTCGCGCTGACGCTCGCGTCGTGCGCTTCGTCCAAAAAGGCGGTCGGCACCGACAACGGCGACGGCACCGTCACCCTCAAGGTGGGCGCGTCGATAACCCCGCACGCCGAGATCCTCCGGGAGGTCAAGGATACCCTCGCGGAGGAGGGCATCGTGCTCGAGATCGTCGAGTACACCGACTATGTCCAGCCCAACCTCTCACTTGAGGACGGCAGCCTCGACGCCAACTACTTCCAGCACGCCCCCTATCTCGAGGAGTTCAACAGCGAGCAGGGCACCCACCTCGCCTCGGCGGGCGCGGTGCACTACGAGCCGTTCGGCATCTATCCCGGCCGCGTCGACTCGATAGAGGCGCTTCCCGACGGCGGGAAGGTCTCGATCCCCAACGACGGCACCAACGAGGCGCGCGCGCTGCTGCTGCTTGAGGCGCAGGGCCTCATCACCCTCAAGGAGGGCGTCGGCCTCGACGCGACGATCCTCGACATCGAGCAAAACCCCAAAAACCTCGACATCGTCGAGCTTGAGGCCGCGCAGCTGACCATCTCGCTGAGCGACGTCGACCTCTCGGTCATCAACGGCAACTACGCCATGCAGGCGGGCCTCAGCGTCGCCAGCGATGCCCTCGCGGTCGAGGACAAGGACAGCGAGGCCGCCGAGACCTACGCCAACATCGTCGCCGTGCGCGAGGGGGACGAGAACAACGAGTACATCGCAAAGCTCGTCGACGCGCTCACGAGCGAGGATGTAAGGGCGTTTATCGAGCGCACCTACGACGGCGCGGTCATCCCGAAGTTCTGATTTTCCCGCGGGAGTATCCCCCATTGTCCTGCCGCCGATTCAGGGCGGATTCAAACCGAAAAGCGCCCCCGCCGCGGGTATCTCCCCGCGGCGGGGGCGCTTTGTCCGCGCTTGCGGATGTCGGGGCAAAACAAAGATCTGCGGCGGTGGCTTGTAACACGAGGCATGTTCGGAAGACAAGGCCTTGCGCGGTCAACCCCTTCGTCAGCTTCGCTGACACGGCTCGCATATTCCCGCGAGTTGTGTCGGCCGTCGTACCGATTACGGCCGACCCTCCCCTTACACAGGGGAGGCTCAAGGTCAAGCAGCCCGAGAAACAGGTGTAAGCTTTTGGATTGCTGTAATCCTCGGCCGCCCTTTGCATATGCCGCGCCGCCGTACTATAATATGATCCATAACTATTATATTGTCGGGAGGTGTCGGCTTGAAGCTGATGAATGCGGGCGCTCCGTGCAGAGTTTGAGGGCGGCGCACGGAGCCGCGGGCAGCGGGCTGCCCGAAGCCTCGGACTTTGCAGTCTGAAAGTTTTAACATAAAAACTTTTTTGAAAGGCAAAGTCAAAATGAAACCCAAAACAGTCGGTCTTAAAAACTTCTATCTTCTGTGGATGACCCAGGGGCTGTCGCAGCTAGGAAGCACGATGACAAGCTTTGCACTGACGCTGTGGCTGTTTCAAAAGACGGGGTCGGCGCTCGAGACGGCGCTGCTGTCGGTGTGTTCGTATGTGCCCTATGTCGCAATGAGCATCTTCGCGGGGGCTCTCAGCGACCGCTGGGACAAAAAGAGGACGATGCTTGCCTGCGACACCCTTGCGGCGTGCTGCACTGCCGCGGTTTTTTTGCTGCTGCGGGCGGATGTGCTCGCCCCTGCGCACCTCTATGTGCTCAACGCGCTCAACGGCTTGATGAACACGGTGCAGAGCCCCGCGTCCGACGTCGCCGTGACCATGGTGACGCCGAAAAGCTTCTACGGCAAGGCAAGCGGGCTGATGTCCTTTTCCCGCTCGCTGATAACCGTTTTGCACCCGGTGCTCGCCACGGCGCTGTACGCGGCGGGCGGCATGGCCGCCGTCATCGCGGTCGACCTCGGCACGTTTGCCGCGGCGTTTGTCACGCTGCTTTTTTTCATCGAGCTGCCGCGGGTGAAGGCGTCGGACAGCGCAGCGGGCGAAAGCCTTTTGACATCCGCGCGGCAGGGGCTTCGCTGTCTCGGCGAAAATCGCCTTGTGCTGGTGCTCATCCTGTTTTTGGCGGGCGTCAACTTTGTCGCCTCGGCCTTTGACGCGGCGCTGCCCGCGTTTGTACTCTCAAGAGAGAGCGAGGCGGTGCTGGGCGCCGTCACCTCCTTTGCGGGCGCGGCCATGGTCGCGGGCAGTCTCGCGGCCGTCGCGATGCCCGCGCCCAAAAACCGAATAAGGGTCATTGTGCTCACCATGCTTTTTTCGCTGACGGCCGACAACTTTTTGATGTCGCTTTCGTCCTCCCCCGCCGTGTGGTGCGCGGCGCAGGTTCTCGGCTATCTGCCCGTCCCGATCATGAACGCCAACCTCGACGTCATCGTCCGTTCGACGATACCCGAGCAAATGCAGGGGCGGGTCTACGCCTGCCGCAACACCCTGCAATTTTTCACCATCCCCCTCGGGTTTCTTTCGGGCGGGTTTGCCGTCGACGCGGTGTGCGGGCCGCTGACGGCGCGGGCGGCCGACGGCAGCCTGCTCGCCTCGCTTTTCGGCAACGGCGCGGGCTCGGGCGCGGCAATGGTCATCTTTTGCCTCGGCGTGCTCGGCGCGGCCGTCTGCCTTTCATTCGGGGCCGTGCTCAAACGGTACCGCTACAGCGAGCGGTGTTGACAAAGCGCATGATGCGCGCGGCCCCAAAAAGCAGAAAGGTCTTAAGCGCTTATCAAGCGCAGGCGCTCCGCGCGTCCCTCGGGATGCGCGGAGCGTTTTTGTTCCCCTTCGCCGCTTCAACAGCCATCGGCGGCCCCTAAAAAGGGCGAGCGTTTTTTTCCTCTTAGGCGCTCGCACCGCCGCCCCGGCGCAGCCCGCCGACCGCCGACCGGCGCACCAAAAATGCGCAAAAAGGGCGCGTGCGAGGGCCCTAAACAAAAAAAGTCGGCGCGGCGGCGCGCCCCGCATACAATGCCGGTGAAAGGAGATGATCGACATGTACACAACTTTTCCCGGCATGGAAAACGTGCGCGCGTTTGAGCGGGTGCTCAAGACAGGCAGCTACGGCAACGGGGTGATCGAGGTCCAAACGATGCTCGACGGCCTCGGCGAAAAATACCCGGCGCTGTCAAGGGTCGACATAACGGGGATATACGGCACCGAAACCGAGAACGCCGTGACCGCTTATCAGCAGGCGGCGGGGCTCGTCGTCGACGGAAAGGTCGGCAAAAACACCTATGATTCGCTGAGTGCGGCCTATCTCGCCACAAGCAACCCCATGCCCTATCCCGGCACCGCACTGCGCGAGGGCAGCAGCGGCAACGACGTGGTGATGGTCCAGGGGATGCTCAACTGCCTTTCCGCCTCGCTGTTCAAGTCCATCCCCACCGTCAGGGAGGACGGAAAGTACGGCCCGGGTACCGCCGAGGCCGTGCGAATCTTTCAGCTTCTCAACGGCCTGTCGGCCGACGGCGTCGTCGGCGCGGCGACCTGGAACACCCTTGCCGGCGTGAGCTGCAGCGGGAACTCGGGCTGCACAAACGCCGTCAGGGTCGCGCCCAAGGCGCCGGTGCTGCGGCAGGGCAGCCGCGGCGACTGGGTCAGGGTGCTTCAGGGGCTTCTCGGCTCGGTCATGGAGCGCTCGGAGCTCGGCAGCCCGATAAAGGTCGACGGCATATACGGCAGCTCGACCCGAAGCCTCGTCGCACTCTTCCAGTCCCACTTCGGCCTTTCGGCGGACGGCATCGCAGGCAGCGGGACCTGGAGCATGCTTGAGAATGTCTTCAACTTCTTCTGCTGAAAACCTGCGGCAAACGCGCACAACCGCACGGCCCCCGAACGGGGCCGTGCGGTTGTTATGCGTCCTGTTCATCCCCGCTGCGTCGGGCGAGAAAGTCCCGACGCCGTCTTCCCCGCCCGCTTGCCGCGGGGCGTTTGTCCCGGGCGCCCTTTCTGCGGCATCCCCCCTCTGTCGCCGCAGGCAAGCCGGCTTTCGGAAAAAACCTCTTTCGGCATTGACTTGCCGCCTGTCCGTAAATATAATGAAAGTAAATATGCCGGCAGGCGCGGGATGTTATACGCGCCTGCACGCTTACCACACCGTGCCCGGAGGCTCAGGACATGACCAAACCTTTAAAAACACTCTTCGCCGCAGCCGCGCTCATCTCGCTGCTCGTCTTGTGCGGCTGCACCGAGGCGGCGGTTCCCACCCTCGCCGAGCTCGAGGACGCCGCCTACACGGCCCTTAACTCCGACGAGACGGGGGAGTTTAAATCCGCCTTTCTCAGCGCCGAGCAGGCGTTCCCGTCGGGGCTCAAGAGCGAGCTGTACCGCGCGTTCATCGACGGCTGCGGCGGCGACATGAGCGACCCGCAGGTGATGTCCGCCTACATGACGCTGTTCGAGCGCGGCGAGCTCGGCGCCGACGAGCTCATCAGGCTCGCGAGCGCCTATCTCGACGGCGGCGACCCCCGCCCTGCGCGCGACATGCTCGAGCTCGCGGCAAGGTGCGGAGCCGAGAGCGCCGCGGGCGAGATCCTCGCGCGCGTAAGCGTGGATATCTCACTCGAGGATGAGGGGACGGCCGAGCTCATCAAGGCCGTCTGCGCGGACGTCGCGGGCGAGGACCTCGCGTCGCTCGTCCTAAGGGCGGCCGACACGGGGTGGCTCGGCGCCGTCATGCCGTCCTACGACGGCGGTGTGCGCCGCTATACATGCGAGGGCGCCGAGGTCACGGCATCCGTCTCGGGCGGCGTGCCCGTCACCGAGATCCGCTCGGGCTCCGCCCTCGCCGCGCGCGTGACCCCCGACACCGCCGCGATTGTTCGCTGCGAGCGCGCGGGCGGAAGCTATGAGGGCCCCGCACACATACAGCTTTTCAACCTGTCGAGCGGCGTTTACTACACAATTGACTGCACGTTTGAGGGCGGTCTTTTGTCGGGCGACGCCTCGTTCGGCGTCTACACCCTGCCCGAGGGCGAAACCCCCGCCGAGCGCCTCGCCGCCCTGCCGCAGGAGCCCGACGCGACCTATTCCGGCTCGTTCGCGGGCGGCGTGCCGGACGTCCGGCAGCGCGCCTCGGCCGACACGGTGACCGTCGGCTACAACAGCGGCAAGACCTACTACCTCAACCTCGATGTGCCCGAGGGCCTGTCCAAGGACGACGGCGTAAGCGCGGCCTGGCTGTACCTCCCCGAGGCTTAAAAGGCGGTGAAAAATGATGAAGCTTAAAACGGCATTTAAACGCATGTCGGCCCTTCTCCTGCTCGCGCTGCTCGTCGCCGCAGCTTTGGCGTTTGCCCAGGGCACGGCGGTCCGCGCGGCGCAGCGCAGCGGCGACATGGCAAACCTCGTCATCTTTGTCTCGTTTGCCGACACCCCCGCGGACAATGCCGACATCGACTACGGCACACCCGAGCACCACGACGAGATCATCCGCATATACGACACCGCGGCGAACAGCGTCGCGAACTATCTGCACGAGATCTCGGGCGGCGCGCTCACCCTCAAAAACATCTTCCCGCAGGAGACGGTGAACGGCGAGGGAAAAAAGGTATTCTCGGTGCTTAAGCTCTCGAACAACGCGGCCTATTACACGGGCACCGAGGGCGAGGGCCGCATGATCGAAGAGATTGCCCGCGCGTTCCGCTCGGGCGCTGTTCCGGCGCCGTCCGCAAAGCTCGACAACTTTGAGAGCGGGCTTTTGGACAACCTGACGATTGCGGTCACAAGTCCCGAGCTTACGAGCAACGACCCCAACTTTGTCAGCCATTTTTACCACACCGCTATCTCGCCCGACCGCACGATAAACGGCTCGAGCATCTGCAACTACAATGTGGTGACCACCTACAACTATCTCAACCACTCCTCCGTCTCGGGCAAGCAGGGCACCGTCGCGCACGAGCTGCTGCACACCCTCGGGCTGCCCGACCTCTACAGGCAGTCGGGCTCGGGCGAGCCGGTCGGGATGTGGAGCATCATGTCCAAAACCCTCTCAGACCCGCAGTACCCGCTCGAGTTTTGCCGCGAGCTGCTGGGCTGGGCAGACATCCCCGAGATAACCGCCGACGGCCGGTACACCGTGCGGCTGCCCAGCATACCCGGCAACACCTCGGTGCCCACCGCCCTCAAGTTTCGGACGTCCGCGTCGGACAGAGAGTTCTTTGTCGTCGAGTACCGCAGAGATTCCGCCCCCGGCGCGACCTTTGACGACTATCTCACCGGCAGCGGGCTTTTGGTGTACCGCGTCGATGACAGCGTACTGTCCGCCGCCAACTACGGCGGGGAAAACTATATCTACGTCTTTCGCCCCGACGTCACCGACCCCGAGATGGGGAATGACACAACGAGCGGTGTGGGCAACAATGTCAACAGCGCCGCCATCGACCCCGACGGCGGTGTCACCGCCTACGGCGCCGCCGACCTCTCGGCGGGCTTTGGGCAGAACACGATATACTACTCGGGGGGCAAAAACAGCGGCATCGTCCTAAGCAACATCGCCTACTCGCCGGACAAGACGCAGATGAGCTTTGACATAAGCTTCCCCGATCTCAGCGCCTCGGACATGTGGCAGGACGCGGGCCGCGTCGACAACGTCTCGCCCTCGGGGGTTTCGCTCGTCTCGGACGGTTCGGGCAACATCTACGCCACCGCCCTCGACAGCGACATGTCGGGCAGGCTGCGGCTGTACAAGAACAGCGGCGGCGCGTTCAGCGAGGTCACCTCGCTGCCCGGGATGATGAGCACCACTAACGCGCGCCTTTGCATGTTCGACGGCACGCTGTATCTCTTTGCGACAAAGACAGGCGCCGTCCCCGCCGTCTACTATCTGTCGGGCGGCGGCTTTGTTGAGGCGGCGTCGGTGACGACGGGCGCGGCGTTCGACGCCTATCCCGCCGTGTACAACGACACCCTGTATCTCGCCTACCTCACCTCGGACAACACCTCACTGCGCTTTAAAAAGGTCAGCGGGCCCGGCGGCGACATCGCCCCGATGACACTCGGCGAGTACACCGTCAACCCCGCGCTTTGCGAGTTCGGCGGCAGGCTCTACGCGGTGTGCAGCACGATGCCGACGTCGGGACAGTCCGCAGACAACTCCTCCAAGATCTACTGCTATGACGGCGCGGGCTGGTCGACGGTCCGCGACCTCGGCGTGCCGCTCGGCAACGTGCACGGCGCGACGGCGTCGAACGGGACGGCGGCCTTCTTCGCCTCTAACTCGAGCGGCCAAAAGGCCCTTCTTGTGTACGACGGCACGGCCTTTTCATCCGTCGACATCTCGCCCGTCTCAACCTCGCTCGGCCTGTCAATGGCGTTTGACGCAAGCTCCCTTTACCTCAACGTCACGGACAGTCGACAAAATCTCACCATGTACACCGTCGACGGCCTTTCCCTTAAAAAGGTCGGCGACTCCGTCGCGAGCGGCGTCAACACCTCGACCCCGCCCTGCATCGTCCCCGTCGGCGACAAGCTCTACACCGCCTATGTGACCTCGGGCTCGCAGTCGCTCGTGATGCGGTGCCACCAAAAGTCGTCGGCCACCGTCGGCGGCGGCTCGGGCGGCGAGACCGCGCCCGACTACACCGTCACACTGCCGCTCGGCGGCTCGGCGACGCCCGGGACGGTCTATGTCGACGGCAGGGCGGTCAGCGCCTCCGCGAGCGGCGGGAGCCTCACCTTCACCCTATCCGACGGCAGTGCGAAGACCGTCGTGCGCTATCCCGCCGACGCGTCGGGCGTGCCCACCGGCATGCAGGTGTGGCTGCTGCGCTTTTCGGGCGGCAGATACACCTCCGTCCGCCAAAGCGCGCTCGAAAACCTGCTGACCTACCACGGCTTTTCGATTAGGATATCGGGCGACGCCGGCATCCGCTTCAAGACGGGCATCGCGGCCGACGTCAAGGCCGCACTCACAAGCGCGGCGGGGCTTGACGGCTACCGCCTTGTCGAGTACGGCACCATCGTCATGAAGCAGGCAAACATGGAGCGGGGCTATCCCCTCGTCCTCGGCGGCGAAAAGGTCGCGGGCGGCCGCAGCTATTGGATCTCGGGCGGGACCGTCACCGACAGGGTGTTCGAGACGGTCGGCGGCAGGCAGCGCTTCACCTCGGTGCTGGTGGGTCTGCCCCCGACGGAGTACAAGACCGAGTTCGCGTTCAGGGGGTACATCATCCTCGAAAAGAACGGCGTGCGCTACACCCTGTACGGCCCGCCCGTCGCGCGAAGCATATACTATCTTGCCGAAAAGCTGATCGAGCGCGGCGACTACGCCCCCGGCACATCCCAGGACAAATTTCTGCGGGACATCATCGCTGACGCCGTATAGGCGGACAGTCTGCCGCACTCATCCGTACAAGGAGGACAAACAATGAAAAAGGTGCTGCTATACGTATTGTGCTCGGTTTTGCTGGTGGGCCTCGGCCTCGGCGGCGGGTACCTTCTGTTCGGGCGCGTCGCCCCGCAGTCAAAACCCGAAGCGGCCGCCCCCGCGTCGGTCGCCGTCCGCATAAGCGACGGCGAGGTCGAGTGGTCGCTCGGCAACGGCTGGAACAGCGCGGGGACGCTCGGCGAGCTCGCCGCGGGTGATCCCTATGCCCCCGGCCTGCAGTGGAGTGAGTATCCGCAGCCCGACGCCGAGGCCGCGCCCATCTTTTCGGCGCTCAAGGTGCCCGTCTACGTCCAGACCCCCGCGGCCTCGGGCGGCGGCGGAGGAGGCGGAGGCGGCGGGGCCCCGTCGGGCGGAGGAGGCGGCGCTCCCGCAGGGGGCGGCGGCGCGACCTCGGGCGACGGCGAAAACATCGGCTGGTCGGGCGACGTGCTCGACTGACACGCCCCGCCGTTGATTTTCGTGCTTATGCGCAAAATATACAAAAAAATTGTCGAAAATTGAATCTATTGACGAAAATATCTAAGTCTATTGACTTACCGCAGGATGTGGGGTAAACTAAAAACAGGTTAAGACAGGTTTAACCCCATGCGAAAAGGAGTATTCGCGGCTGTAAAACAGCCCGAATATCCCGGGTATACGTTACTCGGCCGCAGAGAAAACTATCTGTATGATAGTTTTCTCTGCGGCCGTTTTTTTATCGAAAATCCGCTTTTGGAGTTGTCAAATGCAGAGAAAAATGAATCTGCGGTTCACCTTTCGCGATGTTTTGCTGGTTTTGTTCGGCGTGCTCACCCTGGGCCTCGGCTCTGCGCTGAGCTATGCGGCAAACATCGGCACCGGCTCGATAGGCACGCTGGTCGACGGCATACACAGCCTTTTGAATATATCCCACGGCCTCGCGGACATCTCGGTCTGCCTCGTGCTGATGATCCCGATGTTCTTCACGGCGCGGGACCTCATCGGCGTCGGCACCCTCATCAGCGTGTTCGGCATCGGCGTGTTCATCGACCTGTGGAAGAGGCTTATCGAGCTGCTGCCCCTCGGCGACGGGTGGCCCGTGCGCATCCTGCTCGCGGTTTTGGGGCTTGTGATAAGCAGCTTCGGCACAAGCGTCTATGTCACCGCAGGGGCGGGGATAAGCTCGTTTGATGCGATGATCATGCTGACCTACCGCCTGACGGGGCTGTCCTACGCGCACGCCTCGATTGCCGCAAACTACGCGGTGCTCGCGCTCGGCTGGGTTTTGGGCGGCACGGTCGGCCTCGGAACCCTCATCACCATCCTTGCGGGCGGATATGTCTCGGACTTCTTCATGAACAGGGTGTGGCGGTATGTCGGCAAGCCCTGTCCCCTCAACAAGGACGCGCCGGGCGGGGGCCCGGGCTGCGAAACGCAGAACGCATCCGACGGCGAAGGGCAGCGAACACCCGAATAATCACCCTGCTGCGCAGACGGCGCGTCTGACAAGCGCCCTGCGGCAGCGCAAAAAAGCGCAAGGATTTAACCCAAATCGGGCTAAATTATAAAATTATTCTTTATGAAGGAGAAGAACCATGAAAAAGCGTTTACTAAGCCTCATCTCCGTTATCCTGATGATGGCACTCTGTCTCTCCGCCTGCGCAGGCGGCAGCGACGCAGATGACAACGGCGCGGATGTCCCCGACGGCGGCGCCGCGGACGGCGACCCCCTCAAAATCTGCTATGTCTCCTGCTCCAACCGCGGCGACGACATCTTCGTCGACATGATCTGGGGCGCGCTCGAGCGCGTGCGGGATGAGACGGGCATCGAGATCCACATCGTGGAGATGGACAACGACACCTCGCTCTACGAGTCCACCATGCTCGACGTGGCCGGCAGCGGCGACTATGACCTCATCGTCACCGGGTTCTTCCAGATGGTCGACCCGACGATCGTCGCCGCCGAGGAGTACCCCGACCAGAAGTTCCTCGTCTTTGACACCGCCATGGATTTCTCGGACGGCAAGTTCGCCAACTGCGTGTCGGTCGAGACCCTTCAGAACGAGGGCTCGTTCCTCGCGGGCGCGCTCGCCGCAATGATCACCACCAGCGACATAGAGGGCGCGAACCCCGACAAGAAGATCGGCTACATCGCCGCCTCCTCGAGCTCGGGCATGGACGCCTTCCTCACCGGCTACATCGACGGCGCGCTCTGGATAGACCCCGAGATCCAGGTCGTCTACGCCTTCTCGGGCACCTTCTCCGACACCGCCATCTCAAGGGAGATCGCCTATTCGCAGTTCCAGCAGGGCGTCGACATCATCTACTCGGTCGAGGACGTCGCGGGCATCGGCGTCGCCGACGCGGCGTACGAGGTCGGGGGCTTCACCATCGACTGCAACGTCGACCTCGCGATGCAGATCATCGAGAACAACCCCACTGCGGCGAGCCGCATCGTCACCTCGATGTGCAAGGACTTCGGCTCCATCATCTACGACATGGTCACCGACTTCACCAAGGGCGAGCTCACCTTCGGCGAGCACCGCGTCTACGGCCTTGCCGACAGCGGCGTCTTCCTCGCCGACAACGACATCTTCCGCGGCTTTGTCACCGACGAGATGATCGCAAAGCTCGAGGAGGCCGAGCAGAAGATAATCAGCGGTGAAATCGAGGTCAGCACGACGATAGGCGTCGACCAGGAGACCTACGACGCGCTTATCAGCCGCGCGAGCGCCAGCAACTGATTTTATACGCGCAGGGCGGCAGGGAACGGGGCTTTCCCGTTCCCTGCCGCGACGTGAACGGCATTTTTTGCGCAACACCGCGACGGGAGAGCAAAAAAACATGACCAACGAAAACTACATTCTTTCCATGCAGAACATCACCAAGATCTACGGCAACGGCTTCATGGCGAACAAGGACATCACCTTTTCGGTCAGAGAGGGCGAGATCCACGGCCTCGTCGGCGAGAACGGCGCCGGAAAGAGCACGCTCATGAAGGTGCTGTTCGGGCAGGAGACGCCCGACATGGGCAGCATCTTCGTGCGCGGCGAGGAGGTCCGCATCTCGGGCCCGCTCAAGGCGCTCGAGCTCGGCATCGGCATGGTGCACCAGCACTTTATGCTGGTGCCCTCTATGACGGTCGCCGAGAACATCGTGCTCGGCAGCGAGCCCGTCAAGGGCAAGCTGTTTATGGACTATGACAAGGCCGCCGAGCTGACGCGGGAGATCTCGGAAAAATACAACCTGCCCGTCAGCCCCGAAAAGACGATCAAGGATCTCTCGGTCGGCTACAAGCAGCGGGTCGAGATCCTCAAGATCCTGCTCAAGGGGGCGAAGATCCTGCTGCTCGACGAGCCGACCGCCGTCCTCACCCCGCAGGAGACAAAGGAGCTGTTCGTCCAGCTCAAAAGCCTGCGCGACCGGGGCTTCACCATCGTGTTCATCTCCCACAAGCT
The DNA here is from genome assembly GCA_964433495.1 of uncultured Oscillospiraceae bacterium. Taxonomy (GTDB): domain Bacteria; phylum Bacillota; class Clostridia; order Oscillospirales; family Ruminococcaceae; genus CAYSRC01. The sequence continues at coordinate 17,651 of CAYSRC010000010.1, forward strand.
CAACGAGATAAAGGAGATCTGCGACCGCATCACCGTGCTGCGCGACGGCGAGGTGGTGGGCACCCGCGACATCGACGAGGTGAGCGAACGGGATATCTCGCGCATGATGGTCGGGCGCGACGTGCTCATGGACATAGAGCGGCCCGAATGCCGCACGGGCGACACCGTGCTCAGCGTGCGGGACGTGGGCTACACCAACAAGTTCGGCCAAAAGGCGCTGCGGGACATAAGCTTTGACGTGCGCGCGGGCGAGATTGTGGGCGTCGCGGGCATCGAGGGCAACGGCTCGACCGAGCTCGCACAGATCGTCACCGGCCTCGCCTCGCCCGACGACGGCGACGTCAGGATAAAGGGCCGCAGCGTTCTCAAGCTGCCCGTCCGCGCGGTCCGCAACATGAACGTCGCGTTTATCTCGGAGGACAGGATGGTCTACGACCTCGTGTCCAACGCGAGCATCGAGGAAAACCTCATCTCCGACCGATACCACAAACAGGGGTACCACAACAGATTAGGCGGGCTCAACAGAAAGAAGATTGCCGCCGAGGCGGACAGCCTCATCGAGCAGTACAAGGTGTCGTGCGACAGCAGAAAGGCCGCCGTCAGCACCCTGTCGGGCGGCAACATGCAAAAGGTCATCACGGCGCGCGAGTGCTCGAGCAGCCCCGACCTGCTCATCGTCAGCCAGCCCACGCGCGGCATCGACGTCGGCGCGACCGAGCTCATCCGCAGCCGCCTTGTCGACATGCGCGCGGACGGCGCGGCGGTGCTGCTCTTCTCGTCCGACCTCGCCGAGGTGATGGAGATAAGCGACCGCATCCTGGTGTTCTATGACGGGCAGATCGTCGCCCACCTCGTCAACGGGCAGAGCGTGAACGAGACCCTGCTGGGCGAGTACATGCTCGGCCTCAAAAAGCAAACTGCCGAAGAGATTGGAGGCGCTTATTTTGCGTAACAGAGCCACCGACACGAGCAGGATCGAGCGAAAGTTCACCCTCGTGCGCACCCTGCTCGGCATCATGATATCCATGATCCTCGCGTTTTTCCTGATCCTCATGGTCAGCGACGCGCCCCTTGCGACCCTGAGGGAGTTCGTCATAACGCCGCTGACGAGCATAAAGCGCCTCGGCTACATTGTCGAAAAGGCGATCCCCCTTCTGTTCACCGGCACCTCGCTGTGCATCATCATGGCGAGCGGGCAGATGAACCTCGCCGTCGAGGGCGCATTTTATCTCAGCGGCATCGTGACCGCGTTTTTCGCCACGATGTCGATGCCGTCCTTCGTCCACCCCGTCGTCTGTATGCTGGCGGGCGCGCTGGCGGGCGCGCTCGTGTGCGCCCTGCCCGCGTGGATGAACGTGAAATTCGGCACCAACACCATCGTCGTGTCGCTCATGCTCAACTACATCTGTCAGTACACGGGGGCGTATATCATGCACTACACCCCCATCCGAGACCCGTCCGCGGGCTTTGACGGCTCCTACAAGTACATGGACACCGCGCGGCTGCCCAAGCTGTTCGGCGTGACCAACATCCACCTGGGTCTTATCATCGCGGCGGCGGTCGTGCTCGGGGGCTATTGGCTGATGTACCGCAACAAGTGGGGCTACGGGGTGCGCATGACGGGCGAAAACGCCGCGTTCTCAAAATTCGCCGGCATCAACGTCAAGCGCTCGGTGATGACCGCCGCGCTGCTGGGCGGCGCGGTCGCGGGCCTCGGCGCCGCGGTCGAGCAGCTGGGGATGTACCGGCGTCACTCGTTTATGACCCCGCCCGGCTACGGCTGGGACGGCGTGATGATTGCGACCCTCGCCCGGCGCAACCCGCTTTTGGTGCCCGTCGCCGCGCTCTTCCTCGGCTATCTCAACACAGGCTCCAACGCGGTGAGCCAGTCGATGGACATCCCCATCGAGATCGTCAACATCGTCCAGTCCGTCATTATCATCTTTGTCGCCGCAGAGCATTTCCTCGACGCGTTCAAGCACAAAGAAATCGTCAAGGCCTCTGCAAAACATGTCGAAGCGTCGAGCGCTGTGAAGGAGAAAAAGGCATGAACCGAGATTATGAAAAGCTGATAAGCTGCACAGAGTATGTAAAGAGCCGCCTCGACGGCTTTGTGCCCAAAATAGCGATCATTCTGGGCTCGGGGCTCAACGGGTACGGCGAGCTCGTGAAGCCGCACGCCATCATCAACTACGGCGAGATCGAGGGGTTCCCCGTCTCCACCGTCGCGGGCCACGTCGGGCGCTTCATCTTCGGGTGGGTCGAGGGCGTGCCGGTGGTCGTCATGCAGGGGCGCGTACACTACTACGAGGGCTATTCGATGGCCGACGTCTGCCTGCCCACCCGCTTGATGGGCCTGCTGGGCGCCGAGGTGCTGTTCATCACCAACGGCGCGGGCGCGCTCAACCGCGACTTTAAGCCGGGCGACCTCATGCTCATCCGCGACCACCTGTCGCTGTTCATCCCGAGCCCGCTCATCGGGCCCAACATGGACGAGCTGGGCCCGCGCTTCCCCGACATGACCACATGCTACCGCGAGGAGCTTCGCGCGATAATCCGCCGTTCGGCGGCCGAGCTCGGCATCGGCCTGCGCGAGGGCGTCTACGTCATGCTGACGGGGCCGCAGTACGAGACCCCCGAGGAGGTACGGCTGCTCGAGACGCTGGGCGGCGACGTCGTCGGCATGAGCAGCGTCACCGAGGCGCTTGCGGGCAACCACATGGGGCTCAAGGTGTGCGGGCTCACCTTTGTCGGCAACATGGGCGCCGGCATCAAGGACGAAAAGCTCGAGCACGGGGCGCACGCGGGCGACGCCGTCGACGAGCGGTTTGCGCGGCTGGTGACCCGCTCGGTCGCAGCCATCGCCAAGGCGCTGTAGGCGGAAAGGAGTCTGTTATGGAAGGCGCATTATCCTATATCTTTTCCGTGACCTTTTTGCAGGCCATCATCCGCATGAGCACCCCCATCATCTTCGCGAGCATGGCGGCGCTCATCGGCGGCAAGGCCGACATCTTCTGCATCGCCTATGAGGGCATGATGCTCTTCGCCGCGCTCGGCGGGGTGCTGGGCAGCGCCTATTCGGGCAGCCTCATCGTCGGTATGCTCGTCGGCGTCGCCGCAAGCCTGCTGATTGCGGGCATCTTCGCCTACTTTGTGCTCGTTCTCAAGACGCAGCCCATGCTGATAGGGCTTGCGCTCAACATCCTCGGCACGGGCGGCACGGCGTTCATCCTGTACATGTTCACGGGCCAGCGGGCGACCTCGCTCAACCTCTCGAGCCTGTCCTTCCCCGATATCAGAATCCCCTTTCTCGAGGACATCCCCGTTCTCGGCGACCTGCTGTCGGGCAACAACCTGCTGACCTGGCTCGCCTATCTCTCGGTGATCCTCGTCTTTGTGCTGCTGTACAAGACGCCGCTGGGGCTCAAGATACGCGCCGTCGGTGAAAACGCCCATGCGGCCGAGTCGCTCGGCATCAACCCCACCCGCATGAAGATAATCGCCATGATGATAAGCGGCGTGCTCGCCGCGTTCGGCGGGATGTTCATGTCGATGGGCTACAGCAACTACTTCACCAAAAACATGGTCGCGGGCCGCGGCTTCACGGGCATCGCAGCGCAGAACCTCGGCGCGGGCAAACCCATCCTGACCCTTTTGTGCTCCATCCTGTTCGGGCTCGCGGACGCATTCGGCATCGCGCTGCAGAGCTTTCGCTTCCCGCCGCAGGTGGCGTCCATGTGCCCCTACGTCATGACGGTCGTGGGCCTTGTGGTCATCGGCAAGGCCGAGGCCCGCCGCGAGCGCAGGCACGCGCTTGAGCTGGGCGCGCAGGAGGCCGCCCTCAAGAAGGCGGAGGCCGAAAAGGCCCGGGACAAGCGGTAGACCGCCGCGGGAGGGGGTATCCCATGAGACGTTTTATCATCGACACCGACACGGGCTCGGACGACGCGGTGGCCGTAATCATGGCGCTGCGCGACCGGGACGTGCGGGTCGAGGGCATCACCACCGTCGCGGGCAACGTGGACGTCGAGCAGGCGACCAAAAACTGCCTTGTGTCGATCGAGAGGGCAAACACCTACGCCCCGCCCGTTTATATGGGGCTCGGCCGGCCGATCCTTCGCGAAACCGACCCCGAACAAAAAAAGCGCGACCTTCACGGCAAGGACGGCATGGGCGACATCGGGCTGCCCGAGCCCGCGCTCAAGCCGCAGGCGGAGCACGCGGTCGATTTTTTGATCCGATACATCGACGCCAACCCCGGCGAGCTCGAGCTTGTGACGATAGGGCCCGCGACCAACCTCGCGTGGGTCGCGCACCGCAGCCCGCACACGCTTTGCAAGCTCAAGCGCATCTATATGATGATGGGCACGGGCGCGTGGTTCGGCAACTCAAGCGGCCTTGCGGAGGGCAACGCCCGCATGGACCCCGAGGCGCTCGACATCGTTCTGCGGTACGCGGGCTGCGAGATATTCCTCATCGGCTGGGACATGTGCATCAACGAGTACATCTTCACCGAACAGGACATCCGCGCGCTGTACGCGACGGGCAGCCCCATCGCGCGGTTCTGCCTCGACATCAACCAAAAGCTCATCCGTTTCAACGAGGCCCGCTTCGGCGAGCCCTGCTTTGACATGGCCGACCCCGCGGCGATGGCCGTCGCGCTCGACCCCGGCATGATCGAGCGCAGCATAACCGCCTACCACCGCGTCGAGACCAACAAGGGCCTCGCCTACGGGGCGATCTCGGTCGAGGTCTACAGCGGGCGCGGACGCGCCCCCAACGCCGTCACCGTCATCAAGGCGGACGCAGAGCGCCTGAAACGGTGCATCGTCGAGCGCATTGTGTGACGCATTTGGCCCCGGCGCGGGGCCCTGACCAAATCCCCGGCGACGTTCGTCCGATGCTTCACAGGCACGGCGGCCGTGCGGGCAGAGCGCCGGTCACAAATCTCCCGGCCGCTTCGGCGGCGGGGCAAGGGACCGTTAGGGGCTTCGGCCCGTCTCCCTGCCCTGCCGCGAAGGACGCCGAATCCTTAAAGACACCCTGCCGCTCGCCTCACCGGTAGGCGGCGCGCCTTTTCAGTATCAAGGAGGTAGATAGATTATGGGAACCATCAAATATGACCCCAACGACCCCAACCCTGTCAGAATGCACCTGCAGTGCAGAAGGGGGGATGTCGGCGAGTACGTCATCGTGCCGGGAGACCCCTTTCGCACCGACTGGGTCGCCTCGTTCTTTGAGGACGCAAAGCTTGTCTCCCACACCCGCGAGATAAAGATCTTCACCGGCACGTACAAGGGCCTTCGGGTGTCGGTCTGCTCGACGGGCATGGGGTGCCCCTCGGCCGCCATCGTGTGCGAGGAGCTGTGCGAGATCGGCGCAAAGGTTCTTCTTCGCACGGGCAGCGGCTTCATGATAAGCGACAGGCTGCACGCGGGGGACGTCGCCGTTACGCTGGGCTCGGCCAAATACGAGGGCACCACCGAGTTTTTTGTGCCCAAGTGCTTCCCCTGCATCGCCGACCACGACCTTGTCACGGCGCTTGTGCGCACCGCAAGGCGCTATACCGAGGGCAGCGGCGCCGCCGTGCACACGGGCGTCACCGCCACCGTCGACGCGTTTTACGGCGAGACGGAGGAGTTTCTCAACCGCCAGCGCGAGCACGGCATCATGAACTTGGAGATGGAGTCGGCTGCGGTCATCACCACCGCCATGCGCTTCGGCGTGCGCGGCGGGTGCATCTGCACCTGCGGGGAGGACGACCAAAGCGACGAGGCCCGCGCCCTCTATCACAGCTCGATGGAGCGCCAGATAAAAATAGCCCTCGACGCCTTTGTCGAGCTCGAGCGCATGAAACAGGCGGGCGAGCTTGTAAGGGAAGTCTGATCCGTTCACCGCAAACAAAAAGCGCGCCCCGTATCCAACCATGCGGGGCGCTGTGTTTAAAAAGGGAGAGTTTAAGCTATGGTCAAAAAGGTCATTCTCGATGTCGACACGGGCTCGGACGACGCGGTCGCGCTGCTGACGGCGATCCTGCACAAGGACACCGAGCTTGTCGCCGCGTGCACCGTCGCGGGCAACCTGCCGCTCGAACAGACGACCGAGAACACCCTGCGCGTCCTACAGGCGGCGGGGTGCGGCGCGCCTGTCTATCGCGGCTGCGCAGGCCCGATGGTCAAAAACCTTGTGGGCGACCGCCTGCCGCTTCCGCCCTGGAACCCCGTCGACAGCGAGGGCCGGCCGCTCGCCATCCACGCAGAGTACCTTGACCTGCCCGCGTCAAAGCGGTGCGCCGAAGAGACGCCCGCCCCCGCGTTTTATGTCGACTTTCTGCGCAGGGCGGCAGAGCCCGTCACGATCGTCGCGGTGGGCCCGCTGACCAACCTCGGCGTGGCGATTGCGATGGACCCCGACGTGTTCAAGCGGGGCGTCGAGAGGATCGTCGTCATGGGCGGCGGGCGCCGGGTGACCAACGTGACCGCGTGCGCCGAGGCGAACATCTGGAACGACCCCGAGGCGGCGCAGCTCGTCGCGCACTGCGGGGCCGAGGTGGTGTTTGTGCCGCTCGACGCAACCTATAAGGCTGCGGCGGTGACAAGAGCGGACTGCAAGCGTCTGCGGGCGCTCGGCACCTTTGCGGGCAGCTTTGCCGCCGACCTCTGCGAGCAGCGCATCGCCTTTCACAACGCCGTCGACCCCCTCGACATCCCCGACGCCGCGCCCGTGCACGACGCCCTCGCCGTCGCCTATGTCATCGACCCCGCGGTGCTGACCGATGTGCGGCGCGTTGGTCTTAACATCGGCATCGGCGGCTTTTCCGAGGGCTGCACCATCGTCGACGGCCGCCGCCGCGACGGCGAGAAAAACTGCCTGTTTGCCTTTGACGGCGACAGGGGCAGGTTTGTCGACATCCTGTGCGAGGCGTTCGCCTGAAAACGGCGGCGCTTTTTAGGCGTCGTCCGGCTTCGACGGACGAATTAAGCCGACGGCATCGCCAAAAACAACACGCTGCACAACCGTCCCACCGCTTTGCGGGCAGCTTCCTTTTACACAAGGGAGCCTAAAGAATAGCTTTGACGTGGAAGCCGGGGCACTGAAACCGCTGTGCCTATATGAAATCGCTTTATAAGAGCTTACTGCGAACCGATGCCTCCCCTGCCGCGCAGCTCATGCAGCTTTTGAGCTGTCGTTCCTGCTTAAGCTCGACCACGCGACCGGGCGGCCGCAGAGTCGCCCCGCACCGGCATTCGCAAAGACAATAATAAACAAAACCCTGTCCGTCCCAAAAAGCTTTTACAAGCCTCGTGGAACAAGACAGGGCATTTTTTGTTTATCACAGTATACCCGTGGGTATACTTTTTTCCATGCGGCACATGCCGCGTCTCACCGAAGACGGCGCAGGCTGTCCTCGACGAGGTCCCAAAAACGGCCGAGGTCGAGGTCTGTCCCCACAAGGGCATTGGGTCCTTGCCGAGCACATGATAAAAGTCGCACTCGGTCCTGCCGTAGCACAGCCCCTTGTCGAGGCACACCTCGACATAGGCGGGCCGCATCGTGAACAGGTCGGGGGCCACCGTATAGGCCATGGCCGGCACGTCGTGCACGGGCCCCGCCTCCAGGCCGAAAATGCCCGCCGAGCGGAGGGTATAGCTCATGATATCCCCAAACAGCTTGCCCGCCCTGTTGCCTATGGCGACCATCCGCTCGATCACCCCTCGGTCGGCAAGGGCCCGGTTGGTCACGTCCAGCCCCATCATCACAACGGGCACGCCCGAGCTGAACACCACGTGCGCGGCCTCGGGGTCGGCCAGCACGTTGAACTCAGCGCCCGGCATATAGTTCCCCTGCCCGTATGCGCCGCCCATCACGCAGATCCGCTCGATTTTGTCCGCAATCGCGGGGCACAGCCGCAGGGCCATGCCGAGGTTGCTCAGCGGCCCCGCCGCCACGATGGTGAGCTTTTCGTCCGACTCGTTCAGCGTCCTTATCATATAGTTCACCGCGTGCTCGGGCTGCGCCTTGATGTGCAGCGGGCCGAACGCCGGCCCCTCCGGCCCCGACTGCCGTGGATCTCGGCGGCCACGATCTGATTGCGCACCATGGGCCTGTCCATCCCCGCGTACACCGGGATGTCGAGGCCGAGATGCTGCACCACGTTCAGGGTGTTGGTCAGCGTCTTGTCGAGGGTCTGGTTGCCCGCCACCGCGCAGATGCCGATCAGGTCGATGTCGGGGCGCGCCGCCCCCAGCATCAGGGCGACGGCGTCGTCGTGTCCCACGTCACAGTCCAAAATCACCTTCACCTTGTCGCTCATGCGCTCGAACCTCCTTTAAAAATGCGAAAAGCCCCGCGCAGATCGCACGGGGCCCGCCCCGTTTGTTATCCCCATTATACGGGACGTCGAGGGCGGCAAGGTAGGATATATTTCCTGTTTTTAAGCGGACAGGCTTTTTGTTCTATCGCCGGGCCCCAACAGATGCCCCAAGCCGCAGCGCCGCTCATCAGCCGTTCTTATCGCGTGAGCGCTCGTTCCAAAGGGTAAAGCCGAGGATCATCGCGCCGCCCAAAATCTGAGCCGGCGTCATGCTCTCGCCCAAAACGGCGACCGAGATCAACACCGCCACCAGCGGGTCAATGTAGCTCAAGATCGCCGCCTGCTGACCGGGCAGCTCCTTCAGCGAGGAAAAGTACATGCAGTAGGTCAGCCCCGTGTGCACAAAGCCGACCGTCAGCAGGCAGGCCCATCCCCGCGCGTCAAGCCCAGACAGCGTCACGCCGCCCGTCAGCGCGACATAGGGCGCAAGGACGACGATCGCCGCGAGAAACTGCAAAAAGGTGCGGTGGATGCCGCCGACGTTTTTTATGTACTTGTTGAGCAGGATGACCGCCGCGTACAGACACGCCGCGCCGAGCCCGAACAGGATGCCGACGAGGTGGTTGCCGCCCGCCGACAGGTCCCCGACGCCCGTTATCAGGACGATGCCGAGCGTCGACATGAAAAAGCAGACCCACTGCTTGGCGGTCAGCTTCTCTTTAAACAGCAGCGGGCACGCCGCCGTGACAATCACCGGCGCAAAATAATAGCTGAGCGTCGCGACCGAGACGGTGGTGTAGCGGTACGCCTCGAACAACAGTATCCAATTAAACCCCATCGCCGCCCCCGACAGCAGCAGGAGCGGAAGCGCCCGTTTTATCTCGCCCCGCGATATTCTCTGCCCGCTGAGCACGAGATATCCGCCGATGAGCGCCGCCGCCAAAATCGCCCTGTACAGGGCGAGCTCGCCCGACGACACCGGGATGCCCCGCACAAACAGACCGAGCGTGCCGAACACCGCCATCGACGCGATAAACTCGGTCCTCGCACTCGCAAAACGTTTCATTTTTTCACCTTGTCAAGCTCTTTTTGCCCCGTTGGGGCTCAGAAGCTTTTCTGCCGCCTTCCCCTCGGGTCTCGGAGGGCCTGACGGCCGTCGCCGCAACCACGCCCCGCCGCGGCGAAACACGACGCTGCGGCCGCCCGCAAGGGGTGAACGCGCAGGTTACACCGCCTTTTTCGCCCCGTCGGGCGCCGCCTCCCGCCGAGAACGCGGGCGCCCTCAGCCGGCTATCTCCCGCCGTGGTACAACCGCTTGCTCTGGTAGACGGGCTCGCAGGTGAGGTTCATGCCGAGGCGGCGAAACACCCCCTCGTCGACGGGCGAGAGGATAACGGTCGAGTGGATCTCGCACCCGCGCAGCCTTTTGAGCTGCCCGAGCGCGTGCTCGGCCGTCGGGTTGGTCGCCGCGCAGATCGAGAGCGCGACGAGGATCTCGTCGGTGTGCAGCCGCGGGTTGCTGTTGCCTAAGTGCTCGGTCTTGAGCCGCTGGATGGGCTCGATGATCACGCGGGAGATGAGGTCGATATCGTCCCCGATGCCGCCGAGCGCCTTGAGCGCGTTGAGCAGCACCGCCGACGATGCGCCGAGCAGCGAGCTCGTCTTGCCGGTGACGATGCCGCCGTCCGGCAGCTCGACCGCGGCGGCGGGCTCTCCCGTGCGCTTTGACACCGCCTCGGCGGCCGCCGCACAGGGGCGGTCGTCGCTCGATATGCCGAGCTCGCGCATGATGAGGTCTATCTTGCGCGCCTCGTCGGGCGAGCCGTCCCCCTTTCTCGCGCGCACCTTTGCCGCATACCACCGCCTGATGATCTCGTCGCACGCGGCGCGCTTCACGGCGTCCTCGTCAAAGATACAGCTGCCCGCCATGTTCACCCCCATGTCGGTGGGCGATTTGTAGGGACACTCGCCCAAAATCCGCTCGAATATCTCTCGCAGCACGGGGTATATCTCGACGTCGCGGTTGTAGTTGACCGCCGTCGCGCCGTAGGCCTCGAGGTGATAGTGGTCGATCATGTTGACGTCGTTGAGGTCGGCGGTCGCCGCCTCATAGGCGAGGTTGACGGGGTGCTTGAGCGGCAGGTTCCACACGGGAAAGGTCTCGAACTTGGCGTAGCCCGAGCGTATGCCCCGCCTGTGGTCGTGGTAGAGCTGGCTTAAACAGGTCGCCATCTTGCCGCTGCCGGGGCCCGGGGCGGTGACCACCACGACGGGGCGCGAGGTCTCGATGTAGTCGTTTCTGCCGAGCCCGTCGTCGCTGACAATCAGCCCGATGTCGGACGGATAGCCCTCGATGGGATAGTGAAAATACACCCGGACGCCGAGCTTTTCAAGCTTTTCGGCAAAGGCCCCTGCCGCGGGCTGGGCGCAAAACTGCGTCAGCACCACGCTGCCGACATACAGCCCGCTCGCGCGGAAGGCGTCGATGAGCCGCAGCACGTCGAGGTCGTAGGTTATGCCGAGGTCCCCCCTGATCTTGCTGCGCTCGATGTCGGACGAGTTTATCGTGATGACGATCTCGGCGTCGTCCGCAATCTCCTTAAGCATGCGCACCTTGCTGTCGGGCTCGAACCCCGGCAGCACCCGCGACGCGTGAAAGTCGTCAAACAGCTTGCCGCCGAACTCGAGGTAGAGCTTGCCGCCGAACGTCTCGAGTCTCTGCCGTATGTGCTCGGACTGTGTTTTAAGATATTTTTGGTTGTCAAAGCCCCGCTTTGTCATCTGCTGCCCCTTGTATAATTCCCTTCAGTTTTTCTGCTTTGCTGCGCCCGCTCCGCACGCGGCCGCACAGTGTGTCAAACGCCCTTTAATCGGCGTAGTTTTGAAGCCACTCGTCGCTTATGCGCGACAGCTCCTCGCGCTCCGCCTCCATCGCCGCGCACAGGTCGCTCAGCCTTTCGGGGTCGGTCGCGACCTCGGGCAGCGAGACCTGCTCCTCGAGATAAGCGATGTCCCCCTCGAGCTCGTCGATGCGCTTTTCGAGAAACGCCCTGCGCTCGCGCTCGGCCGCGCGCAGCCGCCGCAGCTCCTTTTGATCCCGCACCGCGGGCGCGGGCACATCGTCAAGCGTCGGCGCGGCGGGCTTCGCCTTGACCGCGATCTTTTCGCCCGCGGTATCCGACACCGCGCCGTGCGCCGCGCGATAGCTTTCAAAGTCGCGATAGACCGTGCCGCCGCCGTTTTCGATGCACAGCACCTTGCAGCCCAGCTGCTCGATGAGATAGCGGTCGTGCGTCACGACCAACATGGTGCCGGTGTATGCCTTTAGGGCCTCGCACAGGATGTCGCGGGTGTAGATGTCGAGGTGGTTGGTCGGCTCGTCCAAAACCAAAAAATTCGGGTGTTCGAGGCTTAAGCGCGCAAGGCTCAGCCGCTCGAGCTCGCCGCCCGAGAGGCCCGACGCCGCGGTGAAGACATCCTCGCCGCGAAAGCCCACCGACGCAAGCAGCGAGCGTATCTCAAGCCGGCTCATCGACGGGTACATGTCCCAAATGTACTCGAGCGGGTTTTTCGAGCGCACGGTGTAGACGTTCTGTTCGAGATATCCCGCCTTGACGCCGCCGCCCATGCGCAGCCTGCCGCTCTTCGGCGGCCGCTTGCCCATGATGACATTTAAAAGCGTCGTCTTGCCCGTCCCGTTCGCACCCACTACAGCCCAGACCTCGCCGCGCATCACGGTGAGGCTGAGGCCCTTTACAAGCGTCTTACCGCCCGCCTCGATCTCGAGGTCCTTCATCTCAAGGACCTCCTTATACGGCTCGCCCGCGGGCTCTATCGAAAACCGCACCGCGGTGTGCACGGCGGTATCGGGCGCGGTGAGGTCGAGCCGCTCGAGCATCTTGAGCCTGCTCTTTGCCATGTTGCTGGTCGAGGCGCGCACGATGTTTTTTTCGGCATAGGTTCTGAGCTTCTCCGCCTCCTCCGCCGTCCGCCGGTACTCCTTTTGTTCCCGCTCCTCCCGCTCGCGCTTTTGGCGCATATAGTGCGAAAAGTTGCCGGTATAGGTGTTCGCGACCCCGTTTTGTATCTCGACCGTCTTGTTCGTCACCCGGTCGAGAAAGAACCTGTCGTGCGACACCGTGAGCACCGCGCCGCGGTAGGCCTGCAAAAAGCCCTCGAGCCACTCGAGGGTATCCATGTCGAGGTGGTTGGTCGGCTCGTCGAGGATGAGCATGTCGGGGTTCATAATCAAAAGCTTCGCCAGCGCAAGCCGCGTCTTTTCGCCGCCGCTCAAGACCTCGACCCGCTTCGAGTGGGTCTCGGGCTTAAAGCCCATGCCGTTCAAAATCTTTTTGATGTTGTGGTCGAGGTTGTAGCCGTCCGCCGCCTCGTAGCGCGCGCTCACGCTCGCGTACTCGTCGACGAGCGACGGGTCGTCCCCCATCGTGCGCTCGAGCTCCTTCATGCGGCGCAGCAGCGCGTCGGCGTCGTTGACCGACTTCATCTCGCCGTAGACGGTGTTGCCCTCTCTGAGGCCCGCGGTCTGCTTGAGATACCCCACCGTGACCCCCGTCTTGTACGATATCGTGCCCGCGGCGGGCGAGAGCTCGCCCGTCAGCAGGTTTAAAAGCGTGGTCTTGCCGCAGCCGTTGTAGCCGGTGAGGCCCACGCGCTCGCGCTCGTTTACCGAAAACGAGACATTTTTCAGGATCACATCGGCGCCGTAGGAAAACGCGACGCCGTCCGCTTCAAGTATCATCTCTTGCCCTCTGTTGTCCCGGTGACGACGCCGTCGCACCAGCTTCTTATGTCGGCGAACACCTCGTCCCTGCATCTGTCGTTCAGTATCTCGTGCCGCATCCCCTCGTACAGCTTGATGCCGACCGATTTCACCCCGGCGCGCACCAGCCTGTCGTACACCTCGCGAACCCCCTTGCCGTAGCCGCCCACGGGGTCGTCCGCCCCCGAGACGATGAAGACGGGCAGGTCCTTTCTTATCGACTGCGCCCAGCCGTCGCTCGAGACCGCCCGCAGCACCGAGAACAGATCCCTGAAGCCCGAGAGGGTGAAGCAGAACCCGCACCCGTCGTCCTGCATGTAGCGGTCGACGTTGTCGCGGTCGGCGGACAGCCAGTCGAACTCGGTACGCCCTTCAAACCGCTTGTTGTATGTCCCGAAACCGATGTTGTTGACAAAGGCGCTGCGGTGATCCTCCCCCTTGAAGCGGGAGATGAGGTTGACGAGCTTTATCCCGACCGACGCGCCGGGGTTTTTGCCGCTTGTGCCCATGATGATGAGGCCGTCGATGCCGTCCGAATAGAGCGCCGCGTAGTGCCTCGCCAGAAACGAGCCCATGCTGTGCCCCAAAAGGATCACCGGCAGGCCCGGATGCTCCCCCTTCGCGATGTCGGTGAGCCGCTTCATGTCGTCGGTGACGAGCCGGTAGCCCTCCCGCTCGCCCAGCTTGCCCATCGTGCCCGCGGCCCTGCCCGTTTTGCCGTGCCCGCGGTGGTCGTCGCCGTACACGGCGTAGCCCGCCTCAGCCATAAAGCGCGCAAAGCCGTCGTATCGGTCGATGTGCTCGGCCATGCCGTGCGCGATTTGCAGCACCGCCTTGGGCGAAGCGCCCTGCCACCTCGTGTAAAAAATCTGTGCGCCCGCACGCTTAAAGCTCTCGTGGGTCATGTCAATATCCAAAACAAGCGCCTCCTCTCGGCACAAATAAAGCCAACCGACGGCACAGCCGCGCGCTTGTGCACCGCCCTCTGCCGATAAGCTTAAACGGGCGCCGCCGCTTGCGGGGTGAAGCGGTTGTATCCACATAATAACGATTTAATTATACCAAAAGCGGGCGGCCATTACAACGAAAAAACACGGCGGCGCACCCCTTCGGCAATCCGCCGAGGCGCTTTTGAAAAGGCGCAAAGCGAACAATGCCGTTTCGGGGCAGGGGAAGCCCGCGCGGGACCGCGCTCTGCCATAACTCCCCGCATGTTTTTTGGGGTGTGCTATAATAATAGTAAAGGAATACCCGCGGCAAACACCTTTTTCACATCGTGCGCGCCGCGTCTTTTTAGGAGGACGGTTTTGGACACTTATCTTGACATCGCGCTCGACGCGGCGCTCGACTCTCTCAAGCTGCTGCCGTTTTTGTTTGCGACCTACTTTGCAATTGAATACCTCGAGCACAGGGCCTCACACGGTCTCAGCCGCGCCCTCGCGGTGACGGGGCGGTGGGGGCCGCTCATCGGCGCGGCGGCGGGTCTTGTGCCGCAGTGCGGTTTTTCGGTCACGGCGGCAAACCTCTACTGCGGCGGGCTCATCTCGTTCGGCACCCTGCTCGCCGTGTTTTGCGCGACTTCGGATGAGGCTGTCCCTGTGCTGCTCTCGCACGGGGGCTCGGCGGTCGTGCCCGCCCTGCTCGCGGTCAAGTTCATCGCGGCGGCACTGTGCGGCGCGCTGGCCGACCTCATCTTCAAAAAGGGCATCGGCGGGCAAAAACACAACAGCGCCCACAGCCGTCTGCACGAGGGCTGCCACGGCGACTGCTGCGAGGGCGGGATTGTGCGCACCGCGCTCAGGCACTCGCTCAGGAGCTTTCTGTTCATCTTCGTCACCATGCTGCTTTTGGGCGTCGCGGTGTACCTCGCGGGCGACGGCGTCATCGAGCGCTTTGTCAGCGCGAGCCGCAGCTTTCAACCGCTGCTCGCCGCCGCGGTGGGGCTCATCCCCGGCTGCGGCTCCTCCATCATCCTGTCCGAGCTGTATCTCGGCGGCGCGCTCAGCTTTGCGTCGCTGTCGGCGGGTCTCACGGCGAACACCGGCGTCGGCCTGTTGTTTTTGATAAGGCGCAGCGGAAGCCCGAAGCAGAGCCTCGCAGCGGTCTCGGCGCTCGTGCTCGTCTCGCTGCTCACCTCGGCGGCGGTGCTCGCCCTCGGTATTTGAGGGACGCTTTCGGGCCTTGCCCGACGGCACGGCTGTCCGAGGGATCGCCCAAGCGCTTTTCCTTTCGATTCAGCCCCCGGGCCCGCGCTCAGATTCGGGTTCTGCAATCCCCGCCGCTCCGCGGCCCTTCACCCTTTACACACGCCCTGCATACTCCCGCAGGGTGGTCGCATGTCATCGGAACGAACATGCGACACACCCCGCATACTCTCGCGGGGCGTGCCGAGTGTCGTACATTTTTACACTCGGCTGAATTCACGAGAATATGTGAACCCTACCGCGCGTCGTTCCTATTACGACGTGCATCTACCGCACGGAGTGCCGGGCTATCGTTCCGATTAAGCCCGGCAGCCCGACCGGTCGACCGCGCGGTAAGGGGGCTTGGGAAACCGTAAGTCTTAAGCTTATGCCCGTTCCGCGCCCGGCTGTCCTCGGCGCCGCCGCGCCCGTTTTGTCACGGCGCTCATCTTTTAAGCCCCTCGGTTCGCCGTTTTGAACCGAGGGGCTTAAAGATAATAACCCGATATCAGCTTTCAATCCGCCGCATCAACGCCGCCCGCCGAAGGCGGCGCGCCCGCAGGACGTAGGGAGGCTTTTATTACCACACGGTCGACACGCTCTCGCCCGCCAGCAGCGCGTCCACCCCGGCGTCCAGCCGCTCGCAAAAGGTCTCGCGGACCGAGTAGCCGGTGAACGCGCCGTCCACCCACACCGCCAAAAGCCGCGACGACACCCGCCGCAGGGACAGCGTCCTCGTGCCGTAGCTGCCCTCAAAGATAAGCGCGGCGACCTCCTCGCCGTCCGCCGCGCCCGCGTCGCACGGGGTGTCCGAAACCGCCGAGCACGCGAGCCTGTAAAAGCTGTCCCACACATCGCCGTCGAGCGGGACGCCGGCCGCGCTCGACGAGCCGTCGGGGGCGATGTCCGCGACAAGCTCTTTGCCGTACACCTCGACCGAGAGGCGCGTCGTCTCCTCGAGTGCGGGCGCGGCAAAATAGCGGGTGATGAGGGTCGTCCCGTCGATTTCCGCCCAGTTCACAAGGCGCGAGACGACGAGCCACACCACGTCGGTGCCCCGCTTGTGGGCAAAATAGTCGCCGCTCACATCGTCGGGGACAAGGTCGACGACCGCGCTCTCGCCGCCGTACTCGACCGTCAGCGTCAGGTCGGGGTCGTCAAAGCCGTACCCCGCAAGCGCCGCGTCGCTGTCGGCGAGCGCAACCGCCTTATATGCCCCGAACTCCATAATCCTTCCGAAATACTCGCCGAAGACCTCGGGCGGGACGAGGTCGCTCCAGCCGCCGGCGGGGCTTGTCTGCCGGTGGATGTAGCTGTTGCCGTATCCGTCGGTCACCGTCTCGGGGCTGACCTCAAAACGGTAGACAACGCCGTCCCGCTCGACCGACACCGCGTCCGCCCTGTCGCCCGCGTCGTTTGTGTACTTGCCCTCGACGTGGGGCGCGAGCAGGGTGTCGACGAGCATGATCGACTCGCCCAAAAAATAGCTGAACTGCGAGGTGTTGCCCGCGTAGACGCCGTCGTCCCCCGACAGCATGTAGTAGCGATAGCTCTCGTCCCGCACACGGTCGCCGAGGGTCAGGGTCAGCCCCTCGCCGTCGGCGAAGGTTATCTCGACCGTCGCGGACGGACGGTCAAAGCCGTACTTTTCATACTCATCGGTCTCGAGCCGGTAGGACGCCGTGAGGGAGGTGCAGCTTCGCGCAAAATCGTAATACCGGCTCTTCTGCTGGGGCAGCCACTCGTTGCCCTCGACCTGCCAGGTGTAATCCCCGCCCGCGCGGTAGACGGTATAGCTGCCGTACCCGTTGGTCACGACGGCGCGCTCAAGCTCCTCCTCGTCGCGCTCGATCAGGCGGTAGGTCTTTTTGCCCTCCTCCTCGGGCGGGGCGGTGAGTGTGAGCACCGCCCACAGCGCACCCCCCAAAAGGACGAGGGCCGCGGCGAGCAGCAGTGCGGTGAGCTTTTTGCCCTTCACTCTATCTGTTCCTCCTTCGGATAAACACGGTGACGCCGGCCGCGAGCACGAGCGCGGGGATGACCGCCATGAACACGGCGCCTATCGTCCTCGCGTCCCCCTGCGACAGCGAGATGGGCGAGCCGCCCAGCGTCTTGGGCGACGCCGAGATGCTTATGCTGCTCGGGGCGATGAAATCCATGAGACCCACCATCACCTCGGCGTTGTTGATGCCCTCGGTCGTCAAAAAGCCTCCGTCATACACGAACAGCTCTGAGCCGAACACGACGAGGTTTGAGCTCTTGGGCACCCCGTCCTCGAGCACCGAGATCCGCGCGCGGGCGGCGGCGCAGAGGTCGCCCCGCAGCTCGGCCTCAAAGCCCTCGTCGGCGCCCGCGACCGGGTACTCATACGCCGTGTCGAAAAAGCCGAGCACGGGTACGACGCTCACCGAGCCCGACTGCGCGTACAGGATGTGCAGCGAGCGGGTGAACGCCGAGATGCTGTACCCGCTCTTCGCCGCGGCCCCGCCGCACACCGCGTCGTCGAGATAGCGCACGACGGTCGCGCCGTCCATCTCGCTGACGATGTGGTTGGGGTCGGACTCGCGGACGTAGCTGTCGGTGACCTCGATGCCGTAGCTCTGCAAAAACTCCTCGAGCGCCGTCAGCTCGGGCTGCCCGACCGACGCGAAGTAGACGATGCTCGTCCCGTACTCGCCGCCGTTGTACAAAAAGTCCTCGAGCTTGCCTATCTCCGCCTCGGTAAAGTCGGCGGTGGGCTCGTTGATAAACAGTACCTTTACGTCGTTCGGTATCTCCTCGACAAGGGTGCCCACCTCGCTCACCGCATAGTTGTTGAGGGTGAGCAGCGCCCCGAGGTCGGCGTGGGCCGCCTCCCCGTGGCCCGAGGTGAACGCGACGCCCGCCGCGTTGTCCCCCGTCATCGCGAGCAGGCTCGACGCCAGCACCTCCTCGGCCTGCGAGGACACGATGCTGGCCCCGTCCGACGACATGGTGAACAGGGTGTCGATGCCTATCTCGTTCGCCCTGCCCGACGACAGGTTGTGGATGATGATGTCCCCCTCGCGAACCGACAGCTCGGGATACTCCGACTTTATCGAGGGCTCGGAGATGGGGCTTATATAGCGCACCTCGATGTTGTCGTTTACCTTCTCGGCGCGCTCGAGTATGGTGCACACCTGCGCGAAATACGGGCTGCTCTCGGCGAATTCGGTGCGCTCGTAGAGCACCGTCACCCGGACGGGGACGTCAATCGACTCGAACGCCTCGACCACGTTTTCGCTGACGCTGAACGCCCGCGAGGCGGTGAGGTCGACCGAAAGCCCCAGCCTGTCGCTGAGCAGCGACGCCAGCACGTTGACGCCCACCGCGAACACCGCGACAAGCACCGTGATCACCACGGCCAGCACGCCGTACTTAAACCTTCTGTTGTTCATATGCGCGCGCCTCCCTTAAGCAAAACGGCGCTTTTCGTAGACACGCACCGTAAAAAAGCAGAACAAAAACTGAACGGTCAGAAAGAACACCGCCGCGTCCAGCCGCAGCGTCCCCATCCTGAAGGCATAAAACCTCGAGTCAAACGACAGCGCCGACGCGAGCGTCTCGGCGAAGGGCGCGTTTATCATCTCGGGGATGTACTTGATGATCCCGATGAGCAGCATCGCGGCAAAGGACGCCACCGCGGCGACGATCTGGTTTTCGGTGAGGGAGGAGATGAACATGCCGATCGAGATCATCGCCCCGCCCATGAGCGCGGTGCCGATGTACATGCCGACGACGACCGGCCACTCGACCTCGGCAAACGCCGAGAGCACCACGCCGAACACAATCGAGATCGAGATGTTGATGAGATAGACCAGCATCGCGCTGATAAACTTGCCCAAAACCATCTCCCACAGGGTGATGGGCGCCGTCAGCAGCGCCTGCTCGGTCTTTTGGCGCTTGTCCTCGCTGAACAGGCGCATCGTGAGGATGGGGATGACGAACATCGACACCGTGCCCATCATCGAGAAGGTCGCGCGCAGGTCGGTGGTGCCGGTGTAGAGGGACGACATCATAAAGCTGTAGCCCGACACCGCCCAAAACACCGCCATGCAGATGTATCCGATGGGCGACTGAAAATACGCCCTGAACTCACGTCTTATGATCGCACTCATGCTCTGTCCTCCCCGCCGTTTATGAGCGTAAGGAAAATGTCCTCAAGCGACAGCTCGAGGAAGCGAAGGCCCAAAATCTCGCAGCCGCCGCCGACAAGGCTTGCAGCCGCCTGCGCCCGGATGTCCCCGCCGTCCTTCGGCTTGACGCTGAACTCGCTTGCGCCGCGCTCGCGGCAGTCGACCCGCTCGACGCGAGCCACCCCGGGCAGACCCGACAGGATGCGCTCGGCGTCCTCGCCGCCGCCCGCGACCCGCACCGCCACCGTGCCGCCGCCCGACAGCGCCCGCGACAGGTTGTCGGGGGTGTCGTCCGCGACAAGCGCGCCCCTGTTGATGACGATCACCCGCTCGCACACCGCCTCTATCTCGGACAGGATGTGCGAGGACAGGATGACCGTGCGCGTCTCGCCCAGCTTTTTTATAAGGTTCCTTATATCGATGATCTGCGCAGGGTCGAGGCCCACCGTCGGCTCGTCGAGGATGAGCACGTCGGGGTCGCCCACCAGCGCGCCCGCGACCCCCACCCTTTGGCGGTAGCCCTTGGACAGGTTCTTGATGACCCGCCTGTACACGTCTTCGATGCGCACCTCGCGGCAGATGTCCTCAATGTGGCTGCGCCGCGGCTTTTTGCACTTTTTTAAATCATAGATAAAGTCGAGATACTCCTCGACCGTCATGTCGAGATAGAGCGGCGGCAGCTCGGGCAGATAGCCTATCTTTGCCTTTGCGCGCTTGGGCTCCTCAAACACGTCGACGCCGTCCACCGTCACCGAGCCCTCGCTCGCCGAGAGATAGCCGGTGATGATGTTCATCGTCGTCGACTTGCCCGCGCCGTTCGGGCCCAAAAAGCCCAGCACCTCGCCGTCGCGCACGGTGAAGCTCAGGTTGTCCACCGCCGTCTTTTCGCCGTAGCGCTTGGTCACGTTTTTGACCTCTATCATAAAAAATCCTCGTCTCTTTCCCGAGTAGATTTTGCGCCGCAAAGGGCGGCGCGGCGGGAACGCCCGCTTTTCGGCGGTGAATCCCCTCACCGCCCAATCGCCGAACCTCGGGGCTTTTTGCCCCTCATTGAATTATACCAACGGCGGCGGCGCTTGGCAACCGCCGCACTGTGAACAACCGCTGAAATTTGTTTTAAACCCGGACAACGCCTCGCCCCCGCGAACCTGCTGCGCACAAGCGCCCTCACAGGCGATTGCCTCGGTGACTGCACCTCGAAGATCCCCGCAAAACAGCGCTCCCCCGGCCGCGCGGCTTAAGACGCTGAGCCGCAGGACAGGGGGAACACCGAAAGAGATCTGCCGGGCGCTGCGACATCCTCCCCGAGCACAGCCGGGGAACGGGGCCTTACGCCTTCTTTTTGTCCCTGTAGATAAAGGCGAACACGGGCGCGACGAGCGCCATGCACACAACGGGGATGAACATCGCGTAGGTGTAGCCGACGCTGTCCGCTATGTTGCCGATGATGGGCGCCGCAAAGGTCGCGCCGATGCCGGTGAAGAGCGCGGTCATCGAGGTCGCGGTGGCAGAGTACTCGGGATACTCGTCGCAAGCGAGCACCACCTTAAGGGTGTAGTTGGGCCCACTGATAAAGCCGATGAGGAAGGTCGCCGCGTGCCAGAACACCGCGTTGTTGATAAGCAGCCCCGCCGCCGCGACGGCGGCCGTCAGCAGCCCCTGCGCCTTGAGATAGCCCGCGGCCGAAAAGCGCCTGCCGTACGCCGCGTACAAAAGGCGCGCGGGGATCATGCCCAGCGAGTACATCATAATGATGGTGGCGTAGGTCTCGGGGGTGTAGACGGCGGGGTCGAGCTGCTCGAGATAGGTGGGCAGCCAGGTCATGAAGTACATGAACACCGACATGAGCAGGCTTCCGACAAAGAGGCCTATCATGTTTCGGTTTGTGAGCATCTTGAGATAGGGGATCTTGACCTTCTCGCCCGCGCGCTTGATGTCGACGACGGGCACCGGCTTTTTGATGATCGCAAAAACGACAAGAAACAGCACGCCGAACGCCGCAACGACCGCGCCGACGGCCATGTACGCGCCGCCCCAGCCCGAGCTCGAGGGATTTTTGCGCAGCATGTACGCCGCAAACTGCGGGCCTATCATCGCGCCGACGCCGTACAGCATGTGCAGGATGGACAGGTACTTCGTGCGCTCATCGCCGTAGATGTCGGCGAGATACACCCCGCATATGTTGTCGACAAAGGTGCTCATCATGCCGAGGATGACGCGCAGGACGATGAACACCATCACGGCGGGCACGCTGCCGATGGCCATCATCACCCCGCCGTACAGCACGACCGACAGGCCGAGCAGCAGGCCCTTGTCGAGCCTGTCCACAAACATCGCCGTCAGCAGCATGATGATAATCTGTCCCACGCTCTCGGCGCTTGTGAACAGCGACGCCTGCGCGACCGTCATGCCGTAGTGCTCTTTGACGCTGGGCAGCAGCGTGCTGAACATGTTGTAGGACAGCGCATAGGACGCCATAAAGACAAAGCAGAAGATGAGCACCGTCTTGGCGCGGGCTGCGTTTGAAACCTTTTTCATTTTTCCGTTCACCTCGCAAAATTCCTGTCGGCGGGAAAAGCGCACGCTGGGCCCGGTCGGCCCCTCACCGCCCCGCCGCGCGTCCGAAGCGCGGCTTTGGGCATTTCTTTCAAAGGGATTCCCCGCAGAGAAACATCTTTACACAAAAATACAGCTATCCGCAAGCGGATACTGTATTTCCGATTATGCGCACGGCGCACCCGCGGGCGGACGTTTTTTGGGGCGGCCCTCGCCGATACCCCCGCAAAACCCGCGTCCGAAGTTGAATTTTCCCCTGCCGGGATTTCGATCAACCCGACGACATGTCTCGATAAATTATAGCACACCGACCGCGGCATGTTCAATACAAAAATTGCGCGGCGGGTCGCCGAAAGGAGCCAAAACCCGCTCACTCGGCGCGGCTCTGCCCCGAGCCGTCCCCGTCCTCGTCGTAGAGCACCCGTATCTCGGCCTTCTCCACCCGTTTGCCGTCCGCCTCAAGCACCCGCACGGCGAGGTTGCGCCACACAAAGCTGTCGTCCTTTTCGGGCAGATGCCCGAGCTCGCCCGTTATCCAGCCGCCGACGGTGACGCTGTCCGTCTGCTCGTCGATGCCGAGGCGCTCGAACAGCTTGTCGATGTTCGCGCCGCCGAGCACGATGTACTCGCCCTCGGACGGCTCGCTTATCTCCTCGACGACGTTGTCGTGCTCGTCCCATATCTCTCCGACGATCTCCTCCAGGATGTCCTCGAGCGTCACGATGCCGACGGTGCCGCCGAACTCGTCCACCACCACCGCCATGTGGGATTTTGCGCGCTGAAGCTCGCCCAAAAGGTCGCCGATGCGCTTGTCCTCGGTGATGTAGTAGACAGGCCGGATAATCGAGGATATCTCGGCGCCCGAGACATACACCCTGTTGTAAAAGTCCTTGTGATAGATGATGCCGCAGATGTTGTCGATGCCCCCGTCGTACACGGGCAGACGGGAAAAGCCGGTGCCCGAAAAGAGCGCCGCTATCTCCTCGCGCGTCGCGCCGACGGGCACGGCGGTGAGGTCTGTGCGCGGGGTGAGGATGTCCCGCGCCTCGAGCTCGGAAAACTCGATGGCACTTCGGATGATCGTGCTCTCCTGCTCGTCGAGCCCGCCCTCCTGCTGGACCTCGTCGACGATGCTCAGCAGCTCCTCCTCGGTGATTACCCTGTCCTCCCGCGGCTTGAACACGAGGGAGACGAGCTTTTTCCACTGCCCGAAGAGATAGTTGAACGGTGTGCACAGCACCGCAAGCGCGTTGACGACGGGGGCGGTCGCCGCCGCGAACCGCTCGGGCATCTCCTTCGCGATGCTTTTAGGCGTGACCTCGCCGAAGATGAGCACCGCGACGGTGGTCACCGCCGTCGACACGCCGGGGCCCGCATCGTCCCCCAACAGCCTGACAAACAGCATCGTCGACAGGGAGGCGCACGCGATGTTGACGATGTTGTTTCCGATTAAGATCGTGGACAGCAATCTGTCGTAGTTGTCGGACAGCCTGAGCACGAGCGCGTACTTTTTGCTGCCCTTCTCCGCCGCGTTTTTCACCCTGATCCTGTTGAGGGATGAAAAAGCCGTCTCGGTCGCCGAAAAAAAGCCCGAGAGCAAGATCAAGACGACAACCGCCGCCGTGGTACCTGTATAGCCGTTCATAAAAAATCCTTCTGTTCCTTCTTAAAGTTCTTGAATTTGGGTTTGTTTATTTCAAAACGGAGCTCGCAGCCCCGAACCCTTCGGGTCTGCGGCGGGCCGCACTCCACGCGCGCCGTGCGCACAAGCACAGGCCCCCGCCGCACCGCGCCTCAGCCTCTCGCCCTTTCGCGGCACAGCCGACCGCGGGCGCACCCCCGGAAGGGACAACACGCCCCCAAAGCAAAAGCACGCCGGGACAGCAAAAAGCACAGCCGCACCCTCAAAGAGGTCGACCGTGCTCTTCGGTTTTAAGCCGTGCGGCGGCGCCCGCCCCGCGCTGCGGGAGCGGCTGCGCGCGTCCGACATTTACGCTTTTGTTGTCACGGGGGTCGGCATCACTGTCGGTGTCGTCCAAGGTCAAGTCCTCCGAAATCGTGCCGGGCAGAGCCCTGCCCGCTTTGCTTTAAGCAATACTATACCAAAAAACGGCGGCGTTTGCAACATTTTGTCTGCGGCGGCGCCTGCGGGCGCGCGGGCAAGCACTCAGAGCATGCTTTCGAGCGTCGCGCCCAGCAGCCTTATGCCCTCGCGCAGCGCCTCGTCCGTCGGGGTGGAGAAGTTGACCCGGAACGAGCTGCTGCGGGCGTCCTCGTCCACCGAAAACGCCGTCCCCGGCACGACGGCGACCCTGTGCTCCCGCACCGCCCGCTCACAAAAGCTCTGCATGTCGACGCCGTCGGGCAGGCGGCACCAGCAGAACAGACCGCCGTCCGTCTTAAAGCAGGTCACGCCCAGGGGCGCTAAATGCTGTTCGATGAGCGCGAGGCAGGTTTTGAGCTTGCCCCTGTACAGGCTGCGCAGCGCATCGAGGTGACCCTCAAAGTCGCATTCTGTCATGAACGCATAGCATATCATCTGGTTGAGCAGCGGCGAATGGACGTCCTCGGTCTGCTTGGCCACCGCCATCTTGGCGACGGCCGCCGCGGGCGCGAGGGCATAGCCGACGCGCAGGCCCGGTGAGATCACCTTTGAAAAGCTGCCCGAATAGACCACCCTGCCGTCGCGGTCGAGCGTCTTGATCGCGGGGATGTCCTCGCCACCGTACCGCAGGTCGCCGTAGGGGTTGTCCTCCAAAATCACGACGTTGTATCTCGACGCGAGCTCGTACAGCGCCTTGCGCTTTTGCATCGACATCGTCGCGCCGGTGGGGTTTTGGAAATTGGGGATGGTGTAGATGAGCTTTGCCCTGTCCTCCCTCTTCAAAACGCGCTCGAGCGCGTCGATGTCCATGCCGTCCTCGCACATCGGCACCCCGACGAGCCGCGCGCCGAGCGAGCGAAAGGCGTTGAGCGCGCCGACAAAGCTCGGCTCCTCACACACGACGACGTCGCCCCTGTTGCACAGCACGCGACAGACAAGATCCATCACCTGCTGCGCGCCCGCGGTGACGATGACCTCGTCGTCCCCGCCGCCGACGCTGTATTTGTCGCGCAGATACCCCTTGAGATATGCCCTCAGCGGGGCATATCCCTCGGTGACGCCGTATTGCAGCACCTCGAGGGCGTGTTCGCGCAGGACTTCACCCGCTATGCGGGCGAGGTCCTCCTTCGGGAACGCCTCGGGCGACGGGTTGCCCGCCGACAGCGCGATGAAGCCCGGCTCGGACGAATATTTCAGCATCTCCCTTATCGCCGACGGCTTGAGGGAGGCAAAATTTTCAGAAAACACCATGTCCATTGTCTCACGTCCTTTTTGTTATTTCTGTCTTGACTGTCCGGCGTTGTTCACAGGCAGAGCCTTTTTGGGGGGAGCACTTTGTTTTGCGGGTTCCGACACCGCCTGCAATCCTCCCGTCGCTTTCTTCTGCCGCGCCCCCCTTTGCACACGCCTCACATACTCCCGTGAGGTGTACCGCGCGTCGTTCCGCTTGCGCGCGGTAAGGGGGGCTTTAAGTTCCGGGCCCTTTGGCTCCCTTGCCGAACGCAATCGGAACGGCGTTCGGCAGGGTTCACATATTCTCGTGAATTCTGCCGAATGTCCGTACCTTTAACATGCGGCCAACTCGCGGGAATATGCGAGCCGTGTCAGCGCAGCTTCGGGTTCCCTTCAATGCCCTCTGACATTGAAGGGGGAGGACGAGCGGCGGAGTGGGCGGATGTTTGCGCCCCTGCGCAAACAAAGCTTAACGCAGCCCGCGAGGACGAGATGAGGGGTAAGCCAAGCTCCCTCATCTAACCTCGCCCCTGCGCAAACGCAGCTTAACGCGGCCCGCGAGGACGAGATGAGGGGTAGCTTAGCCCGTTGACTTAAGCTCTGCTCGGATGAGAACATCCCTTCACCCCCTCATCCACCGCGGGGCGGTCCCCCCTTCCCCCCGCGGGGGAAGGTTTCCGAGGCCTAAGGCTTTCACCTATCCATCGGGTCACGAGACCTTAAGGCTCCCCTGTGCAAGGGGAGCTTTCAGCGCCAGCTGACTGAGGGATCGACCGCGCAAGACCTTGTCGTCTGAATGTGCTCTATGCCATGATTTCAGCTCACCGCCTGCAATCCCCTGCCGCGGGGCTTTTGCCCTACCTGTCCTTCTTTGCCTTTTCGAGGCGTTCTTTAAGCATCCGCATCGCCTCACGGTAGCCCTCAAAGCCCCTGCCTGCCACCGTGCCGATGCACGCGTCCCGCACATAGGATATCCTGCGGTAGCTCTCCCTCGCCTCGACGTCGCTTATGTGCACCTCGACCGCCGGGATCGACACCGCCTTTATCGCGTCGGGGATCGCGACGCTCGTGTGGGTGTACCCGCCCGGGTTGATCACGAGCCCGTCAAACGGGTCGTCAAGCACGTTTTGAATCGCGTCGACGATGTCCCCCTCGTGGTTGGACTGATAGCAGCGCACCTCGGCGCCCATCCCCTCTGCAGCGTCCTCGATGAACCGCACGAGGTCGTTGTAGCTCTTTTTGCCGTACACCTCGGGCTCCCTTATCCCGAGCAGGTTGAGGTTGGGGCCGTTTATCACAAGAAACCGCATCGTCAAATCCTCCGAAACCGCCCGCGCGCTCTTTTTTTTGCGCAAGCGGGCATTTCTTTATTGTTAATCAATAAAAAAGCCGAAAGGCCGGGCACGGCCGCTGCCCGCCGTCAGAGCGACGGCAGGCTGCCGAGTATGGCCCGCGCGGTCTGTTCAATCGTGCCGCTGTTGTCCGTCTCGACGTCCGCCGCCGCGCGGTAGCACTCGAGCCGCTTGCCGAGCATCCGCTCGAGCTCCGCAGGCGATTTGCCCGCCGAGAGCGGACGCCCGTCCGTCGCGAGCAGCGCGGGGTCGCGACGCAAAAAGAACACCCGTCCCCGCGCCCGCATCGCGCGGCGGTTGCGCTCGCGCAGCACCGCGCCGCCGCCGGTGGCGACAATCCTGCCGCCCGTGCGGCAGACCTCGCTTATCACCTCACACTCGAGCTCGCGGAACCTCTCCTCACCCCACCGGGCGAAGATGTCGGGTATGCGCATGCCCGCGCGGCGCTCTATCTCCTCGTCGGTGTCGACAAGCTGTCTGCCCGTGTGCTCGCTGAGCCTTCTGCCGACCGCGGTCTTGCCGCAGCCCGCCATCCCGACGAGCACGATGTTGGACATCTCGCCGAGCAGACGCTCTAAGACGCGCAGGGTGTCCTCCTCCGAAAAGCTGCGCCTGCCGCCCAAAAAAAGGTTCGCCGCGCGCACCGCCTGCTCGACGAGCATCAAAAGCCCGCCCCTCGCGGGGATGCCCGAAAGAGTCGCCGCGTCGACAAGGGCCGTGCGCAGCGGGTTGTACACGACGTCCAGCACCCCCGACAGGCGCCGAAAGACCGCGAGGTCGCAGGGGCAGCCCTCCTCGTTCGGATACATCCCCACCGGCGTCGTGTTTATCAGGACGTCCGCATCGCGGTGCCGCCCTAAGTTTTGATAGTTGTCCGCGCCCGTCCTCGATATCCGCATCACCTCGCGCGCGCCCCCCGCCTCGGCCACGGCGCGCGCCGTCAGCGAGGTGCCGCCCGTGCCGAGGATCACCGTCTTTTTGCCCTCAAAGTCGATGCCGACGCTCTTCGCCAAAAGCGCGAGGCCGTCAAAGTCGGTGTTGCAGCCGTGCAGCGCGCCGTCTGCATCCTTGACGACGGTGTTGACGCACCCGACGGCGCGCGCCCGTTCGTCGAGCGTGTCGCAGTATTTCATGACGTCCCTTTTATAGGGGATGGTCACGTTGAGGCCCGAAAACTCCCTTTTCTCCATAAAGGGGCCGAGCTCGTCCCGAGAGAGCTCGATGAGGCGGTAGTCGTCCGCCCACAGCTGCTCGTGGATGGTCTTGCTGAAGCTGTGGCCGAGCTTTTCGCCGATGAGCCCGTAAAACCCGCTCATATCTCGCTGTAGCTGCCGAGGAACACAAACAGCTCGGGCGCGCTGTCGAGCTCGCACAGCAGCGAGATCACGTTTTGCGAGTAGACCGAGGCGTCGAGGTCCATGTAGAACATGAACTCAAAGTCCCTGCCGGGGATGGGCCTGCTCTCGAGCTTCAAAATATTGAGGCCCAGCGCCGAGATGCGGGACATGAAGTTGTAGAGCGAGCCCGGAGTGTGCGGGACGTTGAACATGATGCTTATCCTGTTCGCGCCGGGGTAGATTTCGAGCCCCTTCGAGATGCAGATGAACCGCGTGTAGTTGTGGTCGCTGTTCTGCACGCCCGAGCGCAGGACGCGAAGGCCGTACAGCTCGGCGCAGTTTTCCGACGATATCGCCGCGACGTCCCGTCTGCCGCTCCCCGCGACCGTGCGCGCGGCGACGGCGGTGTTTTCGCACACCGTGACCTTGACGTCGCCGAGGCTTTTGATAAACTCGCTGCACTGCCCGAGCGCCTGCTCGTGGGACACGACCTCCCTTATGTCCTCAAGCTTCACGCCCGCGGGCGCGAGCAGGCTGTGGCTGACCCGCAGCTTTATCGAGCGCACGATGTGGAAGTTGTGCTGCTTCATGAGGTCGTACACCTCGTTGACCGAGCCGTATATGCTGTTTTCGATGGGCAGGATGCCGTAGCGGCAGAGGTTCTTTTCGACCGCCTCAAAGACGTTTCGGAAGCTCGCGAAATAGAGTATGCTCGGGCGGGAGAACAGCTTGTCGCACGCCATCTGCGAATAGGCGCCCTCGGCGCCCTGGCACGCGACCATCGCCGCGGACGGGAACAGCTTGTCGGTGCTCTCGAGCGCCGCCTGTATCCGCCCGCCCAAGTCCGACGCGGGCTCGAGCCGCCGCGCCTGGCTCGAGCGGCTGAGGCTGAACAGGGTGTTGTACAGCACTTTCACGTACTCGGCGAGCTCGTCGTCCATGCCCTCGGTGAGGCGCGCGACGATCTCGCGCTCGCGGGTGCGGTCGAGCACCGCCGTCCCGCTGCTCTTTTTGCACTCGGCGACCTGCGCCGCGAGCGCCATCCTCTCGCGGAAGAGCCCGACAATCCCGTCGTCCACCGCGTCTATTTTGGTTCTTATCTCCTTTAAATCCACCTTTAACCTCCGAGAATGATGTCTGAAATCACGACGGCGCACACCGCCTCGACGACGGGCACCGCCCGCGGGACGATGCAGGGGTCGTGCCGCCCCTTGATGACGAGCTCGCGCTCGCACATGCGCTCGAGGTCGACGGTGCGCTGGGGCAGCGCGACGGAGGGCGTCGGCTTGAACGCCGCCCGCACCACGACCGGCATCCCCGTCGTAAGCCCGCCGAGCACCCCGCCCGCGTCGTTTTTAAGCGTCACGACCCTGCCGTCCCGCACGGCGTAGGGGTCGTTGTTCACGCTCCCGCGCCGCCCCGCGCCGGCAAAGCCGCTGCCGAACTCGACCCCCTTGAGGGCGGGGATGCCGAACAGCGCGTGCGCGAGCCTGCCCTCGACGGTGTCGAACATCGGCGAGCCGAGGCCCGCCTCAAGGCCCGTCACCGCGCACTCGACAACGCCGCCGACCGAGTCGCCGTCCGCCTTTGCGGACAGTATCGCCTCGCGCATGAGCTCGCCCTTTTTGTCGTCGAGCACCGGGAACGGCTTTTCTTCGAGCCCCGCCAGCGTGTCCGCGTCGACGGCCGCCATGTCAAACCCGTCGTCGCACACCCCGCCCACCGACAGGATGTGCGCGCCCACCGCTATCCCGCGCGAGGCGAGAAATTGCAGGCACAGCGCCCCCGCCGCGCACAGCGGCGCGGTGAGCCTGCCCGAAAAGTGCCCGCCCCCCGCGACGTCGTTGAAGCCGCCGCTGTGCACAAGGGCCGGATAGTCGGCGTGGGACGGCCGCGGGCAGCGCCGCAGCTCGCCGTAGTCGGACGACCGCGCGTCGCCATTCTCGATAAAAAACGCGATGGGCGCGTCGCAGGTCACGCCGTCCTTGATGCCGCTGACAAAGTTGGGCCTGTCCCGTTCGGTGCGCGCGGTCGAAAGCGGGCCGCCCCCCGGGGCGCGCCGCGCCGTAAAGGCGTAGACCCGCTCGAGGTCTACCGGCACCCCCGCGGGGAAGTTGTCCACCACCCCGCCTATCGCCGGCGAGTGCGACTGCCCGAACACCGTTACCTTAAGCCTGTTGCCGATCGTCGACGACATGCGCGTCACCTCCGAGCCTGTTGTAATCGTCAAAAAACGACGGATAGGATTTGTTCACGCTCTCGCTGCCCTCGATCTCGACGGCGTTTTCACAGGCGCACGCCGCGAGCGCGCCCATCATGACGATGCGGTGGTCGCCGCGCCCCGACATCGCGCCGCCGCGAAGCCTCCCCGAGCCCTCGATGACGAGGCCGTCGCCCGTCTCCCGCACCCGCGCGCCGAGCTTTCCGAGCTCTTCCGCGACCGTTTTGAGCCGGTCGCTCTCCTTGAGGCGCAGCCGCCCCGCGCCGTGGATTATGCTGACGCCGTCCGCCGCGGCCGCCACAGCCGCAAGGGCGGGCACAAGGTCGGGGATGTCCCGCGCGTCGATGTCGACGCCGCGCAGCCGCCCACCCGACACCCGCACGGCGTCCCGCGAAACCGACACCTCGGCGCCCATCTTTTTTAATATATCGGTTATCGCGCGGTCGCCCTGCCTCGAGTCAGGCCGCAGGCCCCGCACCGTGACGCCGCCGCCCAGCGCCCCCGCGCACAGCAGGGCCGCGCCGTTGGACCAGTCGCCCTCGACCGCAAAGCGGCCGCACGAGCAGTAGGTCTGCGGGCCCTTTACCGAAAAGCCGTCCTCTGTCCGCTCGGCCCGCACGCCGAAGCGCTCCATCACCTCGAGGGTCAAGTCCACATAGCCCGCAGACTCGAGCGGCGAAGAGAGCGCGATCTCGCTGTCCCCCTCGAGCAGGGGCAGCGCGAGCAGCAGGCCGGTGATGTACTGCGAGCTTATATCCCCCGCGATGACGTACCGCCCCGGGGCGAGCCTGCCGCCCACCGCGATGGGCAGCCTGTCCGCGTCGAGGGTACAGCCGCCCTGCCGCATCGCGGCGGCGATGGACGAAAACGGGCGCTCGGGCAGCCTGCCTGCGCCGTGCAGCACCCCGCCGACGCCCAGCGCGCCGACGACGGGCAGAAGAAACCGCGCGGTTGAGCCGCTCTCGCGGCAGTCGAGCACCGCCCCGCGCGCAAAGCGCCCTGTCGGGGCTACCCTGAGGCCCGTGTCCGTCCGCTCGACCCGCGCGCCGAGCGCGCGCACGCAGCCGGCCGTGGCCTCGATGTCGTCCGAAAACACGTTGAGCGCGATGTCGGTCGACCCCTGCGCGAGCGCCGCCGCGATGAGCGCGCGGTGCGCCGCCGACTTTGAGGAGATCGCCTCGACCTCGCCGAACAGCGCCCTCGGTTCAATATGCGTCCTCATCTCATTCACCGAGCGCGAACAGCTCTTCTATCCTGTCCGCGCTTACCTTGTGTATAAAGCACTCGCCGACGCGGCGGGGCAGCACAAAGCTTATAACATCCCCCGCGCGCTTTTTGTCCCCCGCGGCATACGCCGCGAGCCGCTTCGGGTCAAGCCCCGAGCGGTCGGGCTCGCCGCAGGCGGCGAGCGCCGCGCTTATCCTGTCCGCCGTGCCCCTTTCACACAGGCCGAGCTTTTCCGCCGCGCGCGCCGCCATCGCCATGCCGATGCCCACCGCCGCCCCGTGCGAAACAGAAAAGCCGGACGCCTTCTCGACGGCGTGTCCGAAGGTGTGGCCGAGGTTTAAAAAGGCGCGCACGCCCCTGTCAAACTCGTCCCGCTCGACGTACCGCCGTTTTATCTCGACGCACCGCGCGACCGTCTGCTCCTCGTCAAAGCCCCTGCCCGACGACAGCGCGTTAAACAGCCCCTCGTCGGTCAGCACCCCGTACTTTATCATCTCGCACATGCCGTCCGCATATATCCCCGCGGGCAGCGTTTTAAACGCGTCGCAGTCGCACACCACCGCGAGCGGCTGATAAAAGCTGCCCGCGAGGTTTTTGCCCGCGCTCAGGTTGACCGCCGTCTTGCCGCCCACCGACGAGTCGACCGCGGCGAGCAGGGTGGTGGGGATCCCGATAAAATCGACGCCGCGCAGAAAGACCGACGCCGCAAAGCCGGTGAGGTCGCCGACCACGCCGCCGCCCAGCGCGACGAGCAGGTCGCTTCGCGTGCAGCCCGCCGCCGCAAGGTGCTCGAGCAGCCCCTCGAGCGTCCCCATGCTCTTTGAGCCCTCGCCCGGCGCGACGACATAGGTCTCGGGCGCAAAGCCCGCCGCCGCAAACGAGCGGACGACGCGCTCCGCGCAGAGCGGCGCGACGTTTTCGTCGCTTACGACAAACGCCCTGCACGGCTTTTTTACCCCCGCCGCGAACTCCCCGCAGCGGTCGATGAGCCCCCTGCCGACCGTCACGTCATAGCGGCCCGACGCGTTTATATGAACCGTTTTCAACTTCTCTCACGCTCCCTTTCGTCGGCTTTGAGCTTGTCCAGCTTCCCCTCGAGCAAAAGCTCGCGCAGGCGCGCCCTGTCGCCCGCCCTGATGACCCGCGAATATTCGGCGAGCCGCTCGACAATGCCGTCGATCTCCCGCGCGAGCGGGCCCGCGTTGTCGCAGAACAGCTCGCTCCACATCTCCTCATTGAGGTAGGCGACGCGCGTCATGTCCTTGAACGAGCCCGCCGAAAAGCCCATAAACCGTCTCGCGGTGGGGCTTTTGACGTAGGCGCTCGAGACGACGTGGGCGAGCTGGGAGGTGTAGGCGATGATGTCGTCGTGCTCCTCGGGCGTCGAGTAGGTGACGCCCCCGAATCCGAGCGAGAGAAACAACCGCTCGAGCCCGTCGAGCACCGTGCGGCTCTCGCCCTCCCTCGGCGTCAGTATCATCGACGCGCCCTCAAACAGCGACGCGCGCGACGCGCCGAAGCCCGAGCGCTCGGTGCCCGCCATGGGGTGCCCGCCGACAAAGGCGAAGCCGTGTCGCTCTGCGCACCGAAAGCAGACGTCGCACACGGGGGTCTTGACGCCGCAGCAGTCGACGACCGCCGCCCCCCGTTTAAACAGCTCTGCGTTTTTGCACACAAAGTCCGCAGCAGCAGCGGGATAGAGCGCGACCAGCACGACGTCGCAAAGGCCGACGTTGTCCTGCCCGAGCTCCCCGTCGACGGCCCCGCATCCCGCCGCCTCGGCGAGCACGTCGCGCGACGCATCAAAGCCCCACACCGTGTGTCCGGTTCTCTCCTTTATCGCCCGCGCGAGCGAGCCGCCGATGAGCCCGAGCCCCGCAATCCCGACCTTCATATTATATGCTCCCCTTGAACGACACGGGGCGCACGGCGTCAATCGCCCGCATCAGCCGCTCGAACACCTCGGGCGGGAGCGACTGCGGGCCGTCGCACAGCGCGTGCGCGGGGTCGTTGTGCACCTCGATGATAAGGCCGTCCGCGCCCGCCGCCGTCGCCGCAAGCGCCATGGGCGGCACGACCGACGCGATGCCCGTCGCGTGGCTGGGGTCGACAATGACGGGCAGGTGGGTCATGCGCTTGAGCATGACCACCGCGGACAGATCAAGGGTGTTGCGCGTCGCGGTCTCAAAGGTGCGTATGCCCCGCTCGCACAGAATGACCTGCTCGTTGCCGCCCGCAAGGATATACTCGGCGCTCATGAGCAGCTCCTCGAGGGTGCTCGAGAGCCCGCGCTTGAGCAGGACAGGCTTGCGAACCCGCCCCAGCTCCTTGAGCAGCTCGAAGTTCTGCATGTTGCGCGCGCCCACCTGGATGACGTCCACCTCCTCAAAGAGCGGAAGCTGCGAGATGTCCATGATCTCGGTGACGATGGGAAGCCCCGTCTCGCGCTTCGCCTCGAGCAGAAGCTTGATGCCGTCGCCGCGCAGCCCCTGGAACGAGTAGGGCGACGTTCTCGGCTTGAACGCGCCGCCGCGCAGCAGCTTTGCGCCCGAGCGCTTGACGTCCTCGGCCACGGTGCACATCTGCTCGCGCGACTCGACCGAGCACGGCCCCGCGATCACCGCGAAGCTGCCGCCCCCGATGCTGCCGGTGGGGAAGCTGATGACGGTGTCCGCGGGATGCATCTTGCGGTTGACAAACTTGTACGGCTCCTGCACCCGCTTGACGTCCTCGACGATCTCGAGCGCCTTTAAAAGGTCGATGTCGACGACGGTGGTGTCCCCCACAAGCCCGAGCACCGTGTGGTTCTCGCCCACGCTCTCGTGGATGTCGAGCTTTTGCGTGCGAAGCCAGGTCTTGAGGCTCTCAAGCTGCGCGGGGTCGGGGTTTGTCTTTAAGATTACAATCATCCTTCGGTCTCTCCTGTCTTTCGGTTCTTTTGAGCTTTTCTTTTTGCGTTCGGTCGGTTTCGCCCGCGGTCGCCGCAAACAAAAAAGCCGCAGCTTGCACTGCGGCCCGCGGGACTTTTTTAACAGGCGGAGGCTATATCCTCCCCGCGTCCCCTACAGTGCAACCGAAACAAGCCCTGCCGCCGTAAAAGCCGGTAAAGCTAAAGTAGAAGTATGCAGCTGTGGGGTTGTAGTCGGACATGCGCGTCCTCCCGCCCTGTCGGCAAAATTTATGCTTTATGAAAATATACCACCCGCCGGGGCGCGCTGTCAAGCGCTTTTTTCGGCGGCCGTTTCCAAAAAAACCGACCGTCAATCGTCGTCCTGCTGCCGGAACATGATGAAGGAGACCGACTGCCGCAGCTCGTTGACAATGAGGCGGTAGCTGAGCTCGTCTACCCGCTGCTCGTCCCCGCGCCGCTCGAGCTCCGAGTTGACCGACTCGAGCACATCGCCGAGCGCAAACTCACTCTCGAGCAGCTCGTCATAGCCCGCCTTGTCGGCGAGCACAAACTCGACGAGATAGCACCCGTTCTCCACCGCGTCGGCGGCCGCGGATGCAACCGCGTCATCCACCGCGGCGAGGTCGTTTCCCTTGAGGCCGAGCCTGCCGAAATAGTCGTACCCTCTCTCGCTTGCGGGCACCGAGATGACCGTCTCGACCGTGTGGTCGAGCGCGAGCTCGGCGTCGGACAGAAGGAAGTAGAGGTGGGAGAGCGGCCCGTCGAGCGGGGTCTCGACGTCGCCGACGTCGATGTCGTCCCATGTCGCGTCGATGTTGTACCACGACCCGCCCACCAGCACGAGGTTCCACGCGTGGCCCTCGTCGGGCCCGCCGTCCGAGGTGTAGCCCTCGACATAGCGGCTCTCGACCGACAGCTCGCCCAGCAGCAGCGAGAGCGCGTGCGCATAGCCG
The DNA here is from genome assembly GCA_964433495.1 of uncultured Oscillospiraceae bacterium. Taxonomy (GTDB): domain Bacteria; phylum Bacillota; class Clostridia; order Oscillospirales; family Ruminococcaceae; genus CAYSRC01. The sequence goes on from CAYSRC010000010.1 coordinate 52,976, forward strand.
TCGCACACGGCCTTGCCCTCGACGAGCGCGCCGTACGCGGTGTGCATGTTCATCATCGTGCCCTCGGGATAGCTGAGGTACTCGTCGTCGTACTCGACGTTGCACACGAGGTAGTCGTGCGCGTACAGCGCCTTTTCATAGTCGCCCGCCGCGGTTATGCCGTCCGCCGCGGCCGAGGATGCAAAGGCGGCAAGCGCGCCGTCGAGCTCGGCCCGCTTTGTCTCGAGGCTCGCGCTCTCGATGATATAGGTCGGGGTCAGCACAAAGCCGTTGCCGGTGCTTCTCACCTGCCAGCTTGACCAGTCGACCCAAAAGATCTCGGGCGCGTCGTACATGATCGAGAGGATCACCTTCCACAGGTCGTCCTCGTCATAGGCGAGCCTGCGCACGTCGATCTCGGCCCGCATCTCAAACAGCGACGCCTTCACAAGGTCGTACAGCTGGGCGAGCGGCTCGTCGAGCGAATCCCGCAGGTCGCCCTGCTGCTGCGTTATCGACGAGGCATAGGGGTTTTCGATCTTGAGCGCCGTCTCGCCGTAGGTCGGCGCGGGCATGTTCATAATCAGCAGCACGCACAGCGCCGCCGCGAGAATCAAAGAGATAACCTTGCTCATTCTGCACCCGATAATTCCTTTTTTGAGGTTTGCTTTTTATGGGGAAAGGGCCCGCCCTGCGGGCCGCGCCGCCCGAAGTGCACAGGCGGGCGCTTAAAAAAACGCCCGCACGGCGCACACTACCATTAAGTTTACCCCCTTTTGGGCGCGGTTGCAAGTGCTTTGGCCGCATTTGCAGCGCTCGGCAATTGTCCCCCGCCGCCGGACGCCGTTCCGGGGGCGTGTTTTTGACAAGATGCAAAAAAAGCGTTTATTTTCTTGTCAAAATGCAATATAATTCAATAAGAGGCCCCGGGCGAGCGACGCAGCCGACCGAGGGGGGTGCGGGAGTCGAGCTTAACGCGCAGCAGAAAGCATCTTCGGGACGGCAAGGCTTCACCGTGACAATCCCCGGCAGACCGAAATCGGCGGCTCCCTTTGCACGCGGGGGCCCAAGTGCCCGGAGCGTAAAGCCCCCCCTTACCGCGCTGTCAGCCGGTCGGGCTGCCGGGCTTAATAGGAACGATAGCCCGGCACTCCGTGCGGTAGATGCACGTCGTAATCGGAACGATATCCCGAAAGGCGCATGATATCGCGCCGAATGTCAAATGTCCGTTCCGTTTACATTTGACCACTCCGCGCGATAGATGCGCGTCGTAATCGGTACGACGGCCGAAAGGCGCATAATATCGTGCCGAATGTCAAACGTCCGTTCCGCTTACGCCCCGCCGCTCCGCGCGGCAGATGCGCGTCGTAATCGGTACGACGGCCGACAGGGCTCACATACTCCCGTGAATTCTGCCGAGTGTAAGTTGTACGACACTCGGTACATCCTACGGGAATATGTAGGGCGTGCCGCATGTCCGCACCTTTAACATGCGGCCACCTCACGGGTGTATGTGAGGCGTGTGCAAGGGGGGAGGGCCGCGAAGCGGCGGGGGGATTGCAAGAAGTGAGCTGTAAGAGCAACGGAAAGCTTATTCGGGCGGCGCAGTTTGTGTCTTTTGCAGGGCATGATTTTTTCGATCCCACACGGCGGACAACCCGCCCGCTCCCCAAAAAATATTGTACGGCGGGCCGCATTTTTTCGGCAAACCCCGCCTCGGAGGATAAAAACAATGAACAAAACCATCGACGACATCCTTGATTCCGCCCGCCGTGTGCACTTTGTGGGCATCGGCGGCTCGGGCATGTTCCCGCTCGCGCAGATCCTCAAGGAGGAGGGCTTTGAGGTCACGGGCAGCGACGTGAACGAGGGCAGCATTGTCGAGCTCGAGCGCGGCATGGGCATCGACGTGCACATCGGGCACAGCGCCGACAACGCGCGCGGAGCCGACGCGCTCGTCGTCACCGCGGCGCTGCTCGCGGGCAACCCCGAGGTCGCCTACGCGCAGCAGCACGGCATCCCCGTGATCGAGCGCGCGCAGCTGCTCGGCAGGATCTCCCGCCGCCTCGGCCGGGCCTACTGCATAAGCGGCACCCACGGCAAGACCACGACCACCTCGATCCTGACCTCGATCTTTGTCACGGCGGGGCTCGACCCGGGCGCGGTGGTCGGCGGCAAGCTGCCTATCATAAACGGCTACGGCAGGTGCGGCGCGGGCCGGATCACCGTCATCGAGGCGTGCGAGTTCAAGGACACCTTTTTGCAGCTGACACCCCATTACGCGGTCATCCTCAACGTCGACGCCGACCACCTCGACTACTTCGGCTCGCTCGAGGGGGTCAAAAAATCCTTTTCCCGCTTTGCCGGCCTCGCCGAAAAGGGGGTCATCGCGAACGGGGACGACAAAAACACCCTCGACGCGCTGAAGGGCCTCGGTGTCAACACGGTGCTCTTCGGCGAGGGCGAGGGGTGCAGCTACAGGATAAGCGATGTGCGGGACGAGGGGCGCGCGATGTACTCCTTTGCCCTCACGACCCCCGGCGGGCAGTGCGGGCGCATTGCGCTGCGCATACCGGGCAGGCACAACGTGCACAACGCGGCGGCCGCCGCCGTCTGTGCGCTGCTCGAGGGGCTGTCGTTCGAGGACATCTGGCGCGGGGTCGCGGCGTTCACGGGCGCGGGGCGACGCTTTGAGATTCTCGGCGAGTTTGACGGCGTCACCTTTGCCGACGACTACGCCCACCACCCCGCCGAGCTCAAGGTTACCCTTGCGGCGGCGCGCGCCATGGGGTACAATAGAATCATCGCGGTATTCCAGCCGTTTACATTCTCGCGGACCAGGATGCTTTTAAACGAATTCGCCGAGGTTTTAAGCGCGGCCGACCTCGTCGTGCTCTCGGACATCATGGGCTCGCGCGAGGTAAACACCTTCGGCATATACTCAGAGGATCTCGCGGCTCTTATCCCGGGCAGCCGCGTGTTCCACAGCTTTGACGGGATATGCGGCTTTTGTCTCGGCGAGGCAAAGGCGGGGGATCTCGTCATCACACTCGGGTGCGGTGACATCTATAAAGCGGCGAATGAGATGGTGAAAAGATGCAGGACACAAAAACAACAATAGAGAAATTCGAGCTGCGCGCACAGCCGCTCAGCGTGAGACCTCTGCCCGGCAAGCGCGCCGAGAGCTATCTTGTCGACCTCGCCGACGGAAGCAGCGTCATGCTCAGCAGGATGCCCTCCAGCTCGGGCGAGAGCGAGCAGACGGTGCGCAACATCGCCGAGCTGTCCGAGTACGCCCGCACGGCGGGGTTTGCGGACGAGGGCGACATGATAAAATATGTGATGACCAAGAGCGGCGAATACTGCGTCGTGGACGACAAGAGTATCTGGCGCGTCAGCGAATTTGCCAACCGCGCCCACACGGGCGGAGAGGAGGAGCCCGCGCAAAAGGCGCGTGAACTCGGCCGCGCGCTCGGCCTGTTCCACCGCCGCTTTGCGGACTTCCCGGTTGAAAAGCTGGCGAGCGTCTACCCCAACTTCCACAACACCCCGCTGCACTTCTCCGAGTTTGAGATGGCCGTCAAGCAGGCGCCGGGCGAGCTATGCGAGGGCATCTCAAGTGAGCTCGGCTTTACCCAAAAGCAACAGAACATCTGCGGCGCTCTGCTCAGGATGGATCTGCCCGCACGGGTGACCAACAACCACGTCTCGCTCGATTCGCTGCTGCTCGACAACGAGACGGGCAGGGCGGTGCGCTTGACAAGCTACGACTATGTCATGCCGGGTATGCTCCCGTTCGATTTCGGCGACGGGGCTGCGGCGTGCTGCGCCGCGCCGTCCGAGACAAGCCCCAACGGCATCGAGCTCGACCTCGCGCTGTTCCGAAGCTACTGCGACGGATACCTCGGCGAGATGAAGCCCCTGCTCATGCGCGAGGAGCCTGCGTCGCTCGCCCTCTCGGCGGTGGTGATGCCGCTCGAGCGCGGTATAAAGGGTCTCACCCGCTATCTCGAGAGCGGGGACGACGCCGCGGCGCTCGACACAGCGCGCCTCAACCTGCTCATCAGCCTCGAGGCCCAGCGCAAATACAAAGACCTTGTCGCCGCCGTCCGAGACAGCTATACCTCGCAGCCGGAAGTTTTATAAAATCCATTTGACAGCTTTGTATGAAAAGCCCCGCGGCGCTTGACGCTGCGGGGCTTTTGCGGTCTCGGCGGCAAGCGGGCGCAAGCTGTATGCGGGGACAAGGGAGCCGAAGGGGCAGGGGCAACGCCGCACAGGGATAAATCCTGCCGGAACAGCCTTTGGCAGGGATATTGCCGTTTCAGAACGACGGTCTTATCCTTAAAAGCAAAGCAACAGAATTGCGGGGGAGACTCAAGGACGTGTGACCCGACGGACAGAAGCAAGCTTGAGGGGCCGCTGAGAGCATAATGCCCCCTTACCGCGCGGGGTGTCTAAGGGACTTACTGCGAGCTCCGAAAAGCCCCCTTACCGCACGGTCGACCGGTCGGGCTATAGTTCCGATTGAGCCGGACCGGCCGACCCTCCCTTTACACAAGGGAGCCTAAGGGCCCGGAAACCTTCCCCCGTGGGGGAAAGGGGGACCGCTCGCGGTGGATGAGGGGTCAAGCGGTCTTTTGTTCACGTGGAGATGAAGTCAGATGAGGAAGCTCGGCTTACCCCTCATCTCGTCCTCGCGGGCTGCGTTAAGCTTTGTTTGCGCAGGGGCGCAAACATCCGCCCACTCCGCCGCTCGTCCTCCCCCTTCAATGTCAGAGGGCATTGAAGGGAACCCGAAGCTGCGCCGACACGGCTCGCATATTCCCGCAAGTTGGCCGCATGTTAAAGGTACGG
>CAYSRC010000011.1:0-53624 GCA_964433495.1 uncultured Oscillospiraceae bacterium
CTTAACTTCGCCCTCATCTTGAACAAGAAGTCCCCTCGCCCCTCATCCACCGCGGAGCGGTCCCCCTTCCCCCTCGGGGGAAGGTTTCCCGGGCTTAAAGCTTACTCTTGTTCCTCGGGTTCTGCACCTTTAGGCTCCCCTACCGAACGCAATCGGTACAGCGTTCGGGGATTCCCATACTCTCGGGAACTCAGCCGAGTGTAAATTGTACGACACTCGGCACACCCTACGGGAATATGTAGGGCGTGTCGCGCGTCCGTTCCGCTTACGACGCGCATCTGCCGCGTGGAGTGGCGAGCTATTGTTCCGATTAAGCTCGCCCGCGCGACCACACCCCGCGGGAGTATGCAGGGCGTGTGTAAAGGGAGCTGCCTGCGAAGCAGGCTGAGGGATTGCCGCCCTTGACCTTAGGTTTCCCCTGCCGAGCGCAAGCGGTCAAAACGGACGAGCCGACCGTCACACAAAAAGGCCCCGCGCGTAAACGCACGGGACCTTTTTGTTAAAAACTGTTTCCTCGCTGTAAAACCAAAGAAAGCGGATTGACAACGGCTTGACATGGGGCGGGAACCGACTGTCAGGCACTGACATCCGGGACACTGACAGCACCGGCAGCCCACCCGCCCCGGGCGAACGCCCGCAAAAGCATTCGGCGGGTGTCGCGCGCCGGCACAGGACAAAATGACAAAACATCACGGGGTGGTGACGGTTTCATCTCCTGTCTGCGGCTTATAGTCGGGATTGGACACACCACAACCGTTCAAACAGGTAGGCTGATCCTTGTTATCGCCGTAATTGTGTCCCGTCGCGGGAATCACCTCTGTCTCGGTCGTATGGCACACAGAACAGGTTCTCGAGCGCAAACCATCCGTGGTGCAGGTCGCCGCTGTAGTTACCGTCCACTCGCCCCAGCTGTGCCCGAGCGCCGCGATCTCCCCTGTCTCAACCACCTTGCACTTTGAGCAGGTCCTCGAGCGCGAGCCCGCGGCGGTGCAGGTCGCCGCCTTTGTAACCACCCAGCCCTCTGCGTCGGCGTTCGCGGCCGTTGTATCCCAGGTGTGCGGAAGCTTTTCGATCGTCTCTTCCTCCACCGCCTTGCACTTTGAGCAGGTGTGTCTTCTCACACCCTCGGCAGCGCAGGTGGCCTCTTTTACAATCGTCCACTCGCCCCACTCGTGCTCGGAAACCGGCTTTATCTCCTCCGTCTCCGTCTTTCCGCATATCGTGCAGGTGTGCCTGCGCTCGCCGGGCGAGCAGGTCGCCTCCTTGGTGACCGTCCACTCGCCGTACTCGTGCTTGCAGGTCTCGCTGTCGGGCAGGATCCTTATCGTAAAGGTGTGGGTCTTCGACGAGTCGCTGCTCTTGGCGGTTATGCCGACATAGCCCGACGACACCCCGCCCAGCTGCGCGACGACCGATTCATACAGGTTCTTGGCCACGCCGGCCTCGTCGCCGTCCTGTTCATACGGCACGCTGAACGTCGCCGTCCTGCCCTTGCTGAGGTCGGTGTCGTTTGTCGGGCTCTTGAAGCCGTTCGCGAGGAACAGCTTCAGCGCCTCGCTTATCACCGCGTCGGTGTCAAGCCCGTCGTCGTTGTGCACCGCGGGCGCGGGCTTGCGCGTCGGGATATCGTTCAACGGCTTGGGCCTTCGGTCCTCGGTGATGTGCGCGTGTGTTCTGAAATAGCGGCCGAGCAGCTGAAAGCCCGAGCGCGAGATGTGGATGCCGTCCTCGATGATGTACTCGCTCTTGATATATCCGTCCGCGCCCTTGAGCGCCTCGGAGATGTTGAGAAAGGTCAGCCCCTCGCTCTTGGCGAGCTCGACAAGGCGCACGTTGTACTCGTCGGCGTCCTGCTGCCTCACCGCCGCGTTTTTGCCGACGGGCGGGATCGCCGCGATGATGATGTCGGCGTAGCCGTACGCCTCTTTTACGGCGTTCAGCGCGTTTTTATACTCGGTTATAAAGTTGTCGGCCGACCCGTAGGAGAGGTTGTTGGTGCCGAAGCAGATGACGATGCGCTGCGGCTGCATCAGCTTGACGGCCTCGGGTATCGTGACGGGCTCGCTGTAGCCCTCAAAATACACGCACTTTTGCGAGGTGACGCCCTGGATGCCCATCGATTCGACGCCGATGACGTTTTTGAGCGTCAAAAAGCCGTAGAGGTTTATCCTCGCGGTGTTGCTGTCGCCGATGAACAGCGTCTCGTCGATGTACTCGCTGCCCGCGTCTTCGGTCTTTTCGAGCAGCACCCCGCTGTACTCGTCCTTGTCGACAAACTCATAGTCGGTCACGGGGACGTCGTCCGCGGGGTCGACCACGCCGGGCTTTACGGCCGGGCCCTTCCCCCCGGTGAGCAGCACCGCACACGCGGCGATCGCAACGACAGCCGCCGACGAGCCGATGACGATCAGCTTGTTTACGGCGCTCTTTTTAAACCATTCGGCAAACCTGTCAAACGCGCCCGCGCGCCCCTTTTTTGCCGCAGAGGTTTTTTTCTTCCCGCCGCTTTTCGCGGCGCCCTTACCGGCGGACGCGGCCTCGTCTAAATCGGGTGCGTTTTCGATCTCGTTCAAAATGTCCTCGATCGTCGGGATATCCTCATAGCCCGCAAACGCCGAGCCCCTGTCCCCGAGCACGGCCTCACGCATCTCGAACGCGTCAAACTCGCGGGTGGGCTCATACCCTCGGGAGGCGTGCGCGACAAAGTCGCCGGCAGGGCGGGCGCTCTGCGGCTCATAAGCCGCACTGCGGCCGTCGGTGTGCTCGGGCCTTGCCTCCCTGTGGGCGCGGCCCGCTTTGGAGGGCGACGACGCCCTTGAGCCTATCGCAAATTTCTTCTTGCTGTCGGACAAACCAAATCAACTCCCTCGGGTGAAAAAGGGGCGCTGTCGATACAAAACAGCACCCCCGTCTGAATTGTGCAGCCTCGGCGCACGGCGGCGGCCCCGACGCGGGCGTCGCGCACACGCAAGCGTTATAAGCGGTATAAAAACCGCGCTCACAAAGCTGCGCCGATGTCCGGCGCAGCCGCTGCTTTTACACGAGCCCTCCCCACGGCGCGACGCTTTAGACAAACCCCAAAACGCCCTTTAAGCCCGGGACGAGCCCTGTGCAGTCCTACTCCTTATCCTCGCCGTGGCCGTGGCAATCGTCACAGTCACACTCACAGTCAAACTCGAGGTCGAGGGCCGCGCCGCAGTTGGGGCACTCGACATCGCCGCCCAGCAGCGTGTCCTCGTCGACGCAGATCTTCTCGCCGCACTTGTCGCACTCGACCTCATACATCACGTCGTCGCGGTCGTCGTCGCACTCGCAGCCGTCCTCGTCGCCGTACAGCTCGTCGACATCCTCGCCGAGCGCCTCGACCTCGTCGTACAGCTCGTCGACGTCGTCGTAAAGGGTGGTCAGATCCTCGTCCACCTCGCTGACCGCCTCGGCAAGGTCGCCGACCAACTCGAGCAGGGTGTCAAATACCTTCTTCTCCTTGTCGCCGAGATTGAGCTCGCTCCCCTCGACAAGTCCCTTCAAAAATGCAGCCTTTTCGGTTAAACTCATCTTTAAAACTCCTTTACGCTCTCTCCATGTACTCGCCCGTGCGGGTGTCTATCCTTATCCTGTCGCCCTCGTTGATAAACAGCGGCACGCGGATCTCCGCGCCCGTCTCAAGGGTGGCGGGCTTAAGCGTGTTGGTCGCGGTGTTGCCCTTCACGCCGGGCTCGGTCTCGGTCACCGTGAGCTCGACAAAGTTGGGGGGCTCGATGCCGAAGATGCTGCCCTTGTAGGACAGTATCTTGACGGGCATGTCCTCCTTGACAAACTTAAAGCTGTCGGGCAGGTCGCTCTCCGCGACCGGGACCTGCTCGTAGGTCTCGTTGTCCATAAAATAGTAAAGGCCCGAGTCGCTGTAGGAATAGACCATGTCGCGCCTGTCGATGTACGCGTTTTCAAACTTCTCGGTCGGGCTGAAGGTGCGCTCGGTGACCGAGCCGGTAAGCACGTTCTTTATCTTGGTGCGCACAAACGCGGCGCCCTTGCCGGGCTTGACGTGCTGGAACTCGATGATCTGAAAGACGTTTCCCCCGTCGTCAAAGGTCACCCCGTTGCGAAAATCGCCGGCAGAAATCATAAATAAAACTCCTTTAATATCTTTTACTGCATTATCTAATCTATTCTACCAAAAACCACGCGCAATTACAAGTGCCGCCGGGGGCGAAAAGCGTCCAAACCCGCAGGGCCGCCAAATGCGCAGGGGCGGCTCCCCTTCGGGACACAGCAGCCTGAGGAAAACGGGCCGCGCCCGATATCCGGCCGCTCGGGCGTGAAGCCGGGCCCTTCCGGGCCCACTTTTCGGGTCGTCCCCGCTCGCCGTCAGCGCAAAGAAGCCCTGTCCCGCGCCTTACAGCACAATCAGCTCGCGCGGGCTCGCGGTCAGCACGCGGCAGCCGCTGCCCTCGATGAGCACCATGTTCTCGATTCGGACGCCGAAGCGGCCCTCGAGGTAGACGCCGGGCTCGACGGTCATGATCGTGCCGTCGACAAGCGGTGTATCGCACATCTTCGAGGCCCGCGGCTCCTCGTGGATCTCGAGCCCCAGCGAGTGGCCGAGGCCGTGGCCGAAGCAGCCCTCGTACCCCGCCGCGTTGATTATGTCGCGGGCGACGGCGTCGAGCTGCCTGCCGGTTATGCCGGGCTTTGCCGCCTCGGTCGCGGCGAGGTGGGCCTTAAGCACCGTGTCATAGACCCGCCGCTGCTCGTCGCTTATGCTTCCGACGGCGACGGTGCGCGTCATGTCCGAGCAGTACCCGTCCTTGAGCGCGCCGTAGTCCATCGTGACAAAATCGCCCTTCTTTATCACGTTCTCGTCGGGCTCGCCGTGCGGCATCGAGGTCTTCATCCCCGCCACGCATATCGTCGAAAACGCGAGCCCGTCCGCGCCCTTTTTGCGCATAAAATACTCGAGCTCGGCCGCGACCTCGCGCTCGGACATGCCGGGCTTTATAAAGCCGCAGATGTGGTCGAACGCCGCGTCGGTGATCGCCTGCGCCGCCTCGATTGCGGCAACCTCGCCGCCGTCCTTGACCGCGCGCAGCCCCGCGATACAGGCGCTGAGGGGGCTGTCCTCGACAAGCGAAAAATCGCCGAGCTCCTTCCTCAGGCGCGCAAGGCCCGCGAGCGTCGTCTCGCTCTCGATGTGCACCCGCTTCGCGCCGTCGCGGGCAAGGATCTCCCGCACCTGCTCGTACAGGTTGTCCTGAAGCACGACCTCGACGCCCTTTGCGCGGGCTTTCGCGGCCTCGATATAGCGGAAGTCGATGATCAGCGTCGCGCTTTTTTCGGTGATCACGATCGTCCCGGCGCTCGATATCATCCCGCTGAGATAGCTGCGGTTAAACCCGTTTGTGACAAGCGCCGCGCCGAAGCCCGCGCCGAGCTGTTGTTTGAGTTTTTCAATCCTGTTCATTTTTAGTTCCCCCTTCCGTAATCAAACGGTTTTCATTTTTTCGATATATTGTTTCGCGCCTTATCGCCTGTCGGACGCAGGCGGCAGCAGGGTTTTTTAGCTGCCGTCTGCCCGCTCCCTGTGCGCAAAGCGCCCCTGAAAGCCGCCGTGCGGCGCGCTGTAATCTCTGCGCATTCGCCCCCTCGGCCGCTAAATAAGCGCGCGGTACATCCGCTTCATCTCGGCGGCGTCCTCGGCCTGCGTGCCGTCCGATTCGCAGATGATTGTCGGGGCAAGCCGCCTTTCGGCGATGAGCTTGATAAGCGGCGCGGGGTCGGGGCCGTAGACGGTGTCGCCGAAGGTCAGGTGCCGCTTCTCTCCCCCGTCGGTGTACTCGATCTTGCTGAAGTGGGCGTGGAACACCCGCGCCCGCTCGCTCCCGAGCCTGTTGTGCATCTCATCGAGGATAAACCTGTAGTCGTCCTCGCCCTTTATCCCGCCGTGGGTGCGGGCGTTGAGATGCCCGAAGTCGATGCAGGGGATGAGCCGCTCGTCGACCGAGCAAAGCTCCATCACCTCGTCGAGCGAGCCGAGCTGCCCTATCTTGCCCATCGTCTCGGGGCACAGCGTCATGTCGCCGAACCCCTCCTCGTCGAGGCGGCCAAGGCAGTGTTTAAGCGACTGCTTTGCAAGCTCGAGCGCCGTCTCGCGCGGCTGCTTGCCGCACGAGCCCGAGTGCAGGACGATCCGCCTGCCGCCCATCGCCCGCAGCGCCCGTGCGCTCTCGAGCAGGTACCGCGCGCTGCCGAGCCGCTTGTCCTCCTCGAGGCTCGAGAGGGATATGTAGTAGGGCGCGTGGATGCTGAGGGTGATCCCCGCGTCGGCGGCGAGCGCGCCCAGCTTTTCGGCCCCCGCCTCGCGGATCTTCACCCCTCTTCCGCACTGGTACTCGTAGGTGTCAAGCCCCATCTCGACGGTGTATTTCGGGATGTCCTCAAAGGATTTGTATCCCCTGTCCGAAAAGCTCTGCGAGTTTCCCGCGGGGCCGAACGACGCAAGCTCGTTCATACTACCCTCCTTGTCGATCTGATGTGTTTCATAAACGGTTTTTCGAGAACCCTTTTGAACCTGACAAAGGGCAGCACATCGGGCCCCATGCGCTCGACCATGACGGTCACACACCCAAAGCGCGAGCCGAACGCGATGTCGGTGAACAGCTGGTCGCCCACGACCGCGATGTGCTCGGCGCTCTCGCCCAACAGCTCGCGGCTTCGCACAAAGCCCGCCTCGGACGGCTTGAGCGCGTCCGCTATGTAGGGCAGGCGGCAGAGCCGCGCAAACGGCGCGACGCGCGCCTCGCTGTTGTTGGAGACAATTGCCGCCTTGATGCCCGCAGCCCGCATCCTGTCAAGCCAGTTTGCGGTCTCGCGCGGGACGTCCGCGTCGCCGTCAAAGGTGAGCGTGTTGTCGATGTCGAGAATCAGCGCCCTGATGTCCTTTTCCCTCAAAAAATTCTCGTCTATCTCCCAAATCCTCTCAAAAAGATAGTCGGGTATTATCCTCATATCACTCTCCGCAAGAATAAGTCGACGCGCACCCGCGCGTCCGTGTCAAAAAACCGGGCCGTCTCGGGCATAAAGCCCGCCGCGGCCAGTGCAAAGCACGGCACGTCCTTATTTTATCACATCGCGGGCCGCAATTCCACCTCGACAGGGCAAAATCCCCTGCCCGGCAACGGCCGAAAAAGCCGTGCGCACCCGCGCGCCGCCGCTGCATCACAGCGTCGAAAGGCCTCCCCGTGCAAAAAGGGGGCGGGACAAACGCAGGAGGTTTTCAGAGCGCGCGGCTGCATTGCCGCGCCGCATTCCGATCGCGCGCAGTAAAAAAAGGGGGGCGGGCTTTGGCTTACGGCAACCCCATAAGCTTGCACTTATCCCTCGGGCTGCGGGCCTTTGAGCCTCCCCCGTGGGAAGAAGAGCCGAACGGTCGGCCGTAATCGGTACGACGGCCGACACTCCGCGCGGCAGATGCGCGTCGCAATCGGAACGGCGTTCGGCAGAATTCACGAGAATATGTGAACCCTGTCGGCATTCGTTCCTATTAACGCCGGCCGGGGGAAGGTTTCCGAGCCCTGAAGCCTACGCCCATCCATCGGGTTTAGCGCCCTTAGGCTCCCTTGTGCAAAGAGAGCTGTCGCAAAGCGACTGAGGGATTGTCAGAAGAAGTCTCATTTCTTGGACAGACCTCTTGCTGCGACTTTGACTTTCTGCTTGCAATCCCCCCCACCGCTCCGCAGCCCTCCCCCCTTTACACCCGCCTCCCATACTCTCGAGAGATGATCCGCGCGGGAGGAGCGTTTTTTATACTCTCCCAAAAAAACTCAAACCCCGAGCAAAGCTCGGGGTTTTTGCTTATTTATTATACTTGCGCTTGCGAGCGGCCTCTGATTTTTTCTTGCGCTTTACGGAAGGCTTCTCGTAATGTTCGCGCTTGCGAACCTCGGCAAGAACACCTGAACGCGCACACTGACGCTTAAAACGGCGAAGCGCGCTGTCCAGACTCTCGTTCTCTTTGATCCTGACCTCGGACATTGTCTACCCTCCCTTACTAAAGGGGTTATGTTGTTCTACAACATTGCTATTATAACGGACAGGCACAAAAAAGTCAATCTATTTTGCCACGATGTTTACTATTTTGCCCTTGACATAGATTTCCTTCACGATTTTTTTGCCCGCGAGCTCGCCCGCGACCCTCTCGTCCGCCTTTGCCGCGGCGACGGCCTCGTCCTGCGACGCGTCCGCCGCCACGACGACGCGGCTCCTGAGCCTGCCGTTTATCTGCACGGCGATCTCGACCGTGCTCTCGGCGCACTTGCTCTCGTCGTAGCTCGGCCAATCGGATTTTGCGATCTGTCCCGCAAAGCCGAGCCGCTGCCACAGCTCCTCGGTGACGTGCGGCGCGAACGGGTTGAGCAGGCGCAGAAGCACGCTCATCTCGCCCCTCGTCACGCTCTTGAGCGGCTGTATCTCGTTGAGCAGCGTCATGAGCGCGGCTATTGCCGTGTTGCCCTTGAGCGCCTCGATGTCCTCGCCCACCTTCTTGACGGTGCGGTGGAAGCTCGCCTCCAACTCGGGGCGTATCCCCTCATCGGCGCTCACGCAGTCGGCAAGGGCCCACACCCGCTCGATAAACCGGCGGCAGCCCCTTATCGACGCCGGGTTCCACGGCGCGGCCTTCTCAAAGTCGCCGATGAACATCTCGTACAGGCGCATGGTGTCGGCGCCGTACTCGTTGATGATCTCGTCGGGGTTGACGACGTTCCCGAGGGATTTTGACATCTTGACGACGGGGTGCTCCGCCATCTCGCCGAACTTTTCGACGAGGTGCTCCCGCGCCGCCCTTTCGCTGCCGAACTCGTCGACGAGCTTTTTCTGCTCGTCGGCAGCCATGTTCTCAAAGCTGTGGGGGTTGAGGCCCAAAATCATGCCGTGGCTCGTGCGCTTTTTGTAGGGCTCGCTGTAGGGCACGACGCCGATATCGTACAAAAACTTGTGCCAAAAGCGGCTGTAGAGCAGGTGCAGCGTCGTGTGCTCCATGCCGCCGTTGTACCAGTCGACGGGTCCCCAATACCTTACCGCCTCGGGGCTGACGAGCTGCCGGTCGTTGTGCGGGTCCATATACCGCAGGAAGTACCAGCTCGAGCCCGCCCACTGCGGCATGGTGTCGGTCTCGCGCTTTGCGGGCCCGCCGCACTTGGGGCAGGTGGTGTTCACCCACTCCTCATGGCGCGCAAGGGGGCTCTCGCCGCCCTCGCCGGGCTCAAAGTCGGTTATCTCGGGCAGCAGCAGCGGCAGCTCGCTCTCACTTAAGGGCTGCCAGCCGCAGTGCTCGCAGTAGACCATCGGGATGGGCTCGCCCCAATAGCGCTGGCGGCTGAACACCCAGTCGCGCAGCTTAAAGTTGGTCTTGCGCCGCCCCTTGCCGGTGCTCTCGAGGCGCTCTAACATCGCCTTCTTCGCCTCGTCGACGCTCATGCCGTCGAGGAAGCCCGAGTTCACCATCGTGCCGCTCGCGCAGTCGGTAAACGCCTCCTTCTCGATGTCGCCGCCCGCGACGACCTCGATGATCGGCAGACCGAAAACCTTCGCAAAGTCATAGTCGCGCCCGTCGTGCGCGGGCACCGCCATGATCGCGCCGGTGCCGTAGCTCGCGAGGACATAGTCCGAGATGAATATGGGGATCTCTCTGTCGTTGACGGGGTTTATCGCCGCCACGCCCTCGAGGCGCACGCCCGTCTTGTCCTTGTTGAGCTCGGTGCGCTCAAAGTCCGACTTGCGGGCCGCGGCGTCGCGGTATTCGTTGACGGCGTCGGCGTTCTTGATCACACCGCTGTCGAGCCATTTTCTGATGAGCTCGTGCTCGGGGCTCAGCACCATGTACGTCGCGCCGAACAGGGTGTCGCACCGTGTGGTGTAGACGGTTATCTTCTCGCCCGTCGTGGCGCTGAAGTCGACCTCGGCGCCGTACGAGCGGCCTATCCAATTTTTCTGCTGGGTGGACACCCGCTCGATATAGTCGAGCCCGTCGAGGTCGTCGATCAGCCTGTCGGCGTACTCGGTGATCTTCAGCATCCACTGGCTCTTGGTCTTGTGCACAACGGGGCTGCCGCACCGCTCGCACACGCCGTTGACGACCTCCTCGTTTGCGAGCACCACCTTGCACCCGGTGCAGTAGTTGACGTTCATCTCCTTTTTGTAGGCGAGGCCCTTTTCAAAGAGCTTGAGAAAGATCCACTGCGTCCACTTATAATACGCGGGGTCGGTGGTGTTCACCTCCCTGTCCCAGTCGAAGGACAGGCCGAGGCTCTTGAGCTGTGCCTTAAAGCGCGCAATGTTGCTCTCGGTCACCTTTTGGGGGTGGATGTGGTTCTGCATCGCGTAGTTTTCGGTCGGCAGGCCGAACGCGTCCCAGCCCATGGGATACAGCACGTTGTACCCCTGCATACGCCGTTTGCGCGCGACGGCGTCGAGCGCGGTATAGCTTCTCGGGTGCCCCACGTGCAGGCCCGCGCCCGACGGATAGGGGAACTCGACGAGTGCGTAAAACTTCGGCAGGCTGCTGTCGTTTTTTGCGGCGAACGTCTTTTCGTCGTCCCAGATCTTCTGCCACTTTTTTTCTGTCTCTTTAAAATTATAGTCCACTTGTCCTCACACTTCCTCCTGTTCGATTCCCGCGTCGACGGGCGTCGCGTCGGCCCACAGCTTTTCGAGCGAGTAGAACTCGCGGGCCTCGGGCATAAACACGTGCACGATCACGGTGTTGAAGTCGAGCAGCACCCAGCCGCCCGAGTCGTAGCCCTCGGTCCTGCACAGCTTGACGCCCGCCTGCTCAAGCCTGTACTCCACCTCGCCCGCAAGCGCCTTGACCTGTGTCGTGCTCGTGCCCGACGCGATGACAAAATAGTCGGCGATGACGGTCACGTCCTCGGTTTTAAGCACCCTGATGCTTCTGCCCTTTTTGTCGTCGAGCGCCTTTGCCGCAAGCCTTGCAATCTCAAGAGAAGTCATCTAAAACACCCCCTCAGCTGTAGTTTCCGAGCGACGCACCCGTGTCGTCCAGCTCGTCGGTCGTGTTCTGCACCTCGATGACCTCGAGCTCGGTTTCGGGGACGTCGTCCGAGTACGGCCGCATGTACTCGTTGAGCATGTCGGCAAGCGCCTTTTTATGGATGGTGAAGATCCACTGGTTGCGCAGCGTCCTGCCGTTGTAGACATAGTCGCGCACCCCCTCGCCCGGCACCCGCACCGTCACGATGCTCTCGGACGACAGGCCCTTCGCCTCGCTCGCGAGCTGGATGAGCTCGTTCACGGTGAGGTCGGTCTCAAGATAGTCATAGACCGACATGACCAGCTTGACAAGGTCCATCGTCGGCGTCGACAGCAGCCTGTTCATGAGCGCCGCCATAAAATAGCGCTGCACGTCCAGCCTGTCGATGTCGGCGTTGTCGTACTCGCGATAGCGCACGAACAGGTCGGCCATCTCGCCGCTCAGCAGATGTGTGCCCGGCTCGAGGTCGTAGGTCGCCGTGACGTTGCCCTCGGCGTCCTCGGTCTCAAAGTGCATGTCCTTGTCGATGGACACCTCGACGCCGCCGAGGGTGTCGACCGCCTTGCGAAAGCCCTCCATCGTTATCGTGACAAAGCCGTCGATGGGGATTTTGAACTGCTCGTTGATGACCTCGATAAGGTACTCGATGCCGGCGGGCTCCTCGGCCTCGCGCTTGCTGGTCGTCGTGTATCCCCAGTTGTACAGCGCGTTTATCTTGCCGGTATAGGTCGTGCCGTAGCCGATGTAGGTGTCGCGCGGGATCTGAAGCAGCGTCGCCTTGTTTGCCTCGAGGTCGATCTGCGCCACGATGATCACGTCGGTCATGTAGTTATAGCGGGTCTCGTCGAGCGGGTCCATGTCGATGCCGCAGATGAGCAGGTTCATCACCTTGTTCCGCAGATAGTCGGGCGTCTTGAACTCGTCGCTTGTGACGTACTGTCCCGACACGGGGCGTGTGTTGAGCAGGATGACGACGGCCGCGGCGACGACGGCGAACGCCGCCAAAATCACGATAATCCGCGCGAGCGGATTTTTCTTCACTTTTGCATTTTTGCTCTTTTCGTTGCTGTTTTTAGCCATTTTCTCTTCCTCTTATGCTCACAAACCAGTTGAATGCCGCACACGAGAGGGGATTGAGCGGCTTTAACTGCTTTGTCACATGGATGATGCTGTTGCGAAGCGCGAGCAGGCACGCTTCGTCGGGTGATTTTTTGGCGATGCTTCGCAGCTCGTCGAGATTCTTGAACTCCCTGTCCTCGGATATGCAGTCGGCGAGAAACACCGTGCGCTCGAGGGGGGACATGTCGGGCCTGCCCGTCGTGTGGTAGCACACGGCATTCGCGATGTCGTCGTCGAGCCCGAGCTCGCGCCTGACGTAGACCGCGCCCGCAAATGCGTGTAAAACAGGCAAAAATGTCACTGCCTGTTCCGCATCAATTATATCAGAGCCCTCTATCGTTTGCAACAAATCTTCCGCCGACAGCTCCTTGCATATGTCGTGAAGCAGCGCGGCCACCCGCGCCCGTTCGACGTCTATCCCGTAGCTCTCGGCTATCTTTTTCGCCGCCTTCTCCACGCACAGCGTGTGGCGATAGCGCTCGTCGGACAGCGTGTTTTTCGCAAGCTCTTTTGCTTCGTCCCTTGTCATCTGTTCTCCTCCTGCAAGTCGGCATGCCCCGCCCGCAGCATTTGGTTTTAAAGGTAAAAACAGGATATCCCCCGTTTGAGGGGCGCATCTCGCTTTATCGGCGGGATGCGCCGGGCACGCCTGCCCGAGCCGCCGTGCGGCGGATACCGTTTCCCCGCCCCATGCGGTCGAAAAAAGTCGGACGGACAGCCCCGAACAAGGCTCGACCGAAGCTGCGCGGAAAAACCGGCAAAAGCCCGCCGGTCGGGCGGATATCCCCTCGTTTAACGCGCCCGCCCCGCCGTCCGAGTATAGGCGCGAAAGATAAACATTTTATCAACCGCGCGGCCGATGCCGCTCAGCGGTAGAGCCCTCTTTTTTCGATGCGGTCGGCGACCTCTTCGCTCACAAGTCGCCGTATGTCCCCGCCCGACGCGGCGAGCGCGCGCACCTCGGTCGAGCTCACGGGCAGCGGCTCGCACCCCTCCAAAAGAATGATCTTCGCGCCCTCCCGCCGCAGGCTGTCGGCGACGGCCGCAAGCTCGCCGCCGTCCCCGTCGTACCTCCCCGCGGCGACGACGGTGCACAGCGTGAGCAGCCGGCGGTAGCGGTGCCACCCGCGGAAGGTGCGCAGCATGTCGGTCGAGAGAAGAAAGTAGATCTCCGCGTCGGGATAGCGCCGTCTAAAGCGCTTGAGCGTCTTGAGGGTATAGCTCTTTTTGCGCCGCCCCGCGTTTTCAACGCACGACACCCGCACCTGTTCGCCGTATTTTAAAAAGGTGCGGCACATGCGCGCACGCTCAAAAAAGGGCGTCTCTCCGCTCGCCTTGTGGGGGGACACGCCCGACGGCACGACGAGGGCAAGGTCGGGCCTAAGCGCGCGCAGGGCGTGTTCAAAAAGGCGCTCGTGCCCGAGGTGGGGCGGGTTGAACGCCCCGCCGTACACGAGCAACTTTCGTCTATATTCCATATCGGTCGACCTCCGGGTTGCGCCTGTAGAGCACAAACCGCGAGCCTATCACCTGAATGACCTCGCACCCGAGCCTGTCCGCTATCTCGCGCGCGGCCTCGGCGGGCCCTAAGGGGCAGGCGTCGAGGGTGCGCAGCTTGATAAGCTCGCGGGCGGCAAGCGCCCCGCCGACCCCCGCGCACAGCGCGTCGTCCACGCCGTCCTTGCCGACCTGAAAGATCGTCTCAAGCCCGTTTGCCGCCCGCCTGAGCAGGGCGCGTTCCTTTCCCGTCATCTCATCCCTCTTATCTTCGTTATTCCGCGCAGCTTAAACGCCAGCTTTCTCAGCGCCCGCGCGCGGTGGCTTATCGCGTTTTTGCGGTTCTCCCCCATCGACGCGAACGTCATGTTGTTGAACAGGCGGAACACCGGGTCGTAGCCGAACCCGCCGTCCCCGTCCCGCCGCTCGGCGATGCAGCCCTCGCAGCAGCCGTGGGCGGTTATCTCGCGCCCGTCCGGCATGATCGCCGCGACACAGCACACAAACCGAGCCGAGCGCGCGTCCCCCTCGACGCCCTCAAGCTCGCGCAGCAGCTTGTCGATGTTTTTCTGCGAGCAGCACTCATCCCCCGCATACCGCGCGGTGCGCACCCCCGGCGCGCCGCCGAGGGCGTCGACGCAAAGGCCCGTGTCGTCCGCGACGACCGCCCTGCCCGTGCGCTCGTGCACGGCGCGCGCCTTGATCAGCGCGTTTTCAAGAAAGGTGCTGCCTGTCTCCTCCACGTCGTCGACGGTCGCCCCGACCTCACCCGGCGAAACACAGTCGCAGCCGACCGACCCTAAAATCTCGGATATCTCCCGCAGCTTACCGCTGTTGCCGGTGGCGGCGACAAACTCAAGACCCTTTATCGTCATAAACAACCTCCGCGCCGAAAGCGCCCGCCGTATTGGGCGCCCCGACAGAATATCCCGTTAATCCGTCAAAATCGAGGGCGCAGCGCAGCGGCAGAGCGAGAAACCTTTATCCCGCCGCGTGCGCCCAAAGCGTCCTCAGCCGAACAGCGCCCGGCAATAATCCTGCGGTACAAAGACGTCGAGGTCGTCGATGCCCTCGCCCACACCCACGAACCGCACGGGTATGCCGAGCCTGTCCTTCACCGCGATGACGCTGCCCCCCTTCGCGGTGCCGTCCAGCTTGGTGAGCACGATGCCGCTCACCCCGGCGCTGTCCGCAAACGACTGCGCCTGGTTGACCGCGTTCTGCCCGGTCACGGCGTCGAGCACGAGCAGCGTCTCGACCGACGCCTCGGGCGACGCCTTTTTTATAATCCGCGACATCTTCGCGAGCTCGTCCATCAGGTTCTTTTTGGTCTGAAGCCTGCCCGCGGTGTCGGCGATGACGATGTCCGCCCCGCGCGAGCGCGCCGCGCTGACCGCGTCGAAGATCACCGCCGAGGGGTCGCTTGCCCCCTTTACCATCTCGACGCCCGAGCGCTCCGCCCAAACCTCAAGCTGCTCGCTCGCCGCGGCCCTAAAGGTATCGGCGGCCGCGAGCACGACTCTTTTGCCCTCGCGCACATACATCGCCGCGAGCTTGCCCGCGGTGGTGGTCTTGCCCGCGCCGTTTACCCCGATGAGCATAATCACCGCGGGGCGGCCCGAGAGGTCGAGCCCCCTGTCGGCGGTGAGATGCTCCTCGCATATCTCCTTTAACAGCTCCCTTGCCCGCGCGGGGTCGGTGACGAGCTCGCGCCCCACCCGCTCGCGCAGCTCGCCGACGATGCCCTCGGCGCTCTCGACGCCCGCGTCGGCGAGGATGAGGCTCTCCTCGAGCTCGTCGTAAAAGTCGTCGCCCAGCTTGTCCGAGCTCAGGCCGTATGCGATCGTGTCTCGGGTCTTTCTAAGCCCCTCGGCAAGTTTTTCAAAAAATCCCATCGTTGCACCTCGTTATAGAATTCCCGACGGCGTGCCGTCACTTTTCGATCACAAGCTGCGCCTCCTCGACGTTGAGCTTGAGCAGCTTTGAGACGCCCTCCTCCTGCATGGTCACGCCGTACAGGACGCCCGCGCCCTCCATGGTGCCCCTGCGGTGGGTGATCGCAATGATCTGGGTGTTGCCGCACACGTTTTGCAGGTACGCCGCGAAGCGGTTGACGTTGTTGTCGTCGAGCGCGCTGTCGATCTCGTCGAGGATGCAGAAGGGGGACGGGTTGACCGCGAGGATGGCGAAGTAGATCGCGATGGCGAGCAGCGACTGCTCGCCTCCCGACAGCGACGCGAGGTTTTTGATCACCTTGCCCGGCGGCTGCGCGTCTATCTCGATGCCGCTTTCGAGGATGTCCTCCTCGTCGGTCAGGTAGAGCCGCGCCCTGCCGCCGCCGAACAGCTCCGAGAACACGTCCACAAAGCGGGTGTTTATCTCGTTGAACGAGCGGGTGAAGATCTCCCGCATCTCGCCCTCGAGCCCCGAGATGAGCTTTAAAAGCTCGTCCCGCGAGCGCTCGACATCGCCGACCTGGGCCCGCATAAAGTCGCACCGCTCGCTCACCTCTCTGAGCTCGTCGATGGCGGCCACGTTCACCGCGCCGAGCGCGCGTATCCTGTTCCGCAGGCTCGACACCTGCGCGCGCAGCTCGGTCACCGTCGAAAACGGCACGCACCTGCCGGCGGCCTCCTCCCGGGTCAGCTCGTACTCCTCCCACAGCTTGCTCTCGGCGGTCTGATAGTCCCTTTCGAGCGCCTCCCTGCGCTCCTCAAGGCGGGCCTGCTCGCTCGCGAGCTGCTGTCTTTTTTCGACAAGGCCGTCCTGCTCGCGCCGCGCTTCGACAGCAAGCCGTTCGGTCCTCTCGCGCTGCGCCGCCGTCTGCTCGATCTCACGGCGCTTTTCGTCGGCCCCGGCCCTCAGCTCCTCGGCCGCCGCCTTAAAGCGCTCCGACTGCGCGCGCTTTTCGTCGGCTGCGCGCTGCAACTCGCCTATCGTCTCGTTTATCAGCTCGACGCGCTTGCCCGCGTCGTCCCCCTGCGCCCTGAGGTTCTCGAGACGCAGCGCGCGGTTCTCGTTGTCCTTGCGCTTTTCGACGAGCTCAATGCGCTTGTCGGCAAGGCGCTCGCCGAGCTCGCTTGAGCGCCGGGAGACCTCCTTCGCGCCCGACTCCCCGCGCGAAATCTCGTCGTCGAGGCGGCGCTCCTCGTCACCGAGGTTCTCGGACTCCCGCTTGCCCGCGGCTATCTCATCCCGGCGCGCGTCCCGCGCCGCCGCAATCTCGTCAAGCTCGCGCTCGGCAGAGGACACCGCGTCCTCAAGCGACGCCGTCGCCGCCGCGACCCTGCCGAGCTCGCCCTCGACGCGTATCCTGTCTCCCGTGAGGTTTGAGAGGTCGCCGTCCGCCGCCGCAATCTCGGCGTCGAGCAGCGAGAGCTCGCGCTTGAGACCGTCCAAAGCCTCTGCAGCCTCGGCCTCCGAGCGCTTTGCCGACGTCAGCTCGCCCTCCAGCCTTTCTATCTCGGTGCGCCTGCTGAAAAAACCCGCCTGCCGCGACGAATAGCCGCCCGTGTACGAGCCGCCCGCGTTGACCACCTGCCCGTCCTGCGTGACGACGCGATATCGGTAGCCCATGCGCTTTGCGACGGCCGACGCCGAGTTGATGTCGTCGACCACCACCGTCCTGCCCAAAAGACTGCTGACAACGTTTTTAAACCGATCGTCGCACCGCACAAGCTCGCTCGCGAGCCCCACGACGCCCGCGTCGCCGAGCCGCTCGCGCATCTCAAACCGCGACGGCTTGATCGTGTCGAGGGGCAAAAAGGTCGCCCGCCCCGCGCGCGTCTGCTTTAAAAAGGCGATGGCCTCCTTGGCCGCGCGCTCGTCCTCCACGATGATGTTCTGCGCCGCCGCGCCGAGCGCCGTCTCCACGGCGAGCTCGCACCCGTTTTCGACCGACAGCACCGACGCCACCGTGCCGACGATGCCGCGCAGCGAGCGCGCCTCCGCCGCCTCGGAAACCCTGCGCACGCTCGGCAGGTACCCGTCCATCGTGCGCTCCATGTCCTTTAGGACGTTTATCCTGTTTTCGGTCTCGGCGACCTTTGCCGCGAGCGCGCGCTGCTTTTGCTTGGCAGCGTCGTACCGCGTCCTGCGCGACTCCAGCTTGATCGAGAACCCTTTTTTTCGGTTGGACACCGCCCCGAGCTCGTCGGTTATCCTGCCGAGCTCGTCGGAAAACTCGCGGTGCTCCCCCCTCGCCGCCTCAAGGCGCGCGGTGAGCTCGGGCAGCTGCTCGCGCACCGTCCGCTCGCGCCCGTCCGCCGAGCTTATCTCGGCCTGCGCCGACGCCGCCGCGACCCGCAGGTCGGTCAAGCGGGCGCGAACGGCGGCGAGCCGCTCGAGCGCCTCGCCGTGCGCTTTGTCGTACTCCTCCGCGCCGCGCGTGAGGGCGTCAAGCTGACCTTCGAGGGACAAAACCTCTCTCTCAAGCCGCGCCTGCTCGTCCCTGCACCCGCGAAGCTCGGCTTCGTACCGCTCGATCTCGCGCAGGCGCTCCTCCCCGCTGCCGCCGAGCGCGGCGGCCTCCTCTTTGAGGGCGCTTATCCGCTCGAGCGCGTGCGCGACGTCGTTGAGCGCGAGCGCCGACTCGCCGTCCGCCTCGGCCGCGCGCCGGTTGAGCTCGTCTGCCTCGCTGTTGAGGCCGTCAATCGCGATGTTGCGGCGGCGGTTGTCGTCGTACAGGCTCTCTATCCGCTCGGCGGCCTCGTCGATGAGCTGCTGCACCGCGCGGTAGTCGTTGGCGGCGATGTCGATCTTGTCCTTCTGCTCGCGAAGGCTCGCGCGCGAGCGCTCGATCGTGTCGCAGTAGAGCGTTATCTCAAGGCTCTTTCTCTGCTCGGACAGCTCCAAAAACCGCTTTGCCCTGTCGCTCTGCTCGGTGAGCGGGCCTATGCGCGCCTCTAACTCGTCGAGTATGTCGTGCAGGCGCGAGAGGTTGTCCTCGGCCGCCGCGAGCCTGCTTGCGGCCTCGTTTTTTCTAAAGCGGTATTTGGCGATGCCCGACGCCTCCTCAAAGATCTCGCGCCGGTCGCGCGGCTTTGAAGAGACGATCTCGGTTATCCTGTTCTGCCCGATGATGGAATAGCCGTCCCTGCCGAGGCCGGTGTCCAAAAACATCTCGCGCACGTCCCGCAGGCGAACCGAGCTGCCGTTTATGAGATAGTCGCTGTCGCCGCTGCGGTAGTATCGGCGGCTGACGACCAGCTCGTCGCCCACGTCCTCAATTCTGCCGTCCGAGTTGTCAAGGCAAAGCGAGACCTGCGCAAAGCCCATCGGCTTGCGCAGCTCGGCCCCCGCGAAGATGACGTCCTCCATCTTGTCGCCGCGAAGGGACTTGGACGACTGCTCGCCCAGCACCCAGCGCACCGCGTCGCTTATGTTGCTCTTGCCGCTCCCGTTGGGGCCGACGATGCCGGTGTACCCCTTTTGAAAGGATATCCTCGTCTTGTCGGGGAACGATTTGAACCCGTGTATCTCGATGTACTTTAACTGCAAATTCTCTACCTCTTTGTGTCGTACTCTTTCTATACCGCAAAGCGCCGTACAGCAGCGTGCTGTACGAGGCGTAGTATTATTATTAAAATATACAGATTCGGTCTGTCCGCACCGCTGTCGCGCCCGATTGCCGCGGCTTAAAGCCCCGCCCTCGTGCCGAGGGGCCGTCGCCCCCGTCGGCGGCAAGCCGCGAAGCGCCGCCCGCCGCGGCCCTTGCAGCCCTTTGGGCCGTTTTTCCTGCAAAAGCGCCCGCCGCGGGCTCCCGCGAGGCCCCGCCTGAGAGCGGCGAGGGGTTGGCCCGACACCGACACGTTAAAGCGGCAGGCTCTGCGCAGATTGCCGCGGCAACGGCTATTTTTTCGGCGTGCCGCCCATCAGACCGAACAAGAGCGACATCGCAAGACAGCCGATGACCATGCCCGCGCTGTTCGACTCGCCCGTGAACAGGCGCGTCCCGCCGATGAGCGTCAATATCAAAAACAGCGTTTGCAGCAGCGGATAAAACCTTTTCATAACCCTCTCCCTCAAGCCGCCCGCCGCGTCGGGCAGGGGCGCCGCAGAGCAGCGCCCGTCCCGCGGGACGGGCCCGAACGCTCAATCTCCGTCCAGCCTGAATTCATCCCCCGCGAGATTCGGGTCCTGCCTGACGGTGAGCTCGACGCCCCTCGCCCTAAAGTACCCGATGTTCTCGCGCCCGTTTCCGATTGCGACGCTGAGCCGCGAGGGGCTTACAAAAACCGTCGCGCTCCGCCGCCCGCCGAGCGCCCCCTCGACCCTTTTTCTCCACACCCGCGAGTAGCACTTCTCGCCGAAGGCGGGGTGGAACGGCCCCGCGGCGCAGCTCTCGGCTATCGAGCGGTCGCCGTGCAGCCCGAGGCGGATTATCCTCGCGCCGGCGGCCTCAAAAATCGGGATAATCTCGGCGCAGATGTCGGCGGCCTCGTCCGTCTCGAGCGGCCGGTACCGCCCTTCGAGCCAGAGGCTGTGCAGCTCGGTCCCAGCGACGACAAGGGTCGGATAGATCCTTATCGTGTCGGGCCGCAGCGCCGCAAGGCTGTGCGCGGTGGCAAGCGCGCCCGCCCGCGGGTCGCACTCGCCGTACATGCCGACCATCATCTGAAGCCCCAGGGAAAAGCCGCGCTCTTTGATGAGCCGCGACGCGCGCACGACGTCGCCCGCCGTGTGGCCGCGCCGGTTTTCAGAGAGCACCTCGTCCGACATGCTCTGCGCGCCGAGCTCTATCGCGGCGACGCCGAACCCCTTGAGAATGTCCAAAACCTCGGGGTCGACCGCGTCGGGCCGCGTCGACAGCCGTATCCCGGCCGCGCGGCCCTCGCGCACAAACGGGTAGGCCGCGGCGAGCAGCTCGGTCATATACCCGCGCTCTACGGCGGTGAAGCTGCCGCCGAAAAACGCGATCTCGACGTCCCGGCCCTCACCCGCACCCGGCAAAAACTCCCGGCACAGCGCGTCGACCGACGCCCCGGTCGGCAGGCTCTGTTCGCCCGAGATCGAGCGCTGGTCGCAAAAGACACACCTGCACGGGCAGCCCACGTGCGGCACGAACACCGACAGGTTGGCGTGGTGCTTCACAGGCCCATGAGCTCGAGCGCTTCTCTCGAGGCGCTCTGCTCGGCCTCCTTTTTGCTGTGCCCGCTGCCCCTTCCGATTGTGTTGCTGTTGAGGCGAACCTCGACGGTAAACACCTTGTTGTGGTCGGGGCCCGTCTCGCTCACGACGACGTACCTCACCCGCTCCTCGGGGTTTTTCTGGATGACCTCCTGAAGCTCGGTCTTGTAGTCGCGCACGCCGTCGTTGTCGTGCTCGTTGACAAAGCGCATGACAAAGCAGCGCGCGGGCTCCATGCCGCCGTCGAGATAGATCGACGCGATAAGCGCCTCAAAGCAGTCGGCAAGGGTCGAGTCCCTGTCCGCCCCGCCCGTCTTGCCCTCGCCCTTGCCGAGCTTCATCGCCCGACCGAGCTCGATCTCGCGTGCAAAGCCCGCAAGCGCCTCCTCGCACACAAGCGCCGCGCGGCGTCTTGTGAGCTCGCCCTCGGGCATCTTGGGCCGCTTCGCGAAGAGGTATTCGCTGACGATGATCGAGAGCACCGAGTCGCCCAAAAACTCGAGCCGCTCGTTGCAGGATATCCTGTTCTGCCCGTGCTCGTTCGCGTAGCTCGAGTGGGTGAGCGCCTCGTCGAGCAGCGCGGGCTGCCCGAAATAGTATCCGATTGTCTTTTCAAGCTGTGACATAGTATCAACTTCCTTCAATGTGCAAAAGGCCTTGTCCTTCGACGGAGCGCGGAGGTCTACTCCCGCTCGTCCGCAAAGGCCGCCGTTATCTCGTCGGTGACGCCCGACTCGCTCCAGCTTATTGCCTGTCGGACGGCGTTCTTGATCGCCTCGGCGTTTGAGCTCCCGTGCGCCTTGATGATCGGCTTTTTGAGCCCGATGATGGGTGCGCCGCCGGTTTTTGAATAGTCCATCATGTCCTTGAACTCGCGCAGCGACGGCTTGAGCACCGCCGCAGCGAGCTTTGTCGCGGTGCTCTTGTAAAAGACGCCCTTGAGCATCTTGAACATCGCGCCGGCAAGGCCCTCGACGGTCTTGAGGATGAGGTTGCCGGTGAAGCCGTCGGTCACGACGACGTCGCACGCGCCGTAGGGGATATCCCGCCCCTCGACGTTGCCGACAAAGTTTATCCGCTCGTTTTTCACAAGCAGCTGATATGCCTGCTGTTGCAGCTCGGTGCCCTTGGAGGGCTCGGCCCCGTTGTTCGCGAGGCCTACGCGGGGGTTGTCGATGCCCATCACCCGCTTCATATACATCGCGCCCATCACGCCGAACTGCTCGAGCGCCTCGGGGCGGCACTCGGCGTTCGCGCCGCAGTCGACGAGCAGAAAGCTGCCGCCGACGCAGGGAATGACCGTCGCGAGCGCGGCCCGCTTGACCCCCTTTATGCGCTTGACGACAAACGTCCCGCCCATAAACAGCGCGCCCGTGGGACCCGCGCTCACAAACGCGTCCGCCCGCCCGTCGGCGAGCATCGAGAGCCCCTCGCCCATCGAGCTGTTCTTTTTGGCTTTAAAAACCGCCTTCGCCTCATCGTCGTAGGTCATGACCTCGGGCACGTCGGCGATCTCGATGCCCGAGATGTCCGCGCCGTTCTCGGCGGCACAGCGCTCGATTTCGCTCCTTCTGCCCGTCAGCACGAGGTCGTGCCCGAACTGCCGCGCGAGCGACGCGCCCTTTATCACCTCGAGCGGGGCGTTGTCGCCGCCGAAGGCGTCAATGGCTATTCTCATCAGCAAACTCCTCCATATATCCCAGCGCGCGGGCGCTCAGCGCGCCGTAGCGCTCGCGCCTGTCGCGAATGTCGGTTTCGAGCGGCGGGAGCAGCCCCATGTTCGCGCCCATCGGCTGAAAGTCCCGATTGGGCGTCGTGATGTACCGCAGCAGCGCGCCGCACATCGTCTCGCGCGCGGGCAGCGACGGGGCGAGCCCTCTCAATGCCCTGAGCGCCGAGAGGCCCGCGAGTATCCCGCACGCCGCGCTCTCCATATAGCCCTCGAACCCCGTGAGCTGGCCCGCAACATAGACGTTTTGCGCCCTCTTGAGGTTGAGCGTCGGCAGCAGCACCTCCGGCGAATTCAAAAAGGTGTTGCGGTGCATCACGCCGTAGCGCACAAACTCGGCGTCCGCAAGGCCCGGTATCATCGAAAAAACCCGCCTCTGCTCGCCGAACCTGAGGTTGGTCTGAAAGCCCACCAGGTTGTACATGGCGCCCTCGCTGTCCTCCCGCCGCAGCTGGACCGCCGCCCACGGCCTGTGCCCGGTCGCGGGGTCGCGCAGACCCACCGGCTTGAGCGGCCCGAAGCGCGGCGCGTCCGCGCCGCGCTTGGCGAGCTTTTCGATCGGCATGCAGCCCTCGTACACCCGCTGCCGCTCTTCTTCTGTGTGCATGGGCGCGGTCTCGGCCGAGACGAGCGCCTCGATAAAGCGCTCGTAGCCCTGCCTGTCGAAATAGCAGTTGAGGTAGTCGCCGCCCCCGCGGTCGTACCGCGAGGCCGCGTGCACAAGGGTCATGTCGAGGCTCTCTGCGGTGACGATGGGCGCGGCCGCGTCAAAAAAGCTGAGCATCCCGTCGCCGCACAGCGACGCGAGCCTGTCGGCCAGCGCGCCGTCGGTCAGCGGGCCCGACGCGACCACTGTCGGGACGGCCTCGTCGATGTCGCGGCACTCCCGGCGCACCACCTCGATGAGGGGGTGCGCCTCGATCCTCTCGGTGACCGCGCGGGAAAACGCCTGCCTGTCGACGGCGAGCGCGCCCCCCGCGGGCACCGCGCAGCCGTCCGCCGCCGCAAGGCAGACCGAGCCCAAAAGCCGCATCTCGGCCTTTAACAGCCCCGCCGCGCTCTCGACCCTCGCCGCCTTGAACGAGTTTGAGCACACAAGCTCGGCAAACAGCCCGCTTGTGTGCGCCGCCGAATGCTTAAGCGGCTTTTGCTCGTACAGCGTGACGGGCGCCCCGCGCTCGGCGAGCGCCCACGCGGCCTCGCACCCCGCGAGGCCCGCGCCTATGACTCGAACGGCGGTCATTTGTCCTCGTCCCTTCGGTAGCCGCACCCCTCTTTTTGACAGTAGAGATAGGGCGCTTTGCCCTTCTTTTTAAAGAGCGACGAGCCGCACTCGGGGCATTTTTCGGCCGTGGGCTCGTCCCAGCTCATAAACCCGCACGCAGCGCCCTTCTCGCACGCGTAGAAGATGCGCCCCTTCTGCGAGCGGCGCTGCACCACCTTTGCGCCGCACTTGGGGCAAAAGCCCTTCGTCTCGACCACGATGCGCTTGGTGTTGCGGCACTCGGGGAAGCCGGGACAGGCGAGAAACTTGCCGTACCGCCCCGTTTTTATGACCATCTTTCTGCCGCACAGCTCGCAGACGACGTCGGTCTCCTCCTCGGGCACCTTCACCTTCTGCCCGTCCATCTCGGCCTCGGCCTTTTTGAGGCTCTTGCTGAAGTCCTTATAGAACCTGTCGAGCGTCTTGACCCTGTCGGCCTTGCCCTCCTCGATCTTGTCGAGGCTCTTTTCCATCCCCGCCGAGAACTTCTCGTCGACGATGTTGGGGAACCGCTCGATCATCAGGTCGGTGACCACCGCGCCGAGCGCCGTCGGCTTTATCGAGCGTCCCTCCCGCTCGACATACCCCCGGTCGAGGATCGTCGAGATGGTCGGCGCGTAGGTCGACGGCCTGCCGATGCCGTTCTCCTCAAGCGTCTTGATGAGCGACGCCTCGGAGTACCGCTGCGGCGGCTGGGTGAACTTCTGCGCCGTCTTGATCTCCTTTTTCTTGAGCTTTGTCGTCTCGTCCATCAGGGGCAGGGCGGCGTCCTTCTCCTGCTTTTCGTCGCTCGACGCCTCGTACAGCCGCGTGAAGCCGTCGAACAGCACGGTGTGCCCGGTCGCCCGCAGCTGCCACTCCCCCGCCGCGATGTCGGCGGTGACCGTCTCGAGCTGCTGGTCGGCCATGCGGGAGGCGACAAACCTGTCCCAGATGAGCTTGTAGATCTTGAGCTGGTCCGCCGTCAGCGAGCCCTTGACCCGCTCGGGCGTGAGCTCGAGCGACGTCGGCCTTATCGCCTCGTGCGCGTCCTGCACGTTGCTCTGCCCCTTGCGCTTGTAGGTGCGCTTGCCCGAAAAGACATAGCTCTTACCGTAGTTTTCGCCGATAAACCGCTCGGCCTCGGCGACCGCCTCGTCGGACACGCGAAGCGAATCGGTTCGCATATAGGTGATAAGTCCCGTCGAGCCGAGCCCCTCGACCTCGACGCCCTCGTACAGCTCCTGCGCCGCGCGCATCGTCCTGCGGGCGGTGAAGCCGAGCTTGCGCGAGCCCTCCTGCTGGAGGGTCGAGGTGATGAAGGGCGGCTCGGGCGAGCGCTTGCGGTTGCCCTTTTTGATCGAACTGATGGTGTACTCGCTTTGCTCGAGCTCGGCCTCAATCGCGCGGCACTGCTCCTCGTTCGATATCTTGAACTCGTCGGCGGGGACGCCCTCTTTGGTCCGCAGGTGGGCGACAAAGGTCTTTTGCGACCCGCCCGCCCGCAGCACGGCGTCGACCGTCCAATACTCCTCGGGCACAAACGCCTCGATCTCGCGCTCGCGGTCGACGATCAGCCGCACGACGACCGACTGGACGCGCCCCGCCGAAAGGCCCCTGCGCACCTTTTTCCACAGAAAGGGGGACAGCTTGTAGCCCACGATGCGGTCTAATATCCGCCGTGTCTGCTGGCTGTCCACAAGGTCCTCGTCGATGACACGCGGGTTTTTCATGCCCGTCTCGACGCCCTTTTTGGTTATCTCGCCGAAGGTGACCCGGTTGGGCTCGTCGGTCGGCAGCCCGAACAGGTGGGCGAGGTGCCACGAGATGGCCTCGCCCTCGCGGTCGGGGTCGGTCGCAAGGTACACGCACTCGCTCGACGCCGCGGCCGCCTTGAGCTCCTTTATCAGCTTTTCCTTGCCGCTGATGTTGAGATACTGCGGCTTAAAATCCTTCTCGATATTGACCCCGAGCGAGCTCCGCGGCAGATCCCTGACGTGACCCATCGACGCCATGACCTCGTACCCCGGGCCGAGATATTTTTTTATCGTCTTCGCCTTTGCGGGCGACTCGACAATCACAAGCTTTGACATGCAGGACACCTCGTGTCGTATTTTGCTCTGCCGGCAGCGGGACTGCTGCGAAAACGCGGCAGGCTTTCCTGCGGGCGCGGCCGCGTTTTGCGGCGTGCCCAAACGTCGCACTTGCCCTCCGCAAGGCCCCGTCTGCCGGCAGTTCGGTATTCTTTAACCCCGGCCCGCCGTGCGGCGGGCTCCCGGGTCGTCTTTGTTCATTTGCACGGCCGCGGGACGTGCTCACGCGGCTTCCGATTCTCCCCCCGGACACCGCGGCGGCAGTCGCAAAACGCAGCCGCCAGCGGGCGCATCTCCGCAACTCCCAATCGCCGCGGTCTTGCAGGCACAGGGGCGGTTTTGTCCGTCCCCGCGGGGGACGCCGCGGCGGCCGGCGCAAAGCGCGGCCGGTCGCGGGACACAGTTCCTCGGCCCGCCGTTCCCACGTGAGCGCCGCGGCGGCAGACGCAAAGCGCGGCCCGCGGTCCTCCCGCGGGCCGCGCAGCTTTAAACCAGCCGGTACCGCGAGCCCGCGCGCGCCTCGATGACGCCGTCTATCTCGAGCAGGGTGAGCTCGGCAAACAGCTCGTGGGGCTTGAGCGCCAGGCGCTCGAGCAGCTCGTCGACGCTCAGCTCCCCCTCGCCGAGGGCGTCGCACACCGCCCGTCCCTTGGCGTCGAGGTCGGGCGCGGCCTTTACCGGCGCGCCCGCGCCCTCGAGCACGGTCTGCACAGCGTCCGCGAGCTCGATCCCGAGGGAGGACAGCACGTCCTGCGCCGCCAGCAGCGGCGTCGCGCCCTGTCGGATGAGCCTGTTTGTGCCCTCGCTCTGCTCGCTGAAGATACTGCCGGGAACGGCGAACACCTCGCGCCCGTCGTCGAGCGCCCAGTTTGCGGTGATCATCGTCCCGCTTCTCTTGGCGGCCTCAAAGATCATCACCGCGCGGCAGAGGCCCGACACAATCCTGTTGCGCTGCGGGAACATGTGCCGCTGCGTGCGCGTCCCCGGCGCGTACTCGCTGACGACGACGCCCCGCTGCTCGATCTCCCGTCGCAGCGCGCGGTGGCGGGAGGGGTAGGTAACGTCGATCGCGGTGCCGAGCACCGCGGCGGTCACCCCGCCCGCGTCGAGCGCAGCCCTGTGCACCTCGCAGTCGGTCCCGTACGCGAGGCCGCTCACAAGGGTTATGCCCGCCGCGGCGAGGGGCCCGCACACCGCCTTGACCGCCTGTCTGCCGTAGGCCGTCGTCACGCGCGAGCCGACGCCCGCCGCGCACAGGTTTTTAAGGCAGTCGAGGTTGCCCGTCGCAAACAGCCCGCACGGCGCAAACCGCGTCTCCCGCAGGCGCTCGGGATATCCGTCGTCCGCATAGGGGACAAAGCTTATCCCGCGCTCCTCCCACTCGGCCAACATGGCGCGGCAGTCGGCGAGGGACAGCGCGGCCGCGCGCTCGCGCTCGCCCTCGGCAAGCATCCCCAGCAGCTCGGGGTTGCGTCGGTTTTCATAGATGTCCTCGACGCTGTCGAACGACCTGATGATAGCCCGGAATCGGTCGTTGCAGGGCGCGAGCACCAGATGGAGCCACAGCCGGCAGGCCCGTTGTTCAAGCGTCATCTCGTCATCACCCACATTGCAATCGCCGCCGCCGCCGAGGCGTTGAGGCTTTCGACTGCGTCGCTTATCGGGATGTAGGCCGTCACGTCGCACTGCGCGACCGCCTGCGGCGGCAGACCGCTGCCCTCGCTGCCGATGAGCAGCGCCGCGGGCCCCGCCTTGGGGACGTCCTCTATCGAGGCGGCGCGCCGCTCGAGCGCGGCGGCCACCGTGAGATAGCCGAGCCCGCGCAGCCGCTCGACGGCCTCAAGGCCGTCCGCCTCGGCGAGGGGCAGCGCAAACGCCGCGCCCATCGACGCGCGCAGCGCCTTGGGAGAAAACGGGTCGGCGCAGCCGCCGCACAAAACCGCGCCGTCAAAGCGCAGCGCTGCGGCGGTGCGCAGCAGCGCGCCGACGTTTGCGGGGTCCTGAAGGCCCCACGGCACCACGGCCCGCCGCCTGTTTTCAAAAAAGTCGAGCCCCCTGCGCTCGGGTATTGCGGCTATGCCGACGACGCCCGAGGGCTCGCGCTGGTAGGACAGCTTTTCGCCGACGTGCGGCGCCATCAGCACCGTGCGGGGCGCGAGGCGGGCGGGCTCGCCGTCAAGGCGCGAGAGCGCCTGCTCGGTGAACCATATCTCGCGCAGCAGCCCGCGCGCCGACGCCTCGCGGCACAGCTTGATGCCGTCGACAAGGCACAGCCCCTCGTCCGCGCGCGCGGACGCGTCGGCGCCCAGCCTTGCCGCCGCCTTTACCCGCTCGTTGGTCCTCGAGGTTATTGTGTCCATCGCCGTCCTCCGCAGTCGTTGTTTTTTTGATGAGGGCACAGCCGTCCCCGCTCGCCGGGTCTTGCCGCGCGAAAAGGCATGCCGCCGCAAGCTGTGTCAACGCATCGGGCTGCAAGCGTTCGCGCGACCGCGCGGTATACGGGCGGCCTTTGGGCCTTCGGCTTATCGGAGCAATCCTGTCGGCCCCGCCGCACCGCCGCAGGGCAAAGGGACGGGCCCGCCCGCGGCCCTTTGCCGTCGCATCCGCGGGGCGGCCCCGTCCGCTTTTTCGCGCGCTGTGCGCATGGTGTAATTTATTCATTAAAGCGACCCGCAGGGCGTCGTCCTGCCCGCGGGCGGCTTAAGACCCTCCAAACAACGCGCGTATCCCCGCTTTTTGCGGAAATACGCGCAAAGCCCGAGCGCACAAAAAACGGGCGCGTCGGGCGTTGGGTTCATACCTTTTAAAGCGCCGCCTTTGCCTTGTCGACAACGGCGGAAAACGCCTTGGGATCGCTTATCGCGAGCTCGGAGAGCATCTTGCGGTTGAGCTCGACGCCGGCCTTCTTGAGGCCGTTCATGAACGTGCTGTAGTTCATGCCGTTCGCCTTGCAGGCGGCGGAAATGCGGGTGATCCACAGTCTGCGGAAATCGCGCTTTTTCTGCTTTCTGCCGATGTAGGCGTACTGTCCTGACTTGTAGACCGCCTGCTTCGCCGTTTTAAACAGCGTGCTCTTGCTGCCGTAATATCCTTTGGCGAGCTTGACGATCTTCTTTCTTCTCTTGCGGGTCATCATAGCGCCTTTAACGCGTGCCATAGCTATATACCTCCGTTACCTTTCTTTCAGTTCTGATAGGGCAGCAGCACCCTGACGTTTGCGGCGTTGGTCTTGTCGACATAAGCCGCCTTGCGCAGACCTCTCTTGCGCTTTGTGGTCTTGCCGTGTCCGTTGAGAAGGTGGGACTTATACGCGTGCGCGCGCTTGATCTTGCCGTTTTTTGTGATCTTGGTGATACGCTTCTTGGTACCGCTGTGGGTTTTCATCTTGGGCATGTTATGCTTCCTCCTGCTTATTTGCTTGCTTTTGCGGTTTTTGAGGCTTCGGCGCAATGAACATCTGCATCGAGCGTCCCTCGAGCTTGGGCGCTTTTTCAACCGTGCCGACCTCGGCAAGGGCGTCGGCAAAGCGCTTCATGACGTCGTTGCCGAGCGAGGCGTGCGCCATCTCGCGCCCGCGGAAACGGATCGAGGCCTTGACCTTGTTGCCCTCCGAGAGGAACTTGACGGCGTGGCCGAGCTTGGTTTCAAAATCGTGCGTCCCGATGTTCAGAGAAAGTCTGATCTCCTTGATTTCGACTACCTTTTGGTTTTTGCGCGCTTCCTTCTCGCGCTTTTGCTGTTCAAAGCGATATTTGCCGTAGTCCATGATGCGGCAAACGGGCGGCGCCGCCTGCGGCGCTATCCTGACAAGATCCATGTTCTTTTCGGTCGCGAGCCTGAGCGCCTCGGACGACGGCATGATGCCGAGCTGGCTGCCGTCCGAACCGATCACCCTGACCTCCTTGTCTCTTATCTCCTCGTTGACAGCGTAGTCTTTTGCTGCTATTGGGATACACCTCCAAAACCGTAAGTTAAAATTAAACACAAAAAAGCGCGGATATCCGCGCCTCGGTACCGGGCGAGGGGCATGACGCCGAACGCCTTGAGTATCGACCGGCGGCCGAAAGCCGACGGTGAGCACGGATAGGTGCTGCTTTGTTGTCTGTAGGGTATTATATACCTTCCCGCGGGCAGAGTCAAGTGCAAAAGCGCATTTTTCGCGCGCAGGGCGCGCAGGGCGGCCCTCTGCACTTAGAAGAGGGCCCGGCTTGCAGCAATGCTTCGTGCCCGCCCGGCGTTTAATGAGCCGCCTGTCGCGGGTTGGGCACGCTTCTTGCAATCCCCCCGCCGCTCCGCGGCCCTCTCCCCTTTACACAAGGGGGGGGCTTTAAGTTCCGGGCCCTTGAGCTTCCCCCGTGGGGGGAAGCTGTCGACGAAGTCGACTGATGAGGGGTGAGTTTTAGTCTGTTGACTTAAGCCCTTCTCGGATGAGAACATCCCTTCACCCCTCATCCACCGCGGGGCGGTCCCCCTTCCCCCAAGGGGGAAGGTTTCCGAAACCTAAGGCTTACACCCATCCATCGGGTCGCGCGTCCTTGAGTCTCCCTTGCCGCGCGCAATCGGTACGGCGTTCGGGGGTTCCCATATTCTCGGGAATTCTGCCGAGTGTAAAAAAGTACGACACTCGGCACACCCCGCGAGAGTATGCAGCGCCTGCCGCGCGCCGTTCCGCTTACGACACGCATCTGCCGCACGGAGTGGCGGGGCGTAAGTGGAACGGACGTTTGACATTCGGCGCGATATTATGCGCCTTTCGGCCGTCGCACCGATTACGACGCGCATCTATCGCGCGGAGTGGTCAAACGTAAGTGGAACGGACGTTTGACATTCGGCGCGATATTATGCGCCTTTCGGCCGTCGTACCGATTACGGCCGACCGCGCGGTAAAGGGGGGGCTTTAAAGGGCGCCATCCCTTAGGCGTTTGCCTGTCCTCCCTGCCAAAATTGCAAGCCGTCCCCCTTTGCCGGGGGACGGCCGTTCCGCTTGCCTGTATCTGTGCCGGGACACGGGTTTTTGCCGCACCCGGCATCACAGCGGCAGGTCAAAATACCTTCTGATGCCGTCCGCGTACTTGCTTTTCGCCTCTATATTGCCGCCGCTGCTTTTGAAACCGCGGCTGAGCCAGGCCGGAAACTCTGCGCTGTACTTGACCTCAAAGACGATCTCGGTTATCCGCTCGCCGCTGACAAAGGCGCTCTCGTCCATGAAGCCCGCGGGGGAGGCAAACCGAACATTGCTGTCAAACGTTACCCGTACTCCGTCCGCCGGTCTCAAATACGCCTCCCTGTCGTATCTTACGGCGAGGGCGGGGCGATAGAACTGCGAGGTCATAAGAGAATAGAGCCTGACCCCGACCTCTCCGCGGCTCAAAAGACTGCCGAACTCGCCGCTGCACAGCTGTTCCGCCTCCGTCCGGGTCAGGACGGCCGTGTTTTTTCCGCTGAGGTCGCCCTCTCGGAACTTCTCCTCCATCCTATAGACCGCATCCTCACCCGTTCCGTACACCCGCAATCTCATCTTGCGGCGCGAAAAAGCCCCCTGATCGTTGTCGTAAAAATCGTCCAGCAGCGGCGTGTCGAAATAAAGGCTCTTTACGGTGTATGTACCCCCCGCATCCGCGTGGTTGTCCGCCTGCATCATGCTCTTGCAAAGCCGTGAGAGGTATGCGTACTGTTCCGCACCGATGACGCCCTTCCGTTCATATCGAAGCGGCGGGCGTCTATTGCATGTTTCCGAAATACTCATCCATCCACGCCGCCCTTTCCAACAAAAAATCCTTGAGAAACGCGATCTCGTCCTGATAGGAGGTGAATTTGTACAGGTTGGCAAACACCTCCGTTTCACCGTCAAACAGCTCGGGGTACCGCCGGGCATTGCGCTGCAGCGCGTCCCCCATTTCGGCGACCGCGCCGTCGATCAGGCCGCATATG
The DNA here is from genome assembly GCA_964433495.1 of uncultured Oscillospiraceae bacterium. GTDB lineage: Bacteria > Bacillota > Clostridia > Oscillospirales > Ruminococcaceae > CAYSRC01. The sequence goes on from CAYSRC010000011.1 coordinate 31,788, forward strand.
TTCTCGTCGCTGAAGATGCCGCCGGGCAGCCTCTCGCTCTTCCAGCGCTCGCAGAAAAGCGACAGGATCTCCGGGCGCTGCATAAACAAAAGCTCCAGCCGCTTTTCGGTGTAGGTCGTGCCGCTCGTCTCGGGGAACACCCCGTTGTTTCCCATCGAAACATCAAGATCCCATATGGGCCCCGCCGTATACCGTTCGCCCGCCGCGCGATAAAAGTAGGCCGAGCCCTCCATCGCCTCGGAATTTCGCGCGAGCTCGTTTATCATGATGATGTCGACCAGCGAGTCAATGTCAAAATATCGCTGCATCTCTTCAAAGTCGCCGTAGTATGCGATGTTCTCAAGGAACTGAAGCTCCTTATAGATCAAATCGGCCTCATCGTCCGTGATGTCGCCGGGCTTGGGATAGAATATCTGATACTGATAGTCCTGCGTTGTGTGCGGGAGAAGGACGGTGTCGTCGACCCCCTCCTCGTACTTGTCCCTTCTCACGATATATCCGCCGCCCTCGGCCATCTGCTCTTCCATGTCGTCATAGGACGCGGCGACATAATCCTCAACCGGGACAATGCTGTCGCTTGGTTTGATCTTTTCCGTAAGAAGGTACACCCCGATATAGTCCGCCTGCGTCAGGGGGCCCTCTCCGTCGGCCAAAAACACCTCCACAAATCTACAGTCTGGGGCGTCGTCCGAAAGCTCCCCGGCCAGTGTGTAGGCGAGATAGTTTCTCAGGCAGGACTTGTCTATATAAGGGGCGTGCAGAACAAAATCCGACTCGGCATCGAGCCCCAAAAGCGGATAATCAATGGGTCTGCCCGTCTCGTCCCGAAGCTCAAGAGCATACGGTTTTTTATTCTGAACGGCGGATGTTCTGCCCCTTATCTTCACCCGCACGTTGAGATAGGTTTCCGACGGGGAGTCGCTCAGCGTATTGTGTCCGTCGTCAAAGACAAGCATCTCGCACTGCGCTTCACCCCGGATAACCGCGGTATCGTACACGGGATCTGTAAGGTTCTCCTTGTCCCGGGTCCGAAGATAGATAACCGGGATGCTGCTTTCAAAATCCTTTGCGTACTGCGACGAGAGCTCCAGAGGGGACACGGTCGGCGACAGCCTGTCGTTGGCGGCGTCCAGCCTGAGCCCGGAACAAAGCGCCGCAACAGCCAGGGCCGCTGCCGTAAACAAAGCCGCAAGCGCGGCCTTTGTTGTCCTAAGCTCAAGTTTCATCTACTGCTCTCCGTCAAACGCCAGGCTCACGCTGCCGACATTTTCGATGGTCTTGAGCTTCTCCACGATATCCTCCCGATTGCGGGCGTTGATTTTAAATATATACTCGCAATAGGTATCGGCGGCATTTTTGAGCTTTATTGCGTACTTTATCTTATTTTCTTTGAAACAGGCAACCACCTCGTCATAGCAGTCGCCCGAGGCGCGAACGACCAAAAGGTGCATCGCCTGAACCCTGAATACAATACTGTAGACAATAACGGCGGCCCCTATAAGCAGGGCGCCGACCAAAGCCAAAACATAGTTGCCCGTGCCGGCGCAAAGGCCCTCCGCCACCGCCCAAAAGATAAACCCGGTGTCCTTCGGGTCCTTGATCGCGGAGCGGTATCTCACGATGGACAGCGCGCCCACCATACCGAGGGACAGGACGAGGTTGTTTTCAATCGTCATCATGATGACACCGGTGACGAGTCCCGTGAGCAGTATCACAAACCCAAAGTTCGCGCTGAAGCTGAGGTTTCTGTTGTGAACGACCCTGTAAACGAGCAGCACAAACAGCATCAGCACAAACACCACGGCAATGTTCAGGGCAACTGCAAGCGGCGTATCGTGAGAACCTTGAGCGGATATGCTTTCAAGATATGTAAAAAGCTTTGAATGGTTCATCGTGTTCTCCTATCCCTCTGTATATTCCAATTCCCCGCACCTGCATTTTAACGCGGATACGGACACGCTCTTGTGCAAAAACCATGTTTTTGCGGCGGGGACAGCGCGGGGGACGCGCCCTTATAACACCATAACTATCCCCCGTTTTCAGCGGGGGATAGTTTTATTTGACCGACTGTATCGGGGCGTATTTGATCGCGCCCGCCTATTTTATGATGTACACGCGGTACTCGCTGCTCGTGCCGTCGGGGGCGTACACGCAGTAGGACACGTAGTCCGCGAGGCCGTCGCTGTCAAACCTGTGGTACTGCGTCTCGAGCGCCGCGCCTGAATAGAGCGGGGTCATGTTCGAGGACATGAACATCCTGTCGGCAAGCACATAGTAGGTGCCGTTGTCCGAACGCATGACCTCTCCGCCGAGCGATACCTCGACCCCGTCAAACGAGTTGTAGTCGGACGCCGAGGCGCTTGCCACCCATATCGGGTTGGACGCGGCAAAGCCGATCCCCTGTCTGCCGAGCGTTCTGTAGCTGCCGTCGTGCTCGCTGTGCACCTCGAGCCGGTAGTATTCGTCGGGGCTCAGGGTGATATCGACGGCCTCGTCGACGCTGTAAACGCCCCTGCCTGTGTAGTCCTCGCTGAAGACGAGCTCGGGCTCGAGGTCGGCGATATCATACGTGACGGGATAGCGGTAGAGCGTCACCTCGGTGAGCGGATAGACGTCGGACGCGTGGATAAACGCCTTCGCGGCGGTCGCCTCGCTGACGCGGACGGTGTCGCCGATCCCGGCCTCGCCTATCCTCAGACGCAGCTCGGGCCCGTTGGACGAGAAGTAGCGGCCGCTCGTGAGCAGGTCCATCACGCTGTCCTCGTCGAGGGCGGGCAGGATGCCCCTTATATAGCGCGTCCCCGCCTCCTCGGCGGTGTAGTTGTTGCTCGACATAAAGCCGAAGGTGCGCTGGCCGTAGCTGAGCAGGTTGTTCCACGCGTTCATCGCGATCTTCTGCTCCATCGAGTCGTATTCGCTGGCGGTGGTCATGATCTCAAGACCGTTGACGCCCCGCAGGCTCAGCGCCTTGCTGATGGCGTCGTTGATGTCGGCTATCTCGAACATGGCGGGTATGTACACGACGCCGCCCGAATCGAGCACCTCGTTCACCGCATCCTGAAGAGACCACTGCCTGAACTCCGTCGCCTCGTAGTCGGCATCCGGCCTTACGTCGCTGCCGTAGATGAGCAGCCGGTACGCGTCGCCCGTCTCACCGGCGGCAATCTGCACAAAGCGGCCGCTCCCTCCCACAAGAGAATCGACCTCCGACTGCGAGAGCTGCCTTGCCTCGGCCCCCACCTCGACGCTGAACATGAAGCTCATGCCGTTGTTGTACGCAGCCGATACATTCGCCTCGACCGTCGAGTTGCGATGCGAGATGCCCTCGACCGAGTGGGTGTGCACGTCGCCCGAGCGGAAGCCCTCGCCCATGACGGTGATGCAGTCCGACTTCCCGCTGACGGCGCACGCGCCCGACGCGTCGTTCGCCGCGGCAAAGACGGTGTGCCTGCCGCCCTCGACGGCGATGACCTCGACGTCGGTCGTGCCCACCGCGCCGGCGGCGAGCTCGGTTATCGTGAAGCTGCTGCCGCCGGGGAAGATGAACCCGGGGCAGGAGAGGGTGATCTCGGTTCCCCTGAGGGTCGAGCCCGAGACGTTCTCAAACTTGACGGGGACGGTGAACCGCTCGCCGACAAAGCGGACGTCGAGCTCGCGAAGGTGCCCCGACCCGTTGAGAGAGCGCACGTTGACCCCCTCGTCGGAGGATATCCCCCCGCAGGTGAGGGCGGTGTTCGGCGCGTTTATGTACACCTTGCACCCGCTGAACGACAGCCCGTCCGCCGCGCAGCTCTCCTCGCCGCCCGACATGTAGACGGCGCCGCCCGTAAAGGTGAGGCCGCCCGACGATATGTTGAACAGCGGCAGCTCGGCAAAGCCGCCGAACTCGCTGTCCACGTCGACGGTGAAGCTGTCGGACAGCGCGAGGGTGTCGCTCGCCTTGAGCGAGGGATGCCTGAGATAGGCCATCAGGGTGTCGTAGCTGTCGACCTGATAGGTGTAGCCCTCGACCTTTTCAAAGGACGAGAGGTTGATGACGCCCGTCATGAACAGCGCGACGGCCGCGACCGCGACGAGCGCGACAACGCCGAGCGAGATCAGCACGATCTTCCCGGCCCTGCCCTTTTTGCGCGGCTTTTGGGCGGCGCGCGCAGGTGCGCCCTGTTTGCCGCGGGAGGGCTGCGAAGCCGCCGGCCTCCCCTCACCCGCCGGCGCCGTGCGGCGCTGCTCGGCCGAGGCAGGGCTTGACGCGGCGGGCCTTACCGCGGCGGACGAAGCCTCCCCGCCGCCGGCGGGGGCGGCCCCCGCGCCGCTCATCCTCTTTTCAAACGCCTCGTACGCCCGTTTGGTATATGTCTTTTTCGCAACGGCATATATCTTGCGGCCCTCGGCCTGCGCGACCTCGTGGGCGCGCTTTAACTGGTCCTCGGTGAGCGCCTTGCCCTCGGCCGCGTCCTGTATCGCCTTTTTGGCCGCCTCATAGGCCTTTTGCCCCTCGGCGCGCGACGCGCGCTCGATCTGCTCGAGGGTGCGCTCGGGCAGCTCCATCCTCTGCGGGCGCTCGGGCGCCGTACCCTGCGGCGCGCCGGCCGAATACGAAAACTTCTGTCTGTCGTCCATACAGTGTTCTCCCCCATATATGAGAAATTGCCCCGAAACGGCGGGAACGCGCGCCGCGGCCCGCCCCGAACCGGGTTTCGGCACACAACGCGGCAAAGTGCGCACAATTTCACAATTTAACCCTACCGTAACAGAATAGCAAAAAAAGCCGACAATTTCAACCCGAACGGGCATTTTGTCGGCTTTTATCCCATTCTTTTTCGCGGCGGCGGTCGTCAAAGGCCCCGCGCCCGCTTTCCCCGGTTCCGCCTGTCCCCCGTCCGCCCCTGCTTACACCGGCGCGCAGATGTGCACGAGGTGCGCAATGGACGGGATCGACTCCTTCTGCTGAAAGGTCGTCGTGCTCATGAGCGCGCCCGTCGCCATGAACAGGATATCCTTTATCTCCCGTTTTTTGAGCATCGGCAGAAAATAGGCGTTGAGCACCGCGGCCGAGCACCCGCACCCCGAGCCGCCCGCGCCGACGTCCTGGGTGTCGCGGTCGAAGATCATCTTGCCGCAGTCGAGGTGGTTGGGGACCTCGTAGCCCTCCATCGCGCACAGTCGGGCGAGGATCCGCGAGCCCACGTCGCCGAGATCCCCGGTGACGACGGCGCCGTAGTCGGACGGCTTGGTGCCCGTATCCCTGAGGTAGCGCACAAGGGTGTCCGCGGCGGCGGGCGCCATCGCGCTGCCCATGTTGTTGATGTCGCAGACCCCGAGGTCGGCCACCGCGCCAAAGCAGACGCTCTCGACATAGGGCGCGCCCTCGATCATCTGCTCGACAACGGCGCAGCCCGACGCCGTCGCCGTCCACTGCGAGGCGGGCGCGCGCTGCCCCCCGTACTCAAGCGGGAACCTGAACTGCCGCTCCGCCGAGCAAAAGTGGCTTGAGGTTATCGCAGCCGCGCGCTCGGCGTAGCCGCCGTCCACCATGACCGACGCCATCGCGAGCGACTCCGCCATCGTCGAGCACGCGCCGTACAGCCCGACAAACGGGATGGATGTCTGCCGCAGCGAGTGGGAGGTCGCGACACACTGGTTGAGCAGGTCACCGCCGAACACCATGTCGATGTCGCCGTCCTCCACCCCCGCCGAGGTCTTGGCAAGGGTGAACGCCCTCTTCTGAAGCTCGCACTCAGCCTGCTCCCACGTCTTGCAGCCGAAGGTGGTGTCATCGTCGTGGTGGTAGAAGAACCTGCCGAGCGGGCCCTCCTTCTCCTTTTTGCCGACAAACGCGGCAAAGCCCGAAACCGACGGGGTGTTTTGCAGCACGATCGTCGCCTTTCCCCTTCTTTTTGACACAAAAACCGCCCCCTTTTTTAAGAAAAAAGCAGCGTCAACGCGCCCGCGAGCACCGACGCCGCAGTGCCGTATACGATGACCGGCCCCGCAATGATGAACATCTTCGAGCCGGTGCCCAGCACCGAGCCCTCGCTTTTGAACTCGAGCGCGGGCGATACCACCGCGTTGGCAAAGCCGGTTATCGGCACAAGGGTGCCCGCGCCCGCCCGCTTCGCGATCTTGTCGTACACGCCGAGGCCCGTCAACAGCGCAGAAAGCGCTATCAGAGTCACCGACGTCAGCAGCGCGGCGGCGTCCTTGTCCACCCCGTCAAGTCTCCCGTAAAACTCCAAAAAAACCTGTCCGATCACACAGATGAGCCCGCCCACCCCGAAGGCGGCGGCGCAGTCCTTTAACAGATTGCTCCTTGGCATCTCGCTCACATACAGCTCTTTGTACTCCGCGGCATCCTTTATCATTGAGTTTTCTCCGTTCCGATTTTGAGTTTCGCGTATATTGTTCGCGCCGCGCGCGCTTTTATGCGGCGGCAAAACGATTTTGTCCCGCGGGACGGGCTTTTTGCGCGGGGTGTCTTTTTTCCGCGGGGCATCCATCTTTCTCCGGGCCCCTTCTTTCTCCGGCCTCCTTGTCCCGCGGCTGTCTTTCTTATCCCCGGGTCGTTCGTCTCCCGCGGTCGTCCGTCTCCCGCGGGGCGTCTCCTCTTCGCGTGCCGCGCTTGCTCGAGCGGGTTTTGAGTCGGCAGCGCCGCCCGGTCGCACAGACCGCAGACAGATCGGGTCACCCTGCATAGCCGTTCCGCCGCGCGGGGCGCGGACGAGCGGCGCACGTCCAACCCCGCCGCCCGTCCCGAAAAACTGCCTGTTGCATTTGTACCGAAAACAGGATAATATTTTCTAAAAGAACAAAAAAGGGGGCGGTCGACTTGGCGAGCGACATGCGCCGTCAGAAGCTTTTATACATCGCAAAGCTCTTGTATGAGCAGACCGACGAGGAGCACGGCGTGACCTTGAAGGAGATCGCCGACTGTCTCGAGCGGCAGGGCATCCCTTGCGAGCGCAAGGCCGTCTACCTCGACCTCGAGGCGCTGCGGGGCTTCGGCCTCGACATCGAGCTTGTCCACCGCAAACAGTTTGAGTACCGCCTCGTCTCCCGCACCTTTCAGCTGGCCGAGCTCAAGCTGTTGGTCAACGCGGTCGAGTCGTCCAAGTTCATCACCAAAAAGAAGAGCATCGAGCTCATAAAAAAGCTCGAGTCGCTCGCCTCAAAGCAGCAGGCGCGGGAGCTTCACCGCACGGTGTATGTGGACGGCAGGGTCAAAAACATGAACGAGAGCATCTACTACACCGTCGACACGGTGCACAGCGCCGTCGCGCGCGATAAAAAGCTCGAGTTTAAGTACTTCGACTACTCCCGTGACAAAAAGCGGGTGCTGCGGCACGACGGCTTCACCTATGTGGTCTCGCCGCTCGCGCTCACCTTCTCGCAGGACAACTGCTATCTGTTCGCGTACACCCCCGCGCACGACGAGGTGCGAACCTATCGCGTCGACAAGATGAAGGACGCCGCAGTGAGCGAGTTTTCGCGCGAGATCCCCGAGCGCTTTCGCGACTTTGACCCCGCGCGGGCGGCGGCGGTGCGCTTTGACATGTTTTCGGGCGAGCGCACGCGGGTGACCCTCAGCTTCCCCGACCGGCTGTCATCGATGGTCGTCGACCGCTTCGGCATCGACTGCATCATGGTCCCGCTCGACGACGGGCACTTTACCGTCACCATCGACGTCGCCGTCAGCCCGACCTTCTTCGGCTGGGTCGCGGGCTTCGGCGGCGAGGTGGTCATTCTCTCGCCCGCCTCGACCGCGCGACGGTACCTCGAGGCGCTCGGCCGCGCCCTCGACGCCGCCCGCGGGTGATAAACCCCAAAGAAGCAGCCGTGAATCAGGCCGCGGTGCGTCCGAGACGATGCCCGCAGGAGATAAGCCTTTGGAACACCTTATCATGTGATTTCGGTCATCGCGCGCCCACAGCGTCATCCGCAGGCAATAATCCTGCAAAGGGCCGGATTGAGCGCGGAGCACGAGGGACACGGCACGGGGTTCCCCGCCGCCGACCGCCGCCGAAACCCGACGCAGCCCCGCGGGCCAAACGCACAGTACACGACTTTTCCGCGCCGCCGAAGTCCGCCGCGCCGCGGGTTTTCTACCCAACCTCCAAGCCCAAAGCAAGCCCGACAAACGAGAGGCGGGCACAGCGTCCGCTTCCGATGCGGCGACAGCCGCGAGGAGCCTGCCCCGCGCAAACGGCGGCAAGCCCTATAACCCAAAGCCAAAGCGAGGTCACAGCCATGTTTGAGCAACCGAAAACCGATATCTTTAAGCTCATTGAGGAGAGCCGGCGGGATTTTGAGCTGATAAAGAACCGTCCCGACCTGCTCGAGGTTCTCCACTGCCGCTCGTGCGGCAACCACTGTTCGCTGAGCGCGCCCGGCTGCGGGCGGGGGATGCGCGCAGCCGCGGCCGTAAAGGCTCACCTTAGAGAGCAGGGCGACAGCTGAGACGTTTGGGCGGGAGAAGGGCGGCGCGGTCTGTCGGCAACAGGGAAAATCCTTCATCTCTTCGGCGAACCCGTCGCCCGGGAAGCCCAAACGGACGCAGCCGTCGTACCTCGCCGTCGTCACCGTGCCGTCGCTGCGCCCGTCGGAACAGCGCACCGACGCGACCGCGCCGCTCTCGTCATATTCATACGCGGCCGTCTCGCCCGCGCCGTCGGTTTAGCCCGTTATCCTGCCGTCCGCGTCTTAGAGGAGCGCGAACCTGTGTTTCCGTCGTACAGACAGCGTTCGGCAAGGGAGTCTATGGGCTTTCAAACCATGGGACAACTGCAACTTTAGGGCCTGCTGAGAACAAGCCCCCCTTACCGCGCGGAGCGGTCAAATGACAGCGGAACGGACATTTTACATTCGGCGCGGTATTATGCGCCTTTCGGGATATCGTTCCTATTAAGCTCGACCGGCCGACTCTCCCTTTACACAAGGGAGCCCCCAAGGGAAATCAATATTCGCACTCTATTGTAAAGTCGCCGAGGTCGTCGAGGTTGAAACGAGAAAGCCCGTTGTTCATGTCGAACCAGTGTGAAAGCCAATCATTGAAATTTGCTTCGCTTTGGGTTTTAATATAATCTTCGTGCAGCCCCATCTCTTTTAAGAACACACTTATATCTTCATCCCATTCATCCACAATTTTCCTATCTCCATTTAAAGCATAATAATTACAAGTCAACACCATTTCTTCAATATCATAAGTGTAATAAAATGTTAAACTGTATAATGTTTCTTCTTCTACAACCCTCATGTTAATATCCCATCGTCCTTGCACCGTGGAAACACGAATGGAGTATTTGCCCAAACCATCCCATGCAGATCGAAATGTAATCTCCTTTCCTCCGTCCATATAATATGTTTCACCCGGACGTACAAATCCTTTCAAATTCCTCAAGTCCGTCAGCGTATACTTAAACAAAAACGGATGCATTTCGGAGTAATATATCTCGTCAAACACGTTGTCGATCAGCTCGTCCGCATGGACGGTCAGGTAGCGGCTGCGCATCACAAAATACCATGTTATCCCGGCAGCGACAACAGCTATCAAGATGCCGAGCGCAATCTTTTTCCCTCTGCTCATCTTTCGTGTGCCTCCTTCATTCGCATGTAGAACTCATAACCGTGTAGTCCTCCCTCACCTTGTCAATATTATAAACTGACAATCGCTGAAAAGGAATGTCGACTGCGTGCTCAGAGGGCTGCAAAGCAAACCAAAATGATTGTAAAACAGCGGAGGCCAAGGTAAAAAGCCTTGACCTCCGCCGGTTGTTTTGACATCGGAGCCACACCGATACGGCAAAGCCGCCTTTGAAATAACCGTGATCCGTCGGACGCCCGCTCGGAAGCAGTTGATAAAACCGATGCAACAGATCGCGCCGCCCCCGCTTCTGAGCCGACCGATCCCCCCGCTCTTTTCGGCGGCGGGCCGCCTTGCAGCCGAAGCTTCCGCACACCGGGCCTCTCTTTCGGATCACACGTTGTCTCAGCACATCAAAAAGCTGTCGAGCTTCTCCATTCGGTGACACAACAGCAGGAAAGCGACGACCCAGCCGCACAGACCGCCCAGCAGCAGGGGCAGCGGCAGGAGGTAAAAGCTGCCGGCCCGAACCGCCGCGACCGCGCCCAAGGCCGTCACTGCCAAAAAGACAAGCGAGGTGATGCAGGCGCTGCCGTTATCGGAGAAATAGTAGAAGACGATGATGGTAAAATGCATGCAGAATGCGGCGCAGACCCCGAGGCTTAATATGACAAACATGTGCAGCATCTGAATGCCTGCATCCAAATAGGGGAAAAACACGCTGACCAGGCACACCAGCACCACCGTAATGACCAGCTGAACCTCGTACACAAAGAACAGCTCCCGCAAAAGCGCCCGGGTCATGACGCCGCGTTCCTTTCGAATCATATGGAGCGTGCCGTTGTTCAGCGCGGAGATGTACACGACAAACTTCTCATAAAACGCCGTCTCCACCTTCACCACAAAGATGACCAGCGACGGGATGTTGACCATAAAGGCCAAAAACATAGCCAGGTCGAAGCTGGGGGCCGTGCGGAAAACACTGACCTGCTCACCGAGCTCGGAAAACCACCAGTAGATGATGTTCGGGACATAAAGGCCCAGCATGTAGGCGAAATTTCCGACAGACAGCGACGGATACTTCCGAAAATAGGGAAGAAACGCAAAATACCGGCCGCGGGGCGCCCCAAAGGTTCTCGCGCACTGAAACACCAGCGCGAATATCACCACAAAAAAGCAGCTTCCCAGGGCGATGCAGGCCGAAGTCACCCCCTCGACCCCCAGCCGAGCGGTACAGAACAGATACACCCCGACCGCCAGCACCAGGCCGAAAACGAAGGCGAAGGTCAGCATCTTGTAGTGCTTCAGCGCCGAGGCGTAGTTCATCAGTGTATACGCGTCGGTCACCAGCACGCCCAAAAAATAGTAGGCTGTCAAATAGGGCAGCTGAACCTCTCCCCGGCTGTGGAAATACACACCCGCGCACAGTGCGGCCATGACAACCCCCGAGACGGCGGAGGTTAACGTCAGCACGCCGAACGCAGAGGGAAAGATCTCCGACTCCCTGTGCAGAAAGATACAGTCGGCAATGTATCGTGAAACGGGGGTGGAAAAGAAACTTGTAACCAGCAGGGCGCACAGAAAAGCATAGGTAGTGGAGGAAATAAAAAACCGTCCTTCCAGCACCGTTAGACCCGTTCGGTTCAGCAGGATGTTCATCGCCAGCATCAATACCGCCGACAGAACGGTCGGGCCGATGGTCAGCATGGTGGCGTAGAGGGTCCCCCACACATTGGATGCCAGCGTCTTCCGGCCGTATATCTTCTTTAATTCAAACCCGATCCCTGCCATGCGGCTCCTCCTCCAAGCGCTTATAGATATCTCGGTACGCCGTCAGCATTCCCTCGCGGGTATAGTATGCCTCCACCCGTTTTCTGCCGGCGTGTCCCATGCGCCTCATCAAGGCCGGGTTCCGAATCAGGCGAAGGATCGCCCGGGCCATGGCCTCGCTGTCCATGACCGGCACCACCAGCCCGGCGGGGCCGAAGCTGTCATCCTCCCGCTCACCCTCAAGAAGGCCCCTGCAGTTGCCCACGTTTGTCGCTACAAAGGGACACCCCGCCGCCATCCCCTCCAAAAGCGCCAGGGGCTGTCCCTCGCTGATGCTGGACAGAAGCAGCAGATCTATCTCAGGCAGATGCTCTTTGATGTCGACAAGGCCGAGAAACTCCACGTCCTGTGTCCCCAACTCAGCCAAAAAGTCCGCGCACTCCTGATAATAAACGGGGTCCTCCTCGCAGTTTCCCATGATCCTCAGCCGGGCCTCCGGCACAGAGCGCTTGACGATGTCGAAAGCCAAAAGCATGGTCTTGACGTCCTTGATGGGCACGACCCGCAGGATCGCCCCCAGCGTCACGGGGCCGCCCTCCTTTTTGTTCAGGCAGACATCAAAGTCCTCGGCGTTTACGCCGTTGGGTATGACGGCGATCTTCTCGGGCGGACATCTCAGCTCGATTTGGAGGTCGCGGTTTGCCTCAAACAGGGTGGTGACCACGCTCGCCTGCCGGTATGCGGTGAAGGACAGCTTCTTGAAAAAGTCGATCCACGGCTCCTTGAACTCCCCCACCACCCAGTTTGAGCGGATGATATCCTCCTCCCGCTCTCTCGTATAGATGCCGTGCTCGGACAAAATGAAGGGAACCCCCTCCGTATACGAGGCGCAGCTCCCCAGGATGCCGGCGTATCCGGCGGAGACGGCGTGGTAGATGTCCGCTTTCGGGATCTCCTGCGAGAGGATATACATCAAAGGAAAGTAAATCCCCCGAAAATTCCACAGAAAGTGCAGAAACACCTTCCTTGACTTCATCCTGCAATACTCCTCCGCACAGATATCGAAGAAGGATTCGCTCATCAGAAGGTCGCACAGATACCGGCGGTGCTGTCTTGCCAGCTCCAGCACGCCGAGCCAGTTGACGGTGTCCGCGCTGCCGATCAGCAGCCCTTTCAAGGTCTCCTTTTCCGCCCCGGTCAGACGGATCTTTCGGCCGGTCTTTTTAAACGTCACGTCGCCGAGATACAGCGTCTGAATTGACTTGACGTTCTTCGGTATACGGCATTTGTACGCCGGCATATCCTCTCTGGTGGTGGCGATGGCCCACACCGTGAACTCCACATCCGGGAACTGGTCGCACAGCGTCTGCACCCAGCTGGAGACGCCGCCCGGAACATAGGGGTAGCTTCCCTCACAGATCAGACATACCCGCATGGATCATTCCCCTTCCTCCAGTGTGAGCGTTCCGTGGTTCTGCTGAACGCGCAGCAGCCAGTACCCGTTGCCGATGTCCTGATATGTCAAGCCCTCGGCGGACACGATGCGGCTGTCGGTGTGATAGAAAAACGCCTGCCCTTCCGCGATGCCGCCGCAGTCCAGCTCCACGCAGCCGCCGTCCCTCACCCAGCCGTAGGTCATGTTCTGATAGCTGCGCACATCGTCCTCGGTTTGGGACAGCGTTCTGCCCTCCAGCCAAAGCGCCTGAGACAGGATCTCCGATTCAAAATAACCGATCTGCAGCCTGTTCTTGTCCCAAACGGCGGGGTCGTCCTCCGTGGCGATCAGAGCCTTGACGTCAAACACATGCGAAACCATGCCGTAGGCCCCCAAAACAGAGCAGATGGCAAAGAGGTTGCCGTCATCCATGAAGTTCCCTTCGGTTGCCGCAGGGAACACGGTGAGCCCGCCCTCCCAGGAGAGCCGAAGGTTCTTACTGCCCAGCATTCCCCGCACGGCCCTTATCTCGGCGCCGGGTATGTCCGGGATCTCCTCTCGGAGGTTGTCGTTCAGCATGGTCAGGCTCCGGACGGTGTAGCCGGTAAAAAGCCCCGAGAAACGGTCGATAAAGTCCGTGTTGACCGCAAAGCTCCCGTCCTCACGGCAGTCGACGGCATAGGTCAGCTCCCCGCCGAACTGCAGCGCGGACTTGCAGACAGCCATGAGGATCGCGTCATTCTCCGTCTCAAAACTCTCCTGCGAGGGGGCCGCCACCAAAATGCCGGAGGTATAGGGCGTGTCGGTGCGAAGGGAGGTCCCCTGAAAGGCGGGCCACATCACGTCCCGAACAAAGCCCTCCCCCGAATAGCCGTACACGCGTCTGCACAGCTCGTCCTCCTCCGGCGTGATCATGGGAAGATCATCCAAAAACACGGCCTTCACCCCCAAAACGGGGTAGATGAAGTCGGGCAGCAGCGCGCTCAAGGCGCCGGTCAAAAGGCCCGCGCAGCGAGGGTCGGAAAGAAATGTGCCGTTGATCACACAGACGCTTCCCTTCTGCCGGGGATGCGTATAGAGGATGGGGACGTCCTCCCCTATGGCCCGAATATAGACCTCGGCTTTGTCGCTGACCTTGAGCCGGGCAGAGCCGCTGCTTCCGTCATAGACGGCCTCGTCCGGCTGAAGCGGCAGCAGCGGCTTTTCAAAGGCGAGGTAATGGAAATCGTCCCCCGGGGACATCTCCCGAATGCCGAACACCGGCCACAGCACAGCTTCATCCTCCGCGATGCCCGCCGCCAAAATGACCCGGCCGCCTTCGTCGACGAAGGCCATGAGCGCCCCGGGCTCTGCCCAGCGGCTGAGCGAGCTGTCACAGAAAATGACGATATCCTCCCGGTGCACCCTGTCTGTATCCAAATGTCCCTCGCCGGCCACCGTGAGCTGCAGATCCTGACACAGTCGGCTGACATTGCCGTAGAGCTCCCCGCAGCGCTCGTCTTCGGGGTCACCCAAAAGCCAAACGCGGGGTCTGTCCCCCTCGTCCACCTGCCTTGCCTCGGTAAACGCCCGCTTCACGGCGGAGTCGGACAGGTTGCGCACCTCGGCGGGGCGGCTCTCATGGATGCTGTAGATCAGAAAGATGCCGCTCAGGACGGCAATAATCAGGATCAGGTACAAATACCGTTTCAACGAACTCATCATTTCACTCCGTTTATAACCAAGACAAGGCGTCCCGGGCACTGAGGCGGCGTGTCTTGCCCGCCCTTTTGGGCGGACCGTCCCACCGCCGAGACCGTCGGACGCCGGAGCCTGCCCCCTGTCGAAAGACGAAACAAGCTCAGTCGTTCGCCCCTGTTTGTGCGAGGCGGGCCGTCCAATAGCGAAGCTGCTCCAGCCCTTTTGGGGAGAGGCGAACCTGTCTGTTTTGCCGCAGATCCATGAGAATCGCCTCAAATTTCTGTCGGTCGCCCGCCTGATAGAACAGCTTCAGCATATCCCGATAAGCGGCCTCGCTGCGCATCCTGTCCGCGTACATCCGCCAAAGAGTCTCCGCATCCCCGCAGCGGCCGAGCGCCGCCAGCGAGCTCAAATATCCCTCAAATTCCTCTGCGGTAACCTCGCTGTCCCCGGTGTCGAGCTGTCTCTGCACCAGGCTGCACAGGCGTTTTTGATAGGCGCTCTGCTCCCGCGCGGAGAGGATGCCGCTTGCCAGCATCTCGCTCAAAGCCGCGCAGGCGGTGTGGTATTTTTCGGGGTCGTCAGGGTCGTCGGCATAATCTCTGCGGCACTCAAGCCACCGCGTCTGATAGAGGCGGTATATCTCTGTCTTTGCAACCGCGGCATAATGGGCCGACTCGGAATCCTCGTCCCTCTCCGCCGCCAAAAGCAGCCTGTAATTCTCCGTCAGATCCTTCTTCAGCTGCTTGAGCAGAAGGGCCCGCTTCTCCCTGTTGCCGCTGACAGCCATGGCGTCCTCCACCGGCACCACGTTCAGGGCCTCCCGCACGTCGGGATGCTCTCGCGGCAGGTCGACATCAAAGGGGTGGATCAGGATGGCCTCCTGGTCGAGCCCCAGCCTCTTCATAAACGCCTGGATCAGTCCCGGCAGAAAATAGACGAGAAAGCCGAGCCCCGGAAGGAACACGAAGTAGACCGCCGCCCGGCCCCCTCATGACGGGTTCGCTTTACAACGGCGTACAGTGCTGTCAGTGCAGCGTTTATCACCAAAAAACGAATCAACATCATAGCAATTGCAGCCTCGCTTTCCGCCCGCGGGCTCAGACCGTCAGCGGCACATCCGCCGCCTCGTCCGACGCCGCCTGCTCGTCCTCGGCCAAGCGAACTTCCATGCCGCAGAGCTCGAGACGTTCCCGCAGATACTCGAGACTTTGGGGGCCGGTGTTGTTCAGCAGCGCGAACAGCCTCCCGTTCCCGTCGGTTCCCAGGCAATCCGTCGCGCGAAATACCCGACCCGCAGCCTCTGCGGCCTGTGCCATCGGGCCTGAATACAGCAGCTCTGCCACGCAGTATTCCGCCACGCCCTTCTCGTCCTTCTCCCCGGCCAAAAGAACCTGCTCGCGGAACGCCTCGGGCTTTAGGATGTCTGTGTCCTTCACATAGCGGCTCTCTCTCGAGAGCTCTTCATATTGCAGCGCCTTTTCCATGGCGTCCCGAAGCAGCATGGACAGGGTTTTGAGCAGGTTGATATGGTACAGTGTCTCACTCTCATAGGGCAGCGTTTTGATGAGGATCACCGCAAGGGGGACATCACGACACACAACGGGCATCACAACCGCAGGCTCCCCGCTCCCGATCTCGCCCTGATAGAGCTCTCCGCGAACCACCGCGTTATAAATATTAGGGCAGTCGGAGAGGTTCCACGACTTTCCGCTCATGACGGAGCTGTCGCCCAGCGCGGCCGCCAGCCGAAGCCACGGGCTTTTGGCCTGCCCCCGATAGACGGCCACCGTGTCCGTCCCGACCAGCTCCGAAATGATCTGCATCGTCTCCATGAGGATGCGGTCGGGCTCCCGGACCATCAGGCGGCTGACCATGTCATACAGCTTCGGGAAGCCGGTTTTGGCACTCAGAAGCCGCGTTTCATACTCATTTTTGATCAGCACGTTCTCATCGTTGATGGCCTTCAGATCCTCGTACTCCTCCCTCAGCATATCCAAATCCAAACGGAGGCTTTGGGCGTCCTGCTTGAGCACGCTTACGGTATAGCTGACCAAAAGTCCCAAAGAGATGAACTGCACAAAGGCCAGCACAAGGTCCGCGTATGAGTAAAATGCGGTGATCTCAAAAAGGCCCGTGCCCCGGTTGTACAGATAGGCGGCGGTGGCCAGGATCGCCGCCAGGGCGCTTTGGTAGATGTTGTAGGCCACCGAGACCGCAATAACATAGACCATCAGCCAATTGACATGGGAAAACACGCTGCTTGAAGCGCACAGGGACTGCAACAGCATAAATACTTCAAACAGAACCAGATTCTCCGCAATCCGGCGGACAGCCTTCGGGACGCTCCACTTTTTTCTGTTCCGTCCCTTTTCCTTGACCCGCGTATAGGAAATCTCGCCCTTTCTCAGCTGCTCCTCCGGGGTCCGAAAGTCTCTCCATCCCAGCTCCCGGCGGATCCTGCCGCTGTCCGCCAGCGGGGTGCAGTCGGGCTTCTCCCACCGAACGGCCTGCTCCTGAATGCCCAGCCGACGGCAAGCCAGCTCGTACAGACGCTCTGCGGAGATCTCGCTGCCGCCGCAGACATTGTAGACCTGCTGCGTCCCCGAATCCACCACCCGTTTGACGGCATCCGCAAAATCACTGACGTGCAGAGGCTGGTACACACGGGACTCCATGCGGTCTTCCTCATGCGCGGCGGCGGAAAATATCCCACTCAAAAAGTCGTCCGCGTCCTCCCTCGGCCGGTCGGTATAAAGCTGCGACACCCGAAGGACCGTCGCGTCCACACCGTGCTGTTTTCGGTAGATATCCAAAAGCTGTTCCTCTCGGATAAACCGAATCCCCCGCTCGCTGACGGCGGCGCACTCTGCGGTCTCGTCGGCCTTTTCCGCGGTGTTTCCGTATACCTCGGTAGACGAGAGCAGGATGAACCTTACCTGCGGGATTGCGGCGGCCGCCCGCAGAGCCCGGGTCAGCAGGGTCACGTCACCGTCCGACTCCTCTTCCTCCTCTTCGGCGTCGCTTATGTAGTGGTTCCCCGCGAATATCACACAGTTCGGCGAGATGGAGCGCACAAGTTTGCCGAAGCTTTCCCCCTTGCGGGGGGTTCGATAAAAGCGGTGCAGGCAGACGCCCTTCGGCTTCTTGGGAATTGCCTTGTCCGACAAAAGGTAGACATCGTGACCCTCCTGCCCCATCCGTTCGGCCAGCGTCTCCGCCAAAGCGTCGCCTGCCCCTATATAGACAATTTTCATAAAGCTTTTTCCTCTGTATTCAATAAGGGTCAAATCCCCGTTATTCAACAAACTGCACGAGGCGTCGGCCTCTTAATTGCAGCGGGGCAATCCCCCCGCTGCTGCAGGATGTCAGGCGCAGCCCGCAGCCCGGGTCGCGAGGTTATCCTGCCGCGGTTATAGCATGTGCCGCACGACCGCCCATGCTGTACACGGATGGGCTTTGCGAACATCGCCGTCTGCTTATACCTACGCGAGCCGTGCGTCGGTGCGCCGCGCCGACAACCTTCATTCGGTCAGAGCCATGGCTCTGACCGGCTTCCGCATTGGATGGGGAAGCCGAAAAACAACTTAACCCAAAACCATTGATATTCGTTCCGTCCGCGTGTTCTTCGCCGCGGACGGAACGGCAGCAGGCCTTCCGTACCGCCCGCCTGCCGACCCGGGGCTCTTTCAAAAGCGGCACGCGTTATGTGCCCTCTGCCTCGCCCGAAAAATCGAGTTTTTCGTCACGGGCTCGGGGCCCCCTCGCGTCCGCTTTATCGCTCGCCGCTGCTGTGTTTTCGCCCTGCGGATGGTTCGCGTGATACCATTCGAGAAAGTCGTCGTGCAATTTTTCGCCGCGCTTGCGCGCGAGGATCGCCTGCTCCTTGTCGGAATAAGAGCCGAGATAGTAGGTCTTGCCTTTGAACATAATCTGCGCAATCCACTTCCCGTTTTTTCGGTTGAGATAAACGCCGGTGTGTCCGCTGGTATTGCTGGCGATCAAACGGTTCTTTCCCGCCTCCAAAACAGTCACCGACGTGCCGTCGATCAGCTTCAGATTATCCCGATAGATTTCCGATTGCAGGCAGCCGCAGCTTTTGGTTTTTCCGCTTTGGAGCAGGGTCTGCCCCACAATTGTCTCGTTTCCGCAGTCGCACACACACCTCCAGCGGTGCATCCCGTCCTGTTTCCCGGCGTACGCGACCACGGTCAGGCGGCCGAAGCGCTTCCCGATATAATCCTTCCTCGCCGGGCGGCCGAGACATCCGCAGCTTTTTCGATATCCCGCAGTCAGCTGATGCAGCGGAGCGCAGACCTCGCCGCCGCAGTCACACCGGCACAGCCAAACCGCACTGCCCCTTATGACCCTGCCCGTCGGTTCTACGGCCGTCAGTTTGCCGAAACGCATACCGGCAATATCCCGTTGTCCCGGCTTGACCGCGGAAACACAGCCGCAGTCTGTTACGGTCTGTCTTTGCAGACAGCGGGTATCCAGCATGATTTCGCCGCCGCAGTCACACCGGCACAGCCAAACCATATAGTTCCCTTTTCGTTTTTCGGTGGGCGCAACCACGGTCAGCCTGCCGACGCGGCAGCCCACGCCGATGTGCGGGCGAACCTTTTTCCCCTGTGCGGACAAACCCTTTTCTGCCAATCTGATTCGCACTCCTTGGAATTGAAAACAGGATTCACGACCCAAACCGCTGTGTCTGCCGCAGTATCCGACATCCTCCCGCCGTCCGGCGGGAGACCCCTCATTTTTCGCAGATTGACTTAATCTGCGAAAAAACCGTTTTCCCTCCAACAGCACGGGCTTTTTTCAAGCTGCCCGACCACAAATCTGACCATAAAAGTCAAAAAGCGCCTCAATTCGTTTTCTCTTTGATTCCATGGTCGGATGGACATAGCGGTTCAGCGAAATCCTTACATCGGAATGCCCCAAAATCTCGCTCAGTGTTTTTGCGTCTGCGCCGTTCTCAACGCAGTTCGTGGCGAATGTATGGCGCAGGGCGTGGAAGGTTCCCGTTTCAATCCCGGCCTTCTTCAGGATTTTTTTGAACCGATACTGCATTGTCCTGGGCTCCAGCGGCCTCTCCCCTCCGAACACATACGGATGCTCGCTTTTGAATTGAGAAAGAAACCGTAAAAGCTCCGATGTCAACGGGATAGTCCTTTCGGAGCATTCGCTTTTGGGGCTTGTTTCCGACAAGGCGGTTTTTGTCCCGTGTTTCGACACGGCAATGCGCTGCACAGTGCGGCTTACCGTCAAGGCCTTTTCCTCGAAGTCGATATCCGTCCACCGAAGCGCACACAACTCTCCGAGCCGCAATCCTGTACACAGGCACAGCAACACGGCGGCCGTGAATTTATCCGCCTGCTTATAAACACATTTAAAAAGCAGCGCCTGCTCTGCTTCGGAAAATATCCTGACAGTCTTTTTTCTCGACTTTACAGCCGTGCGCTCCAGCATCGGGATGTCTGTCAGATAGTACCTGTTTGCAAAAGCAAGGATCTGATTGGCGACACAAATGACGCTTTTATGCAGGCTTTCCGACATCTCTTGCCCCGACAGGCGGTCAAGGATCTTTTCGCACAGTTCGCGTATCCTATCGCCGGAAAGCCGGCATGAGCCGACGATATCGGCAAGATACCGTCGATAAACGGTTTCGTACTTTACAAAGGTGGAATGCTTCCGCGCGCAGGACAACGCTGTGAGCCACTCTTCGGCGGCCTGCGAGAACAGGACGCCGCCGTTCCCGCCTGCGCAGTTCCGATCATCGGCTTCGGTTTTTGACGCCGGTTCTTTCTCCTTTCCGCGGCGGGCTGCGTCGAATTTGACCGTAGCAAGCTTTTCCTTAGTTTCCGTGTAGTCTCTGCCGTATACCGAACGGTAGATGAATTGCCCCCTGCGTTCATCAAACACCTTATAGCGTCCCTCCCATCTGCCGTCCGCTCTCTTTCGGATGTTTTCTCCATGCCTTGCCATCTTCGTTTCCTCCGTTATTTGAGAGAATAATTTTTTGGAGTGTACCATAAAACTGACCCCAAGTTTGCCCCCATTCGTTTTTTTCGTTAAGAAGCAGCTTCCCGAAAGCGCGGTCGAGCCCGTGCAGAGCGGAGAGAAAATGTAAGTTTCACCCAAAAGCGCAACAAACTCACGGCGAGTGTTGCAATTATTCTGCGAATAGCGTAAAATAAAAATGAATATACAAACTGAAACCCATCTTCCGCTATTGTTTGGTGGTTTGTTTTATTCGCAGATTAAGTCATTCTGCGAATAAACGAAAAGGGGAAGTACCTTATCCCTGTGCGTTCGCCGACAGCTGTGACCCTGTGTCTGCTCCTCTTTTTCGCTTTGGATTCCTTCTAAAAACGGGAGACGAACCGCGGCACCCTGTTTTCCGGTTTCGGACAAAGAAATGAATATCCCCCGGCAAAGCCGGGGGTATTTCATATGCGAGCGAAGCCCTCTGTTACAAGCGGCACGCGTCACGGCGCGCCGGCAGTTGGGCCCGCCGGCTGCGTATTCCTTTACCTGCTGCCCATAAAATGGGTTTAGAAGTTTCCCATTGTCAGCTGTTCTCCTGCCTTGTCTTCTTCCGATTGTCTTTGAATATATTCCTGTATCTTTTTTGCATTCGTTCCCGACGTATCTGCGCAGTACCCTCGGCGCCAAAACTCCCGGTTCCGATATTTATACTTCAACTCCGGGTACTTCTCGCATATCATCAGGCTGCTTTTTCCTTTCAAGTACCCCAAGCTCGACACCGCTAACTTCGGCGGTATCTCTGCCGGCATATGCACACGGTCAGGGCGCACCTCTGCTTCTACTGTTTTTACTTTCTTCCACTCGCAGAGCGTTCTCAGATTTTCTCCCATTTCTCTCCTCTTTTCTCCATAGAATACTTTCCTGCGGTATTTTGGCGCAAGCACCATATGGTACTTGCAATTCCATGCCGTATGCGTTAACCTGTTCGTGTTGTTCATTCGGAATGACCTCCCTTTGTTTTCCTGTGCAGTTGGCTGACCGCACTTCCATTCTAAACAAAGGGAGTTTTTTTGTCTGCTTCATCGGCATAAGCCTTCTTTTGAACCACTCCACGGCGGGTGTTTTTCGATAGACAAAAAGGCCGGGATGAGCAAATTTGCTTATCCCGGCCTTTTTGTTTACCGCTTTACCGCTGTGATTTTGTTTTGGTTTGATGGCTCAAAAACTCCGCTTCAACGCCTGAAAATGAATGGCGCCAGGGTTCGGGTCCCGTCCGCCCGTAAAATCCCCCGTTTTTCATCTGCGGTGCGTGAAACTTTTTTCACGGTTCCCAAGACGCCGAAAAGCCCCTAAAATAGGGGCTTTTCGGGCTGTGCATCTTTTT
>CAYSRC010000012.1:0-51892 GCA_964433495.1 uncultured Oscillospiraceae bacterium
TCGCCCCCGCACCCAAAAGAGCTTCGCTCTTTCGGGGCCCGCACACCTCCGATTTGAAACGGTGGAGGCAGCGAGTTCGCTATACATTATGCGGCGCGCTGTCAAACAGCTTGCCGCGTTACAAATAAAATGGAGCGGGTTACGAGGCTCGAACTCGCTACCTCCACCTTGGCAAGGTGGCGCTCTACCGGATGAGCTAAACCCGCATCTGTGCTTGAATTATAATACTATAATCGGCGCGTCAAGTCAAGACATTTTTTACTCTTCACGCCTAATCTTGTCGCAAAAGTCTCAAAGCTCATTTTTCACCTGCTCTGAAAGCATGGACATTTCGGCGCCGCACACAGCGCCCTGCAAAGCGTAGAGATGAACGAGACACACATTCTGATATCTCTCCCTAAGCTTTAAAAATGCGCCTTGTGCGCCGATGGCCACGAGTTTTTCGGGCTCATCGATACCGACCGACTCCAATTTATGCGACAACGCCTTACCGATATTTTTCAGTGAAATGAGCTGCGACACAGCGTCCCCCCCTTTTTCCGTTGCGGCGTCGAAGATTTTTCAGGACGGCTGAGACCCGCCCGCCATTTCAACAAGCTGGTCGCTTGTGAATTCATACTTTCGGTTGCAATAGCTGCACACGATCTCGGTTATCTCCTGCTCGTCGGCAAGCCTGCCGAGCTCCTGCGCGCCGAGGGATTTGAGCACGCGGTACATCTTGTCCCGCGAACAGTTGCAGCGATACTCCGCGCTCGTGCTCTGCAAAAGCTCGCACCCGAACCCGCCGAGCGCCCTTTCGGCAATGTCGTCGATGCTCAAGCCCTCGCTCATCATCTCGGTGACCGATTTAAGCCCCCTTAAGTTGTTTTCGACCGTGGCGATCGTCTCGTCGTCCGCGCCCGGCAGAAGCTGCAAGATAAACCCACCCGCGCACCTTATCGACAGGTCGACGTCGACCAGCACCCCCAGCGCGCACACGGTCGGAATCTGCTCGCTCACCGCAAAATAGGACGTTATATCCTCGGCGATCTCGCCGCTTACAAGCGCGACGCTGCCCGTCTGCTGCGCGCCGTTTATCGTCTTGATGACGCTCAGGCTGCCGTCGCGGCCGACAATGCCGCCGACGTCGAGCTTGCCGTTGCGCGGGTTGAGCGGCAGATCCGCGTGCGGCTCGCCGCACGTGCCCCTGACGTTGCACCTCCCGTCCGATACCGCCAAAAGCGTGCCGATGCTGCCGCCGCCGTCCACCTTGAGCGCGACGGTATCGTCCTCATTCTTCAGCATGCTGCCCATGAGTGCCGCCGCACACAAAAGCCTGCCGAGCGCCGCCGAGACTGTCGCGCTTGTGCCGTGAAACCGCCTCATACGCTCGACGATGTCGGTGGCGTCCACCGCGTGGACCGCCGCCTCGCCGAAGGAGGTGATGTATTTTACAAGTCTTCCCATCGCTCACCTTTTTCTCGCGACATACATAACGCGCTCGGACGAGTCGGTCACCTCGCCCCGGCTGTCTCCGTCGACAACGTCGGCCACGGCGAACCCCGCCCCGTCGAGCGCGGCGCGCACGTCCGCGTCGCAAAAGTAGTATTCATAAAAATCGTCGGTCGTGCGGCGGTAGAGCCCGCCCTCGCGGGAAAAAACGTCCACCGTCAGCCTCGTCCTGTGCCCCTGCTCGTCGAGCTCGTTTCTCCACACGCACAGGCCGTCGTCGGTCTCAAAGACAAAGTCGTTGTCGGCCAGCACCCTCTCGTGCTTATAGCGGGTGTTGAGGTCGAAAATCAACACCCCGCCCGGCTCGGTAAACAGTGAAAACCGCAGCAGAACGGCGCAAAAATCCTCGTATGTAAAGTGGTTCAGCGTGTCCTGCATCGCTATGACGCCCTTTACGGTGCCGTAGAGGTCAAGCGCGCGCAGGTCCTGCTGCAAAAAGCTTATGCCGAGTCCCGCGTGCGCGGCATAAGCCGCCCCCAGCATCTCGCACGAGACATCGACGCCGATCATATCAAAGCCGCGCTTCGCGAGCATGGCTGTCAGCGTCCCCGTGCCGCAGCCCGCGTCGAGGACGATGTCACCGCGCGCAAGACCGTTGTCCCTAAATGTCTTTTCAACAAAAAGGCAACGTCCCTTGCAGTCGACGTTGCCGGTAAGCGCGTCATAAACCGCGGCGAGCGCCCTGTACCCGCTCATCTGCCGCTCTTTTCGTTCATCGCGTCAATCACCCGTTTATAGCCGTCGTTTCCGTGGTCAAGCGCCCGCTTGACGCGGCTTATCGTGGCCGTCGACGCGCCCGTGCGCTCGACGATTTCGGTGTACACCATGTGCTTGAGCAGCAGCGACGCGACCTCAAAGCGCTGGGAGAGCGCCTTGAGCTCTGGATAGGTGCAAAGGTCCTCAAAAAAATCATAACAGTCCTCGAGGCTGTCGAGGGACATAATTCCGTTAAAAAGGCTGTCAAGCTCGTCCGATTTCAGCTTGTCGTTCACAATCACAACCCCCTATTCTGCTTTTACAGTTTATCATATCAAAGCGCAAAAGTAAAGGTTGAAACTGCAAAATGTCCGTCAGTCGGGGAAAAATCCCGCAATAATCTGTCGGAGGCGCTCGACGGGCTGCTCCTCGTTGACCGTAAAGGACAAAACCTTCGCGGGGGAATAGGGCGCGAGCGCCGCGGTGTGGCTCTCGACGCTCTGCGCAAGCGCCGATTTTGACAGCTTGTCCGACTTTGTCAGCACCGCGGCAAACGGGATGCCCTGCGTCCTGAACACCTCAAGCATCACCGTGTCGTCGGCGTTTATCTCGCGCCTGCAATCGAGCAGCAGCAGCGCGAGCGCAATCTGTCTGCCCGAGGTGAAATAGGCCTCCATAAGCCCTGCCCAGCGGCGCTTCTCCGCGTCCGAGCGCTTGGCGTACCCGTATCCCGGCAGGTCTGCCAAACGGCAGCCCTCGCCGAGCGAAAAAAAGTTGACGGTTGTGGTTTTGCCGGGCGTTGAGCTGACCCGCGCGAGGTTTTTTCTTCTGCAAAGCTTGTTGATGAGGGACGACTTCCCGGCGTTTGAGCGCCCGCACACTGCGAGCTCGGGGCAGTCGCAGGGTTTAAGCTGCGCGTCGGTGCCGCACGAAAACAGAAACTTTGGGTCAAAAAAGTTCACGCTGTCTTCCCTCCTCCATTGCACGGCGGCGATGCCGCCGCAAAAATACGGACACCACGTTGTCCTCCGACATCCCTCGACGTCGTCTCTGCAAAGCATGCGGCCGCGGCAGCGCTTGTGCGCGGCCGCGAGCCGCATTTAACGCAATTAACCTCAAAAACGGGTTCAGTTGGCAAGGGGCGCGGGGGCGCTCTCCCTCGCCGTGTTCTCGACCGCGCGGGGCGCGCGGCGCGGGCTCTGCACAAGCGCGCGCTTGAGAACCGCCTCGACCGTGTCGACGGGGACAATGTCGAGGGCCTTGAGCACCTCTTCGGGGATATCCTGCAAATCACACACGTTGTCCTTCGGTATAAGGACAGTCGAGAGCTTCTCCTTATACGCCGCGATGAGTTTTTCCTTGAGCCCGCCTATCGGCAGCACGCGGCCCTTGAGGGTGATCTCTCCGGTCATGGCGATATCCTTGCGCACGGGCAGCCCCGTCAGCGCCGAAACAAGGGCGGTGACAAGGGTGACGCCCGCCGAGGGGCCGTCCTTGGGCACTGCCCCTTCGGGCGCGTGGATGTGGATATCCCATTCGGTCATAAGCCCCTCGGGGATCGCATACCTGCCGCTCAGCAGCCGGGTGTTTGACACAGCGAGCTTTGCCGACTCCTTCATCACGTCGCCGAGGCTGCCCGTTATCTCGAGCTTGCCGCTGCCCTTCACGGCGACGACCTCGATGGGCATGACCTCGCCGCCCACCGACGTCCACGCGAGGCCGTTCACAAGCCCCACCGTTGACAGGTGCGAGACTATGCTGCCGTGGGTCAGCTTGACGCCCAGCATCCCCTCGAGCATCGCGGCCGTGACCTTGACGCTCTCGCTCTCGCCCGAGACGATCTTTTTCGCCGCCTTGCGGATGACCGACGCGAGCTTTCGCTCGAGCTCGCGGACACCCGCCTCCCGCGTGTAGTCGTCGATGAGCGAATAGAGCGCAGAATCGGTGAGGCTGAAGCGCGTCCTGTCGAGGCCGTGCTTTTCAAGCTGTTTTTTTATAAGGTGCTGCTTTGCAATCTTAAACTTGTCCTCGCGGGTGTAGCTCGAGAGCTCGATGACGTCCATGCGATCATAGAGCGGCGCGGGGATGGCCGATGCGTCGTTGGCGGTGGTGATGAACATCACCTTGCTGAGGTCGAACGGGACATCCAAAAAATGATCCCTGAACGTCGCGTTCTGCTCGGGGTCGAGCACCTCGAGCAGCGCGGAAGAGGGGTCGCCCCGATAGTCCTTGCCGAGCTTGTCTATCTCGTCGAGAAGGATGAGCGGGTTTGCGGTGCCCGCCTGCTCGACTGCGTTGATAATTCTGCCCGGCATCGCCGCGACATAGGTGCGCCTGTGGCCGCGTATCTCGCTCTCGTCATGCACGCCGCCGAGCGACATGCGCACGAACTTCCGGCCCAGACATTCGGCGATCGAGCGCGCGACCGAGGTCTTGCCGACACCCGGCGGGCCCACAAGGCACAGTATCTGTGCGCCGGGGTTGTCGGTGAGGCTCTTGACCGCGATGTACTCGAGGATGCGCTCTTTGACCTTCTTTAAGCCGTAGTGGTCGCGGTTGAGGATCTTCTCGGCGCGCTTGAGGTCGTAGTTGTCCTTTGAAAAGGTCTTCCACGGCAGCTCGACCAGGGTGTCGAGATAGGTTCTTATGACAGCCGCCTCCTGCGAGTTGGAGGGGGTCTGCATGAGGCGCTCGACCTCTTTTAACAGCTTCTTTTTATGCTCCTCCGCGAGGGGCAGCTCTTTTATCTTGGCGCGGTACTCCTCCGACTCGGTGACGGTGTCGGGCCCCTCGCCGAGCTCGGTCGAAATCGCCTTGAGCTGCTCGCGCAGATAGTATTCGCGCTGGTTTTGGTCCATCGCCTCCTGTACCTTGTCGTTGATGTCGCGCTCGATGTCGAGCACGTTGTTCTCCCTGAGCAGCGCGTCGTGCAGCAGCTTTAAGCGGCCGAGAACGTTGGAGCACTCGAGCACCGCCTGTTTGTCCGCGAGGGGCAGGTTGAGGTTAAACGCCAAAAACTCGGCGAACCGCGCCGGGTCGCCCGAGCCGTAGGCCGCGATGACGATATCCCCTGCAAGGCGCGGATAGTGCTCGATATACTTTTGAAGCTGATCCCGTATCACCCGCACCAGCGCGTCCGCCGCCTCCTCGTCCGAGGCCTTGAGCGCGTGAACGCCGCTTCTGATGACGTCAACGGTATAAAAATCGCCATCGCTGTGCATCTCGATAAGGCGCGCCCTGTGCCGGCACGACGCAAGCACCTTGACAAAGCTGTCGGACACCCGCAAAACCTGCTGGATGTCCGCGACGACGCCGTATTTGTACAGGTCGCTTTTGGAGGGCTCTTCGACCGCCATGTCGCGCTGCGGGATGAGAAAGATCGGACTGCCCGTCTTCACGGCGTACTCGACCGCCTTTATCGAGCGCTCGCGCCCGACATCAAAGTGGTTGACCGTGTCGGGAAACATCACAACGCCGCGCATCGCGACAAGCGGCAACGTGACAACATTGTTCGGTTTTAAGCTGATTTTTGTCGCCATATCCACCAACCTTTCTTAGGGAAACAGAGCGTACCGCAGCCTTAGGCCGCATAGCTTTTTCCTGTTGCTCCGTTGTTCTGTTATTTGGGGGCGAAAATAACCCCGCTTTCGGCTCTGCTTGTTGATTTTGCGGCAGCTCGAACCCTCTGCCCCGCAATCCCCCCGCGCTTTGCGGCCCGTCCGCTCCCGGCGCCGAATCAACGGCGGGCATTATTGCGGGTGCTTCAAAGGGGAAACTCAAAGAGTTTCCCCTTTCGCTCTACTTGAGAAGGAGCTTCGGCTCCCCCGTGTTGACCGAGTCCTCATCGATGACGATCTCGCGCACGTCGGAGCGCGAGGACACATCGTACATGATGGGGATCATCAGATGCTCGATGACGGCCCGCAGCCCCCGCGCGCCGCTCTTGCGCTCGATCGTCTTTTGGGCGATCAGTGCGAGCGCGCCGTCGGTAAAGGTGAGCTCGACGCCGTCCATCGACATGATGCGGCGATACTGCTTCACCAAAGAGTTTTTGGGCTCCTTCAATATCCGCACCAGCATATCCTCGTCGAGCGACTCGAGGGTGGTGATGATGGGGATGCGCCCGACGAGCTCGGGGATCAGCCCGAACTTCACAAGGTCGTGCGGGGTGACCTGCTTGAGCAGCGCTTCGCCCGCGTCGTCACTCTTGTCCTTGAGGGTCGCCCCGAAGCCGAGCGACGAGTTCTCCACCCGCTGCTCGATTATCCTGTCGATGCCGTCGAACGCGCCGCCGCAGATAAACAGGATGTTCGTCGTGTCGATCTGGATAAACTGCTGCTGCGGATGCTTTCTGCCGCCCCCCGGCGGGACGTTGGAAACGGTTCCCTCAATCATCTTGAGCAGTGCCTGCTGTACCCCCTCGCCGCCGACGTCGCGCGTGATCGACGGGTTTTCGCTCTTGCGGGTTATCTTGTCGATCTCGTCGATGTAGATGATCCCGCGCTGGGCCCGCTCGATGTCAAAATCGGCCGCCTGGATGAGTTTGAGCAGGATGTTCTCGACATCCTCGCCGACATAGCCCGCCTCGGTGAGGGTGGTCGCGTCGGCGATTGCAAACGGGACGTCGAGCGCCCTCGCAAGCGTCTGCGCGAGATAGGTCTTGCCGACGCCCGACGGGCCGAGCAGCAGGATGTTGCTCTTTTGCAGCTCGACCTCGTTTTTGCCCGACATGTTGTTTGCTATGCGCTTGTAGTGGTTGTAGACCGAGACGGCGAGGACGACCTTGGCATCCTCCTGCCCGATGACGTACTCGTCGAGGATCTCCTTTATCTCGCGCGGCCGCAGCAGTCTCTGCTCTGCCCGGGTCTGGCGCTGCGGCTGCGGCTTTTTCTGTTTTGCCGCGGGCCCGTCGCCCACGATGCCGTCCTCGAGCAGCAGCGAATAGCACAGCGAAACGCACTCGTTGCAGATGTAGACGTTGGGGCCCACGAGCATGCGCTCGACCTCGTCCTGCGTCTTGCCGCAGAACGCGCAGCGCATCACCTTTTTTCCGTTAGCCATGGTATACTCGCAATCCGTTTATCGTTTGTAAAACACATCGTCGATGAGTCCGTACGCCTTCGCCTCGTCGGCCGACATGTAGTTGTCGCGCTCGGTGTCCCGCTCGATGATCTCGATGGCCTGCCCGGTGTTTTCGGACAGGATGCGGTTGAGCCGCTCGCGCGTGCGCACAAGGTGGTCGGCATGGATCTTGATATCGGTCGTCTGCCCCTGCAAGCCGCTCATGAGCGGCTGGTGGATGAGTATCTCGCTGTTGGGGAGGGCAAACCGCTTTCCCTTGGCTCCTGCCGACAGCAAAAACGCCCCCATCGACGCCGCCATGCCGATGCAGATGGTCGAGACGTCGCACTTGACATAGTTCATCGTGTCGTAGATGGCCATGCCCGCCGTAATCGAGCCGCCGGGGCTGTTGATATACAGGTTGATGTCCTTTGTCTGATCCTGCCCCTCGAGATAGATAAGCTGCGCGACCACAAGGCTTGCGGTGGCGTCGTTTACCTCGTCCGACAGCATGATTATCCTGTCGTTGAGAAGCCTTGAAAAGATGTCGTACGAACGCTCGCCCCTGTTGGTCTGCTCAACGACCATCGGCACTAAACTCATTGCAAAATACCTCCGAATACTCTATGTTCGGCCCAATCGGCTTACTCGGCGGCCGACTCCTTTTCGGCCTCGAGCGTCGTGATATCGGCGTTCTCCTTGATGAGGTCGATCGCCTTGTTGACCTTGAGGTCGGCGCGCAGCTCCTTCTCGGGCACAAAGGTCTTGACCTTTTCGACGTCGAGCTTGTTCTGCTCGGCGAGGCGCCCGAACTCCTTCTCGACCTCCTCGTCGGTGACCTCGATGCCGGCGTCCCTGACGACCGCCTCGAGCGCGAGACGCGAGCGCACCTGCTTTTCGGCCTGCGGCTTAAACGTCGCGCGGAAGCTCTTCTCGTCGGTGCCGGTGTACTTGAGGTAGGTGGCAAAGTCGAGGCCCTGCGAGCGCAGGCGCATGTCAAAGTCGCGCGCCATCTCGTCGACCCTGTCCTCGATCATCGCGTCGGGGACCTCGCCCTCAAGCCCCTCGGTGAGAACCTCGAGCAGCTTGTTCTCGGTCTCGGTGTCGGCCTGCTGCTCGCTCTCCTTGACGAGGCGCTCTCTGATGCTGTTTTTGAGCTCCTCGAGGGTGTCAAACTCGCTGACATCCTTCGCGAACTCGTCGTCGACCTCGGGGTACTCCCTGCCGCGGATCTCGTGCAGCTTTATCTTGAACACCGCGTCCTTGCCCGCGAGCTCCTTCGCGCCGTACTCCTCGGGGAACCTGACGTTGATGTCAAACTCCTCGCCCGTCGAGTGACCGGCGACCTGATCCTCAAACCCCGGGATAAACTGGCCCGAACCGAGGGTGAGCTCAAACTTCACGCCCTTGCCGCCCTCAAACGCCGTCCCGTCGACAAAGCCCTCAAAATCAATCACGGCCACGTCGCCCTTCTCGGCGGCGCGGTCCTCGACCGGGACGACGCGCGAGGCCTTCTCCCTGAGATGGCCTATCTCGTGCTCGACGTCGTGCTCGTCGACAGTATGGACCGTCTTCTCGACCTTTAAGCCCTTGTAGGCCTTGACGGTGAGCTCGGGGCGAAGCTCGACGGTGAACTTAATCTCGGCGCCCTTCTCCCTGTCGAGGACGGGGACGTCGATCTCGGGGCGGCCGACGTACTCGATGCCGCTGCCGTCCACCGCGGTCTGGAACGCCTCGGGCAGCAGCTCGTTGAGCGCGTCCTCGTAAAAGAAGCCGACGCCGTACATCCGCTCGATAACGGCGCGCGGAGCCTTGCCCTTGCGGAAGCCCTGTATGCTTATCTTCTTGTTTTCGCGGCGGTAGACCCTGTCGACCGTCTCGTTAAAGGTCTTTGCGTCGACGACAACGGTCATCTCATACTTCCCGCCGTCATTTTTTGCGTGCTGTGTAAGTTCCATCGTTTACCCTCCAAATTCAAATCACTTTTATTGTACCATACTCTAATTGATTTTTAAAGGCGAAAATGCGAGATTGTCCGCCGAAATCAGCTTATAGTTGACCCCGTCCAGCTCCCCGTTGAAGGAATAGGGGATCGACGGGCCGTGCAGGTGGCCGTAATAGCAGCTGTCCGCGCCGCTCGAGCGGATGATGTCGAGAAACTCCGTCGCCCTGAACTCCCCGAACACGGGCGGATAGTGCAGAAAGACGACGGTCCTCTCGCGCGGCGTTTCGCCGAGCGAATCGACCGACCGCCTGAGCCTGCCCGCCTCCCTCGCATAGACGGCGTCGTCCTCCTCGCCGCACAGCCAGCCCCTGCTGCCGCAGATGCCGACCCCCTCGACGAGATAGCTGTCGTTGAACAGAAACGAGATCGTCTCAAACCCGCACCGCTCGCGCCAGTCGTCCAGCTTTTTTCTCGTCGACCACCAAAAGTCGTGGTTGCCCTTGAGGATGATCTTGCTGCCGGGAAGCGCGTCGATAAACGCGAAGTCCTCTCTCGCGTTCTCAAGCCGCATCGCCCACGACACGTCGCCCGCAATGACGACGGTGTCCCCTTCGGCGACCGAGCTTCTCCACGCCCGCTCGAGGCGCTCGACATAGTTCTGCCACCCCTTAAAAACATCCATGGGCTTGTCGCCCCCGAGCGAGAGATGCAGATCGGCTATTGCAAAGATCGACACGTGCGCCCTCCTCCCATCGGCATTAAAATGCGTTTTCGATGTGCTTGACCACGCGGCAGCCCTCGACGCCGCTCTCGAGCACCAGCACGTCAAAGCGCGGCTGAAGGTTCGATTCGCCGTCCGCGAGGTACATCTCGGCCGTGAGCCGCAGCCTGCGCCGCTTGCCTTCGCCGACGCTCTCGAGACCCGAGACGACCGCGTTTTTGCTGCGCGTCTTGACCTCGCAAAAGACGAGAAAGCCGTCCTTTTGCGCGACGATGTCTATCTCGCCGAAGCGCGAGCGATAGTTGCGGCACACAACCCGATAGCCGCGGGCGTCAAGATACCTCGCCGCCTCGTCCTCCCCGCGCAGTCCTCTGTCGTTCACTTTAAATCAATACCCTTCAAAAATGTCATGCGGTGGTAGGGCGTGACGCCGTGGGCGGCAATCGCGGCATAGTGCTGCGCGGTGCCGTAGCCCTTGTGCCTTTTAAAGCCGTACGCGGGACAGCGCCCGTCGAGCCATCTCATAAACCTGTCCCGCGTGACCTTAGCCACCACCGAAGCGGCGGCGATACAGGCGCTCTTCGCGTCGCCGTGCACCACCGTCACGGCCCTGCACGGCAAGCCCGCGGGCGCCCTGTTGCCGTCGACAAGCGCGGCGGACGGCAGGATGCTGAGGCCCCGCACCGCATCCCGCATCCCCTGCATCGTCGCCTGTAGGATGTTTATCTCGTCGATTATCTCGTTTGAGACAAACCGAACGCTCACCGCGAGCGAGCTCTCGATTATCCCGCCGATAAGCTGCTCGCGCCTTTTTTCGCTGAGCTTTTTTGAGTCGTTCAGCCCGTCGATGACGGCGTCCTCCCGCAGGATGACAGCGGCGCAGCACACCGGCCCCGCAAGCGGCCCCCTGCCCGCCTCGTCGACGCCGCAAAGCAGGCCGCCGCAGCTCTGCTTCATCTCGTCGTCAAACGCAAAAAGCTCACTGTGCAGCATCTTCGGGCGCCTCAAAGCTTATTCTTCCGAGCTTGCCCGCCCGGGTTTCGTCGAGCACCGCGGCAGCGGCGCGCTCGAGGTCGATCTCCCCGCCCGGGATGAGCATCCCGCGCCTTCTTCCCACCGCCTCGAGCATGGCGAAGCCGTCCCCCTCGAGGTCGCCGTCCGACAGCTTAAAGCGGCTTTTGAGGCTGTCGGGGTACCCGCGCGCGAGTCTTTCGAGCAGCAGCGCCGATATCTCGGCGGTGTCGAGGATGTCGTCCCTGATCGCGCCGGTGAACGCGAGCAGCAGGGCGTCGCTTTGGTTTTGCAGCTTTTGCCACAAAACGCCCGGCATGTCGAGCAGCTCGATGTCCTTGAGCGACACCCACTGCTTGCCCCGCGTGACGCCGGGCCTGTCCTCGGCCTTTGCGGGGGCACGGCCCGACAGACTGTTTATAAAGGTGGATTTGCCGACGTTCGGCACACCGACGACCATCGCCCGCGGCTTCAGCCCCTGCATGCCCCTGCTTTCAAGCGTCCTTTTGTGCTCGAAAAGCGCTTTTCTTGCGGCGTCGACGCATTTCAGGGCCTGTTTTCTGTCCTTCGAGCTGATAACCTCCACCCCGTAGCCCAGCGCGGTGTAGCGGGCGCGCCAGCGCGACGTCACGTCGGGGTCGGCAAGGTCGCCCTTGTTGAGCACAAGAAGCCTCGGCTTGCCCCTCGAAAGCCGCTCTAAAACGGGGTTTTTGCTCGCAGACGGCGCCCGCGCGTCGAGCAGCTCGATCGTCATGTCGACCTTTTTTATGTCGCTTTCAATCAGCCGCAGCGTCTTTGTCATGTGCCCGGGGAACCAGTTGATGCTTTGGTTCGTCACCGATTTTGTGTCGCTCATACGTTTTCTCCCGGACAAAAAATTTTTCGCCGCCGCCCGTCTTCGGATACGCTGCGCCCCGCCGGCCGCTGCGATATCCCCGCGCCGCCGCAGACGCCGCACAGGCGGTTCTATTCTGCCCGAGGTTTTCCGTCCCGGGCTTTTGTGAACGCACCGCACACCGGTTCAGGCGCTGTGCAAACGGCCTGTTCCGCCCCGGGGCCTTCCCGACCCGAAGCTTTTGTAACAGACCTGCTCCCTGTGTCAAAAGGAGGTTATGCACCTGCCGACGATGCTTCTCTCGTCCACCGCGCCTATGCGCTGTGAGCGGCTGTCGAGCGAGGCCTCGCGGTTGTCGCCCATCAAAAAGGCAAAGCCCTCGGGCACGGTATAGGGGTACCGAATGTCCCCGTAGGCCGCGTTGGCGGGGTTGTCGTCGACCGCCGCACCGTCGACATACAGCACGCCGTCGGCGGTGATGTCGACCGTCTGTCCCCCCGTCGCGATGACGCGCTTGACAAGGGGCCTGCCGTACAGGTTGTTCCCGTCGACGATGACGATGTCGCCCGCCTTCGGGGTGTAAAACAGGTCGATTGCCACAATGCGCTCGCCGTCGTCAAGGGTCGGGTACATCGAAAGTCCGTCGACCCGGTAGGTCTTTATGCAAAAGGTGAAGACGACCATCACGGTCAGCAGCGCGGTGAGGACGGAATCCGCCCAGGCGTAGGCCGAAGCAACGACCCTGCTCGATTTCTCTTTCATATCATCCACCTGCAAAACAAAAAGGGACAACTCCTTGTCCCTTTTACGTTTAAGGTTATTTTACTATGCGTTCTTTAACCTTGGCTGCCTTGCCGACGCGGTCGCGCAGGTAGTAGAGCTTTGCCCTGCGAACCTTGCCGTGGCGCACAACCTCAACCTTCTCGACGTTTTGGGAGTTTATCGGGAACACGCGCTCAACACCGACTCCGTAAGAGGTTCTTCTGACGGTGAATGTCTCGGCGACGCCGCCGTGTTTTTTTGCGATAACGACGCCCTCAAAGACCTGTATTCTCTGACGGTCGCCCTCCTTGATGCGGACGGAGACCCTGACGGTGTCGCCCACGTCGAACTTGTGCTGCTCGGGCTTGATACTGCCCTCGCTGATGAGTTTAAGTGCATCCATTTTGCTTCCTCCCGATTGTTCAGACGTTCATGCCGAACTCACTCAAAACGGCAGAGGACCGTCAGCTTAATGTCTTTGACATTAACCCCGCCGGATTCCCGGAGGATCATGCAAGCTTTAATATAATACCACAACACAAGCCCCATTGCAAGGCTTTTTTCGAGGGAGCGCCCGTCTTTGCGGCAAAACAGATGGTTTTTTCGCCGCGTCGATGGGTTTTCCGCCGCGCGGGGCCGCTCTCGGCGCCCCCACGTCCCGTTCGCCCTCTGCCGGCGCGCCCCCTTTCGCTCGCGCGCACCGCCCGCAAATGCATCGGGCGCGCAAACACAGCCCCTCTTGCCGCGACACCCGCAAAAGCGGGCAGCGAGAGGGTGAAACTACCGCTCGCGCGCCCTGTCGGCGCTGCTTCTTTCACACGCGTCCGCGCCGTCCGCGAAGGGCTCAAGAGCCCGCAGAGGATTCTCGCCCGTGTCCTCCCCGACGCGCAGCCTTACCCCGACGCGCAGCCGCCCGCGAAAGACTTGAAACACGCGAACAAAGGCCCCCGTCACTCGAACACCCTCAGCTCCTTTGTGAGGATCTGCACCCGCTTGACGAGGCAGTGGTCGAGCTGATGCCCGAGCGTCCGCTCGAGCTCGCCGACGATGAGCATAGGGTTGAGCGACGACTCGCTGCCTGCGCGCACCGTGATGTCAAGGGTGCATCTGTCGGTGTAGTCGCTCACCGAAAACGAGTGAACCATGGGCATGATGTCGACGGTCCTTTCGCCGCTTTTGGTCTTTTTTTGCACAGGGATGCTGTCGCGCGACAAAAGCCTGCCCAGCGCCGACGAGAGGGCGCCGACCCCCTCGGCCCCGTCGTCGAGCTCGACCGTGTACCGCGCAAACCCTATCTCCCCCGTGCGGTATTTGGGCAGCGCGCAGTTGAATATCTCGATCCCGCAGGGCAGAAAATCATTGATCGACGAAAGCCTGTAGAGCGGCACATCGTCGTCGGTGAGCCGCAGGTCGACCGTTTCGCATATGCTCTCAAAGCCGAGCGAGAGCGGCAGTGCGAAGGTGAGATAGAGGTGGGTGTTGAACCCCTCGGTGTACCAAAAGGGAAGCCCCGACTGCCTGACCGCCCGCGCAAAAACGCGGGTGAGGTCAAGGTGGGATATGTACCTTGCATCAAAGGTCTTGGAAAAGTGCAGTCTAATGTTTTTCAAAGCACGGCCTCCCGGTAAGCTTGACAATGCCGCACGAGGCGCACTGCTGTTTGCAGTTGGGCGTGACCTCCGCCCGCTTTGCCCTATCAAACTCGCGCCTCAAAAACTCCCTGTCGATGCCGTAGTCGAGCACGTCCCACGGCATGACCTCGTCGACGTCCCGCTCGCGGTTGGCGTAAAAGCCGGGGTCGATCCCCGCCTTTTTGTACGCCTCCTGCCAACGCTCGAGCGAAAAGCCCTCGCCCCAGCTGTCAAACATCCCGCCCGCGCGATATACGCCCAGCAGAACCCTGCCGAGCCGTCGGTCGCCGCGCGCAAGCACCGCCTCGACCGTGCCCTGCGAGGCGTCGTGGCGGCCGAGCTTTATCTTTTTGCTCGTCAGCGACTCGCGCAGCAGGCGCTGTTTTCGGTCAAACTCCTCCCTTGTGTCCTGCGCGCAGAACTGAAAGGGGGTAAAGGGCTTCGGGATAAAGCAGGCGCAGCTGATGCTGACGCTGACCGAACGGCCCTTCTGCCTTGCGGGGAGCGAGTAGTAGAGGTCGACGATCCGCTGCGCGAGCTGCGCGATGCCGACGATGTCCTCGTCGGTCTCGGTGGGAAGCCCCATCATAAAATACAGCTTTACGGCGGTATACCCCGCCTCAAACGCCGTCTTGCAGCCGCGCATGATCTCCTCTTCGTCGATGTTTTTGTTGATGACGTCGCGCAGCCGCTGTGTGCCCGCCTCGGGCGCGAAGGTCAGGCTGCTCTTCCTGACCCGGGTAATCTTGTCGACGAGCTCGTCGCCAAAGCTGTCGATGCGAAGGGAGGGCAGCGCCAGGTTGACCCTGCCCGCCTCGGTCCAGCCGAGCAGACGGTCGAGCAGCCCCTCGATCTGCGGGTGGTCGCTTGTCGAGAGCGAGACGAGGGACAGCT
This sequence comes from uncultured Oscillospiraceae bacterium, assembly GCA_964433495.1. Classification (GTDB taxonomy): domain Bacteria; phylum Bacillota; class Clostridia; order Oscillospirales; family Ruminococcaceae; genus CAYSRC01. The sequence goes on from CAYSRC010000012.1 coordinate 15,048, forward strand.
CGTCATACCCCGTGTTGCGGCACAGCTCCCGCGCCTGCCTGTCCAGCACGCCGACATCCTTCGCCCTGAACGGGCGGTAGATGAACCCCGCCTGACAGAAGCGGCAGCCGCGGATGCAACCGCGCAGGACCTCGACGCTGACCCGGTCGTGCACGACCTCGATAAGCGGCACGGGGAGATTGTCGGGGTACTCGGCCGCCGAGAGGTCCTGCACAATGCGCTTTTTGACCCGCGCGGGCGCGCCGCGCTTGGGTGTGTACGCTTTTACGGTGCCGTCCTCGTTGTACTCGACCCGGTACATGGACGGCACGTAAAGTCCCTCTATCTTCGCGGCCTCGTGCAGCAGCTTGGACTTTTTCCAGCCCAATTCCTTTGCCCTGATGCACAGGCGGCACAGCTCGAGGTTGACCTTCTCCCCCTCGCCGAGGATAAAGATGTCGACAAAATCGGCAAGCGGCTCGGGGTTGCACACGCACGGGCCGCCCGCGACCACAAGCGGGAAGACGTCCTTGCGGCTCGACGCCTTGAGCGGTATGCCCGCGAGGTCAAGCATATACAGGACGTTTGTGTACGACAGCTCATATTGAAGCGTAAAGCCGACGATGTCAAATTCCCTGACGGGATCCTTGCTTTCGAGCGCAAACAGCGGCACGCCCTCCTTGAGCATCTGCTCGCGCATGTCAAACCAAGGGGCAAACACCCGCTCGCACCAGATGTCGGGTTGCTTGTTCGCTATGTAATAGAGTATCTTCATCCCGAGATGCGACATCCCGATCTCGTAGACATCGGGGAAGCAGAACGCAAACCGCAGCTTGACATCCTTTTTGTCCTTGATGACGGCCCCGCGCTCGCCGCCGACGTATCGTCCCGGTTTTTGGACGTTTCTGAGCATCTTTTCAAGCTTATCGTATTTCATACGGCACCCCGTCACTGTTCTGTTCTTATATCATAACAAAAAAACGGCGTTTTGTACACGCCGTCTGCAACAGCTTGTCCGTGTTCGTTTAAATTGCCCCCCTGCACTCGAAAGGGCACACACCTTATCCGCCGTTTTGAACCGTTTTATCCTCTGCAAACAGTGCCTGAACAGTACCGTCCGCCCCTCGGACGGCACGAGAGCGGCTGTCCCCCCGGCAGGAGCTGTCCGTCCCCGCCTGCGAAACGTTGTTTGTGTCGGGCCGTCCCCCGAGCGGGGACACAAGATCTGTGTTTCTCGCCTTTTTCCCATCCATACGGAGACCAAGGCCCTCGGGCAGCGCACAAGGGGGCTGCAAGGGTTGTTCTTTACCCTTTTCCCGTCCGCATCGGCGGCCGAAGCCCCCGGGTTGGCCCGCAAAGGGGCTGCGCGCCGCTCTTCGCGCACAGAGTGTGCGCTCTCAAAACCTGCGCGCTGTCACAGCCCCGGGATTATCCCAAAGGGCAGCTCGGGGCGATCCCTCCCCGATTCGTGCCGCGCCCGCCCGCGGGGATCTGTTCGGGCCACCCCGCGAAACAAGCGCAATAAAAGCGCCGACGGCCGCGAGCACCGGGTTTTTTGCAACGCCGAGCGCTCGGACGCCGCACAGCCCGACCGCGCACAGCAAGCCGCCCGTCCCGAAGGACACCGCCCGTTTGAGCGTCTCGTTTTCGGTCAGCAGCGCGACGATCCCGCCGCCGTCGGTGCCCCTGACGGGCAGCAGGTTGAACGCCGCCATAAACAGGTTTGTGTTTGTCATGCGCGCCTCCCCCGCAAGCGCCGCAGCGGCGGCGCACACGAGGTTGACCGCCGCGCCCGCAAGCAGCACCGCCGCCGTGTCCCCCCTGTCGGCGGCGTCACTGTCGGGGACAATCGTCATCCTGCCCGCCGCAAACGAGATGATTTTAGGCTTCAGCCGCACGCACAGCATGGCCGCAAGATGCCCGCACTCGTGCAGCAGCATAAAAATCAGCGCTGTAAAGGCAAACGGACTTACAGCGCACACAAGCCCGAAAAACGCGGTAAAGAGCAGAGAAACCTCTATCGTGACGTCAAAAACATGAAAGCGCAGCAAGTATACCTACCCCACCGTTTTCACAAGGTTGTCAAGCTCCGCCGACGCGGCGGCCGAGGCGCGGGCGTCCTCCCCGAACATTGAGCCGTAGCGATAAAATACGGCTGCCGAGGCCCCGTTGTCCTTTAAAAACGCATACTGCCTTGCAATGATATCGTCGGCGTCAAGCCACTCGTTCTCGCCGCTGCCCGCCCACCTGTCGTTCACACCTGCCTTGTAGAACGCGAGCCCGACCCACAGCTCGCACTGCATACAAACTCCCCTCCACTCGGAAACGACCGCCTCAAACGGCATCGACTCGTTGACAAAGCCGTAGTAGACCTGCGGGCAGAGGTAGTCGACATATCCCTCCTGCGCGCCCCACAGGCTCACATCGGCGTAGTGCGCCGCGCGGTCTCGGGACACCGAGGCGTCGGGGCTCACGCCGAACTCGACCGGGTTCTCAAGCGACTTTGCCGCCGCGTATACCTCGCCCACCAGCTCAGAAACATTGAAGCGGCGGTAGTCGTCAATCGACATGTTCCCGCCGCCCGCGCGGTAATCGGCGTAGAGCTGCTCGTCGATCTCACCTGTAGCGGTGGGGTAAAAATAGTCGTCAAAGTGTATGCCGTCGACGGGGTAGCGCGCAAGCAGCTCCTCGACCCCCTCGACCACCAGCTCACGCCCCGCCCTGCTCGAGGGCACGATGTAGACGCCCGAGTCATCCTGCCAAAGCGCGTGCGGGTCCTGCGCAACCAGCCGCTCCCGCAGGCCCGCGAGCGCGTCGGAGGCCGACAGGCGGTAGGGATTTATCCATGCGTGCAGGCGCATCCCGCTCCCGTGGGCGGCGCTCAAAAACACCTCGAGCACGTCAAGCTCCCCGTCCAAATCGGGGTAAACAAACCCGCCGTCCGGGAATATGTCGGAATCGTACAGCGCTTCGCCGAACGCCCTGACCTGAAGAAGGATGTCGGTGCAGCCGACCGTTTGGAGGTTTTGTATCGCCTGCGCGACATCGGCTTCAAACGCCCCCCTCGACGACATGTCAAAATCCTCAAGGTCGAGATAGCTTATCCACACCGCACGACGTATCCCCCCGCCCGCGTCCGACTCGTCCGCCGTCTGCCCCGGCTCCCGGGGTGTTTCGGGCGCGCCGACGGCGCCCTGCGCACCGTCAAGGTCCTCTGCGAACACGGCGGATGAAAAGACATCGCTTCCGGCGTCAAGTCCCCCCGCGCCGAGAGCACAGGCACAGAGCAACAGCGCAGCCGCCGAAACCAAGCCGAACACGGCAAGCATTTTAAGGCATTTTTTCACGGCCAAACGCCCCTTTCCTTTAAAACATCACAGCACTACTATCATACTGCGCAGCGGCGTTATTTAGTACAGCATGCCGCTCGCATTTTTCGGCAGCAACGGCGTTTTTGCCGGCATTACAGTGGTTTTAAGTGTTCTCCTTTTGCTGCACCTGACAGATTTGGGGGCATCCCCTTTATTCGGTTTCGACGCCTGTCCGCCCGGCCGTCGGCGCAGCCGATATCCCGCATCAGTATCCCTTTCGACACCTGTCCCTGCCTTTGCTGCCGATGATGATCGAACCCGGTTTTGCCTGACGGTATACACCCGCTTGCCCAAGCTTGTGCACTTTTTGTTTTCTTGCCCTTTGGCCCTGAATTTTGCCCCCTGCCCTTCGGTCTTTGGCACTTTTGTCTTTGCGGATCTGGTTTTTTGCCCTTGCCCTTCGGTCTTTGCCTAAGACCCCCTTACCGCGCGCAATCGGTACGGCGCGCGGCAGGGTCCACATGTTCCCGTGAATTCTGCCGAGCTCCGTACCGATTGCGTTCGGCTCCTCTTATTCTGATACAAATTCTCCGTCCCTGCGGCAAAAAAGCCCTCTGTTTGTTTCAACAAACAGAGGGCTTTTAACCTGATTCAACTGTCCTTTTTTGTGCTGTTTCGACACCGCGCCGCGGGGGTCACTCCTCCTTCGGGCTTTCCGCCTGCTCGGGCAAATCCTCGCGGGCGGGCGCTTCCCCGCCGCCGTCTGCCTCGGGCGGCGCGCTCTGCAAATCCGCCGCCTCGGCGTCGGCGCGCTTTTCTCCGCCCGTCTCCGCGCCGCCCTCGAGCCCCGGGACATAGTTGGGATCCATTATCCGCTTGAAGTCGTCGCTGTCGAGCTTCTCGTGTTCGAGCAGGCTGTTCGCGACCTCGTGCAGCTTTTCGATGTGCTCCTCAAGGATCTTCTTACACTCGGCGTACGCCTCCTCGACGATGTCGCGGACCTCACTGTCGATGAGGTTCGCGATCTCCTCCGAGTAGTTGCGGGAGTGGGTGAAATCGCGCCCGAGGAACACCTCGTCGTTGTCAGAGCCGTACACGACAGGGCCCAGCTTGTCCGAGAACCCGTACTTTGTCACCATCGAGCGCGCGATGGACGTCGCCCGCTCAAGGTCGTTGGACGCGCCCGTCGTTATGTCGTCAAGCACGATCTGCTCGGCGACGCGACCGCCGAGCAGCGTCAAAATCTCCTTGTTCATCGAGTTTTTGGTCACGTGCCTGTCGTCGTCCTCGGGCAGCGACATGGTATAGCCCGCGGCCATGCCGCGCTGGATGATCGAGATCTGGTGCACCAACTTTTCGGGTGTGGCAAAATAGGTCGCAATGGCGTGGCCCGCCTCGTGATAGGCCGTTATCTTTCGGTCTCGCTCGGTCACGACGTGCGACTTTTTCTCGGGCCCCGCGATGACCTTGATGCTCGCCTCCTCGATGTCGGGCTCGGTGATCGCCTTGCGGTTGTTGCGCGCCGCGAGAAGCGCGGCCTCGTTGAGCAGGTTCTCGAGGTCTGCGCCGGTGAAGCCGGGCGTGCTCTTGGCAATGGTCTTGAGGTTGACGTCGGGCGCGAGCGGCTTGTTGCGCGAGTGCACCTTGAGAATCTCCTCGCGGCCCTTGATGTCGGGATACCCGACATACACCTGGCGGTCAAAGCGGCCGGGGCGCAGCAGTGCGCGGTCGAGGATGTCCACCCTGTTGGTCGCGGCCATCACAATGACGCCCTCGTTGCCGGTAAAGCCGTCCATCTCCACAAGCAGCTGGTTGAGGGTCTGCTCGCGCTCGTCGTGCCCGCCGCCGAGGCCCGCGCCTCTCTGGCGGCCCACGGCGTCGATCTCATCAATGAAGATGATGCTCGGGCGCTGTTTTTTTGCGTTGTCAAACAGGTCGCGCACACGCGACGCGCCGACGCCGACATAAAGCTCGACAAAGTCGGAGCCGGAGATCGAGAAAAACGGCACCCCCGCCTCGCCCGCAACAGCCCTTGCAAGCAGCGTCTTGCCGGTGCCCGGCGGGCCGACAAGCAGCACGCCCTTCGGTATCTTCGCGCCGAGCGCGTTGAACTTGGCCGGGCTCTTGAGATACTCGACGATCTCGGCGAGCTCCTCCTTCTCCTCGTCTGCGCCCGCGACATCGGCGAACACGGCCTTTCTGCCCTCGTCGGCGCCCTTTTTCACCTTGGCCCTGCCGATGTTGCCGATCTTCCCGCCGCCCTGCTGGCTCATCATGAAATAGAACATCACGACGGTGCCGACAAGCAGCAGGGTGGGCAGCAGGCTGAGCAGGATCGAGCCGATGTTCGAGCTCGCCGTATAGTTGTAGACCATCGGCGCGTCGGGGTGCTGCTCGTTGTACTGCGCGATGTAGCCGCGCACGTCCGAGAGAAACAGGTCGACGCTCGGCACCGAGTACTGATGGGTTGTGGGGGCCGAGTCGGTGACAAGACGGTAGACAAGCCTGCCCGTCCCGAGATCGAGCTCAAACGTCTCGACCTGCTGATTCTTGAATTTTTGGACCAAAAGGGAGTACTCTTCGCTCTGCGTGTTGACGTCCCTGAACAGGAACATCATGCTGATGAGCATAAGCGCAATGAGCAGCAGGGATATCCCTCTGCCCCGTCCTCTGTTTTGCATAAAAAGGTTCCGTTTCTACGCGAAAAACGCGGTTTGCTTATTTGGCGTCGGTCTGCTTTTGTTTTTCAAGTGCCTCGGCATCCTCACTCGAGTAGACCGAGGGCTTGAGCACGCCGATGTACGGAAGGTTGCGGTAGTGCTCTTCATAGTCGAGACCGTAGCCGATGACGAATTCGTCGGGGATCTCAAAACCGACATAGTCCGCTTTGACGCTCGACTTGCGCCTGCACGGCTTGTCGAGCAGCGTGGCTATCCTGACGCTTGCGGGGTTGCGGTCCTTGAGAATGCCCGTTATATATTCAAGCGTGAGCCCGCTGTCGAGAATGTCCTCGACAATGAGCACGTCGCGGTTTTCGATGGGGATATCTATATCCTTTATTATGCGCACAACTCCGCTGCTTACAACACCGCCCGCGAAGCTTGAGACAACCATAAAGTCGATCTCGGTGTTGACGTCCATCGCCCGAATGAGGTCGGACACAAACACCACCGAGCCTTTGAGAACGCTGACCACCAGAGGGATCTTCCCCTTGTAGTCGTCCGAGATCCTGCGCCCGAGCTCCTTTACCTTTTGGGCGATCTCCTCCTCGGACAGAAGAACCTTGAGTACGTCGTTGTGCATTTACCTCTCCCCCTCGAGTGTAATATTCAGTATTCTCTTTGTGTTTTCATCGCACGCAACCCGCCTGTCGGGGCCCTGCCCCGGCACCCAAATCACGCCCTCGCCGTCGCATACGACGGGCACGGCCCCCCGCAGGTGCGCGGGAATCCGCATCTCTCCGAACAGCTTTTTGAGCGTCTTTGTGTTGTGTCTGCGGTAGGAGGAAAAAACATCCCCCTCCCTTCTGCCGCGAATCATAACGGTACCAATTATTTTACCACAATCAATTGAATTATTTAAGACGTATCTGTAACTTTTTTTTAACTGCGGATACGGGAAGTCCAAAAACTCCGCTTTGAGGGTGTAGCCCCCGAACACGTTTATGCCGTTTTTCAGCGCCGCCGGCGCGGGAGCTGCGGCCTCCTCGATGTCGCCGCGCAAAAAGAGCCTGTCGTTCTCGAGCCGCAGATACAGCCCGTTCGCAAGCTGCAATTCTTTCAGCGAGCCGTCGGCGACCCTGTAGGCGAGCGAGACGGCCGTCTCGGCGGCGTCGCACCCCGCCTGCTCGCACAGCAGCTTGAGCGCCTGCTTTGCATACAGCTCGCCCCCGCCGAGTATCGCGCGGGCGGAATAGCAGCCATCCGAGATGTACGCCTCGCGCAAAAGCTCGTTTCCGCCCTGCTCCAAAAACTCGTTTATCCTGCCCGCGCTCATCGCGAACCGCGCGATGTTGTCGACGGCGGCCGAGTTGACAAGGCACAGCTCGGGCAGCACGTTGTGCCGTATCCTGTTGCGCGAAAAGTCATCGCTGAGGTTTGTTTCGTCAACCGCGAACCGCAGCGCGTTTTCGGCGCAGTAGCGCTCGATCTTCTCTCGCGTCACCCCGATGAGCGGGCGCACGATGTTGTCCCGCACGGGCGGGATGCCCCTCGCGCCGCGAAGCCCCGTGCCGCGTGACAGGTTGAACAGCACCGTCTCGACGAGGTCGTTTTTGTTGTGCGCGACCGCGATGACCGAGCCGTCCCGACGTGCGATGTTTTCAAAAAAGTCGTACCGCAGCGCCCGCGCCCAGCTCTCGACGCTCTCGCCCGCGGGGCGCTCGAGCTCGGACATGTGTCCGTAGCCCACCTCGAGCCCGACACCGAGGCGGAGGCACAGCTCGGCGACAAGCCGCTCGTCGGCGTCGGCGCTCTCGCCGCGCAGCCCGTGGTTAAAGTGGCAGGCGGCGACCGTTTTGAGCCCCAGCTCCTGCCTGCACGCACAGATGACGTGCAGCAGCGCCACCGAATCGGCGCCGCCCGAAACGCACACCAGCGCGTTGTCGCCGCGCGAAAACATCCGATACTCCCTGACCGTTTTTAAAAACTCTTCCCTCATGGCTAAAAGTATTCCTCCGCGGCGAGCGATGTAAAGCGGGTGTGCGCGCCGTCCCAGTGAAGGTCGATGCGCCGCGTGTCCCCGTGGCGGTTTTTGGCCACGATCAGCGACACCTCGCTGTTGTCATCGTCGTCCTCGGTGCTCTCTTTATGTATGAACAGCACGATGTCGGCGTCCTGCTCGATGGAGCCGCTGTCCCGCAGGTCGGAGAGCTTGGGCCGCCTCGCCTGCTTTTCGTTGTCGCGGCTGAGCTGCGAGAGCAGGATGATCGGGACGTTCAGCTCCTTCGCCATGATCTTGAAGGCGCGGGTGATGTCGGAGATCTCGTTGACCCTGTTCTCACGCCCCGTGCCGCCCATCAGCTGAAGATAGTCCACGATGACGAGGCCGAGGTTTTTTATCCTGCGCGCCTTGGACTTTATCTCCTGCACCGAGACGCCGCTCTTGTCGTCGATGAATATCCTCGCCTTGGACAGGCTGCCCGTCGCCTCGGCGATGCTCGTCCAGTCGTCGGGGGCGATCTCGCCGCTTCGGAACGCGACCGAGGTGACGCCCGACACACTGCTGAGTATCCTCTGCGCGAGCTGCTGCTTGGTCATCTCGAGTGAGAATACGGCGACCGCCGTGTCCTCCCGCGAGGTCGCGATGTTGGTCGCGACGTTGAGTGCAAAGCTCGTCTTGCCGACGCCGGGGCGCGCCGCGAGGATGATGAGGTCGGACTTGTTGAGCCCGGTCAGCGTCCTGTCCAGCTCGCCGAAGCCGGTCGGAATGCCCATGTACTTCTCTTTGTCGGGCCCTGTCAGCCTGTTGAGGTTTTCGATCACGTCGAGCAGCACTGAATCAAGCTGCCACATCTCGGTGGTGTCACGCCCGTTTCGTATGTCGTATATCTTCTGCTCGGCGAAGTCGAGCAGCCGCTCGGACGCGTCGCGCGCACCCGATGCGTTGTCGATTATCTCGCGGCAGGCGTTTATCAGCGTCCTCGTCAGGTACCTGTCGTACACGATGCGCGCGTAGGTCGCGGCGTTCGCGATGGTCGGCACCGTCTCGGTCACCGAAAACAGGTATACCTTTGCGTCCTCGGCCGACGGGAACACGTTTGCCGCCGTGACCGCGTCGAGCACCGTGACAAAGTCGACGGGCTTGCCCGCGTTGACCATGAGGACGATCTCCTTGTAGATGGCCGCGTTCTGCTTGTGGTAAAAGTGCTCGGGCTGAACAGTGCCGCCTATCTCATCCATGACCCTGCTGTCGGCGATGACCGCACCGAGCACGGCCTGCTCGGCCTCGGTGCTGTACGGCAGATTGACCCCCAAGGTCTCAAGCGAAACGCCGTATCCGTCCGCCATCGGACACCCCTCCTCCTACTCGCGCACCTCGACCGTCACCTCGGCGTCGACGCCCCGGTAGATCTTCACCGCGGCCGTGTAGGTGCCGAACGCCTTGATGTCGTGCTCGAGCTGTATCTTGCGCTTGTCCACCTCACAGCCCGTCGTCCGCTTTATCTCGTCGGCAATCTCCTTTGCGGTCACCGAGCCGAACAGCCGGTCGCCCGCGCCCGCCTTCGCCCTGATGACGAGCTTTCGTCCGTTTATCTTCTCCGCGGTCTCCCTTGCGGCGGCGAGCTCGAGGTCGGCCCTGTGCTGCTTTGCGCTGTTTTTGCCCTTTATCTCGTTCACCGCGATGCTCGTGGCCTCGCGCGCGAGCCCGCGGGGGAACAGAAAGTTCCTCGCGTAGCCGTCCGACACCTCGACGATGTCATCCTTTTTTCCCGTGCCCTTTATGTCGCTTAAAAGCACAACCTTCATGGGTTAACCCTCCTTTGCCGCTTTGGGCTTTTCATTGTTTTCAAGATAGCTGTCGACGGCGGCATACAGCATGTCCCGCACCTCGCTCACGCTGAGGTCTCCCAGCTGCACGCCCGCCATCGTCTGGTGGCCGCCGCCGCCGAGCTTTTCCATAATCAGCTGCACGTTGTAGCTGCCGTACGAGCGCGCCGAGATATTTATCCTGTTTTGGAATTTCATCGCGACAATCGACGCGCTTATGCCGTCGATGAGCAGCAGCTCGTCCGCGGCCTGCGGCATGACGACGCGCATGTTCTCGGGCAGCGACTCGGTAATCGCGATGGCGCACCCGCGGTAGACCTCGGCCGACGAGACGAGCTGCGCCCTGCACCGATAGGTCTCAAGGTCGGTCGAAAACAACAGCTTTGCCTCGGTCGTCTCGGCGCCCAAAAGCCGCAGGTAGGACGCCGCCTCAAAGGTGCGCACGCCGGTTCTCACGGTGAAGTCCTTGGTGTCGAGCATGATGCCCGACAGCATCCCCTGCGCCTCGAGCGGGGTGAGCCTGTTGTCCTCGCTCTCGATGTTCTGCAACAGCTCGGTCACGAGCTCGCAGCAGGACGAGGCGTAGGTCTCAAGATACGCGAGCAGCGGGTTTGAGATATAGTCCACCATCTTGCGGTGGTGGTCGATAATAATGACGTTTTTGGTGTATTTGAGCGCGTCGGCGCACTCCATAAGCCCCTTGGTGTGGCAGTCGACTACGACAACAAGGGTGCCGTCGTCGATCTCGTCAAGGCAGCTTGTGGGGGTGAGAAACCAGTCGGCGTGCCCCGCTTTTTTGAGCTTGTCGAGCAACGGCCCCGCCATCGTGGTCTTTTGGTCGATGATGATGTGCGCCTGCTTACCGCACATCTGCGAAAACCTGAGCATACCGACGGCGGCGCCCAGCGCGTCGAGGTCGGAGTTTTTGTGCCCCATCACCATTATCCTGCTTGCACCCCGCACAAGCTCGGCTATCGCGTTTGCCATGATGCGCGACTTGACCTTGTTGCGCTTTTCGACCGCCTTGTTGACACCGCCGAAAAACTCGTATCCGGTCTTCGTCTTCATCGCGGCCTGGTCGCCGCCGCGCCCGAGCGCCATGTCAAGCGCCTTGCGCGCCTGCATGTGGTTTTCGTACAGCGTCTTTGCGCCGCGCCCCACGCCGATCGACATGCTGACGGGCACGCCGCCGCCGGGGATTGCCCTGACGGTGTCGAGGATGGAAAACCGCTGCTCGATCACATGCCGCATGTGCCGCTCCTCAACGATCGCGATGTAGCTGTTGTTCGAAAGGCGGGCGAAGATGCCGTTGGTGTTGTTGATAAAGTCCTCCATCGCCCTGAACACCTCGGAGAGCACCTCGGCCCGCGCGCCCTCGGACATCTGGGACGACAGCTCGTCATAGCTGTCGAGCATGAACAGCAGCACCGACGGCCTCGACTCTTTGAATTCGACCGCCTCGCGGTAGACGGTGGTGTCCTCGTGCAGGAACGAGATGAACACCACGCCGTCGCCCTGCTTGACACAGTTGGAGCAGACGGTGAAGTGGTGGTCGCCGATCATGTAGCCGCAGCCCTCCTGCGACATCGAGCGGGACACGTCAAAGCCCGCAACGGTCTTCGCGATGTCCTCGAGATAGATGTCCCTGTCGTTCAAAATCGTGTGCTTAAAGGCGCTGTTGTACCACAGCACGCTGCCGTTCGCGTCCGTGATGACCACGGGCGAGCTCATCGTCGAGAGAACCGACTGCCGCACGCTGCCCGCCCGAAAGCCGGTAAAGAGGGCAGCAAAGCTCTTTCGGATGCCTGCGATCTTGACAATGCACAGCACGGCGACCGCGACCGTACAGGCAAGCGCCGCGTAAAACAGCGGCCTGCTGACAAAAAAGGCCCCGACGCACAGCGCCGTAAAGCAGACGGCGAGGATTATCCACGCCACTTCAAAGACGATGTTCTTTTTAAACAGCATATTTCTTTCCCACCGTTTCGGGCGGCAGAGCGCAGCCGCCGTATTCCGCACCGTTTGCCGCCGGGAAGCAAAAAGCCAAAGCCCCCCGGCGCGGCGCCGGGTCAGATATCCATGATCACCGGCAGAATCATCGGACTGCGCTTGGTCTCTTTAAAGATAAACCGGCTGAGCGCCTCCCTGATCGCCATCTTGATCTCGCTCTGCCCGTTCTTGCGGTTGGACATCGCACCCTCAAGGGCGTTCTTCGCGACCTCCTTGAGGCCGCGCATGAGCTCCTCCGACTCCTTGACGTACACAAACCCGCGCGAGATGATGTCGGGCCCCGAGATCACGTCCCGCACGTCCATGTCGACCGTGGTGACGACCACGATCAAGCCGTCCTGCGAGAGATGCTTGCGGTCGCGCAGCACGATGCTGCCGACGTCGCCCACGCCGAGGCCGTCGACGAGCACCCTGCCCGACTGCACCGTCCCGAGCATGCGGGCCTCGCCCCCCTTGAACTCGATGACCTGCCCTATCTCGGCGAGGATGATGTTCGAGTTGTCCATGCCGAGCGAGCGCGCGACCCCCGCGTGCTTGATGAGGTGCTTGTACTCGCCGTGGACCGGCATGAAATAGGTCGGACTGACAAGGGACAGCATGAGCTTGAGATCGTCCTGGCACGCGTGCCCCGAGGCGTGGACCTCGTACATCGACTCGTAGATGACCTCGCTGCCGAGCTTGAGCAGCCCGTTGATTATCCGCGTGACCGCCTTCTCGTTGCCGGGTATCGGGTTCGCGGAGATGATGATAAAATCGTTGGAGGTTATCGTGACCTGCCTGTGGGTGCCCGACACCATGCGTGAAAGCGCCGACATCGGCTCGCCCTGGCTTCCGGTCGTGATGATGATGAGATCCTCGTCGCGGCACCTCGCGGCCTCGTCGAGACTGATGAGAAGCCCGTCGGGGACGCTGAGATAGCCGAGCTCGATGGCCTTGAAGGTATAGCTCTCCATGCTGCGGCCGGACAGGGCGACCTTTCTGCCGTGGCTGACCGCAAGGTCGATAATCTGCTGGATCCTTTGGATGTTGGAGGCGAAGGAGGCGATGAGTATCCGCTTGCCCTCCGCGCGCGGGAACAGGGCGTCCAGCGACTTGCCGACGTTTCTCTCGGTGATGCTGGTGCCAGGCTTCTCGGCGTTTGTCGAGTCGGACAGCAGCGCGAGCACCCCGCCGCTGCCTATCTGAGAAAAGCGCCTGATATCTATCGGCTCGCCGAGGACGGGGGTATAGTCTACCTTGAAGTCGCCCGTCTGCACCACGGTGCCCGCGGGGCAGGTTATTGCAAACGCCACCGCGTCGGGGATCGAGTGGTTGACCCGCACCGGCTCGACCGAGAAGCAGCCGAGCTTAAACGCCGTACCCGGCTTGATGATATTGAGCTTGACCGAGTCGAGCATCCTGTGCTCGGCAAGCTTTGCCTCGATGAGCCCGACCGTGAGCTTGGTCGCGTACACCGGGACGTTGACCTGCTTTAAAAAATACGGCAGCGCGCCGATGTGATCCTCGTGCCCGTGGGTGATGACCACGCCGCGCAGCCGCTCTTTGTTTTCGGCGACATAGCTGAAGTCGGGGATGACGACGTCGACGCCGAACAGCTCGTCGTCGGGGAAGGACAGGCCGCAGTCGACCATGATGCTGTCGCCTCCGCACTCATACAGGGTGCAGTTTTTGCCGATCTCCCCGAGCCCGCCGAGCGGGATTATCCTGAGCGTCGCGTTCATGTCGCTTATCCCGGCTGCGCTGCGGCTTCTGTTTCTGCCGCGCGGGGCCGAAAGGCCGTCGCCCGCCTGCTTTTTGGGCGCTGCGGCGCGCTTGGGCGTCCTGGGCCCCGCCGCCCTGTTCTGCTGTGCCGCCCTGCCGCTTTTCACGGACACGTCGGCGGTCTTCGCCTTTTTGGACGCCGTCCCGCCGGCCGCCTTCGCGGCGGTCTCCTTTCTGCCCTTTGCGGCGGCAGCTTTACCGTTGTTGTTTGCCTTAGAAGCCGTGTTCAGCGCGTCCGCCCGGACCTCGCCGGGGCGTATGCGCGAAAACAGCTTTTGCTTATCGCTGTTATTTGCCAAAAAAAATACCTCCGTACCGCATATGCGGTTGAAAAAATTTTATGTAAATATCTACGTCAGAGGGACTCGCCCCTCAAAACAAATCATAGTCTCAGGGTTGCGGAAAAAACTTCCGCCGCACTTCAAAGCATCCGAAACAGGCCGGAAACAGCCCAATTGTCCCGGATGCGGTACAAATTCGTTTTTGCGCGGCCGCTCACCCTCCGCGCAGACGTACTCTACAGATACTCTATAATACTCTTTTTATGTTATGGTTGTCAACTTTTCGAAGTTTTAGACCGCGCGTCACCCGCACGCCCGGCCGCGTTCGCCTGTTTTGCGCAGGTGCGTTTTCCAAAAGGCGCGCCGCGTCCCCGGGCTCATTTGCCGCCCGCGAAAAGGACGGCGTTTCGGGCCTTTGTCCGCCCGCGCGGGGCTCTTTCTTTGCGGACGCCGGCGTCCTCGGACTCGACGGCTCGCCCTTGTCCGCCCGTCCCGCGTGTCTCCGTCTCCCCCGTCCTGCGGGGCAGCGTCGGGGCGGCGGGATTTGAAACGCGGCGCGCAATGTGATAATATCAGTTTAATGAATATCTGCATAAGCCCAAATGATGCTTATACGGACAAAAAAGTTGTTTTTATAAATCAAAGGTTATTCGCACACGTGAAAGCGTATGCGCGGAGGTTTCGGATGAAGGATGTTAATCTGTACACCGACGGGGCGTGCTCGGGCAACCCGGGGCCCGGCGGCTGGGGCGCGGTGCTCGAGTGCGGCGGCAGGGAGCGCGAGCTGTCGGGGGCCGACCCCGCCACCACCAACAACCGCATGGAGCTGACCGCCGTCATCAGCGGCCTTGAGGCCCTGAAGGAACCCTGCAGCGTGACGGTATACAGCGACTCAAAATACGTCGTCGACTCGGTTCAAAAGGGCTGGCTGTACGGCTGGAGCAAAAAGGGCTGGATAAACGCGCAGAAAAAGCCGGTGCCCAACCGCGAGCTGTGGCAGAGACTGTTGTCGCTGCTGTCGGTGCACAGGGTGCGGTTCGTGTGGGTGCGCGGCCACAACGGCCACCCCTACAACGAGCGGTGCGACAGGCTCGCCGTCGCGGCCTATTCAAAATACCTTTAAGGGAAACCCGAGCTCCTGCCCGTCGGCGGCGCGGGGCCCGTTTGCCGCGACCTCGCACCGGCTTTTTTGAGGCTGCCGTCGTTCGGCGGCGCTGTTTTTGTTGAACGGCCCCGCCTTTTGTGATAAAATTCTGATGTAAGACGTCAAAGACGTCCCGTGAACTCAGCGCCCAAACGCCGCGCGGTTGACACGGCTCTTTGCGCGGCCGCGCGCAAAGGACGACCGTCGAGAGGCGCGGCGCGGGGCGCGCCCTGCGGGAATTATCACGGCCCGGCGCCGTGCAACTTTTAAGGAGTATCGCCAAATGGACGAAAACTACACCAACTTTATCTATGACATCGTCGACGAGGACCTGAAAACGGGCGCGTATAAGGAGATCCACACCCGGTTCCCGCCCGAGCCCAACGGCTATCTTCACATCGGCAGCGCAAAGGCAATTTTGATAAACAGCAGCGTCGCGCAGCGCTACGGCGGCAAGTTCAACCTGCGCTACGACGACACCAACCCCACCAAAGAGGACAACGAGTACGTCGAGTCGATCCTTGAGGACCTGCGCTGGCTCGGCGCCGAGCCCGACGGCGGGATATACTACGGCTCCGACTACTTCGACAAATGCTACGAATACGCGGTCAAGCTCATAAAAGAGGGCAAGGCCTATGTCTGCTCGCTGTCGGGCGATGAGATGCGCGAATACCGCGGCACCCTCACCGAGCCCGGCAAGGACAGCCCCTACCGCAACCGCTCGGTCGAAGAAAATCTCGACCTGTTCGAGCGCATGAAAAACGGCGAGTTCCCCAACGGCGCGCACACGCTCAGGGCAAAAATCGACATGGCGAGCCCCAACATGAACATGCGCGACCCCGCGATCTACCGCATCCTGCACACGCCGCACCACCGCCAGGGCGACAAATGGTGCATCTACCCCCTCTACGACTTCGCGCACCCGATACAGGACGCGCTCGAGGGGATAACCCACTCGCTGTGCTCGATAGAGTTTGAAAACCACCGCCCGCTCTACGAGTGGGTAATCGACAACGTCGGCTTCCCCGCGCCGCAGCCCAAGCAGAGGGAGTTTGCGCGTCTCAACGTCACCTACACCGTCATGAGCAAGCGCTTTTTGCGCGACCTCGTCGAGCGCGGGGTTGTCGACGGCTGGGACGACCCCCGCATGCCCACCTTATGCGGCCTGCGCAGGCGCGGATACACCCCGTCGTCGATCAGGACGTTTGTGTGGACGGCGGGCGTCAGCAAGGCCGACAGCATCGTCGACATCGGTCTGCTCGAGCACTGCATCAGGGACGAGCTCAACGCGGGCGCGCTGCGCCGCGTTGCGGTGCTTGACCCCGTCAGGCTCGTCGTCGACAACTACCCCGACGGCAAAACCGAGGAGTTCGAGCTGCCCGACAACCCCAACGACCCCGAGGCGGGCACGAGGAAGGTGCGGTTCTCCAAAGAGCTTTACATCGAGAGAAGCGATTTCTTCATGGTTCCCCCGCCCAAGTTCAGGCGGCTGTTCCCCGGCAACGAGGTGCGGCTGATGGGTGCGTACATCGTCAAATGCACGGGGGCCCAGCTCGACGCCGACGGCAACGTCGCAGAGATCCACTGCACCGCCGACCTCGAGACAGGCTGCGGGATGCCTGCCGACGGGCGCAAGGTCAAGGGCACCATCCACTGGGTCTCAAAGGACGGCTGCATCGAGCGCAGGGTGAAGCTGTACGACCGGCTGCTCACCCTCGAGAAGATAACCGACCTGCCCGAGGGCAAGACGTTCGGCGACTATCTCAACGCCGACTCGGTCAAGACCTACGAGCGCGCCAAGCTCGAAAAAAGCCTCGAGGACGCGACCGCCGACGAGCGCTTTCAGTTCGTGCGAAACGGGTACTTTATCCTCGACAGCAAGCACCCCGACACCTTCAACAACATCGTGAACCTCAAGGACACCTGGGCAAAGATAAACAAATAAGGAAGCATTTTAAAAAGCACGGCTCCGGCCGTGCTTTTTGCTGCGCACCTGCTTTTTCTGTAAGCAGAAAAAAACTCAATGACGCCCCGAATGCCTTATATCGCTTATCTTTTGGGGAGTGTTCCTCCTCTGCTGCGAACACGTTAAAAACGACGCTTCCGTTATTCTTTGCAGATGCTAAAACATAATCGTGGCTCTTTGCAATATCGTCTGCACAGTCTTTAAAAGACATTTTATCGATAGAAACAGCCGTCGAACTATGTATAACAAAAATCAAGATGCCCACCGTTAAAGCAGCGGACATCTTGATTTCAGGGAGGCCTGCAACACACCCCGCCCCTATGTCGGATAACAGGGCTTCACCCATGTTGATAAGCCCGCTCACCGTGTTTTCGGCGCGAGCCGCACCGACACGTCGCCGCAGGTGAGCACCCGCTTTTCTCCGCTTTCAGTCACAATGACCAGCCCCGCGTCGTCGTCAAAGCCCTCGGCGCGCGCAAAAACCGTCTCCTCCCCCGCCGTATACACGATCTCGCGCCCGAGCAGCGAGGACAGCTCGGCGTAGCGCTTTAAAAACGCGCGGTCGGCGATGTGCGCAAAGCCGTCAAAGCAGCGCTTTACGATGTCGGCGCACAGGACGTTTACGTCCGCACCGCCGCACAGCTCGTCGAGCGCGCACGCCCGCGCCCTTATGTCGTCGGGGAAGCTGTCGTGCCTGAGGTTGATGCCTATCCCCACCACCACGGCCCCCGCGCGGCCTGCGGCGTCGAGCGCCGTCTCGCAGAGGATGCCGCACAGCTTTCTGTCGTCAACCGTGATGTCGTTGACCCATTTTATCCGGGCGTCGATGTGCGCGTTGTCCCGCAGCGAGCAGGCCACGGCGACCGCGACTGCGGGCGTGACGAGCGGTATCAGCTCGGGCGCAAGGCCGAGGTCGGCGGCAAAGGACATGTACAGCCCACCGCCCTTACAGCCGAAAAACGACCTGCCCCTCGTGCCCCTGCCGCCCGTCTGCCAGGTGGTGGCAACGAGAACGGGCCGTTTATTTTGCTCGTACAACCTGCGGGCCGTCGTGTTGGTCGAGCCCTGCTCACACGCCTCGACCGTCACCTCGAGAGCCCCGTCCAAAAGGGCGCCGAGCGCCCCTGCGTCTAAGTTTCCGAACATCGTGTCACCTGTACAAAAAATAGTTGAGCGCAACGACCGCGGCGCAAAGCACCGCCGTGACGACCGCCGTCACAAGCCCCGGGCGCTTCACAGATCGAGCCTCAGCTGCATATAGCCGCCGCACATCGCCTCCACCGACTCAAGCAGCTCGCCCACCGCCCCCGCGAGACAGGTGCGCTGGGTGGTGATGTCGGTCATCCCGCGGATGTCGGAGGGCGCGTCGGCGACCGTCGCCGTGTAGCCGGCCTCCTTGAACATGTCGATATCGTTGTAGTAGTCGCCTATCGCGACGGTGTTTTTCATGTCGATGTTCATGTAGTCGGCGAGCCTTCTCAGCCCTGTTCCCTTGTTGACCCCCTTGGGGATGATCTCGTAGTACACGGGCGCGGTCTTGACATAATCGAACATCGCAAACAGCTCGTCCTTCATCCTGCGTTTGTCGACAAACTTCTGTATCGCATCGATCATGTCGGGCGGCGCGGCAAACAGCATCTTGTTGAACACCTCGCCCTCTATCGTGTTCATGTCGGCCACCACAAAGGGGATGTGCTCGACGAGGCCGTGCTTTGTCACCTCGTCGTTCATGCGGGTCGCGGTGATCCCCCCGCAGTTGTGAAACTCTATCCCCGCCTTGGGAAAGACCTTGGCCACCTCGCGCACCACGTCAAAGACGCGGCCGTCCAGCTCTGCGCCGTAGATCTGCCGGTCGTTCTTATAGTCATAGATGATCGCGCCGTTGCACAGCACCGCCGGGGCGGAAAACGGGATCCAGTCGACATACCGACGCACCGAGTCGACGCTGCGCCCCGTGCAGACGGTGAAGTTGCCGCCCGCCTCGACAAAGCGGGTTATCGTCTCGATGTTCTGCTTCGGCACCCCGTAGCTCGCCTGAAGCAGCGTCCCGTCGACGTCGGAAACGACAAGCATCTCTGATAACTGCATCCCTAATCCTCCAAAACCCTGAGCGTGTTCAAAAAGTCAACAAAATACGCAGGCAGCGGCGCGCAAAACTCGACATACCGGCCGCTTGCCGGATGCTTAAAGCCGAGAATCCCCGCGTGCAGACACTGTCCGCACAGCTCCTTCGGCGTGCTTTTGGGGCCGTACACCGTGTCCCCCGCAAGTGGGTGCCCGATGTGCGCCATGTGCACGCGGATCTGATGTGTCCTGCCCGTCTCGAGGCGCAGCTCGAGACGGGTATATCCCTCGTACCGGCACACCACGCGGTAGTGGGTGACGGCGCGCTTTGCGTTCTTTTGGGTGACACAGAACCTTTTGCGGTCCCGCTCGCTTCTGCCGATGGGCAGATCCACCGTCCCGCTCCCGTCCGAAAACCTGCCGTGCGCGACCGCGCTGTAGACCCGCGTCATGCTGTGCGCGGCGACCTGCTCGGACAGCGAAAGGTGCGCAAAGTCGTTCTTCGCCACGACGAGAAGCCCGCTTGTGTCCTTGTCTATCCTGTGCACGATGCCGGGGCGCTCGACCCCGTTGACGCCCGAGAGGCGGCCGCCGCAGTGAAACATCAGCGCGTTGACAAGGGTGCCGCGCGGGTTGCCCGGCGCGGGGTGCACGACCATCCCCTTCGGCTTGTTCACCACGAGCAGACAGTCGTCCTCATAGACGATGTCGAGCGGGATGTCCTCGGGCAGGATCTCGGCGGTCTCGGTCGGGGCCTCGAGCTCGACCCTGTCGCCCGGGCAGACGGGGACGCTCTTTTTCGCGGGTCTGCCGTTGAGCGAGACGCAGCCGTCGTCGATCAGGCGCTGCACATAGCTTCTCGAAAACCGCGCGGCGAGGGCTTCGTCTCCCGAAAAACAGCCGCACAAAAAACGGTCGAGCCGCACACCCGCACACTCGGGCTCGGCTGCGAAGCAGAACCGTTCGGTCATCCCTCCGCGCCGTCCGTTCCCGTGGGCGGGCCGGGCGTGCCCGGCCGCACAAAAAAGCTTTTGTCCCCCAGCGTGATCACGCTTATCACCAGCAAAACCGCGCCGACCGTCACAAAACAGTCGGCGAGATTGAACACAGGGAAATCAAAAAACAGAAACCGTATAAAGTCGGTCACCGCGCCGTACACGACGCGGTCGTACAGATTGCCCGCGCCGCCCGCAATCAGCAGCACCGCCGCCGCGCGGGACAGGCCCGAGGTGAAGCGCTTGAACAGCACAAGGTACACGCCGACAAACACCAGCACAAACGTCAGCGCCGACAGCACGGCGGCGCCGCCGCTGAACAGACCGAACGCCATGCCGGTGTTTCCGCCCTCGAGCAGCTCAAGCCCCAAAATGTTCGGGATGATCTCGACCGTCCCCGCGCCCGCAAGCGCGCTCTCGGCCGCAATCTTGGTCAGACGGTCGAGGACCGTGAGCGCCAAAATCGAAAAAATCGTAAAAAGCAAGTTTTCCCCCACTAAGAATATAGCGGTGCGCAAAACACCGCTATATCTTGTTTATTCGGTTTAAGTAAAAGCTATCGCGGCAGCAGAGAAGAATATGTAAGCCGATTTGCCGACGCACCGCGATTCAAACAGAGAAGCCGTTCGGCCGCCGCGGTCTTATTTATTGAACGAGAAGCCGTCGCCGAAGTCGAGCTTTCCGAACTTTTCGTTCACCGACGCCTCGCGCGTGCGCGGCGCAAAGCCGTCATAGGGCTTGTCCTCGGTGTCAAACTCGACGCTGTCGAACTTTATGCCGCTGTCGATGGTGAAGCCGTCCGCGCTGCCCTCGTCGTCGCCCTGCTGCTCAAGGGGTGCAAACTCGGCCACAGGGGCAAACTCGGTAACCGGCGCGAACTCGGGCGCGGGCCGCTCGGGAGCGGCGGGCTGCATCTCGGGCTCGGCCGCAGGGACCTCGTCGACGCTCTCGACAATGTCCTCGACGGGCGCAGCAGGCTCAGCCGCGGCCCCGTCGCCGACGGCGTTTCCGTTGTCGTCGTACTCGGGCATCTCAAAGTCGGGCAGACTGCCGATCATCTTGAGGTGACCCTCGTACATGCCGAGCAGCTCGTTCTTGAACTGCGAAACCCTGAGCTTTATCTCGTCGAGAAGCTTTGCCTCGCCCTTCACCCGCTCGCGGGCGTCGTCAATCATGTGGCGCGAGCGCTGCTCAGCGTCCCTTATCAGGATATCGTGCTGCTGATTGGCCTCGTTGACGATCGACTCGCGCATCTTTTCGGCGCTTACAAGGGCGCTGCGGATGGCGTTTTCGTCGCTTTGATACTGCTCGAGCTCGTTTCTGAGGGGCTGAACCTGGCGCAGCGCCTCGTCGCGCTCGGTCATCAGCTTCTCGACCTGGTCGGCGAGCTGATTCAAAAACTCATCGACATCGGCGGGGTTGTATCCGCGCGAAACCCTGTCAAACTCGGTATCCCTTATTTCCCTTGGCGTAAACATTGTGCATTCCTCCGGGTTTTTATTTTATCAGAAGTACATTCCGCTGTTTTCCATCTCGTCAAGCAGCTCACCCATCACGCCCACGTTGTAGGGGGTGATGATGAAGGTGCTGTTTGCAACGCGCTTTATCTGCCCGTTGTTGGCATAGGCGACGCCGCTTAAGAAATCGATGAGCCTGCGCGAAACATCCTTGCTTGTGGACTCGAGATTTAAAACGACCGTTCTCTTTCCGTTGAGGTGGTCGGCTATCCCGCTCGCGTCCTCGAAGCGCTCGGGCTTTACAAGGACGACCTCGAGCTGCGTGGTGGGGTTGACGTTGAGAATCCGTGTATCGCGGCTCTTCTTTGACGTCTGCTTGTCAGAGGACCCGTCGCTGTCGGAGACGGCCTCGTCGACCTCGTCCTCGATATAATCGTCCGAATCGTCGGTCTCAACACCGAAAAAGCTCTTGACACTGTCCAATAATCCCATATTTGATCCTCCGCTCCGCGCCAGCCGTGGCTGAAAAATACAAGCATCTAAAATATATTATCTAACAATACAATAAAAAAGTCAATAAACAGTCCCGATAAAAAGAAAAAATGATGAAAAACGCCTGTATCGCGGCGGCATCCGACCGGGGCAGCCCGGGTTTGCTTGTTGAGGGAGTTTTTTCGGAGAGATATGAAGGCTTTTGCTTGCCGCACGCTTGCGGCTCCGGCGAAGCTCTCGTCGGCAAACCGCTTAAAAACAGCCAAAGCTCCCTGTCCGTCCCGCCCTTACGGCTCCAAAACCGCGCGCAACATGAACGACCGCGGTTAAGGGCGGCATCGGCCCGCTGTAAAACCTCGAGCGGCTTTTATCCCGCAGCGGCGTTTTCTCGGCGCCTGCACTTCACCCGTTCTTACAGTTAAACCCGCATCCCTTTTTCGCGCTAAAGCTCCTTGCCGACGTAGAGGTCTCTGCCCTCGACGATGACTTCGTCGTACATCGCAACGGTGTCGCCCCCGGCCGAGCCCGCGGTGCTCACGACATACTCGTCGGTCTCATAGATCACGTCGACCGACTTGAAGCTGACCGCCGAGCCGTAGCGGACGTACACCCCGACGACCCCCTCCTCGACCCGCAGCGCCGAGCGCGGGATCTTTATCCCCTCGTACTCGAAAAAACGTATCTCGGCCTGCTCGCACCGAAGGGACGCGAGGCTCGCGTTCATGCGGCTGCACGTCAAGATAACGACCGCCGCGCCGCTCTCGGGGTCGCTCAAGACAGACGTCACCCGCGCGGGGATGCCGCTGATGCCGGCGTATTTAAAATCGAGCGAGACCGAGACGCCCTCGCCGAACCGCTGCGCCTGCTCCGCCGTGACAACCGCCGCAAAGTCCCAGGTATAGCCCGAGACGATCTTGCACCTCGAGGTGTCCTTGCGCGGCTCGCTCGACACGAGGGCGGCGATGTCGCCCACCCCCATCTCGCCGAGGGTCTCTCTGTTTATACTGCCCTCGAGCCCGTCGACGTAGGAGATAAAATATCCCTCGAGCGGGGCCCTCAGCGTCGAGGCCTCGCCGATGTCGGGGATCGACGCGATCTTCTGCTCGAGCTCGGCTATCCTGCCCGAAAGGTCGGTGGTCTCGTCAATCGCGAGGTCATAGCTGTTCATCAGGCGCAGCAGCTCGGGCTTAAGGCGGTAAACGCTGTCGTATTCGCCCGCCGAAATCGCGGACGATATCTCGATTATGCTGTCGTAGATGCTGCCGCCGAGATTGGACACGCTTGTCGCCGTCGAGCGCGAGCTGACCGAGGACGCCCTGACGACCGCAAGCTCCTCCTCGAGGTTTTGAAGCCGCATCCCGTCGATCTCTGCGCCCGCGCCGCCCGAGCCGTACACCGTCGCGACGGCCTCGCCCACGGCGACCTTTGAACCGTCGCTGACAAGGTAGCTGCGCGCGCTGCCGCCCCACTCGTCAATCACCGTCTCGCTTCGCACGACGATGCCGCGGCAGGATATCCCGTCCGATATCCGCTCGACAACGGCCGACTGCGTTCGGTACTGCGGATAAACCACCCTGTAGACCTGGTATCCGAGATAGAACACCAGCAGCCCCGCCAGCGCCCCGAACAGGGCCTTAAAAACGGCCTTACCTGCCCTCATCTGCGCCCGACTTCTCGCACGCGTTGTCGAGAAGCGCAACCGGCTTGGAGGGGGTTATGGTGGAGATGGCGTGCTTGTAGATAAGGTTTTGCTTGCCGTCGCTGTCCAGCACGACCGTATAGCTGTCGAACCCCTTGACAAGCCCCCTTATCTGAAAGCCGTTCATCAAAAACATCGTCACCGATATCCGCTCTTTTCTCGCCTGGTTGAGAAAAACATCCTGAAGGTTGATCGCGTTCATTACATCCTCCGATTTTGCACAACTGCATTTTTTATAATGGACCGCGCCCGCGCGGGCGAAAACGGTCCGACCGAAGACCTGTCCGCAGACCGCGGGCGGCGGGCCCCCGGCCGCAGAGAAAATTATATTACTTTGCGCCGCCTTTCGCAACCTCGACCGCCGCAAAGGATCGGGACAGCCGACCCCGTATTTTACAAATTCAGACATCCGCCCCGACTCGCGCGTCCAATGGGGGCAGGCACGCGCCGACGGCCCGATGCCGCGCTCAGCCGACATACTCAGGCAAAGTCATCATATATTTTTTTTGCGGTGCGCGCGGCGTCCCCGCCGCTGTCCGGCGCAGCGTAAACCCGCGCCCCGCTCATCCGCTTAAACCAGGTTATCTGCCGCTTCGCGTACTGCGCGGTCGCGGTCTTGAGCCGCTCGAGGCACCCGTCGAGCGAACTTGTCCCCTCGAAATACCCGAACAGCTCTTTATAGCCGATCGCTTGGGCGACGGTGGGCCAGCTCTGCCTGTTGTCATAGACCAGCCGCGCCTCGCCGACGAGCCCCGACGCCGCCATGGCGTCCGCCCGCTCGGATATCCTGCGCCGCAGCTTTTCTCTGTCCCCCGGCATGAGCACCGCGGTGAAAAAGTCGAACCCGCTTCCGTTTTCCCTCGATTTTGCGTTGCGCTCGTCCATCGTCAGCCCCGTTTGCAGCACAAGCTCGAGATAGCGCACGAGGCGCTTGCGGTTGTTCGGGTGCACGAGGGCGGCGGCCTTGGGGTCGCGCTCGCGCAGCTCGTCGAGCAGGCTCTGCGCGCCCTCGCGCTCGAGCCGCCCCCAAAGCCGTTCGCGCAGGCAGGGGTCCGCCGTCTCGTCCGCGAGCTCGATACCGTCCTTGAGCGCCGAAAGATAGAGCCCCGTGCCCCCGCACAGCACCGGGACGCGTCCCCTGCCGAGTATCTCCCGCAGGGCGGCGTCGGCGTCGGCGCAGTAGCGCGCGAGGCTGTACGCCTGCGACGGGTCGACATAGCCGAAGAGATGGTGCCGCACCCCGCCCGTCTCGTCCTCGCGGGGCCGCGCCGTTCCGACCGACAGGCGGGCATAGACCTGCATCGAATCGGCGCAGACCACCTCGCCGCCGACAAGCTTCGCGAGCTCGACGGCGACGGCCGTTTTGCCGCACGCCGTCGGGCCCGCCACCGCGATCACCCTATTGAATACGGCCAAATCGCTTTTCAATCTCCTTTTTCGTTATCTCGGTCACGACGGGTCTGCCGTGCGGACAGTGCTTTATCCCGTCCCCGAAAAGGATCTCCTCCGCGAGCCTGCACAGCTCCTGCTCCGACGAGCGCGACCCCGCCTTGATTGCCGCGCGGCAGGCGCACGAATGCATCAGCCACTCGGTCTCGTCGGGCGATATCTCGTTCGAGAGGGACGCGAGCCGCTCGGCCATCTGCTCGACGGCGTCCCCCACCGCCTTGCCGGTGAAATAGGTGGGGATCTCGCGCACCGCGGCCTCGTGCTCGCCGAACCGCTCGACGACAAACCCCACCCGCTCGACCGCCTCGCGGTTGTCCTCGAGCGCCGTGAGCTCCTGCTCGCTCAGGGGGACGACGACGGGCGCAAGGAGCGTCTGCCGCGAGAAGCCCGCGCCGTCCTTCACAAACCTGTCGTACAATATCCGCTCGTGGGCGGCGTGCTTGTCCATGAGCACAACGCTGTCGTCGGTCTCAAAGACCGCATAGGTCGAAAAGACCTCGCCGACAAATCTCAAGGTCCTTCCGCCGCCGTCGTCCGCGCCGTCCCGCACCCCGCCGATGCGGGTCTGAACCGTCTGCACTGCGCCGTCCGAACGCCCACGCTCGTCCGCGCTGCCGGCCGCCGCCTTTGCGGGGGGCTCTGCTGCCGGCCCACGCGCGGCGCTTTGGGGCGCTGCGGCAAGCTCCGACGCCCCCGGCATCGTCCGCGACGGCCGCGCGGGCCCGTCGGGCTCGATGTCGAGGAACCTGCGCCGAACCCCGTCCGAGACCTCGACGGCCCGCTCCCTGACACCCGCCTCGTCCCCCGCGTTCAGGGTGAGAAAAGCGCCGCCCGCGGTGTACACGGCGTCCCCCGGCGGACAGGGCGCGGCAGCATCGGCCCGGGGCGCCTTCGGCGGCGTCGTTTTGCCCGGCGGCTCGGGTACGGGCTCGGCTTCGGTCTTGCGGCCCTTGTCCTCCCACGCGGTGATCTTGTTGGAAATATCGCCCGCGTAGGCGGTGAGCGCCAGCTTGACAGCGCTGTAAACCGCCGAGGTGACCTCCCGTTCGTTTTTAAAGCGCACCTCGGTTTTGGCGGGGTGCACATTGATGTCGACATTTTCGGGCGGCAGGGTGACGTACACCGCAAAGGCGGGATGGCCGCCCGCCGTGACAAGGCCGCGGCACCCCTCCTCCGCCGAAGCGGAGATGCTTCTCGAGCGGACAAACCTCCCGTTGACAAAGACGCTCTGCATACTTCTGCTCTGCCGCGCCGAGGCGGGCGCCGTGATGTAGCCGCTGACGGCCACGGCGCCCCTTTGCTCGCAAAACGGGATCATGTTCTCGCTCACCGTTCGCGGCAGGATGCCGTACAGGGCGGAAAAGACGTCCCCCTTTCCCGGGGTGGAAAAGACCGTCCTGCCCTCGCGGATGAGCTTAAAGGCTCTCTCGGGATGGGACAGCGCCAGCATCTCGGTCACCGACTGCACCGCGTTGCCCTCGTGCACGTCCTTTTTCAAAAACTTCATCCGCGCCGGTGTGTTGTAAAAGATGTCCCGCACAAAGACGGTCGTCCCGTCGGGCGCGCCGACCTCCTCGAGCGCGGCCTCCTCGCCGCCCTCGATGACGTACCGTGTCGCTTCCCCGCCGGCGGGGCAGGTGATCATCGTCACCCGCGACACCGACGAGATCGCGGCGAGGGCCTCGCCCCGAAAGCCGAGCGAGGTTATCCCGTCGAGATCGCCCGCCGAGGAGATCTTGCTTGTGGCATGGCGCAAAAACGCCGTCGGGACCTCCTCCCGCGGGATCCCGCAGCCGTCGTCGGCGACCCTGATCAGCCCGAGCCCGCCCCGCTTTATCTCAACCTCTATCGCGTGCGCGCCCGAGTCGATCGAATTTTCGACGAGCTCCTTCACGACCGAGGCGGGCCGTTCGACCACCTCGCCCGCCGCGATGAGCTCGCACACGTTTCGTTCGAGCAGCTTTATCGAAGGCATCGCGCCCTCACCCCCTTCGGCAGACGCCCGCAAGCTCGCCCAGCTTGAGCATCGCCTCTATCGGCGTCAGCGTGTCGATGTCGATGCGCGCAAGCTCGCGCATGATCTCCGCCGCAGCGCGCGATTCTTCCTCCCGCTCGGGCGTCCTGAGCGGGCCGAGCGGCGCTCTCTCGCCCCGCTCGATGCCGTGCAGTATCTCCTTCGCCCGCTCGATCGCGGTCTCGGGCAGGCCCGCCAACTTCGCGACCTCGATGCCGTAGCTCTCGTCCGCGCCGCCCCGCACGATCTTTCGCAGAAAGGTGATGTCGTCGCCGCGCTTTTTCACCGCTATGTTGTAGTTTTTTATGTTGCAGAACACGTCCTCGAGCTCGCACAGCTCATGATAGTGGGTCGCGAACATCGTCTTTGCGCCGATGCCGCCCTCGCGGCAGATCTCCTCGACCACGGCGCGCGCGATGCTCATGCCGTCGTAGGTGGAGGTTCCGCGGCCGATCTCGTCGAGGATGACGAGGCTGTTTGCGGTGGCGTTGTCGAGGATCTCCGCGACCTCGCGCATCTCGACCATAAAGGTCGAGTCACCCGAAAAGATGTCGTCCGACGCGCCGACCCTTGTGAACACTGCGTCCACGACCCCGATGTGCGCCGACTTTGCGGGCACAAAGCAGCCGATCTGCGCGAGGATCACGATGAGCGCCGTCTGCCGCATGTAGGTGGACTTGCCCGCCATGTTGGGCCCCGTTATCAGCGCGGCGAGGTTTTCTCCCCTGTCGAGCAACGTGTCGTTGGGGACGAACAGGCCGCCGTCGATCACCTGTTCGACAACGGGGTGGCGGCCGCCCTTTATCTCGACGACGCCGCTCCCGTCGACGTCGGGCCGTGTGTAGGCGTTGTCCTGCGCGCACTTCGCGAAGCCGTGCAGCACGTCGAGATAGGCCGAGGCGTGCGCCGACGCCCCCACCCTGCCCGCGTTGCCCTCAAGGAACACGAGCAGCTCTTCATACGCCTCGCGCTCGAGCGCGGCTATCCGCTCGGCGGCGCTGAGTATCCTGCCCTCGAGCTCCTTCAGCTCCTCGTTGATATACCGCTCGCCCGTCGCGAGCGTCTGCTTGCGCACGAAAGTGTCGGGCACCGAGGACGAGAACGCGCGCGGCACCTCGATGTAGTACCCGAAGACTCGGTTGTAGCCGACCTTGAGGTTTTTTATGCCGAGCTGCTCCTTGAGGCGCATCTCGAGCTCGGCAAGATAGCTCTTGCTGTCGCCCACAAGCTGCCGCAGCTCGTCTATCTCGCCGCTGAAGCCCTTTTTGATGTACCCGCCGTCCTTCATGAGCGCGGGCGGGTTTTCGCTTATCGTCTCGGTTACCCGGCGCGCAAGGTCGTCGAGGGGGTCGATTGCCCCGCAAAGGGAGGACGCGAGAGGCGATGTGAGCGCCGAGGCCGCCGTCTTGAGCGCCTTGAGGCCCTCGCACGCAGACGCGAAGGCGATAAGCTCCCGCGGCGAGACGGTGCGGTAGATGACCCTTGTCATCATGCGCTCGATGTCCTTTATTTGGGACAGGGCGTCACCCATGCGCGCACCGCACACCGGGTCGCCCGCCATCTCCTCCACCGCGTCAAGTCGTCTGTTTATCTCGCCGACGTCGACGAGCGGGCGGTCGATAAACGCCTTGAGCAGCCTTTTGCCCGCGGGCGTCCTCGTCCTGTCGATGACCCACAGCAGGCTGCCCCTGCGCTCGCCCGTCCGCGCCGAGGCGACGAGCTCGAGGTTGCGGCGGCAAGAGGCGGACAGCGACATGAACTGCGCACACCGATAGACCTCAAAGTCCGTGAGCCTGTCGGCCCCGTGGAATTGGGTGTCGCGCAGATACCGCACAAGCACCCCGAGCGCCCGCACGCCAGCGCCCTCGCGAAGCTCGGCGAGCCGATCGCAGCTCTCGCCCGAAAAGCTCTCGAACACCGTCTGCCGGCACACCGTCAGATCAAAGCCCTCGTCGTAGATGAGGGTGGGCTTGACGCCGAGGGTTTTCACGATAAAATCGGTGACCCGCTTGTTGCCCTGCGCACGGGCGTTGAGCAGGATTTCGCGCGGCGCAAAGCGGGACAGCTCGTTGACGACCGTCTCGGGGCCGTCCGTCGTCTCGGTGACAAAGACCGAGCCGGTCGAGATGTCGGCAAAGCACATCCCCCTGCAGGACACGTCAAAAAAGAGGCAGCAGACATAGTTGTTCGACTCCTCCGACAGCATGCTGTTCTCGACGACCGTGCCCGGCGTGACGACCCGGATAATCTCCCTTTTTACGATGCCCTTTGCGAGGGCGGGGTCCTCGACCTGCTCGCAGACGGCGACCTTGTAGCCCTTTTGGATGAGCTTCGCGATATACCCCTCGCAGCTGTGAAAGGGCACGCCGCACATCGGCGCGCGCTCGGGCAGGCCGCAGTCGCGCCCCGTGAGGACGAGCTCGAGCTCTTTGGACGCCGTGACGGCGTCGTCAAAGAACATCTCGTAAAAATCGCCCAGCCGGTAGAACAGCAGTGCATCCTCGTGCTTTTGTTTTATCTCAAGATACTGCCGCATCATCGGCGACAGCTTTGCCGTAACCTCGGGAAATGACACCCTTTTGACCTCTTTTTCGTTTATTGGACTCTTCACCCGCCGAAAATGTCCGCGCCGTTCAGCCGCTGCCGTCAGTGGCAGGCGCCGCCGCAGCTCTCGCAGCTGCCGGTGCAGGCCGAGGGCTCGGCGACAGCGTCGGGGTCCTCCCCCGTCACGGCGGCGGTGAGGATGGCGTTGATGAAGTTCATCAGGCCGTTTATCTCCTCTCTGGCCTCGTTGAAGCCGGCCATGCCCTCGTCCGACATGATCTCGTCGTACATGCGCTGCAGCTCGCCGTTCAGGTCGGCGATCTTCCCGCTGTCGGCGTTGTCCTTGGAGAGCTCGCGGTCGAGGTTCATCCTCGTCACGTTGTAGCTGCCGATGAGCTCCTGCAGCGCGGCGTTGCCCTCGGTCATGCGCCTGCACGCATCGAGCCGCTTGTAGCGCTCGTCCATCTGAATCGCGCGCCCGAGCGCCCTTGTCATGTCGATGATCCTGTCGTTGTCCGTCATTGTGATACCGCCTTTCCGAACAGTCTCTTTTTGGTCCTCTCGGTGATGACTATGTCGCAGAACTCGTTCGGCGTGCACGCGCCCTCGACGCTCACCGCCGAGTTGTCGTCGAGGCGCGCCTCAAAGCCGCCCTCCTCTGCCCTGCCGATGACGAGCGCACGGAACCGCCTGCCGATAAAGCCCAGCTCCTGTTTTTCGCTTATCGCGTCCTGCACCTCGATGAGGCGCGCCATGCGCCGCGTCTTGCGCTCGTGGGACACCCCGTCGGGCATCGACGCCGCGGGGGTGCCGCCCCGCTTGGAGTAGATGAAGGTGAACAGCGAGCGGAAGCCCACGCGTTTCACAAGCTCGAGCGTCCGTTCAAAATCCTCGTCGCTCTCGTCGGGGAACCCGACGATGATGTCGCTTGAAAAGGTCATGTCGGGCACCTTTTTTCGCGCGCAGTCGATGAGCTCGAGGTACTGCCCCGCGGTGTACCGCCTGTTCATCCGTCTCAGGATTTCGTCGCTCCCCGACTGGACGGGCAGGTGGAGGTGCCGGCTTATCTTTTTGCAGTCCCTTATCGCGTCAAACAGCTCGGGCGTCGCGTCCTTGGGGTGGCTTGTCATGAACCTGACGGTGAACTCCCCCTCTATCTCGTTGACGCGCCGCAGAAGCGCGGGGAAGTCGACATCGCCCGCAAGGCCCTTGCCGTACGAGTTGACGTTTTGACCGAGCAGCATGACGTCCCGACAGCCGCCCTCGACCGCCCGTTTGACCTCGTCAAGGATAAACTCGGGCCTCCTGCTGCGCTCGCGCCCCCGCACGAGCGGCACGACGCAGTAGGTACAGAAGTTGTCGCAGCCGTACATGACGGGCACAAAGGCCCTGAAGCCCCCGCCCCGCCTGACGGGCAGCCCCTCGCGCACCGCAAAGTCGCCGCACACCGAGGCGTCAAGCGTCCTTTTGTCCCGCTTGGTATACGCTGCGGCGAGGTGCTGCGGCAGACGCCACAGCTCGTTGGTGTTGAACACGATGTCGACAAACGGGAACATCCCGCACAGCCTTTTTGCGACCTGCGGCTGCTGCACCATGCACCCGCCGACCGCAATGACAAGCCCGGGCTTTTTCTCCTTGAGGCCCTTGAGCCTGCCCACGTTGCCGAACACCCTGTCCTCGGCGTGCTCGCGCACCGCACAGGTGTTGAAGAGGATGATGTCCGCGTCCTCGGGGCCCTCTGCGGCCTTGCAGCCGCAGACGTCGAGCATCCCCGCCATCTTCTCGCTGTCGCTGACGTTCTGCTGGCAGCCGAAGGTGCGGATATAATACCTTGTCTCTTTTTCTCTTGAAGCTATGAGCTCGCGCAGCGCGTCCATGCCGCGCCGAAACTCCCCGCCGTTTTTCTCTTCCAATCCGTGACCTCCGTCAAAACGGGGCCGAGCGCGACCCGCCCCGAAAGGCGCCGCCGAAAAAGGCATGGCGGCGGAACCCGTACATATTTATTATAATTATATCATTTTAAAGGATTTTGTTCAATTGTCGCGGTGCGGCGGACAGGAATATTGTTGTATGTCCGCGAAAAAACTTATAATATTTTTGCAAAACAAGAACATATGTGCTATAATTCAGTGTATCGCGTTTTCAGCCGCTCGGCTGTGTTCACAGGGAGGTGCCGGACATGGGGATATTTAAGCTTCACTCGCCTTTCAAGCCCACGGGCGACCAGCCCGAGGCCGTCGCGCAGCTCGTCGACGGGCTGAAAAAGGGATACCGTGAGCAGGCGCTCATGGGCGTGACGGGCAGCGGCAAGACCTTCACGATGGCAAACGTCATTGCGGCGTTTGACCGCCCGGTGCTCGTGCTCGCGCACAACAAGACGCTCGCGGCGCAGCTGTGCTCCGAGTTCAAGGAGTTTTTCCCCGAAAACGCTGTGGAGTACTTCGTCAGCTACTATGACTACTACCAGCCCGAGGCCTACATCCCGAGCACCGACACCTACATTGAGAAGGACAGCGCGATAAACGACGAGATCGACAAGCTCCGCCACGCAGCGACCGCCTCGCTGTCCGAGCGGCGGGACGTCATCATCGTCGCGTCGGTGTCCTGCATCTACTCCCTCGGCAACCCCATCGACTACCGCAATATGATCATCTCGGTGAGGCCGGGCCTCAAGATGTCGCGCGACGACTTTATACGCCGCCTCGTCGATATCCAGTACGAGCGAAACGACCTCGGCTTTGAGCGAAACCGCTTCAGAGTGCGCGGCGACACGGTGGAGATCCTGCCCGCCTACGACTCGGAGACCGCCCTGCGGGTCGAGTTCTTCGGCGACGAGATCGACCGCGTAAGCGAGGTGAACCCGCTGACGGGCGAGCGCAGGTGCGACCTCAAGCACACCGCCATCTACCCCGCCTCCCACTACATCATCCCGCACGACATCCTGATGGAAAAACTGGGAGAGCTTCGCACCGAGATGGACGAGCGGGTCAGGTTCTTTAAGGAAAACGGCAAGCTCATCGAGGCACAGCGCATCGCCGAGCGCACGATGTACGACATGGAGATGCTCGCCGAGATCGGCATCTGCAAGGGCATTGAAAACTACTCGCGGGTGCTCTCGGGCAGGGAGCCGGGCAGCATCCCCTTTACCCTGCTCGACTATTTCCCCGACGACTGGCTGCTGTTTGTGGACGAGTCGCACGTCATGCTGCCGCAGGTGCACGGCATGTACGGCGGGGACTACGCCCGAAAAAAGAACCTTGTCGACTACGGCTTCCGCCTGCCGTCGGCGTTTGACAACCGCCCGCTCAGGTTCGAAGAGTTTTATGACAAGATAAACCAGGTCATCTACACGAGCGCGACCCCGGGCGAGTTTGAGCGCAAGAACTCGGCACAGGTGGTCGAGCAGGTCATCCGGCCGACGGGTCTGCTCGACCCGGTGATATCGGTGCGGCCGACCGAGGGACAGATCGACGACCTGCTCGGCGAGATAAACCGGCGCGCCGAGGCGGGCGAGCGGGTACTTGTGACGACCCTGACCAAGCGCATGGCCGAGGACCTCACAGACTATCTTGAGGAACGCGGGGTCAAGGTGCGCTATATGCACTATGACATCGACACCGTCGAGCGCATGGAGATCGTCCGCGACCTGCGGCTCGGCGAGTTCACCACCCTTGTGGGGATAAACCTGCTCAGGGAGGGGCTCGACATCCCCGAGGTCTCGCTCGTCGCGATCCTCGACGCCGACAAGGAGGGCTTTTTGCGCTCGGAGACCTCCCTTATCCAGACGATAGGCAGGGCGGCGCGCAACGACCACGGCACCGTCATCATGTACGCCGACCGGGTCACCCCGTCGATGGAGCGGGCGATCACCGAGACCGAGCGCCGGCGCGCCATGCAGCAGGCGTACAACGAAAAGCACGGCATCACGCCGAGGTCGATTGTCAAGGACGTGCGCGACGTGCTCGAGATCTCCTCCAAGGAGGAGATACGGAACAAGGAGGGCAAAAAGCTCTCGCGCAAGGAGCGCGAGGAGCTCATCGTCCGCCTGAAGAAAGAGATGAAGCACGCGGCGCAGCTGCTTGAGTTCGAGTATGCCGCCGAGCTTCGCGACAGGATAGCAAAGCTTGAAAAGATGAGGTAACACAAAAGATGGCAGCAGAAAGCATTACGATAAAGGGCGCGCGCGAGCACAACCTCAAGAACGTCGACCTCGTCATCCCGAGGGACAAGCTGACGGTCATGACGGGGCTCTCGGGCTCGGGCAAGTCGTCCCTCGCCTTTGACACGATCTACGCCGACGGGCAGCGCAGGTACATGGAGAGCCTGTCGTCCTACGCGCGCATGTTTTTGGGGCAGATGGAAAAGCCCGACGTCGATTTTATCGGCGGGCTGTCCCCCGCGGTCTCGATCGACCAAAAGACAACCTCCAAAAACCCGCGCTCGACCGTCGGCACCGTCACCGAGATATACGACTACATGCGGCTGCTGTTCGCGCGCGTCGGCATCCCCCACTGCCCCGTCTGCGGGCGCGAGATAAAGCAGCAGACGGTCGACATGATCGTCGACGCGGTCATGAAGCTGCCCGAGGGCACGCGGTTTTATGTGCTCGCGCCGGTGGTGCGCGGCCGCAAGGGCGAGCACAAAAAGGAGTTTGAGTCGGCCTCGCGCGCGGGCTTTGCCCGCGTGCGGGTTGACGGGAGCATCTATGAGCTGGACGAGACGATTGCCCTCGACAAGAACAAAAAGCACAACATCGAGATCGTCGTCGACCGCCTCGTCCTCTCCCCCGACATCGCCTCCCGCCTGTCCGATTCGATCGAGACCGCGGTGGCGATGAGCGGCGGGACGGTGGTCGTCGACGCAGTCGACGGCGAGGAGATGATGTTCTCACAGAGCTACGCCTGCCCCGAGCACGGCGTCAGCGTCGAGGAGCTGACCCCGCGGATGTTCTCCTTCAACAACCCGTTCGGCGCGTGCGAAAAGTGCTCGGGCCTCGGCACCTTTATGCACATCGACCCCTCCCTCGTCATCCCCAACCCCACCCTCAGCATCCGCGAGGGCGCGGTGCACGCGAGCGGCTGGAACTACAGCGACGGCAGCATGGCGCAGATGTACTATGAGGCGCTCGCGAAAAAGTACGGGTTTTCGCTCGATGTCCCGGTGAAGGAGCTGCCCAAAAAGGCGCTCGACGTCATCCTGTACGGGACGGGCCAGGACCGCCTCGAGCTCAAGAGGCAGAACGAGTTCGGTCACGCGAGCTATTCGGGCGTTTTTGAGGGGGTCGTGAACAACCTCGACCGCCGCTATCGCGAGACCTCAAGCGACTGGTCGCGCTCGGAGATCGAGGCGGTCATGAGCGAGGTGGAATGCCCCAAGTGCCACGGCAAGCGTCTCAAGCCGACGTCGCTTGCGGTGACGGTCGGGGGCAAAAACATCATGGAGCTGTGCGACCTGTCGGTCAGCGATCTGCTCGGGTTCTTTGAGGCCCTCGAGCTGTCGCAGCGCGACCGAATGATCGCAGGGCGGGTGATCAAGGAGATAAAGGACAGGCTCAACTTTTTGGTCAACGTCGGGCTCGAGTATCTCGCCCTCTCGCGCGGCGCGGCGACCCTCTCGGGCGGCGAGAACCAGCGCATCCGCCTCGCGACGCAGATAGGCTCGTCGCTTATGGGCGTGCTGTACATCCTCGACGAGCCCAGCATCGGCCTGCACCAAAGGGACAACCAAAAGCTCATCGGCACCCTCAAGCACCTGCGGGACATGGGCAACACCGTCATCGTCGTCGAGCACGACGAGGAGACGATGATGTCCGCCGACTATATCGTCGACGTCGGCCCGGGAGCCGGGGTCAACGGCGGAAACATCATCTTCTCGGGCACCCCGCAGGAGATTCTGGGGTGCGACGAGTCGATCACGGGCCGGTACCTTTCGGGCAAAGAGAAGATCCCCGTGCCCGCCGAGCGGCGCAGCGGCAGCGGACACAGCATCACCGTAAAGGGCGCGAGGCAGAACAACCTCAAAAACATCGACGTCGACTTCCCTCTCGGGACGTTCACCTGCGTCACGGGTGTCTCGGGCTCGGGGAAATCGTCGCTGATAAACGAGATCCTGTACAAAAAGCTCAGCGCCGAGCTCAACGGCGCCAAGGTGCGCGCGGGCGCGTGCGACGGGGTGACGGGCCTCGAGTTCGCGGACAAGGTCATCGGCATCGATCAGTCCCCCATCGGCAGGACACCGAGAAGCAACCCCGCGACCTACATCGGGCTCTTCACCCTCATCCGCGACATGTTCGCGCAGAGCCCCGACGCCAAGATGCGCGGCTACGGCCCGGGGCGGTTCTCCTTCAACGTCAAGGGCGGCCGGTGCGAGGCGTGCCAGGGCGACGGGATCGTCAAGATTGAGATGCACTTTCTGCCCGACATCTACGTCCCGTGCGACGTGTGCAAGGGCAAACGGTACAACCGCGAGACGCTTGAGGTCAAGTTCAAGGGCAAGTCGATCTACGACGTGCTCGAGATGACGGTCGACGAGGCGATGGATTTCTTTTCGAGCTTCCCCGCCGTCTACCGCAAGGTAAAGACCCTTTACGACGTCGGCCTCGGGTACATCAAGCTCGGGCAGTCCTCCAC
This sequence comes from uncultured Oscillospiraceae bacterium, assembly GCA_964433495.1. Taxonomy (GTDB): domain Bacteria; phylum Bacillota; class Clostridia; order Oscillospirales; family Ruminococcaceae; genus CAYSRC01. The sequence continues at coordinate 51,331 of CAYSRC010000012.1, forward strand.
CACCCTGTCGGGCGGCGAGGCACAGCGGGTCAAGCTCGCAAGCGAGCTCTCGCGGCAGAGCACCGGCAAAACGGTCTATATCCTCGACGAGCCCACGACGGGGCTGCACACCGCCGACGTCCACCGCCTCATCACGGTTTTGCAGGAGTTTGTCAACAAGGGCAACACCGTCATCGTCATCGAGCACAACCTCGACATCATCAAGACCGCCGACCACATCATCGACCTCGGCCCCGAGGGCGGCGACCGCGGAGGCTTCGTCGTGGTGAGCGGCACCCCCGAGCAGGTCGCCGCCTGCGAAGGCTCATACACCGGGCAGTTTTTAAAAAAGGTTTTGGGGTGAGGGCCGGGGGAGGTCAGAAAGAAAAACGGCATAAACAAACGAGCCGAAGCGGTCGAATGACAAGGTGAACCGTGACCGAAAGGCGTAAGCTAACCGGCGCAAGGAGCATTATGAATATTTGAGAGGGGCGTGGCCGCCGGGGTTTTGAGCGGGCGCCCCCCCCACAGATTTTTTTTGGTGAACAGTTTATTGAGTTATTGTTGATGGGTAAAAAAAAAA
>CAYSRC010000012.1:51902-53192 GCA_964433495.1 uncultured Oscillospiraceae bacterium
GGGGGGGGGTGGGGGGGGGGGGGGGAGATGTTTTTTTTATTGTTTGGGGGGGGGGGCGCGTTTGTCGGGGCCGCCCCCCCCCGCCCCTCTCAGTTTTTCTGTCGTCACATGTTTAGTCCGTGAGTGAGGATGGGAACTAACAAAAAAATGCCGAATCAAAGTGCGCTGTCGCATTTCTCATTCTTAGTCTTTAGCCGCTGCCTGACGGTAGGGCTCGGAACCTGCGCTTTCACCACCCGACCTATCGCGTACATCGCCGCTTGGATTTCCCGAACCGCCCGCAGAGCCGCCGGATGTCATTCAGCCACTCGCCTTTTTTGAAATACCTCATCCCCGCAACAGAGTATTTCCGTTTAGCAGCAGTTTCGCTAAAATAGCCGGAGAACAGACTTGTCCCTCATGTCCAATTGTCTTTCTTGTCAAAATGGCAATGAACGATCGATAAGAATGTAAAGCCCTCCATTTTGTTCTCCGATTACCCGGCGAATTGTCGGAAAGAAGAAACAATTCCACGGAGCATCCGGAAGTACCAAGATTTTTTATTTAAAAGCAGGGGATGAGACAGGCTACCTGATCCTCCGCTTTCCGCCAAAGTCATGACCACCCCTAAGAGGGGTGGCATGACAAGCGGCCTATAAGGCCGTAATGAAAGCCAGCGCCTAAAAGACGCCGGCTTTCGCTTCGCTCAAGCCACAGTGGTATGATTACTTGCTACCCCTTAAAAGGGTCTTGGTACTCTTTTTTGCTCAAGCTGTCCTCTATTTGATCTTGCTTTTCCTGTTCCCTTATGTACTTCTGTACAGTCGATGTGTTAATACCTACCGTACTGACATAGTATCCCGTAACCCAAAAGTTTCTGTTCCCAAACTTGTATTTTAAATTTGCATGTCGTTCAAATATCATCATTGTGCTCTTTCCTTTGAGATATCCCATGATTTGTGACACGCTGTATTTGGGTGGTATACTTAGCAGCAGGTGCACATGATCTGCCATCATATGCCCTTCTATTATTTCTATTCCTTTCCATTTGCATAAATCCTTTATGATTTGCTGTATATCTTTTCTTAGTTCTCTGTATATTATTTTTCGTCAATACTTTGGTGTAAATACGATATGATACTTGCACACCCATTTTGTATGTGCTAAACTGTTTGCCATAAAGCAACTTCCTTCCTGTTTTTGTTTGGTGGCTTGAACACTCACCATTCTGCCACAGTTCGGAAGTTGCTTTTGCTTAAGCTTTAACCCCACCCGCATAGCGGGCGGCTTTTGAGGCCCCCGCGATGCGGC
>CAYSRC010000013.1:0-49945 GCA_964433495.1 uncultured Oscillospiraceae bacterium
CGCTTTGGCGTTCGGGGTCGATCTGTTCGCCGTCGCGGGCGTGCCCGCCGCCGCGCCCTATGTCGGGCAGGTACTCACAGGCGTTCTGCTCTCGCGCGGCTCCAACTACGTTTTTGATTTACTCGGCAGACTGACGGATACCGGGCGGCAGTCCGAACAGCTCGAAGCCATGCCGGACAACGAGATCGAGCCGGTCACCCACGAGGAAACGGAGGCGCAGGCGAATGGCTGAGAGCATGTTCTGTTATCCGCTGCGGCACTATCTCACGATCACCCAGCGGTTCCACTCGGCGCACCTCGGCGTCGATTTCGGCTGGAACGGCCGGGTCGCAAACGGGAACAATCAGGAGATCATCGCCGTCGCGGACGGCGTCGTTGTCTCCGCCGTCGACGGCTACGGCAACACCTACCCCAACTCCCGCATCTACGGTAATTATGTGATCCTCAGTCACGGGAACGGCTGGTACAGTCTGTACGGACATCTGCTCAAGGGGCTGCGGGTCGGGAAGGGCGACGCGGTGAAACAGGGGCAGACGCTCGGTCAGATGGGCAACACCGGCTACAGCAACGGGCAGCACCTGCACTTCGAGCTGCGCAGGGGCGGCAACAGCAAGGCGCACAGCGTCGACCCGCTGAATCGGTTGTATGTTATGCCCGCCGTCGCGAACCCGGTCGTGAGCGCCGGCACGCTGCTGCCCGAGCGCATCCGCACCGCACAGACGGCGAAGGCCTACGGCACGCCGGTCGCGCGAGACGAGAGCAAAGACCAGCTCGAGATCGTCTCGAGCGTGGTCAACGCACGGCTCTATCCGACCCTAAGCGGCAGCCGATGGGGTTATGCCGCTCGGGGGATCTACAACATCCACGACCGCGCCGAGGCGGACGGATATGTGTGGTACCTGCTCGAGCCCGATGTCAACGGCATCGGCGACGCCCTTTGGGTGGCGTACAGCCCCGACTGGGCGGCGCTGCATCTCGCGGACACCGGCAGCGCGACGCTTGGATCCGAGATCGCGCAGCTCAGGGCACAGCTGAAAACGGCGCAGGCCGAGGTCGCGAGGCTCACGAAAATTGTAGAGACCGTCAGAGCGGCGGTGGCGTAGGACGGCGACGGCAACGGGGCCGGGATGAGGGGAGATGTCTCTCAGCCTTTTTTCTGCGCTTTTTGTATAAAAATAATCGTCAATTCATTGAATTTATTACCAAAGCGTATTTTTTGAACTATGATTTTCTTAAATACTATGTTTTGGAGGATATTTCAATGAAGACACCGACGTCATTCGCGATGAGTTCCGCCGTTTGGGTATCACAAAGCGTTACCACGGCTATCGACAGGCCCTGCTTGCGATAGAGCTCGCCGTCGAGGACGAGGCCCGATTGCTGCGTGTCGTGGAACAGATCTACGGGGCGGCTGCCGAACAATGCGGGTGCGGCGCGTGCTGTGTCAAACGAGACATCCGCACGATTATCTATCGCGCTTGGGCCGTGAATCCCGACCGACTGAAAGGATTGGCCGGGTATCCGCTCTATGCTCCGCCGTCGGTTTCCGAGTTTATCTCCGTCATGGCGGCGCACGTGCAGAGACAGATGAGGGACACCGAGCGGGCGGCAGTTAAATCGGAGAGCTCACTTTAAAGCCGCCGTGAAGGAGGCGACATAAAACAGGTGAAAAAAGGGAAGCGTTACCGCTTCCCCTTCATCGGCAAGCCCGGGGCAAAGCAACCGGCTCCGATGCAAATTCTTTAGCTTGCCCTGTCCGGCGAACCGGGTCGGCTGAAAGCCCCCGGCTGCTGCCGGGGGCTCTTGGGTATGGGGAGGTGAGGGAGTAAGGCTAACAATTCCCCCGTCACTGCGTGACACCCTCCTTTACACACACCCTGCATATTCCCGCAGGGCGTGCCGCGCACCGTTCCGATTGCGCGCGGTAAGGGAAGCTTAAGGGATAAGGATAAGGGCATGACAATCCCTCAGTCGCTTTGCGACAGCTCCCTTTACACAAGGGAGCCTCAAGGGCTCACCTCTCATCTCGTCCTCGCGGGCTGCGTTAAGCTGCGTTTGCGTGGGGGCGAGGTCAGGCGAGGAAGCGCAGCTCACCCCTCATCAGTCAGCTGACGCTGACAGCTTCCCCCCACGGGGGAAGCTTAAGGGCACAATCCCTCAGTCAGCTGCAGGGACTTACAACCCCTCCGTCAGCTTTGCTGACCCCTCCCCTTACACACGGCTCACATAATCCCATGAGTTGTGGCCAAGCGTAAGAGGAATGGACGCTTGACATGCGGCGCAGGAATATGCGCCTACCGAACGCCGTACAAATTGCGTTCGGTAGGGGAGGCTTTAAGAAATAAGGGCTTAAGGGCGGCAACCCCTCAGTCGCTTTGCGACAGCTCCCCTTACACACACCCTGCATATTCCCGCAGGGCGTGCCGCGCGCCGTTCCGATTGCGCGCGGTAAGGAGGCCTTAGGGGATAAGGGCAGGGGGCGATGAGATGTAAAAAATAGGGACACGGTGTTTTTGATGACGCTGAGGGCAATAAATAACATCACATCCCAAAAAAACAAAAGGAAAGGAAGAGAGGATATGGCAAAGACGGCAGGCAGCATCAGCGCGTCGCTGAGTGCGACGCTTGCGCCGTATGAGGGCAGGCTCAACAGCGCAAAGCAGCAGTACGACACCGGCGTAAAGCTTGCAAACGAGGAATATGACACGAGGATAAAGCAGGCAAACGCCGAGTATGAGAACAACGTCAGATCGACGAACAGCCGCTACGACGGACTTGTGTCCGAGATGACACAGCAAAACGACCTGCTCAAAAAGGAGCTTTCGGACAACAACGAGCGGGGGCTCAGGGAGGCGTACATCACCGCGATGCAGCTGAGAAAGGCGCTGCCCCAACGGCTTGCGGCAAACGGCGCCAACGGCGGGATGACCGAGACCTCGCTTGTCAGGCTCGACAGCAACTATCAAAACAACCGCAACAACCTGGACAGAGAGTATCAGGACAAGCTCGGCAGCGTCGTGCTCAAGCAGCAGCAGGGGATGGACGCCTACGAGAGGGAGAGGAACGAGGCGCTGGACGGTTATGCTGCGCAGCTTCAAAGGTATTTGAGCGAATACGAACTCGAGAGGCAGAAAACGCTCTCGAACCTCGGCACAAGCTATTACAGCGCGCAGCAGGAGCTGAACGCACAGATAGCGGCGGCGAAGGCGAAGGCCGAGGCCGAGCTTGCAGCACTTACCTCGCCGAGAAGAGGCACGGGCCCCGCCCCCGGCAGCGGCCTTCCCTCCGGAGATGACAGTAAAAACGGGGCAATCGAAAGACTGAGAAGCTATCTCGCAGCGCGCGGCCTCACCGACGGCGAGCGAGACGCCTATTTTAAAAACGGCTCGCTGCCGGGGAGGCTCGATAAACGGGGCATAGCCGTGCCGCTCCCCTATTAAGGGGAGGGCGTTTTGCCGCCGTGAAGCCCCGGAGGCGCAGTTACAAACCGCCCGAAAGGACAGGGACGACGAGCGGCGGGCGGGGCTTTGCCCCAAATGCCGCGTGTCGCCGACAGCACTGCACCCGAATGCTGATTTTTGCTTCTGTGTGTCTGCGCTCGATTCTGTGGCAGGAGCGACAGTATGTGAAAACGCTGCAAACGACCGTATTCCGAAGGCTCCCGAGCTTCGCCGTTTTCCATCGCGGACAGGCGGGGCGCTCTCCCGATAGGCTGCGGCAGGGCATCGAAGCGCCCACGGTCAAGGGCGCGTTTGAAAAGGCCTTCGGTCGGACAAAAAATGCAGACAGGATTTCGGGAACCCGCGGGACAGAGCCGGCGCAGCCCCGCGGCCGGGGCGACGACGGCCGGCGCCTTGGAAGGCGGCCGTGCTCAGGGAGGGCGGCGGAGAAGCGGCGTTTTTTAATTCCTGCATATCAAAAAGACAAGACAGACCCAAAAGCCCCCGCGGTGAATTTTCACCGCGGGGGCTTTTGCTGTTTGTATGACCGATCGGACAGGACGCTTTGGAAGATCGTGTGCGAGGGCACCGCGTCAAACGAAACGGGTATAGGACGCTTTTGCTCACTGTGTGCGCTCGGACAGCTCGACCTCGACGGTCAGCAGGTCGGAGCCGCGCACGATTTGCAGGGTCACGCGGTCGCCCGCCTCGAGGGTGGAGATGAGCTCGGTGATGTCGGCGGTTGTCTCGACGAGCTTGTCGTTAATGCTCATGATATAGTCGCCCGGCATAAGGCCCGCCGCCTCGGCGCCCATGCCCTCCTCGACCGAGGCGACGTACACCCCGAGCCTGCTCACGCCGTACTGCTGCGCAGCGCTTTGGGAGGAGATCTGGATAATTTGGACACCCATCGCAGGGCCGCCCGAGACGAAGCCCTTTTCCATAATCTCTGCGGTGACCTCCTTGACGGTGTCGACGGGGATGGCGAAGCCGATGCCCTCGACCGTTGTGCCCGACGAGGTGAGGGAGGATTTTGAGTTGACGATGCCGATGAGCTCGCCGTACATATTGAACATGCCGCCGCCCGAGTTGCCGGGATTTATCTCGGCGTTGGTTTGAAGCAGGGTCATCTGCTTGCCGTCGATCGAGACGCTGCGCTCAAGCGCGCTGACGATGCCGTCGGTGACCGAGCCGCCGAGCGAGCCGAGCGGGTTGCCGATGACGATGACGCTGTCGCCGACCTTGACGGACGACGAGTCGCCGAGCACGGCGGGCGTGAGGCCCTCGGCGTCGATCTTTATCACGGCGAGGTCGGAGGTCGAGTCGGTCCCGACGACCGAAGCGTTGTACTTTGTGTCCCCGACCGTGACGGTGATACTGCTTTTGCCCGACACGACGTGGTTGTTCGTCACGATGTAGCCGTCGGCCGTCAGGATAACGCCGCTGCCCGCGCCCGAGGTGATATACTGGTTAAAAAAGCTACCGGTCGAGAGGGCCTCGGTCGTTATCTCGACCACGCTGCGCTGGGTCATGTCGACGATGTCGGAGACGTCCTTGACCTCGGTCTCAACCCCCGTGCGGTCGACCGACTGGTACATGACGGTGTTTTGGCCCGCCTTCGGCGGGAATATACTGTTTGCCAGCAGCGCGCCGCCGAAGCCTGCGGCGAGGGAGAGCACAACGCTCACCGCGACCGTCGCAACGCTCACCCTGCCGCCCCGCTTCTTTTTGAGCGGGGGCTGTGTGCCGTCCGAAAACATGTGCGAGTAGACGGGGCCGGTGGGAGGCACGGGCCCCGAAGCGCGGCCCGACTGTCCGCCCGCGGGGTCGTGCGGCGGCTGTGCGTTAAAGCCCGGGGCGGCGCTGCCGTAGTACGGAGCGTTCGCGCCCGCCCCTTGAGCGGAATAGGCGCGGCGCGCTTCGTCGCCGCCCGTGGGGGCGGTGCGTCCGAGCCCCGCGGTGTCGTCGCTGCGGGGGATGTCACTCCCCGAGAGGTGGTACTCGCCCGATATGCCGTTGTCTGCGGGACATTCGGCGGGCTGCTTGTCGCTCGAATACTCGACATCTATACGTTCAAATTCGTTTCTGTCGTCTGCCATACAGAAAACCTCCTTGCTTTTGATGAGATTAGTTTACCCCCGCAATGTGAAATGGACGTGAAATAACGGTGATGCGGCGATAAATTGTAAAAAAAGCGGCCCGCGTGAGGCGAAGAAACGCGCTTTCGGGCATTTTTCTATAAATTGGGGCGGTTTTTGAATTTTTTTCCAAAAACCAAAGGGTTTTATTTTTTTTATGGGCGGCCGCGCCGCGCACCCCCGCGACCGCGGGGCGCGGCCGCCCGCGGTTGTTAGTTTTCCCTCGCGCGCGCGAAACAAAACAGGGGAGAGGAAGGAAATGTTATGCAGAAGTACATAGACGAACCGGGGGCTCTGCTTGACAAGGACGGCGTGCTGACAAACAGGGGGTACTCCAAGCGGCTTATTTTGGAGTACGACCGGGCGGCGATAAAGGCGGGCGCGCTCAGGATCAAGGAGTGGGACTACTACCTTGTACTGTGCGACGATTTCGCGGTGGCGCTGACGGTCGCGGACAACTCGTACATGGGGCTTGTGAGCGCGTCGCTGCTCGTGTTCGGCGACAGGCCGTGGGAACAGACGACAAGTCTTATGAGCTTTATGCCGTTGGGGTCGACGAACATGCCCCCCACGAGCGAGCGGGGGGACGTTCACTTCGCGAACAAACACTGCTCCTTCAGCTTTTTGCGGCGGGAGGGGGAGCGAAAGCTCAGCTGTTCCGTCGACAGGTTTAAGGACGGCAAGCCCTTCTCGTGTGAATTCACCCTCGAGTGCCCGCCCGACGACTCGATGGTGATTGTGACGCCCTTTGCGGGCAAAAAGCACGCTTTCTACTACAACCAAAAGATAAACTGTATGCCCGCCTCGGGCTTTGCCGAGTTTGACGGCAGGCGGTATGAGCTCCCGGAGGGCAGCTTCGGCACCCTCGACTGGGGCAGGGGCGTTTGGACCTACAAAAACACCTGGTACTGGGGCTCGGCGAGCGGCACGGTCGGGGGAGAGCGGTTCGGCTTCAACCTCGGCTGCGGCTTCGGGGACACCTCGGCCGCGAGCGAGAACATGCTGTTTTATAAGGGAAGGGCGCACAAGTTAGAGGACATCGCCTTTAACATCCCGCAGCGAGACGGCGGGGACGACTATATGAGCCCGTGGACCTTCACCTCGTCGGACGGGCGGTTTTCGGCCGACTTTGTGCTCGTCATCGACAGGGCGTCCCGCACGAGCGCGGTCGTGATAGAGAGCGACCAGCACCAGGTTTTCGGGCGGTTCACGGGGCGCGCGGTGCTCGACGACGGGGAGGTCGTCGAGTTTCGGGACCTCATGGGGTTCGCCGAAAAGGTCAAAAACAGGTGGTGAGCGGGCCGCGCTCGGCCCGGCACATTTATATATTATATTGTATTTATAAGATCGGGAAGTATGAAATGCCGTGAAAGGCGGGCTTGCCCGGCTTTTTGGGCGGCGGATTGGGTCCCGCACCCTGCTGCCGAAGGACGGGGCTTTGCCCCTTATTATAAAGGAACGGAGAGTGGAAGAGATGCTGTATGTTTTGTATGCCCTGCTTGCGGCAGCGGCTGTGACGGCGGTTGTCATCGCCGTGCGGACGCTGCGCTTTAGGCCCAAGGACGGCCCCGCGGACGAGGTGCTGCTGCCCGAGCTTCGCGTCGACGTCGACAGGGCGGTGAGCAGCCTTGCCGAGATGGTGCGGTGCAGGACGGTCAGCTCGCGCGACCCCGGGGCCGTGGACGAGGGGGAGTTTCAGCGGTTCCGCGACCTGCTGCCCCGATTGTATCCTGCGTTTCACAGGACCTGTTCGCTGCGCCGCGTGGGGGACACCGGCCTTGTGTATCTCTGGAAGGGCAGGACGGAGGGCAAGCCCACCGTCCTGATGGCGCACTACGACGTCGTGCCCGCCGAGGAGAGCGCGTGGCAAAAGCCCCCGTTTGCGGGAATTGTGGAGAACGGCGAGCTGTGGGGCAGGGGCACGCTCGACACCAAGTGCACGCTGTGCGGCGCGCTTGAGGCGGCCGAAAAGCTGATATCCGAGGGATTTGTGCCCGAGCACGACGTCTACTTCTCCTTCTCGGGGGACGAGGAGACGGGCGGCGAGGGCGCGCCGCAGATTGTGGACATGATGGAGCGGGAGGGCATAAGGCCCGAGCTCGTGGTGGACGAGGGCGGCGCGGTCGTGCAGAACGTGTTCCCGGGGGTCAAGGGCCGCTGCGCGCTGGTGGGCATCGGCGAAAAGGGGATGCTCGACCTCGAGTTCTACATAAAGAGTACGGGGGGCCACGCGTCGGCGCCGCCCGCCCACGGCCCCGTCGGCAAGCTGGCGCAGGCGGTTGTAAGGATGGAGAGCCACCCCTTCAAGCCGGTCATCGCGAAGCCGGTCGCCGAGATGTTCGACACCCTCGGCAGGCGCTCGACGCCGCTCTACCGCATCGTCTTTGCCAACCTTTGGCTGTTCAAACCGCTTTTGGCGTCGATCTGTAAAAAGTCGGGCGGCGAGCTCAACGCGATGCTGCGCACGACCTGCGCCTTTACGATGGCCGAGGCGAGCAGGGCGGCCAACGTCCTGCCGCCCTACGCGAAGATCACCGCAAACTATCGCATCATCACCGGCGAGACGGTCGAGAGCGTGATCGAGCGAACCAAGGCAACGATCGGCAACGACGAGATCGAGCTGCGCGCGGTGGGCGGGCAGAACCCGTCACCCGCCTCCGACACCTCGTGCGAGGGATATAAAAAGCTGTCGCGTGCGATAAGCTCGACCTGGCGCGGGGCGACGGTGTCGCCCTATCTGATGATGGCGTGCAGCGACTCGAGGCATTTCTGCCGCATATCCGACAAGGTCATGCGGTTTTCGGCGATGGAGCTCTCGGCCGAGGAGCGCGCGTTGATCCACGCGAACAACGAGCGCATCCGCGTCGAGGCGCTCGAGGAGACGGTTGCGTTCTATGTGAGGCTCGAGTCACAGCTGTGATGTGGTTTTGAGGGTGTGTTCAAGGCTTTGGACACGGAGCCCCGCCTGTTTTTGTCTCAGGGACGAGACGGGCGGGGCTTTTGCGGATTTGCGAGGGACTAAAGCCGCAGGGGGCCCGGTTCAGGAAGTGAAATTTTTGGCGTCGATCCGTCAGTCGGTTGATGCCGGCTCGCCCTTTGCACACACCCCGCATACTCTTGCGGGGCGCGATCGCTCGGAGCGGTCGATGGCAGCGGAACGGAAGTTTGACATTCGGCGCGATATTATGCGCCTTTCGACGGTCGTACCGATTGCGTTCGATAAAGGAGTCTCAAGATTCCGAAACCCGAGGGATGAGTGCAAGCTTTAGGACTTGCTGTAGTCCACGCCCCCTTATCGCGCATAATAGGAACGATGCACGGAAGGCGCATATTCCCACGCCGAATGGCGAGCGTTGTTCCTTTTACGCTCGACCACACCTCACGGGAGTATGTGAAGCGTGTGCAGAGAGAAAAGGATCGCAAACCCACTGTAAGCCAAGCACCCCCCCCCTTACCGCGCGCAAGCGGAACGACGCACGGTAGGGTTCACATATTCCCGTGAATTCTGCCGAATGTCCGTTCCGCCGCTTACGACGCGCATCTGTCGCGCGGAGTAGCGAGCTATCGTTCCTATTAAGCTCGCCTATTCGACCGCCCTGCGGGAATTTGCAGGGCGCGTGTAAAGGGGGCGCAGAGCGGCGGGGGGATTGTGCGCAGCGAACTCAAGCTACGGCATAAGGCACGCTTAGACGATAAGGCTTTGCGCAGTCAACCCCCTCCGTCAGCTGCGCTGATACCTCTCCTTGCACACGGCTCGCATATTTCCGCGAGTTGTACCGAACGCCGTACCGATAGCGTTCGGTAGGGGAGGCTCAAGGGTACAATCCCTCGGTCAGCCATACTGACACGGCTCCGCATATTCCCGCGGTGCGGTCGCATGATAAAGAAGAAACAACCCCCGGCTTTTCGGCGGACACACAGAACCGGAGCGAAAAGCGACTCGAACAAATTTTTTTCGGACGAGGAAAATATTTCCTGCCGTATTAGATGACGGTAAGTATAAAAGCCGGTTTAGTTACCGGCAGTCCGCGGCGGGCGGAAAGGGAAGTTTTTTGCGGCAGTAAAACGCGACAAATCACGTCTCTGCACCCGGCAGTGGGCGGACAGATGAGCCGCGGCTAACTGCATAAAAAGGAAGATTTTGTAAAATAATTTCCATAAAAAGGAAATTACCAAAATCGGATGTAATAATCGGCACAAATATTGTTGTTTATGACAAACCCCAATATATAGACATTCAAGCGGCGTTGTGCTACTATATATGGGAAGCCCGCCGCCGGAGAGGCTGCCGGGCACACAACGAAATAATGCAATGGATGTGATGGGGTTATGAAGATCATAAAAAGAAACGGCTCGGAGGAGATCTTTGACGCGGCAAAGATCGTCGCTGCCATAACGAAGGCGAACGACGCCGACAAGAACTCACGCGAGCTGTCGCAGCGGCAGATACTTGACATCGCGTCCGAGGTGGAGAGGGTCTGTGAGGAGATGGGAAGAGCCCCCGGCGTCGAGGAGATTCAGGACCTCGTCGAGGACGGGATAATGAAGGCGGGCGCGTACGCGGTCGCCAAGAGATATATCCGCTATCGCTATACCCGCTCGCTCGCGAGAAGGGTCAACACCACCGACAACCAGATAATCAGCCTCATCGAGTGCAACAACGAGGAGGCAAAGCAGGAGAACTCCAATAAAAACCCCACCGTCAACAGCGTCCAGCGCGACTATATGGCGGGCGAGGTCTCAAAGGACATCACCCGCAGGATCCTTCTGCCCGCGGACATCGTCGAGGCCCATGAGCAGGGGATCATACACTTTCACGACAGCGATTACTATGCGCAGCACATGCACAACTGCGACCTTGTCAACCTTGAGGACATGCTGCAAAACGGCACCGTCATAAGCGGCACCCTCATCGAAAAGCCCCACAGCTTTTCGACGGCGTGCAACATCGCGACACAGATCGTCGCGCAGGTCGCCTCCAACCAGTACGGCGGGCAGAGCATCAGCCTTGCGCACCTCGCCCCCTTCGTCCAGGTCTCGCGCGAGCGCATCAGGCGCGAGGTTGAAGAGGAGATTTCCGAGCTCGGGGCGGCGGTCAACCCCAAAAAGGTCGACGAGATCACCGAGAGGCGGCTTCGCGACGAGATAAAGCGGGGGGTGCAGACAATCCAATACCAGGTCGTCACCCTCATGACGACAAACGGGCAGGCGCCCTTTATCACCGTCTTCATGTACCTCAACGAGGCGAAGAACGAGCAGGAGAAGCGGGACCTCGCGATCATTATCGAGGAGACCCTTTTGCAGCGCATTGAGGGCGTCAAGAACGAGAAGGGGGTGTGGGTCACCCCCGCGTTCCCCAAGCTCGTCTATGTCCTTCAGGACGACAACGTCGAGAAGGGACAGCCCTACTTCTATCTGACCGAGCTCGCCGCAAAGTGCACCGCGAAGCGCATGGTTCCCGACTATATCAGCGAAAAGATCATGCTGCGCGACAAGGTGGACAAAAACGGCGAGGGGCACTGCTATACCTGCATGGGCTGCCGCAGCTTTTTGACGCCGTATGTCGACCCCGAGACGGGCGAAGCAAAGTACTACGGCCGCTTTAACCAGGGGGTTGTCACGATTAACCTCGTCGACGTCGCGCTCTCGTCGGGCGGCGACCTCGAAAAGTTTTGGCAGATCTTTGACGAGCGGCTCGAGCTGTGCTACCGCGCGCTGATGTGCCGCCACAAGAGGCTCAAGGGCACCCTGTCCGACGCCGCGCCCATCCTTTGGCAGTACGGCGCGCTCGCAAGGCTTAAGAAGGGCGAGCCCATCGACAGGCTGCTGTACGGCGGCTATTCGACCATCTCCCTCGGGTACGCGGGCCTTTACGAGTGCGTGCGGTATATGACGGGCAGGTCGCACACCGACCCCCGCGCGACCGATTTTGCGCTCGACGTCATGAAATACCTCAACAAGGCGACCGCCGCGTGGAAGGCGAAGGAGAACATCGACTTCTCACTTTACGGAACGCCGCTCGAGAGCACGACCTACAAGTTCGCGAAGTGCCTGCAAAAGCGCTTCGGGATAATCAAGGGCGTGACCGACAAGCCCTATATAACCAACAGCTATCACGTCCATGTGACCGAGGAGATCGACGCGTTCTCCAAGCTCGCGTTTGAGGCGCAGTTCCAGACCCTGTCGCCCGGCGGCGCGATAAGCTATGTCGAGGTGCCCAACATGCAGAACAACATCGAGGCTGTTTTGCAGGTCATGCGGTTTATCTACGACAACATCATGTACGCCGAGCTCAACACCAAGAGTGACTATTGCCAGGTGTGCGGCTATGACGGCGAGATAAGCATCGTCGAGGACGACGGCAAGCTGGTGTGGGAGTGTCCCAACTGCAAAAACCGCGACCAGGACAAGATGAACGTCGCGCGCCGCACCTGCGGATACATCGGCACCCAGTTTTGGAACCAGGGGCGCACCGCAGAGATCAAGGAGAGGGTACTGCATCTTTAATGAACTACGGTACAATAAAAAAACGGGACATAGCCAATGGGCGGGGCGTTCGGGTGACGCTGTTCGTGTCGGGCTGCACCCACCGCTGCAAGGGGTGCTTTAACCCCGAGACGTGGGATTTCGATTACGGCAGGCCGTTTTGCCGCGAGACCGAGGACGAGATAATCGGCGAGCTCAAGCACATGTTTATAAACGGCCTGACGCTGCTCGGCGGCGAGCCGTTTGAGCCCGACAACCAGCGGGCGCTGGCGCCGTTCTTAAAACGGGTGCGGGCCGAAGCGCCCGGCAAGGATGTTTGGTGCTATACGGGCGGCGTGTACGAGCGCGACCTGCTCAGCGAGAGCCCGTGGAGGTGCGAGGTCACCGACAAGATGCTCGGGCTTATCGACGTCCTGGTGGACGGGCGGTTCATTGAGGAGCAAAAGGACATCTCGCTCGTCTTCAGGGGGTCGGCGAACCAGAGGATAATCGACCTCAACGAGACGAGGAAGCTCGGTGTCACGACGCTGTGGCAGAGCCCCGAGGGCTGATTTTAAAGCGTATGCATATGCTTGCGGGCGCGCGGCGGGGAGAGGGATTGGGTGCTGTTTGCTGCCGTTCCGCAGGAGAGATCACATGCTGCATTGCGTTGGATTTTGATTTCTGAAGCAAAACCGCCGCACAATTCCGAATTCTGCGGATTGTGCGGCGTTGCTTTGCTGTTTTGCGCCGGGACGACGGATAGCGGGCGGCGGGCGGTTCTTAAGGCAGGTCGGGTTGTCTTGATTGACCGGCTTTATCGAAAGAACGATCCTCGGCTTTGCCTTGCTTGGCCGGATTTAGCGAAAGAGAAACCCTCGGTTTTGCCGAGACTCCGGGGAGAGCAAAGGGGCGGCTGCTTAAAGGAACCCGAACGCGGCGTCCCTGCCGTGAGCTTTTCGGCAAGCTGAGTTTGGGGCCGAGCGGATGTGGGTTTGCTAAACGAAACCCGTGTGCAGCGTCTCTGCCGCGAGTTTTTCGGCAAGCTGAGTTTGGGGTCGAGCGGATGTGGGTTTGCTAAACGAAACCCGTGTGCAGCGTCCCTGCCGTGAGCTTTTCGGCAAGCTGAGTTTGGGGCCGAGCGGATGTGGGTTTGCTAAACGAAACCCGTGTGCGGCGTCCCTGCCGGGAGTTTTTCGGCGTTTTGTGTTTGGAACGCGGCGACGGGGCCAAACGAAATCTACGTGACGACGGACAAATGCGGCGTCGGCCTTTACCGCTTTGCGCGCGGCTTTTGCAGGGTAATGCTTGTCGGAAAGTGTGGGTCGAATAAACGGCGGGAGAGGGGCAAGGTCTGCCGCATGCCGCACCCCGAAAACCCGGGCTCACTGCGCCGCTTGGGTGCACAATTTGTATAGTTCTGTTTTGAACAATATCCCGCCGCCCGAAATCTTTGTTCGGATGGGGCGTAAAATCTGTAAAGGGCCGTGCGGTGCGGGCGCGCCGCGGCGGCAAAGGGGGCAGCCAATGAACAGAAATCTCAAGAGGCTTGTAAACGTCGCGCTGCTTGTCGCGGTCGAGTTTGTGTTGTCGCGCTTTCTCGCCGTCTCGACGACGTTTATGAAGATAAGCTTTTCCTTCTCGGCGATCGCGCTGTGCGGGATGTTGTACGGCCCGCTTTGGGCGGGGCTCGGCGCGGCGATCACCGACGTGTTGGGCGCGGTGCTTGTGCCGCAGGGCGGCTCGATCTTTCTCGGGTTTACGCTGTCCGCCTTTTTGACCGGCTTTGTGTTCGGGGTATTCTTTTATATGCGCAGGGTGACGGTCGCGAGGGCGGTTTCGGCGGCGTCGATCGTCTGCCTTTTGGTGAACTTCTGCCTCGGGAGCTTTTGGCTCTACCTGCTCTACGGGGACGCGGTCGTCGGCATGCTGCCGTCGCGGCTTGTGAAGAGCGCCGTGATGATCCCCGTCGAAACGCTGGTCATCCTGCTGCTTGCGCGGGTTTTGGCGGGGGTCATCCGGGCGGAATACGACGGGTACAGGGCCTTTTTGCGCCGCAGGGCAAAGGGCGTGCCGGGCGACGAGGCGGCCCGAAGAGCGGCGAGCGAGCGGATATGCGAGCGGGTGGCGGGCTCGGACGAGTTTTTGCGGGCCGGGACGGTCTTTTGCTATGTCTCGGTCGGGGGCGAGGTCGAGACCCGAAACCTCATAGCCCTTGCGCTGCAAAGCGGGAAGAGGGTGTGCGTGCCGCTGTGCGAGGGCAAGGGGGTGATGAGTGCACGCTATATAAGGGATCTGTCCGAGCTGCGCGAGGGCTCCTACGGCATACCCGAGCCGCCCGCCGACAGCCCCCTTGCCGGCCCCGATGAAATCGACCTTGCGCTCATCCCGTGCAGCGCGTGCGACGTGCGCCGCAACAGGCTCGGGAAGGGCGCAGGCTTTTACGACCGGTATCTCGAAAAGAGCCGGGCGTTCAGGATGGGGCTGTGCCCGCGCGCGATGGTGACGGCACGGCTGCCCAAAGGGGAGCACGACGTCCCGCTCGATGCCGTCGTCTGCGAGACGAGACGGTTTTGAGGGGAGCTTTTGTGCGCTCACGACATGCTTCGGAGGTTCGGGATAAGGCCCGGGTTGCTTATTCCGAGAAGACGCGGCAACGAGGGCCGGCAATCAAGACGTCCCTAAAAGGCCTTTTTCGCGCAGATTCCCGAAGCTTTTGGCGCTCGTCCCGAGCCGCCGCCCGCTGTGTTGTACGGACGGCAAATGCCAAAACAGCTTGCCGGGACAAGCTGTTTTTTTTGAATTGATTGTCAAAAGGGGTCGGCAGGGAAGAAAATCCCCGCCGACCTCCTTTTTGATTGACGCTGAAAAGGCAAGAGAAAGTCCCCGGTTGTACCGGGTGGGGTAAAAATGCTTCAGCGTAAGCCAAGGACGCGACATGCTTTTGAGTATGTCGCGTCCCAGCAAAATACAAGAGCTGATATGATAGGTTGAAAGTGTACGGTGTTTAGTCCCCGAACAGAGGACTTGCAGTGCAAAAAGTGTGATTGAAGCTCTTTTTCAGCCCCCCTTCAAGGGGGGGGGGCGCCACAGGAGACAGGCCCTTATAGAACCTGTTCAAAACCACGCGTTCAACGCGTGGTTTTGATTCCGTTGATTCGCATGCAATTGTCAATCGGTCTCACCGTCGCGCGATATTTTCAGCTGTAAACTTCCGCGGCAACAACGAGCAGATAAAGGGCTTGCTTTTGTCTCCCCCCTGTATTCAACCGTCAGCGGTCCTTATATCTTTCACACAGCAGCAGTTCAAACTGTTCCGCCGGAATTACGAGCTCCATCTTTCCGCCGACCTTCAGCGGAAAGGGGCGCTTACGGTTGATATCATTGTTCAGCTCAATCGTATGAAAAATGCCGTCCCATATATAATCTCTAAACCAATATCCGTCCCAAAGATAATCGGACAGGGTGTGGTTGAGGGACGCAATGGAACTTTTATCCGTTAAGCGAGAAAAACAAACGATAGGATGGTCATTAAATAACCGTTTAAGCAGACGTGTCATCTCTTTATTGTTCTCATAAATGCTGAACATATAGTTGGCGACGGCATTGCCGATGAATTCCCGATCACCCATCTTAATATTCACCAGGACGATGGTCAGCCTGCTTACATCATTGACCAACAGCAGGCTTTTTTTTGCCGTCAAAATAGAACAGCTTACCGCTCCACTCCAAAAGCCTGTCCCCGCTTTCCCGCTCGAGAACAGCACTTGTGAGAGCCTTGCCGATGGGATCTGAAAAATCCTCGGGCATCTTGAGTTTGTACCGCTCAAAGGCTTTTTTGGTTAAATGAACAATCATTCGGTTTTGCTCCTGCCAAAAACACTTTTTTTAGAATGCCTCCGCTGCTCTTTGCCGAATCGGTTTTTCAATTCGATTTAGTCGGGCGACCGGCAGGGTGCATCGATCATGTTTTTGAATCGAAAGGTCAACAGATGCTATAGGCGCGGTGTCTATGCAGACGCCGAGATACCGGGCAAGCTTTTTCACGGAGAGTCGATGTTCGGTATTGTCGACCGAAAAAATGCGGTTTAGTTTATATATAATAGCATAAATTAATTACTATTGATACTCCGAATGTTCAACGGTTGGTTCAGATCGGCTCGGCAGTGCTCAAAAACAGCGATTTCAGTCGATCCCTCGGCGGCGGGACGCGTCATGAAGCGACGGAGTCAAAAGCCGCGCGCCGTGCGTTTGGTGTTCGGAATACCCAAAAACCCCGCTCGATTCATTTCGAGCGGGGTTTGGCTTTTATTCAGCAGGAAACAAGCACAGGAAAAGCCGACGGGATAAAACGGCCGGCCGGGCCGGCGCACGTGTCCGCCGCACGGCGCTTCCCGTAGGGCAGCGGCCGCCCTCCCCCGCTTTAATACCCGAAGGTCTTCTTTGCGAGGGCGATTCGCTCGCGAACGGGGACGCCGAACGGGCAGTTCCGTTCACACGAGCCGCAGCCGATGCAGTCCTCGGCGTGGCGCTCGAGGGTGCCGTAGTGCATCGCCACCGTCTCGGGCACAAAGTCGTGCGAAAGCGCGAGGTTGAGGTATTTGTTGAGGGACGCCACGTCGATCTTGACGGGACAGGGCGCGCAGTGCCCACAGTACATGCAGCGGCCCGAGAAGGTGTGCTTGGGCACCGAGCTGAGCACCGTCGAGTAGTCGCGCGCACCGTCGTCGGCCGAGAAGTATCCGAGCGCGGCGGTTATTTCGCCGGGGGTGTTGAACCCGCCGAGAACCGACGACACCGCCGGGCGGGTGAGGGCGTAGCTCATGCACTGAAACGGGCTCATCGCCACGCCGAAGGGGGAGAGCTTTTCGTTAAGCAGATCCCCGCCGCCGAACGCTTTCATGACGGTTATGCCGACGCCCGCCGACGCGCAGTATTCATACAGGCTCTCCCTCGCGGGATCGAAGTTGTGCAGGGGCTTCTCGTAGCTCTCGTCCGCCCAAAGGAGCTCGAGGTTTTCGGACGGCGGCACCATGTCGTAACAGGGGTTGATGCTGAACATGAGCACGTCGATGTCGCCGCGCTTCACCGCCTTAAGGGCGGTGTCGGGGTTGTGCGAGCTGAGGCCGATGTACTTTATTACGCCCTTGTCCTTGAGCTGGTGCACATACTCGATAATCGGTCCGTCAAACACCGTGTCATAGTCCTTCATGCCGTCGACGCAGTGGATCATCCCCACATCGATATAATCGGTGCCGAGGCTGCTCATCATGTCGGCAAACGACTTTTTTGTGAGCTCAAAGTCGCGCGTGCGCAGATACTGGTCATTCTGCCAGGCAGTGCAAAAGTGAGCCTGTATATACACGTTCTTTCTGCGCGCGCCGAGCGCCCTGCCGAGATAACGGTGCAGCGACGGGTCGGAGTTGTACAGGTCAAAATAGTTTACGCCGCCGCCGAGCGCGCAGTCGACAAGGTCGCACACCTGCGCCTCCGTCTTGCCCACAAAGCCCTCGCTGCCCATACCGAGCTCGCTTATCTCAAACGAGGTGCTCCCGAGTTTTCGGTAGTTCATGGTTGTTATCCTCCGCAATATGTTAATTTAGTTTAACCCTCTTCTTTATTGTCGTCTTTGTCGACGTCCCCTGCACGGCCGAGCATGTGCCGTGCGTCCCGAACAAAGCCGTCGGCCGTGCCCTCGGTGAAGCCGTTTTGATCAAACACAAGGTAGGCGTCCTCGTTTGTCAAAAAGATGTACCCCCTGTACCGCTTGACCTCGGTGAATTCGGCCCATGAGAACAGATTGCTTTCACCGTTCAGCAGCCGCTCTATTCCGTCGTTGTTTGCGGTGTACACCCGCGCTGCGTTGTCACAGCCGTGCTCCCGCAAAAACTCGCGCTCAATCTTTTTTTCATAGCCCACGAGGGAGAACACGACCGAAAACACCCCCATGACAATCAGCAGCGCCGCACAGACGATTTTGAGCGGCACGGTGACGCCCGATTGGTCAAACAGCCACATGAAGCCCAAAACGGTGAAGACGGAGCCGATGGTCGAAAGCGATATCTTGCGCTCGCGGTACATCCGCTCGCTCTGCGCGAACGCGCACGCCATGGCCGAAACCGCACGGCTGTCGAGCATTGTCGTGTTATGGTATACAAAGCTGTCCGAAAAGGGGCGGTCACCCGCGCCGGTGTTAAGGTTGTCCGTCAAATTACAAAACCTCCGAAAAGGGGAAGAATGTCGAAAAGCAAAAAACAACAGTACAGTCGACTGAACAGCGACCGACAGATACATTATATAGCAAAACTGAGTACAATTCAACACGATGAGAAGAACAATAGAGTAATAAATTACAAATCAGAATGCTGTATATTTACAAAATAGTATTTAAATGTTATACTATTCTCGACATAACAAGACAAATCTATTATATTTAGAAGTTTAAATCACCCACTTTGAGAACGGAGAATTCCAAAATTGAAAAAATATGATTTTACCGTTTTCGGCTGCGCGTCGAGCGTCTGCGTGTTTAAGGTGAAAAAGCTGCCCGAAAAGGGGAAGACGGTTTGGATAGAAAACCCCAACGCCGAGCCGTTCAACGGAGGGGTGGGCTTCAATATCTGTGCGAATCTCGCCTCCTTGGGCGCTTCGGTATACCCGGTGCTGTCCTATCCCGACAGCAGGCTCGACAGGCTTTTGCACGACAGCTTCTGCCCCGCGTATCACTGGCCCGCAGACGGACTGTTCGGGCCGCCCGAGGGTGACTACCGCATGTGCTTTATCTTCCGCAACGAACAGGGCGACCACATGACGGTGATGTATCGCTACGGGGATCGCGCGGGTGCGACCGGGGAGGAGCGTCCGAGCGAGATCAAAAGGGAGTTTGTCAGCGACAGCAGGATGGTCATCCTCGCGAGCCCGCGCCCGCAAAATACCGAGCCCATCCTGAGAATGCTCCAGCGCGAAGGCGTGCCGTATGTTTTCTCCTATCGGAATGACCCGGTGATCTTCCCCGAGCCCATCCTCAAGGAGATATTACTCGGGGCAAGCATCCTGTTTATGAACGAGCAGGAGGCGCAGGATGTCCGAAACCGTCTCGGACTCGACAGCATCGCCGACCTTCTGCGGGTGGGCAGGGCAAAGGTTGTGGCCGTCACCCTCGGCGAGCGGGGGTGTGTTGTGTACAGCGATGCAGCCGACGGGCCCGTCAGGGTGCCGATTACACAGTCGGACACCGGGCTTGTGGATACGGTCGGGGCGGGCGACGCCTTTTTGTCGGGTTTTATGTACGGGCACATAAACGGCAAGAGCCTCGAGGTGTGTGCGCAGTACGGCAACACGATGTCGAGCTTTGCGATTGAAAGGGACGGAAGCACGACAAACATCCCCTCAAAGGACAGGATGCTTGCGCGCAATTCCCGCAGGCCGGACGCGAAGGAGGGTTAAAACTTGAGCTTTACACCGATTTATTACATTTCGTCGGCATGCCCGACGGTCGAAAGATCGTTTGAGATGGCCGAGAGTTACATCGAAAAGGGGGCGTCGGCGATCCAGATGGACATGCCGTCTCGGTTCCCGGTGTACGAGACCGAATTCATCTCCGCGTGCATGAAAAACGCGCTTGAGATGTACGGGGGATATGATGTCTATATCGACATGTTTGGGAAGCTCAAAGAGCGGCATCCCGAGGTCATGCTGCACCTTGTCGTTTACCCCGACGTGGTCGAATCTGTCGGGCGCGAACGGTTCATCTCTCTTTGCAGGTCCCTTCCCGCGGCAAGCGTCATGATTGCCGGCGGGGACGACGAGCTCAGTGACTGCCTGAGGGCGAGCGGCGTCACGGTCATCGGCAGGATTGACAGAAACCTCGGCGAGCAAAACCTTGCGCAGGTCGCCCGCCTGAGCGAGGGGGACATCTGCAACTTCAACTACAAAAAGCACCGCGAGGTCACCCCGCACGGGTGCATCAGCTATGCGGACAAGATAGCGTACATCAGAAACGCCGGTGTGAAATGCAAAATCTACGCTGTCGAGGGGATTGCAGATAAAGAGATGATGGATGAGGTGAAGCACGCGGGCGCAGACGGTGCGCTTGTCGGCAATGTTCTGATGCGTCTTTGGGACAGTCCCGACGAGCTTTGGCGTCTGTTCGACCTCTTTCAATCGTGCGCCGGGTGAGGTAAAACCGCTTAAATTGCCGTGAGGCCGTCTCTCGGACGGAACTTGCGAAAAAAACTACAGGTGCCCTGAGATTCGGTGCGATTCATCCCGCTAAAAAAGTTTAAAGCCAAACCCGTTCGATGACGGGGCGCGAGCCCCTTATTATAAAAAACACAGCTAAAGAGAGGTACCGAGCATGAAGTTCTATCCCGTTTACTACTTTACCATTGCGTGCCCCACCATTGAAAAGAGCCTTGAGATGGTCGACGAGTACGTCAAACGATGCGGCATCCGCGGCATCCAGATCGACATGCCGTCGTCCGACCCCTACGGCGAGACCGACATGGTGAAAAAGCGGATGGCGGAAGCCCTTGCGCGCTACGGCAGCTATGACGTCTTCATGGACGCGATAAGATCGATCAGAAAAAAGCACCCCTCTCTCGAGATCCACGTCGTCGTATATCCCGACGTTGTTGAGTCGATCGGCATCGGGAAGTTCTGCGATTTCTGCCTTGAGATAGGCGCGTTCACCGTCAGGATAGCGGGTACCGAGACGTTCGAGGAGTATATAAGCTATCTCGACAACCACGGCGTCATCACGTCCGACTGCATCAACTACTCGATGCCCGACGAGGATGTCGAGCGCTGCCGCAGGACAAAGGGCATTATACACATGCGCACCAAGAGAAAGACCGAGGCGCCCAACCGCGGGCTTGAGACGTGGGAGCAGCGGCTTAGGTATGTGCGGGAGCACGGCGTGACGGCGAGGGTGTTTGCGACCGCCGACATGAAAACCGCGCAGGATCTCATCGCC
Organism: uncultured Oscillospiraceae bacterium; assembly: GCA_964433495.1. Lineage (GTDB taxonomy): Bacteria > Bacillota > Clostridia > Oscillospirales > Ruminococcaceae > CAYSRC01. Next base: position 21,018 of record CAYSRC010000013.1, read on the forward strand.
GCGCGCGACGCGGGCGCGGACGGCGTGTATGTCGGCAATGTCCTCATGAACCTTTGGGACGACGAGGACAAGCTGTGGAAGCTGCTGGCGGAGATGGAGGCCACGGCAGTGGAATAACGGACGATTTCACCTGCGCCGCCGAGGAACACTGCGGCGGCAGGGACAGTTAAAAAACAAACATCAAAGGAGTTTTAAACTATGGGTTTTTCAATCACCTATTATATCACAATAGCCTGCCCGACGACCGAAAAGTCGCTTGAGATGATCGGAAAGTACATCAACAGGGGCGCGACCGCCTTTCAAATCGACATGCCGTCGTCCGACCCGTACGGTGAGACCGACTTTGTCAAAAAGATGATGGGCGACGCGCTTGCCGCGCACAGTGACTACGACTACTATATGGACGCGTTCCGAAAGATAAGAAAGACCTATCCCGACGTAAGGCTCAGCATCGTTGTCTACAAGGACGTCATCGACACGATAGGCATCGAAAAGTTCACCGATTTCTGCCTTGAGCTCGGGCTCTATTCGGTCAGGCTTGCGGGCAACGACGAGCGCGAGGCGTACACCGACTACATGACGGGGCACGGCCTGTTTTGCCTTGAGGGCGTCGGATACTACATGCCCGAGGAGCACATCGCCCGCGTTGTGGGCAGAAACTGCATTGTCCAGATGCGCACCAAAAGAAAGACCGAGGCGCCCAACCGCGGGCTTGAGACGTGGGACAAGCGGGTCGCCTATCTGCGGGACAAGGGCGTCACGGCGCCGATCTTGGCGATAGCCGACATGAACACCGCTGCCGACCTCGAGGCCGCCAAAAAGGGCGGTGCGGACGGCACAATTGTCGGCAATGTGCTGATGCGCCTGTGGGGCGATGAGGACAAGCTGTGGAGCAAGTTTGACGAGCTTCAAAGCGTGGCCGAGTAACTCAACGGTATTGACAGGGGCGGTAAAGGCGGCCGTGCAGCGGCTGCTTTTGCCGCCGAAAGGCAGCTGCGAGCCGGTGCAAAAAAGGGAAGTGCCGCCGCAGGGTCTGCCTGTTTTTTATGCGAAAAAGGGCAAAGAGGCGCGGCCCTGTTGGCACGGCAGGGGCTTTGAGCGCGCCCGCCCCCGGGCATCTTATAAAATAAAAGCTTATTTCGGAGCGGTTGACAATGGAAGGAACAAACAAAAGGAAAAAGATATTTTACGGGTGGGTCGTTGTCGCCGGGTGCATGATGATGCGGCTCGGCCTCGGTATACCCAACTATTCCATGAGTGTTTTTTTAAAGCCCCTGTGCGATTCACTCGAGGTGTCGAGGGGGGCGTTTTCGTTTTACTCGACCTTTAACTACATAGCCACCATGATCATGCTGCCCATCCTCGGCAGATGGTTCAAAAAGTACAGCTTTAAAAAGCTGATGTGGCTCGGCGCCGTCATGACGACGACAGCGCTGTTCGGCTATTCGTTTGTGACCGAGGTTTGGCATTTTTACCTGCTCGCGGCGCTCAACGGTATCTTTACGGGTATGCTCAACTCGATCCCGATCGCGATGCTCATGGCCAACTGGTTTAAGGAAAAGCGCGGCTTTGCCACAGGGCTCGCCTTTACCGGCTCGGGCATCTCCGCGATGCTTGTCGCGCCCATGGCAAACTACCTCATCGAAAACGTCAGCTGGATGACTGCTTTCAGGGTGTGCGCGGCGCTCTATATGGTGTTCATGTTTGTCCCGCTGCTGTTCATCATCAAAGAGAAGCCGCAGGATATCGGCCTTGTCCCCTACGGCGAGGACGGCGAGATCGAGGACGGGAAGGCCGGCGTGCGCAGACCCGAGGGCTTTACGCTCGAGCAGGCGCGCAAAACTGCTACCTTTTGGGTGATCGGCGTGTGCATGTTCCTCACCGGCTTCGCGTACATGGGCACGCAGAATCACGTTGTGGCCTATCTGTCCGACATTGGCCACAGCACCGCATTCGCCTCGGCGACCTATTCGGTGATTATGGCTTTTGACACCGTGGGCAAAATTGTCCTCGGGGCGCTGTACGACCGCAAAGGGCTCAAAAAAACCAACCTTTACATCTACGGTATGCTGTTCACCTCGGAGGTTCTGCTTCTCTTTGCGGGCAGCCCCGTTGTTGCGATTGTCTTTGCGGTGTTTCTCGGCATGAGCGTCGCCGTGCAGACGGGGGCCTATCCCGTCATCATCAACACGCTGCTCGGCGACAGGGACTATACCCTTATATACGGCAACCTCACGGTTCTCTATTACGCGGGGATGGCAGTCGGCGTCCCGTTTTCCGGCTTTGTGTTTGACATCATGGGCTCGTACACCTACGCGTGGGTGCTCTACGCGGCCATCGCGGTGCTCGTTGTCTCGCTGCTGCTGTTTGCGCAAAGGCGCTCTGCCGTCGAGCTTGCCGCGCTCAAGGGCGGGGAAGAGAAACAGGCGTTTAGCAGAGAAACGCAGGTTTAGCATTTTGAAATATTACCTTATATTTCAGACAAATCCGTACTCTGCGTTATGCGATATTATACTAAAAATTTGGTCAATATGACGAAAAATAACACAAAAGTTGGGCTATTTTGCAGTATTGATAAAACTATTTTATTCATGGTATAATTTCGTCACGATGATTATAAAAATCATCTAAAATATTTGGAGGAAATTACGCAGATGAAAAAGTTCACGGCAATTATCCTGTTCCTTGCTCTCGCATTTTCCCTTGTTGCGTGCTCCGGCGGCGCAGCAACGCCGGACAACGGCGCCGGCAACGATCAGCCCGACGACAGCGGCGACCCCATGGCAAACTCGGTTGCCATCATTCTTCAGGAGGGCGGACTCGGCGACCAGGGCTACAATGACGGCGCCAAGGTTGGTCTCGACATGATGACCGAGAAGTACGGCACCACGGGTACCCTTGTCGAGGCGGCCGCGCCCGCGGAGGCCGACACCTTTATCAGGCAGCTTGCCGAGGAGGGCTATCCCCTCATAATCTGCCTTGACTGGACCATCATCGACTACGTCAAAGAGGCGTCGAAGGATTATCCCGATACATACTTTGTCGTTCTCGGCAAATCGCTCCCCGGCCCCGGCACACAGGCGAACCTTATCGAGCCGTACACCGCCCTGCATGAGCGCGGATTCCTCATGGGGATGCTCTCCATCCTCTTCGCGACCGACGGCAACGAGATAATTGACGGCATCGGCAAGCCGGGCTGCACTGTCGCCATTATGACGGCGGGCGAGTCCATCAACCACAACCGCAACACAAGCGCTTATCAGCAGGCGATGGCCGAGTTCAACCCCGACGCCGTGCTCATCAACGACACGACCGCCGGCAAGACCGACGCGGCGCTCAACGCCACGATAGCCGAGAACCTCATCAACAACCAAAATGCCGAAGTCATTTGGCCCAACATCGGCACCGGCTCGCTTTCGGTTTACACCACCTGCGCGCTCAACGGCGCTTTTGCCCTCGGCATCGACATCGACCAGGACAACCTTGAGCCCGGTACCATCCTCTCGAGCGGCCTGCACAACACGACCTACATGGTCGTCGACATGATCGAGCGCTGGAAGGCGGGCACCCTCAACGGCACCGACGAGATCTACTGGGGCCTTGAGACGGGCGTTGTCGGCATCACCGACATGACCACCATCGAGCAGTACGTCACAAACAAGGAAAACTATGACAGGGTCAAGGCGATAATCGACGAGTATGTCGCCAAGATCGAGAGCGGCGAGTTTGTTGTCTACAACTACTTCGTCGAGGACCAGGTGATGTTTGACGACTGGCAGGCGGCTCACCCCGGTGTGGACTATTCCGAGTGGGTCAACGCGGGCAGACCCGAGTAAGACGGGTTCTGCTGCGGGAAAGTCAACAAAGCCTACGATTGCACCCGCGCAAAAGCGCGGGTGCAATCTAAGAAAAGGAGGTTGGGCTTAGGTTGTGAGCACGATAATAGAGACGAGAAACCTTACCAAAAAGTTTGGGGATTTTACCGCTAACAAGGGGATAAACCTCGAAATAACCGCGGGCGAAGTCCGCGCGATCATCGGAGAAAACGGCGCGGGTAAGACCACGCTTATGAACATGCTTTACGGTATCCTTCCGCCGACGGACGGGGAGATTCTCTTTGAGGGAAAGCCCGTCAGGATGCGCTCGCCGAAGGATGCGATTGATCTCGGCATAGGCATGGTGCATCAGCACTTTAAGCTTGCGCCGAGTCTCAGTGTATACGAAAACGTCATACTCGGCATCGAGATGACAAAGAACATAAAGATAGGCAAAAAAGAGATAAAGACCTCGGTCATCGACAACAAAAAAGAGCGGCAGGTGGTCGACGATCTCATAAAGAAATATAACTTTAACCTCAACCCCGACGACAAGGTCAAGGATCTTTCCATCGGCGCGAGACAGCGCGTCGAGATTCTCAAGATGCTTTACCGCAACGTCAAGGTTTTGATTTTGGACGAGCCCACCGCGGTTCTCATCCCGCAGGAGATCGAGGAGCTCATCGCCAAAATTGCCGAGCTGCGCAGCATGGGGCAGACGGTCATCATCATCACTCACAAGCTCAACGAGGTCAAGCAGTGCGCTGACAACATCAGCGTCATGCGAAGGGGAGAGCTTGTCGGCACCGTGCCCAACAACGACGAGGCGACAATGGAGAGCCTTGCCGAGATGATGGTCGGCCGCCCGGTTCTGCTGCGCGTCGAAAAGAGCGGCAAGCCTGCCGACACCGACAACGTCGTGCTCGAGGTCAGCCACCTGTCCGCAAAGGACTCCAACGGCCGTCCGGTTGTCAAGGATGTTTCCTTTAAGATACACAAAAATGAGGTCCTCGGCGTCGCCGGCATCGAGGGCAACGGCCAGACCGAGCTGATGTATCTCTTGAGCGGGCTTATGCGCGCCGAGCCCGGCAGCAGCATCAAGATTAAGGGCAAGGAGGTGCTCGGCCTGTGGCCGGACGAGCTGCGGGCTGAGGGGATAGGCCTTATCCCCGAGGACAGATACCGCCAGGGTGTGTGCCTGTCGATGCCCGTCAGCTTTAACCTCATCTCGGGCTATCACGGCAACGAGCGCTTTTGCAAGCACGGTTTCATGGACTATAAGGAGATCGTGCGCAACAAAAAGGCGCTTGTGAACGAGTACGACATCAGGCTCTCGGGCGAGGATCCGCCCGTCGGCTCGCTTTCGGGCGGCAACGCGCAGAAGGTCATCGTCGCGCGCGAGTTCAGCAGCGACCCCGACGTTCTGCTCGCCTCGCAGCCCACAAGGGGCATCGACATCGGCGCGACCGAGTTCATTCACAGGCAGCTGCTCGCCATGCGCGACAGGGGCAAGGCGGTGTTTCTCATCTCCTCCGAGCTCACCGAGGTAAAGGGACTTACCGACAGGATAATCGTCATCCACGGCGGAGAGATAGTGGGAGAGTTTGTGTCGGATGAGGTTTCGTTCAATGAGCTCGGCTTGTACATGTCGGGCGCAAAGCGAATGGAACGCTCGGAAAGTTAACATTTTAAGAGGTAAAAATATATGGATACAGCAAAAGGGCGTACCAAGTTCTATGCCGTGCTGAATGTCTTGATCCCCCTGTTCTTCGCCTTTTTGGTGGGCGCGGTTTTTGCGCTGATCATCGGATATAACCCGCTCGAGGTCTATGGGCTCATCGTCTCGAGGGCGTTCGGCTCCTTGACAGGGATTATGCAGACTCTCGGGTTTGCAACCCCGCTGATGATGACGGGCATTGCAACGGCCTTCTGCTTTAAGGCGGGGCTTTGGAACATAGGCGTCGAGGGTCAGCTGTACATGGGCGCCATGGGCGCGGCGCTTGTCGGCGGCGGTTATTTCGGCTTCGGCAACCTGCCGGCCGGCCTGCACATGGTCGTCGCCATTCTCATCGGTGCGCTGTGCGGCATGATCTACGCCGCCGTCCCCGCGCTTCTCAAGGCATATCTCAGCGTCAACGAGGTCGTCACTACAATAATGCTCAACTACGCCGCGACCTATTTTACGACCTATCTTGTCAAGGTACACTTTCAAGGCTCGCAGACCTTTGACGCCACCGAGGTCGTCATGGACAGCGCGGTCATCCCCAAGTTCGCATCGCGCTACCGCGTGACGTGGGCGGTCATCCTCGCGGTCGTGATAATCCTCATCATTTGGTTTGTCGAAAAGCGCACCAAGTTCGGCTACGAGATAAGCGCGATAGGCCGCCAGCTCGAGTTCTCGGAGGCCGCAGGCATGCGGGTCAAAAAGAAGATCCTCATGATTTTCCTCATCAGCGGGGCCATCGCGGGCATTGCAGGCGCGACCGAGATTCTGGGCGTCAACAAGCAGTTTACGCCAAACTTCTCAACAAACCCCGGCCTTGGCTGGCAGGGCTACTTTATCTGCGTGCTGTCCCAAAGAAACCCCATTGCGGTTTTGATCATCGCGCTCGTCTTCGGCGGCTTCAGATACGGTAGCATCGCCGCACAGTCGAGCCTCGGCGTACCGCTTGACCTGCTCAACATCATCCAGGGTTCGCTTATCATCTTCTACTCCATCCAGTATGTCAACGAGAACACAGCTCTGTTTAAGTCGCTGAGGAAGAAGCTCAGCGCGAAGAGAGGTTAAACATGGATACAATACTTAACCTTCTTTACTACACCGTCAGGATGTCCGCCCCGCTGCTTCTTTGCATCATCGGCGGCGTGTTCGTCCAAAAGGCGGGCACGATGAACTTCGCGCTCGAGGCGGGCATCAATGTCGGCGCGTTTTCGTCCATTGTTTTCACCTATCTTTCGCACAGCCTCACCGTCGGGGTGATCATGGCGTTCGTGAGCTGCATCGCGCTCAACCTCATCTTCGGCACCTTCGTCGTCAAGCTTCACGCGAACGCGACCATTGTGGGCCTGTCCCTCAACATGCTCATCGCGGCGATCCCCCCGTTTCTTCTCGAGGCGTTCTTCCCGAGCCGGGGCTATCTGTCGGCGCAGGAGTGGATATCGCTTGAGGGGATGAACATCGACATCCCTGTCCTGCGGGACATTCCCATCCTGGGCGACATCTTCAACAACCACACCTTCCTGACCTATCTCGCGATCGTTTTGGTCATTGTCGGGACCTACATATTCTACAAGACCAAATTCGGCATCTATGTGCAGGTGACGGGTGAAAATCTCGAGGCTGCCGAGGCGGTCGGAATCAAGACAAACAGGATAAAGTGGACGGCGCTCATCATCTCGGCGTGCACCTGCGCGCTTGCGGGCATGAACCTCAGCGTCGAGCAGACGGGGCTGTTCAGCCTCAACATCGCGTCGGCGAGGGGTCTTATCTGCCTGAGCGCGATCAACTGCGGCAAACGACGTCCCGTTCAGTCCGCGCTGTTCGGCGTTCTGTTCGGCTTTTCGCGCGCGCTTCAGCTGATTATGTCCGAGTTCGTCGGCGCAGAGGCGGCCGAGTTTATGAACGTCATCCCGTACATCACCATCATCATCGTTTTCCTCTTCACCGAGATCCCTGTGGCGCGCAAGAACACCATGCGGATATTCAGAGAGGCTTAGCGGGATTTCTGCCGCCGTCCCCGCGGGGGCGGCGGCATATACGAGAAAGCCGTTTTACAAGACATGAGACAAGAGTGTCCTTCTCGGGGCGCTTTTGAAACCACCGCTGCGGTGCAGCGTCAAAGAGACGGAGAAGATATGAGACAGGGAAAAAAGACGGCGCTTATCTGCGTCGACATGCAGAAAAACCTGACCCTTCCCGGGGGCGGGAACTACTATCCCACGGCGGGCGAGATGATGCCCCGCGCGGCCGAGATGATCAACCGCATGAGGGAGCTCGGCGCACAAATTGTTTACATTTGGACAAAGCCCGACTACTCGTCGGGGCTCACCTCCAACGGGCCCAAGGTCAACCCCGAGCTCGCGGGCAGAAAGGTGCCGCACCCGGTCGAGGGCAGGGAGCTGGATGACAGGCTCACCGTCGCGCCGGAAGACGCGGTCATAAGAAAGTTCACCTTCAGTGCTTTTTTAGGCACGCCGCTGCTTGAAACGCTCCAGCAGCTCGGGGTCGAGAACGTGCTCGTATGCGGCATAAAGACCAACGTCTGCTGCCGCCAGACGGCCATCGACGCCGCGAGCAGGGGCTTTCGCACCTACATGGTAAGAGACATGACAAGCACCAACAACGAGGAGATAAAGGCGTACCACCTCGATGAGATAAACAGGTATTTTGCAAAGGTGATCGACTCCGCCGAGGCGCTTCGCCGCCTCGAGGCGGGCGAGTTTTAAGGAGGACACGTTGTTATGAAGATGGGAAAAAAGACGGCGGTAATCTGCGTCGATTTTCAAAAGAACCTCACCGTCGAGGGCGGCGGCAACTACTACCCCACCGCGAGCGAGATGATGCCGCGCTGCATCGAGAACATCAACAGGTTCCGCGACGCCGGCGCGCACATCATATACATCTACACGAGGATGCATCCGTCGAGCGGCCTTACCTGTGCGGGTCCGTCGATAAACCCCGAGCTCGCGGGCAGGAAGGTGCCGCGTCCCGAGTGGGGGCTCGAGCTGGACGACAGGCTGCCCATACGCCCCGAGGACGACGTCATCTGCAAGTTCACCTACAGCGCGTTCCCCGGCACCCCGCTTGTCAGGACGCTTCAGCAGCGCGGCATTGAGAACGTGCTGGTCTGCGGTATCAAGACCAACGTCTGCTGCCGCCAAACGGCCATCGATTCGACGAGCCACGGATTTAAAACCTACATGATAAGCGACATGACCTGCACCAACAACGACGAGATTAAGGCGTACCATCTCGACGAGATCAACCGGTATTTCGCAAAGGTCATCGACTCCGCCGAGGTACTTCGCCGCCTCGAGGCGGGCGAGTTTTAGGGGAGCGGAAAATGAAGATTGGAGGCAAAACGGCCCTGCTGTCGGTCGACCTGCAAAAGCTGCTCACTCTGCCGGGGGGCGACAACTATTATCCCACGGCGGGCGAGATGATGAAGACCACCCCGGGGCTCATCGACGAGCTGCGCTCGCTCGGCGTCCACATCGTGCACATCTATACGCAGTACCACACGAGCTCGGGCGTCACCGCCTCGGCCAAGATGGTCAACCCCGAGATGGCGGGCAGGGTGATCAAGATGCCCCCCGAGGGGCTCGAGTTGGACGACCGCGTCCATATCGAGCAGGGGGACACAGTGCTGCGGAAGTTTTCCTACAGCGCGTTTCTCGGCACCCCGTTGCTCGAGATACTCGAGCAGAAGGGGATAAGCAACATCCTCGTCAGCGGGATAAAGACCAACGTCTGCTGCCGCTGTACCGCCGTCGACGCCGCGAGCAGGGGATTTCGCACCTACATGATAAGCGATATGACCTGCACCAACAACGACGAGATAAAGGCGTATCACCTTGATGAGATAAACCGATATTTCGCGAAGGTTATCACCTCCTCCGAGGTGATCGAGCGGCTCAAGGCGGGGGAGCTATAAATGGACAGGTTTGATTTTGTGGTTTTCGGTAACTGCGCGACGGTGCAGATGCTCAAATTCAAGCAGATGCCGGTGGTCGGGGTGACCGACACGGCGATAAACCCGCGGGCCGACGAGATTTTTTACGGCGGGTGCGCGTTTAACGTGTTTTACGCGCTCGCGAGGCTCGGGGCAAAGGTCTTCCCCGCGATGACCTACGCCGACATACGGTTTAAGGACAAGATATACGAAATCTGCGATGAGTACGGACTGCCGTCCTACGCGGTGACAGGCCCGCCGACGCGCTCGTACAGCACCTGCCTCATGCTTGAGGACGCAGAGCGCAACCACATAACCATCATGTACCGCTTCGGGGAGGACTCGGACAGGGACACGGGCGAACGGTACCCGATAGAGATCAAGTCCGAGTACTTCGAGCGCTCCAAGATGGCGGTCATGGTGATGGGCACGCCGACAACGGGCTTTAAGATCGTCGAGGAGGTCAAAAAGAGCGGCATTCCGCTCGCTTTCTCCTACCGCAACGACCCCGTGCTGTTGCCGAAAGAGCTTTTGGCAGAGATTTTGCCGCAGACCGAGGTGCTTTTTACCAACGAGACAGAGGCCGAGTATCTCACCGGGCTGTTCGGGATGAAGCGCATCACCGATCTCTTTGAGACGGGGCTCGCAAAGGTCATCGTGACGACCCTCGGCAAGCGCGGGTGTGTGGTCTATGAAAAGAAGCGGGTCGGCGCCTTTGCAAGCACCGTTGTGCCGGTGACCGAGACCCCCGTGGGGAATGTGGACGCGGTCGGGGCGGGCGACGGCTTCGTCGCGGGCTTTTTGTACGGCTACGCCAAGGGAAAGCCCGCCTGTGTGTGCGCGCAGTACGGCAGCACGGTGTCGTCCTTTGTGATTGAAAGGATCGGCAGCACCACAAACCTGCCCACGCTTGAGCAGATGCTCGAGCGCAACCGGCAGAGGCTGGATGCCGAGGAGGAGTAAACATGAACATAGTTGAACGGATGAGAAACGGCGAGAAGCTCTCAATCGGGATGGTGCATACGCTGCCCCTGCCGGGGAGTTTCAGGGCCGAGGCGGACATCGAGACGATCGTTAAAAGGGCGGTCGCCGACGCGGTGACGCTAGAAAGGGCTGGCTTTGACGCGGTCGTCGTCGAAAACGTGAACGACGCGCCGTATGACGACAACCCCATGACTTGGCTGCGGGTCGCGGCGCTTACAAGGGTGTGCGCCGAGGTGCGCAGGGCGGTGTCGATCCCCATGGGCATCGACGCGTGCGGCGACCAGCGCGCGGGCTTTGACATTGCCGCAGTTACGGGCGCGTCCTTTATAAGACTGTCCTACCTTGTCGATCTTCGAATCTCGGCGCGCGGGCTGTGCGAGCCCTGCTCGGGCGCAGCCGTTCTGCACCGCAGGGCAGTCGGGGCGCAGGACGTCGCGATGTTCGCGGACATCCAAGTCAAGCACACCTATCCGCTGCTGCCCGAAATCCCGCTCGAGATGTCGGCAAGGTGGGCGGTTGCGGCGGGCGCCGACGCGCTCATCGTCACGGGCGCGGAAACGGGTGCACAGGCGAGCACCGACGAGCTTGCGCGCACCGCAAAGGCGGCGGGCGTGCCGGTTGTCGCGGGCAGCGGTGTTTCGCCCCAAAATGTCAAAGAGCAGTACGCCGTCTGCAGCGGCGCGATCATAGGGTCGTCCCTCAAACGGGGCGGTTCCCTGATGAACCCCATCGACGAGGAGCTTGCGCGCGCGTTTATAAGCGCGGCGAGGGGGTGAGGGATTGGGCTTTACACCGATTTATTACGTTTCGATAGCGTGCCCGACGGTCGGGCGCACCCTCGAGATGCTGAAAACCTATATCGAGTGCGGTGCGCGCGCCTTTCAGATTGACATGCCCTCGCAAAACCCCTTTGCAGAGACTGAATTCGTGAAGTCGATGATGAAAGCGGCGGTCGAGTCGGGCGAGGGGTACGACGCCTATATGGACGGGATACGCGAGATAAGGGAAAGGTACCCCGAAATCGAGATGCACATCGTTGTCTACAACGACGTCATCGACAGCATAGGTCTGCAAAAATTTGCGGCTTTCTGCCGCGAAATTTCCGCCGCGAGCCTGATGATCCCGGGCTCGTCGTCCGAAAATCTGCTCTATCTTGAGCTGTGCGGCTTCAGGGTGTTCCGCTCGATAACCCACGAGCTCAGCGAGGTCAGGATAAGGCTTGCGCAGGCTGTCGGCGAGGGCGGGATAGTTTCGCTGCGCAACAAAAAGCCGGGCGAAAGGGACGTCGAGGGGCTCGAGACCTTTTCCGCAAAGTACGACTATGTCGTAAACAGGTGCGGCGTCAGCTCGCCCATATACTCGGTGTTCGGCATCAGCACGCCCGAGCAGCTCGCGCAGATAAAGGCGACGGGTGCAAGGGGGGCCATAATCGGCAACGTGCTGATGAAGCTGTGGGACGACAAGGACGCCTTTGTAGGGCTTCTCAAGGGGTTTCAGACGTTATACGAGGAATAGATAGGGAGGTATTTGATGAGAGTTATCGGTTATCTGACAAGCGGCTATCCGACGATTGCCAAAAGTATTGAGACCGCAAAGGCCTATGTTGAGGGCGGGTGTGACATGCTTGAGATAAGCATACCGCTTTACAACAACCGCGAAAAACCGTTTTTGGCGGACATCATGCGCGAGGCGGTCACCGCCTGCGGCGACCTTGACGCACATCTTGAGGGTATAGCCGAGATAGCAAGGCAGAATCCTGGCGTCGAGATCACGATCCTGCTGTACGACGAGATCGTGACCGCGATAGGGGAGGAGAAGTTCTGTGATTTTTGCCTCAAAAACGGCATAAGGGACGTCAACTCGGCAAACCTCAAAAACCAAAAGGCGATAGACCTGTTCAACAAGAACGGCATCCGCATAGCTGGGCTTGTGAACTTTTCGCTCGACGAGCAGCGGATTGAACAGGCGGCTCACGCTACGGGGTTTGTCTACTGTCAGGCATTCCCGCGGGAGGGGCAGCCGCTCAAGGAGGGGTTCGAGTCGATCGACAAGGTGATCCCGTATCTGAGACAGCGGGGCGTCAAGAACGACATCTATTGCGGCGGCGGCATAACCGACCCCGAAAAGGCGCGCATTGTCAAGGACGCGGGCGCCGACGGATTTTTCCTCGGAACCTCGATAATCACCCTGTACGACGACCCCGAGAAGCTCAAGGCGATCATCGGGGAGTACTGCGACGCGGTGCGCGGCTGAGCGCGTCGTGTCGAGTATCACTCTTGAAATCTCCCGTTTTCCTCGGGAGAGCTTGAAAAAGGCTGAAATACAGTGAATAACGGTCGCATGACCGATATATGAGAAAGGGATTGAATATGAAGGATTTTTGGATCTATGCACCGACAAAGATTGTGTTCGGCGAGACCTGTCTTGACAGCCTTGTCAGCGAGGTAAAGCGGTTCGGAAACCGCCTTATGCTCGTGTACGGCGGCGGAAGCATCAAAAAGACGGGCCTTTATGACAATGTCATGGGCAAGCTGAGGGAGGGCGGCATCTTTGTCGTCGAGTACAGCGGCGTTTCGCCCAACCCGAAGGTCTCGCACATCAGAAAGGGAATTGAGATTGCCCGCGAAAACAAGATAGACATGGTTCTCGCGGTCGGAGGAGGCAGCGCCATCGACGAGGCAAAGGGCATCGCGGGCGGCTATTATCTCGACGAGGACGTGTGGGATCATGCCGTCAGGATGAACAAAGCCGGTCTTCCCATCGAGCACAGGATCCTGCCCGTGCTGACGATATTGACCCTTGCGGCGACCGGCACCGAGATGGCGACCGGATGCAACTGGACGAACGACACCATCGACCCGCAGGTAAAGCTCGGCTTCCACGGCCCGGAGCTTCGCCCCAAGGTTTCCTTCCTCGACCCGAGGAACACCTATACCGTCAGCAGGTTCCAAACGGCGGCGGGCTCGGCGGATATCCTCAGCCACATCTTTGAGTCCTATTTTTCCAACGTCAAGACGGCGTATATGCACGCCCGCGTCGCCGAGGCTCTGATGAAAACCGTTATAAAATACGCCCCTATTGCCCTTGAGGACCCCGAAAACTACGAGGCGCGCGCCAACCTGATGTACGCGTCGTCGTGGGGCAACAACGGCTATATCGTCAAGGGCAACCAGGTCAACTGGAGCGTCCACATCCTCGAGCACGAGCTGACCGCCTTCAACGACACCACGCACGGCGACGGCCTTTCGATTTTGACCCCGGTTTGGATGCGGTGGGTCGTTGAGGACGAGAGCAAGGTCTATCGCTTTGTCGACCTCGGCGTCAACGTTTTCGGTATCGACCCGTCGCTGCCCGACAAGGAGATTGCGCTTAAGGCCATCGACTGCGTCGAGGACTTCTTCTGGAACACCCTCGGGCTGCACAGGCACATGCGCGAGGTCGGCATCACGAAAGAGAACATTGAACTGTTTACAAACCAGGTTGAAAAGAAGCTCGGCTATCTCGCGGGATCCTATAAGCCTATGACGAAGGATGACATCAGAAATTTGTATTTATCCGCTCTTTAATTTTTTGAATTTTGCTTGATTTATGACAAATATATGATATAATTATCATATAAGGCGCGCAATACTGCAATTATGGTTCAGAATTTAAAACTATTGCGTACAGAAAGGAAAAGAAATGAAGGATTTTTGGATTTGCGTACCCACGAAGATCGTTTTCGGCGAGACCTGCCTTGACAGCCTTGCGAGCGAGGTCAAGAGATTCGGCAGCAGGGTCCTGTTGGTGACGGGCGGCGGCAGCGTCAAAAAGATGGGGCTGTACGACAAGGTCACGGGCATACTCAAGGATGCCGGTATCTTTTATGCCGAGTATTCGGGGGTTTCCGCCAACCCGAAGGTTTCGCACCTGCGCAAGGGCATCGAGTTTGCAAGGGAGCAGAAGGTCGACTGTGTCCTGGCGGTCGGCGGCGGCAGCGTCATCGACGAGGCAAAGGGCATTGCGGTCGGTTATCACTATGACGGCGACGTGTGGGATCTCTCCACCGAGCTCAGCCAAAAGGGCGCCGCTGTCAGCACGCCGGTTCTTCCCGTTATGACCGTGCTTACTCTCGCGGCGACCGGCACCGAGATGGCGACCGGCTGCAACTGGACGAACGACACCGTGACCCCCAACGTCAAGAGGGGCTTCCACGGCCCCGATGTCCGCCCCAAGGTGTCCTTCCTCGACCCGAGAAACACCTACAGCGTCAGCAGGTTCCAGACGGCCGCGGGCACGGCGGACATCCTCAGCCATGTCTTCGAGTCCTATTTCTCCAACGTCAAGACCGCCTATATGCAGGCCCGCGTTGCCGAGGCTCTGATGAAGACCCTTATCAAATACGGGCCCATCGCTATGAACGAGCCCGAGAACTATGAGGCGCGCGCCAACCTGATGTACGCGTCGTCGTGGGGAAACAACGGATACATAGTCAAGGGCAATCAGGTCAACTGGAGCGTACACGCCCTTGAGCATGAGCTCACCGCTTTCAACGACACCACACACGGCGACGGCCTTGCGGTTCTCACCCCGCGCTGGATGAGGTGGGTCATCGAAGACGAGAGCAAGATATACCGCTTTGTCGACCTCGGTGTCAACGTGCTCGGCATCGACCCGTCGCTGCCCGACAAGGAGATAGCGCTCAAGGCCATCGAGTGCGTCGAGGACTTCTTTTGGAACAAGCTCGAGCTTCACAAAAACCTCAGGGAGCTCGGCATCAAGGAGGAGAATCTCGAGATGTTCGCCACGCAGGTCGACAAAAAGCTCGGCTATCTCGCGGGCTGCTATCGTCCGATCACCTCCGAAGCGATTCGCCGCATCTATAAGGACTCGTTTTAAAAGCTGCACGGCGGAGGTCTTCCGATTTTCCCGCTTGCCGAAAAAAGCCTCCCGAGCATTCGGGAGGCTTTTTTCAACTTTTCTGCGTTCTGTTTTTGACGAAGCGAAGACAAAGGCTGCGGATGCCGAGAGATTTAACAGGCAGGCTGCGCGCAGGTTCTTGTTCGGATGACCGAGGTCAGGCATAAAGGGGAGTCGGTTTGACAGCACGCGGGCAACAAACAATAGGGTATCCCTTCAAAAAACGGACAGGTGTGTTCGGCACAGCGGGCACACGGAACTGACAGGAGCTCTTGAAATCTGCCGGAGACCGCTTCGTGCATTAGCTTGATTCGCCCGCAAACACAATTTGCCCGACACTGTACCTGTTGGAAATGACGGCATACACCTGTCCGTAAAGCCGTGTGCCGACGGCCAAACCCGCAAAAACAAAAGCCGCCGCAGACTGTTCTGCGACGGCTTTTGTGGAGCTGGTGATCCGATTCGAACGGACGACCTGCTCATTACGAGTGAGCTGCTCTACCTGCTGAGCCACACCAGCAAACTACCTTAAATATAATATCAATTATTGCGCCCTCCGTCAAGACCTTTCTTAAAGTTTTTGGCCCGAGCGCTTTGTATAGAGGACAGTCCGACGGACATCGGGGTTTTCCCTCAAGCGAGCCTGCCTGTTATCTGCCCCGTTCGGCGTTTTTGTCGCGTTGTTTTTTTCGGAAAATTGTCCCCCAAAATTGCCGAGGGCGGACACCCGGTACCTTGGGAGTCCGCCCTCGACGTTGAGTTGCAGTTGTGACAATGACTTTTGCGCTCAATCACCGCATATAAAATATACCATTTTTTACCATGATATTCAACCCTTTAAGAAAAAATTTTGATGCTTTTCCGAAAGGACAAATCGACGAAGCCAAGTCGGTTTTATCCTTCCCAGCGCTGTCGGGCGGCGACGCGTGTGACAGACATGCCGCCGAACGCGCTCGGGGCCGGTGCGTTCAAGCCGGTGTCCCGACGAGCCCGTGCCGAAAGTCAGGCGGAGCGAAAAAGCGCCCGCGGCCCGTCCCTCAGGGGGCCGGCTCGATGCTCCGAAACAGATGTCTTCCCGGCAAATGCGGTCGGGTGCGTCACATGACGGCCGCGGCCAAAAGCGCGGGGCAGTCAAAAAACCTTGGACGCAGCTTTTGCAGCGATGGCACTATACATAACATAAACAAAGGATTCGGAAAGCGCCGGGCAGACCGCCTCCTAAAAAACGGCCGAAAGGTCGGGAGATATCCCGATTGGGGAATCATTGTTGCCGCCCCGACCGCCCCGTCACATGATGGCCGCGACCAAAAGCGCGCGGCAGACGCGCTGCCAAATCCTCTCGAAGCAGTCGTAGTCGAGGGGGTTTTTGCCCCGGCCGAGCTCAAGCGTGAAAGCGGGGCGGGAAAACCGCCGGATAAACCAGTCTTTAAACCCCGCGTGGGACGCGACGGGGGAGGGCTCGGTGACGGCGTAGCCGCACAGGCTTGAAAGGGTGTGTGCGATGTAGCGGGACTGCGAGGGCGTTCGCTCGCCGTACCGCCAATAGATCTCCTCGCCCTGGCTGTGCAGGGTGTAGAGTGCGCGCGGCCGCAGGCGCTCGCACATCATCACCGCCGCGCGGGTTTCCCTCTCACTCAAGGGGAAGGGGCCGCCGTACCGCGTGGGCGCGGGCGACGATATCCCGAGACTCTGCGCGGCCCTTTTCGCGTTGCTGAACCCCGCGGGAAAGTTGCGGTTGAGGTCCACGCCCCGCGCGTTTGCCTGCCAGCGGGAGAGCTCCTTGAAGCCAAAGCGGCGGTCAAGGCGAAACCGCTTTGCTGCGGGTGCGAGCGCGCCGAGCCGCCTTATGTCAAACCCGTCGGGGTTGAGCAGCGGCAGAAACACCGCGCCGCATCGGCCGAACTCTTTTTTAAAGTCGATTCCGCACAGCGGCGTCCCCTCGTCAAACGAGCGGCAGCACTCGGCCGCAAGCCTGAGCACGCAGAGCACCGACGGCCACTCCATGCCGTGGGTGCCGCCCACAAACAGCACGGGGTTGTCCATGCTGCCGACCTCAAGCGACAGAATGGGCAAGCCGCCGTGCGATCTCCCCACCGCCTTTATCCGTTTTTCCCCCGTGTCCGAAAGCGCATAAAGCGCCCTTGCCACCGAGCTCGAAACGGCGAGCTCGGGGTTTTTCAGTATGTCCCTTTTTTCCATCTCCACCTCCCGCATGCCGCAGTGCAGCGACATGCCATCAGTCAATCATATGCGGGACATG
This sequence comes from uncultured Oscillospiraceae bacterium, assembly GCA_964433495.1. GTDB lineage: Bacteria > Bacillota > Clostridia > Oscillospirales > Ruminococcaceae > CAYSRC01. Next base: position 38,648 of record CAYSRC010000013.1, read on the forward strand.
TCCGCAAAATCAGTGTTTTGCGCATTTTTGTAAAGGGCGTTCGGCGCGGAGGCAGGATACGCAGAAAACGCCGCGAGAGAGCGCGCCGCAGACCGCATGAGGGTACAGTGCAGATCCCGAGAGAGAGCGCGCCGCAGACCGCATGAGGGTACAGTGCAGATCCCGAGAGAGAGCGCGCCGCAGACCGCATGAGGGTACAGTGCAGATCCCGAGAGAGCGCGCCGCAGACCGCATGAGGGCACAGTGCAGGCCCCTCGAGAGAGCGCGCCGCGGACTGCACGGGAGCACAGTGCAGATTTTGTATGAAAGCGCCCAGAAGAATCATTCCGGGAGAGGAGCAGGGGACAGTCTGTCCGCTAAAGATGTGCCCGTCCGCACATATAATACAGGGGCGCATCCCCTTTCGCGGTGCGAAGAGAGCCGCGATATCGTTTTTATGAATGCGCATTCCCACCGCGGCGCAGCCCATTTGCAGCTTGAAAAGCCGCCCTTCGGTATACGGCGGCGGATGTCGGGCAAACTAAGGGAAAGGCGGGTGCGGTGCGGGTGTATCCGAGCCGCGAAGCCAACGCATTCCCGGCGGGGTTGGCGCCGCCGCGGCGAACAAATTAAGAGGTGAACGGATATGCAGTTTTTGTGGGCATTTTTGGTCGGCGGTATGATATGCGCCGTCGGGCAGGTGTTGATCGACCTGACAAAGCTTACACCTGCGAGGATATTGACCGGGTTTGTTGTCTCGGGGGTGGTGCTGTCGGCAATCGGGGTGTACGGCCCGCTCGCGGACTTTGCGGGCGCGGGCGCAACGGTGCCGATTGTCGGCTTCGGGCACCTGCTGTATCAGGGGGTGCTCGATGCGATTCGCGAGAACGGCGCGTCGGGTATCCTGACGGGCGGCATGACGGCGGCGGCGGGCGGCATCACGATGTCGCTGATGATGGGCCTTGCGGTGGCGCTGCTGTTCAAGTCGAAGGATCAAAGCTGAAAGGATGTCCGCACCGCTTTCTTCAATTTGTGCGGTCCGTTTCAGGTAAGGGCTGCCATATAATAACGGCCGTGCGGATGCGGGGCGGAGGGGAAGACCCTTCGCCCCTTGTTTCGGCTTGGGCAAAAGGACAACCCGCGGCTGTGCCGAGGGGGATAAACAACCGCTCGCTTCAGGGGGGGTGAGCAAAGTAAGCCGTGAAAAGGGCCGAAAGGCCGGGGGCGGAAATCAAAAAAGGGGCTGTTAACGGGTTGCGGCGCGGGTGCTGCAAGGGACGGTTGTTCGACGTCCCCGAGGGGCCTGCCGGTATAAGGTGCTTTTGTTTTTTGCAGGGTTCGCGGCGAAGCTCGGGGTCACGACCGTTTTGCTGCCGCCTTTTTCGCGCTGACCCCGCATGAGCCGGGCTGTCCGTATTGAAAAAAATACAAAAAAGGTATAGTATAAATAAAGGGCGCCGCCCCGTCATGCAACAAGCGGCATGGGGCGTCGCCCCCCGCGATTTCGGCGGGGAGTTTTTTATCCCGCTTGAAAGACATTCGACGGCCCGCAGCCCAAAGAGGCGCAGGGACGTGTTGTCGCGGGTACACTGCTCAGAGAACAAACAATGCAACCGAAGGGGGAGCTTAAAGATGAGTGAATGCAACCACGATTGTTCCTCGTGCGGCGAGGCGTGCTCGGAGCGCACGGCGCCGGCGGACATGCGTGAGAAGCCGCGTGAGGGCAGTAACATCAAAAAGGTGATTGCCGTTGTCAGCGGCAAGGGCGGCGTCGGCAAGTCGATGGTGACGAGTCTGCTCGCGTGCTCGGCGCGCGCCGCAGGGCACAGCGTCGCGATAATGGACGCCGACATAACCGGCCCCTCGATCCCGAAGGCGTTCGGCGTGCACGACGAGGTCTTGGGAACCGAGGAGAGCATCCTGCCCTGCACGAGCAGGGGCGGCATCAAGATGATGTCCCTCAACCTGCTCATGAAGGACGAGACCGACCCGGTGGTGTGGCGCAGCCCCATCATCACCGGCACCGTGCGGCAGTTTTGGACCGAGGTCGATTGGGGCGACGTCGACTATATGTTTGTCGACATGCCCCCCGGGACGGGCGACGTGCCCCTCACGGTGTTTCAGACGATGCCCGTCGACGGGGTCGTGGTCGTGGCGTCGCCGCAGGAGCTCGTCGGGATGATCGTCGAGAAGGCGGTCAAGATGGCGCGCATGATGAACATCCCCGTGCTCGCGCTCGTCGAGAACATGAGCTATGTCGAGTGCCCCGACTGCGGCAAACGGATATATCCGTTCGGCGAGAGTAGGGCCGTCGAGACCGCCGCGCGCCTCGGCATCGACACCGTGTGCGCCATGCCGATTAAGCCCGAGCTCGCCGCCGCGTGTGACGCGGGCGAGATTGAGAGGGCGGAGCTCGACTGCCTCGACCCCGTGACCGACCTGCTCGAGCGGCTGTAAGCGGCAGGGACGGGAAGGGAAAGCTGTTTTCGGGTTTCCCCGCTTCCCGGTTGTTTTTCGGCTTTCGGGTTTGACATCGGTCGGCGCTCAAAGGGCGGGACCGGCTGCGGCGCACGCCCGTTTCGAATTCTTGCGCCCATTGAGCGCCCCGACATTGAGAAAAGAAGAAAAGGCCCAAAGCCCCGGACTGCCAAGAGCCTGCCGACCGATACCGCCGTGCCTTTGACCCGCTCGGAAGCGCAGACCGGGAACGGACAGAAACCCCGTCAAGAGCCCCGGCGCAAAGCAATAAGGCCCTAAGGCCGTCAAAAGGCCCGCCCCGACAGCGAAAAACGGCTGTCGGGGCGGGTTTAAAATCTAAAAAACCAAAACCGAATTCTGTCTCAAACGGCCGCTCAGGTCATGCTGTTGACGGTCTTGTATTTGTAGATGAGCTCGGCGTGGTTCTGCTCGTCGGTCTGGATGTCGTTGAGTGTCGCGCGGATGTCAGGCGACGCAAAGCGGAACAGATCGTTGTTGTACGCGCTCGAGACGTATTTTTCGGTCGTTATGCTGTCGGTGCACAAAAAGCAATCGTGCTTTTTGGCGGGGGTGTCCGTCGCCTTGTAGGTCGCCTTGGGCTGATAGTCCTCGCTGCCCGCGCTGCGGCTGAGCTGCGGCGTCCTGCCCTCAAGCATCTCGCCCAGCGCGTCATAATGCGCCTTTTCCTGCTTCTGAATGGTGCGGAACAGCTGCTTGAGCTCGGCGTCCTTGGCCTCGCCCGAGTAGAACTTGTACTTTTCCACGCACATCTCCTCCTGGGTCCGCAGGTCGTTTAAGAACATCTTTTCCTGTTGGTTCAGTTTCATGGCTCTCTCTCCTTTACTTGCGCGGCGGTCAAATCAATTTGTCGGGCGCCGGCGCTATACCGTTATCATGCGCACACAGCGACCGTTTATGCGCAAAATTCGGTTGTATAGTGGGCCGCGGTTTGGTATAATGACATAGACAAATGATTGGCAGGTGCATGGTATGCTTATTGCGGACGAATATAATCAAAGGCTGTCGCAGGCGAGGGAGGAGATCTCCGAGCTGCTCGTCGCGTTCAACCTCGAGAAGACGAGAGCCGAGCTTGACGAGATAGAAAAGCTGACGTCGGACGGCGATTTTTGGAACGACCCCGAGCGCAGCCGCGAGGTGCTCGCGCGCCAGGGCTCGCTCAAGTCGCGCCTCGACGACGCCAAAAAGCTGGAGACCGCACGCGACGACGCCGAGACCCTCATCGAGATCGCGCTCGAGACCGACGACGAGGGCATGACGGGCGAGATCGAGGACGCGCTTAAAAAGTTAGAGCAGCTTGTCGAGCAGCAAAAGCTCGCGACGCTTCTGACGGGCGAGTACGACGCCAAAAACGCCATCCTCACCTTCCACGCGGGCGCGGGCGGCACCGAGGCGCAGGACTGGGCCGAGATGCTCTACCGCATGTACACCCGCTTCGGCGCGGCGCACGGCTTTAAGGTCAAGGTGCTCGACTATCTCGACGGCGAGGAGGCGGGGCTCAAGAGTGCCTCTATCCTGATCGAGGGGCACAACGCCTATGGGTACCTCAAGTCGGAGAACGGCGTCCACCGCCTTGTGCGCGTCTCGCCCTTCGACGCGTCGGGCAGGCGGCACACCTCTTTCGCGTCGCTCGAGGTTATGCCCGAGATAGGGGACGACATCGAGATCGAGATTCGCGACGAGGACCTCAAGGTCGACACCTACCGTTCGGGCGGCGCGGGCGGACAGCACGTCAACAAGACCGAGTCGGCCATCCGCATCACCCACATCCCGACGGGCATCGTCGTGCAGTGCCAAAACGAGCGCAGCCAGTTCCAAAACAGGGATGTCGCGATGAAGATGCTGAAGTCCAAGCTGCTCAAAATCAAAGAGCAGGAGCATCTCGACAAGATAGAGGACATCAAGGGCAACCAGATGGAGATCGCGTGGGGCTCTCAGATAAGAAGCTATGTCTTCATGCCCTATACCCTCGTCAAGGATCACCGCACGGGCTACGAGCAGGGCAACGTCAACGCCGTGATGGACGGCGACCTCGACGGCTTCATCAACGCGTATCTCGTCATGAAGAGCAGGGAGCAGGCGCAGTGAGCCGAGGCTCGACGCCGCCTGCAATAAGGCAAAGCGGGTGCGGACAAACAGCCCCGGCGCAGGTTAGGGTTTTCCCTCGCTGCGCCGGGGTTAATTTCTTTATTACACGCTGTGCGGCCGTCTGTCGCGCCGCCGGACCTTTGGCAGGCATGTATTTTTTCGACGCTTTCGGGGCGGTCGCCTGTCGACGGGCAAAAAGCCCGAAAGGCAAGAATAAAAAAGCGTCGGTGAAGCATGCGCTTCGCCGACGCTTTTCGGGTAAGCAGTGAAGAATTCGGAACATGATGAACGGTGGCCTGCACAGAACAACCTCTTGCAGCAGCATCACTTTGAGTACCATGATCCCGCATATCGGCGGAAACCAATGTTCATCAAGAAGCGTCCTTCATCTCCCGAATAACGGGGCACAGTTCTCATACACATCACACATCCACCCAAGCGGTTTACAATTATTTTACTTATATCATAAAAATTGCCTCTTACTGTTCAAGAGGCGATAAAAAACTTATCCTTGCAATTTCTAATCTATCAATCAAAAACCAAAAGCTGATACGGGTCGACATTCAGCGCATTTGCAATGTGGTAAAGAGATACAATTGACATGGGATATGGCGTTGTTGATTCAATGTGGCTGATTGTCGAGTAGCTAAGGCCGCTTCTTTCGGCAAGCTCTTCTTGGCTCATACCGCATTTTTTGCGAAAGAACTGAATGCGAAAACCAATGTTCATTAAGAAACGTCCCTCATCTCCCGCATAACGGGCCGCTGTTCCCATACCTATCACACATCCATTCAAACGGTTTACAGTCATTTTACTTATATCGTATTTACTTTTGAATGTTGTATACAGGAATTATATTGCAATATTTTCGCGAATATGGTAGTATAAAAATGACAACGAAATGTATATTTATGGAAGAATTCTTTGAGCAATTCATTACAAAACAGCCTCCCGCGCCAACGACACGAGGGAGGGCAATCTTAGCTTTCGCATTCATCATCAAATGAGTAATCGTTTAATTCTTGATAGTCAAGAAATTCAGCCAATGTCATGTTAAAAGCAATGGCGATTTTGTGAAGTGTACGAATTTTTGGATTTACGGATGAACCGGATACCAAGTTATAGATTGTGGACTGCCTGACGCCGCTCATCTCTGCGAGCTTATTAACCGTGATACCCCGTTTCTCGCACAAAAAGAGTATTCTATTCAAGATAATATGTGAATAATCAGTATTCATGGTTTCCTTTTGCTATCGTGAAACAACGATACCTTTTATAGGTATTGTTAACATGATAGCAATAAAAAATCCCTGAATTAACTATGTATAGTTAACATAGAAAAATGTTCGCTTTCAAAAAAGCCAATGTTTTCGCCATATATCGAGGGAGACAAGGCGAACGGGGGAAAAGCCTCACGGCTGACAAGGAACAGCAGTATTTTAGAAGCGGGGGAGCACAACATGGAAAGCGGCAAAAAGTTAAAAAAAGAACATTTCGCCGAGCAGGCGGAAATACATAAACCGTCTCAGGGGAAAATTTCTTCGGCCGATTTGCCCTTTGATCTTACCGCAGAGCTTGGGGAGGTGACAGAGGCGGAGGTGAAAAGCCCCGGCGTGTACTATATCGCTGCGAAGAAAAACGGCGGGATTCCCAAGCGTGCGGAGGCATATGTAGTGACGGCCGACGCCCCGTCGATTTCCGAAAAAGCCCGAACCTACGGGCGGGAGCTCCCCGGGCATCCCGGGCTGCGCGTTTACGATCTCGACAGGCCGGGCAGCGGCCGGTATATCATTGATTTTGAAATACGCAGATATGAGATAAAGCGCCACCTGCTGCGGGATGAGTGGGAAGACGGTGAGTCTTTATATCTTTATGCGCTCTACGGAGCGGAGGAGCACCCCGATTATTTCGGGAGCTATCCCGTCCCCATCTTCACCCCGAGGGGCCGCACGATACGGCATAAGGCCGTCATGAACGGCGTGTATTGGCTGGAGACGGAGCGGTGTGAGGAGATGCTGGCGGTTTGTTATCCGATCCGGCAGGCGGATATTTCCGTCCCCGAGCAGGGACTGGGCGAGACGCCGGCGTATGACCGCATGACGGGCATGGACGACACGCTCGGATATATGTTTTTCTCCAAGCGCGACAGCTGCATCGCGTTATATGAGCTGTCGCTGGCGCATAGCGAGATAAAGACAGGCGGCGTTGTCAACATGCCCGCGCTGTGCAACGCGATCTGTGCGCTTTACCCGGAATACACCGCGATGCACAACGAAGAGGTATCGGAATATGCCGGGCGCGATGAGGATGTCATACGGCGGACGCCGGGCGAGGGGACCGAGTTTATCGGGTTTTAACGGGGGAATGAAGCCCGCCGGAGAACGGCGAAAAACACGTCTGCTTCGGCTGCTTTTACCTGCGAATGCGCCCGCAATCTCATAGGAGATTGCGGGCGCATTGTTTTGTACGGAATTATTGTTTTCGGTCGGGGGTACAGGTTTCGGGCGCGACCCGGGGCGACGGCGGACGGCAGACAGGGAATTGTCCCGCACAGCTCTGTCCTTGCACCGCCTCAAATAACCCTAAGCGCTTTTTGCCGAAAAGCCGCTAAACCACGCTCACATGGGTCATGCCGAGACCCGTCGCGACGTCGTACAGCCCGCGCATAAACGTGTCGTCGGGCGGGGTTATCTCGGTGCGGTAGGGCTCGCGCACCCCGAAGCGGCGGTAGCGAATCAGCCTGTAGTGGATGTCGCCCCTGTCCTGATACTCCGCCGCGGCGGCGCACACGTCCCGCACCGTCTTTTCGGAGTTGTAATCGGGCGAGCAGACGGTGCGCACCTCGGTGAGCTTGCCCAAAGAGGCGAGGCGGCGGGCAATCGCGAGCACGCGCGAGCCGTCGGCCCCCGTTATGGCGCGGTACTCGTCGGCGTCGGTCGACTTGACGTCGAGCATCACGCCGTCGGCGGCGTCAAGCAGCCGCCGGTCCTCCCCGAAGTTGCAGCTTCCGTTGCTGTCGATAAGGCAGGTTAGGCCGAGCTCGTGTGCCCCCTCGAACAGCTCAATCAGAAAATCCCGATAAAGGGTGCACTCGCCGCCCGAGGTGGTGATGCCCGCGATAAAGGGCATGTTGGCCCTGATGTGCTCGAGCACCTCGCCCGAGCTCATGAGCCTGACGCGGGGGGAGGCCATGTGCCGGCACACCTTGATGCAGGTGTCGCACGCGACGCAGAGGTCGGGCCGCCAGACCACCCGGCCGCCCGTGAGGGAGAGGGCCCCCACGGGACATTTTTCGACGCATTCGCCGCAGTGTGTGCACAGGCGGATGGTCTCGGGGTTGTGGCAATAGGTGCAGTGATAGTTGCAGCCCTGCAAAAACACCGACGTCCTGTTGCCCGGCCCGTCGACAAGCGACGAGTCGATTATCTTGTTTACGGGTGCCTTAGTCAATGGAGCGAACCTTTCTGTCGAGGATTTTCGCCTGCTTGATGGTGTTATAGGCGGTGTAGGACATGTCGTTTACAGCGTTCTTGCCGCCCTCATTGACCGCCAGCATCTCGGACTTTTTGACGAGATAGCCGGTGACGCGGATGAGGTCGCTGTCCTCGGCGTAGGTCGAAAGGTAGCGCATACCGACCTTGAACGCGCCCTTGAAGATGTCGAGCACCGCCTTGGGGTTGCGCTTTGCGGTGACCTCGAAGGGGAAGATGTCGCCGACGCCCGTCGGGAAGTACTTGTGATAGAGACCCGCCTGGCGCAGGTGGTCGTACAGCGGGATCTCGCGGCCTATCGGGATGCGCACGCCGGGGCTGATGCCCGTCTCGGCGAGGCCGACCTGCGCGTGCAGCAGGAACTTGTGCCCGGTGTTGGGGGAGTAGGCGGAGGTGAACTTCTCGACGTTTTCCTTGAGTGCGTCCATGACGCGCACGCCCATCTCGTTGGCCTCGGCGTCGGGGCCGAACTTGAGATCCTTGCCCTCGAGCTGCATCAGCGCGTCGACGCACTCGGCGAGGCCGACCATCCCGAACAGGCCGACAAAGTTGTTGATGTCGAGCAGGCCCTCTTTGATGAGGAAGTTGGAGGTGAAGAAGTTGCTCTGCTCCACGATGAATTTGATCCTCGCCTCGATGAACTCGCACATCGTCGCGACCGAGCGGGGCAGGACGTTGTCAAAGAAGTCGTCGACGCTCGTCGCCTTTTTGCCGACGGCGTTGAGCATCATGCGCATGAGGGTGAACGCGCCGCCGCACACGAGCAGGCCGTTGTAGCAGCTTGCGATGCCGTAGGGGCGCCCGCCGAAGTCCGCCTTGTAGGCGCTGTCGAGCGCAAAGGCGGGGTTGGCGCTGACAAGCGAGGTGCTTATGCAGTGCTCGGCAAAGTCGTCGGGGGTCTTGTCGGGGTCGTAGATGAGCGACATGTTGGGGATGGCGTCCTGAAGCTCGGCGACGAGGTCGAGCACGATGTCGCCGACGCGGGTCTTTTCGGGGCCGATGTTGAGGTGCACAAAGCTGTCGCCCAGCGTGCGGTCGAGCGTTATGAGATATCCGCGCATGATCGAGCGGATGTCGTCGTCCGACATGCCCTCGCAGTAGGGCTCAAACATGTTGACGTTTCCGAGGTACACGGGGAAATGGGTGACCGAGGGCACGTTTTTATAGAGGATCTCGAGGGAGTAAACCGCTTCATAAAGGGTCTTCGGGGGGGCGAGGCGCAAAAACTCGCTGCCGTTCTTCAAAAACTTCTCGTAGTCGGGCAGGATGTAGCGGGGGGCATAGGGCGCGTTGCCCTCGCCCATGTCGTGCAGAAGACCCTCGTCCATGAGCTCGAGGAAGTCGGCGGTGGCGGGGCACTGGGGAGGGGGAAGAAGGTTCTCCGCAACCTTGGCGAGCTTGTGCACCTGCTGCTCGTGGGTGAGTTTGTTTTCGCCGATGATCTTGCGCACCTCGTTCTGTGCGCACGTAAGCTTGTCGCTCATTTAAAACCCTCCAAATCTTGTTTTGTTCGGCCGGTGCGGCGCTCTGCAGGGCGGGCTTCGGCTTTTGCAGGCGAAAGACCGCGACCCGCATAGCGCTGCACTTGCTTTATCGTGATTTTATGATATCATATATTTATCGCAAAGAAAATGACACTTGTCATTTTTTGAGCTGCAAAAACCGTATAAAAACGGGGGAGGTGCGTCGATTGGGCGACAACGCGCGCGTGTTAAAGGTGCTCAGCGCCGCGATGACGGGGCGGCAGCTTCCGCCCGTGCTGCCCGAGGGGTTTGTGCTCGAGCGTCCCGCGCGGGGGGACGCCGTGCTGCACAGCGGCTTCCCGATCACCCGGTTTTACATCCTGCTGCGGGGAAGCTGCGCCGCCACCGTGTACAGCGAGGGCGGCAGGAGTGCGATTGCCGAGGTGTCCGAGCCCGTGCAGGTCTTCGGCGTGTCCGAGCTGCTGCGCGACGTCAGGGTCTTTCACGCGAGCATCTACGCCTCATCGGACGACTGCGAGCTGCTGTCCTGTCCGGCGAGGGATTTTATGGGCTGTTTGGATACGAGCATCGAGTTCGCGGGTCTCGTGCTGCGCTATCTCGCCGAGCTGATGGTGCGCAGCATGAACAAGGAGCGCGAGCGCTCGTTCGGCTCGTCAAAGCGGGCGGTGGCCGAATTCTGCTGCGCCGAAAGCGCGTCCAAAAAGCTGCCCTACCGCATTCCCGCGACGAGGAAGGAGATGTCCGAGCGGCTGCACATCAATCTGCGCACCCTCAACCGAAAGGTCGACGCGCTCAAGGCAGAGGGCTGCTTATCGGCCGACCGCGGCAAGCTGCTGGTGACAAGGGAGAACTTTGAGCGCTTAAAGCGACTTTGCGGCGGCGAGGTTTGAGGCCCCTTTGCCGCGGGCAGGGCCCTGTCCGTTCAAGGCAGGGGGGCCCGTTTTTGGATAGAGGGCTGTGTCATCTGACGGCTTAAGGACGCTTGCGGGACACCGAGACGCTTGGAGTCTTAGCGTCCGCGTCGATAATACAGTCCCGCGTTGCAGCTTCTCTGCGCTTCGGGCAGAGCTGTGCGCTGCTGCACCCGCATCGATATCTTTTGCGGCTTTATGCCGCCCGTGATGATACAAAGAGGAGGAAGACGAAGATGGACAACAGGTACCGCAAGAATCACGAGCTGCCGTATATGGGCGACGAGACGCTGCTCGCAGAGCAGCTTGCCGTGAAAAAAGAGGTGCGGCGGTACAACGAGGTCATGCCGTTTGATTTTGAGGAGGGATTGCGCTGCCTTGACAGGATGGGGATAAAGCGCGCGGGCAGGGTGTATTTTGAGCCCCCGTTCTACTGCGAATACGGCTACAACATCGAGATAGGCGGGCACTTTTACGCGAACACCGGGTGCACCATGCTCGACGTCGCAAGGATCATCGTCGGCGACGAGGTGCTGTTCGGCCCGAACGTGTCCCTCTACACCGCGGGCCACCCCGTCCATCCCGAGAGCCGGAACTCGGGGTACGAGTACGGCATACCGATCACGATCGGCGACAACGTGTGGATAGGGGGCGGCTGCATTGTTCTGCCCGGTGTCTCGATAGGAAGCAACACGGTCGTCGGCGCGGGCAGTGTTGTGACCAAGGACATCCCCGCCGGGGTGTGCGCCGCGGGCAACCCGTGTCGGGTGATAAGGGAGATCACCGAGGAGGACAGGCCGTTTTTCTTTAAGAACCGCCGCTTTGACGATGAAACGTGGGAAAAGATAA
>CAYSRC010000014.1:0-45817 GCA_964433495.1 uncultured Oscillospiraceae bacterium
AACTTCTCTTATGTCGGGGCGCACGCACGCCGTTGTCTGTTCTCTTGCGGTTCCCGGCTCCATTCGGTGGGCTTACGCACCCCGTGGATCGCTGACCGCCGCGCCAACCATTTTTCTCCCTTTGTTCTTCACGTGCAGCATTCGATATGTTGCCCCTCTTTCGCAAAAGACACGCCCGGCCCGCCCGTTTCTCCGCAGGACGCCCCGCCCCCGTCTGTCGTGCGCCCTCGCGAAGAATGAAACGGTCCGCTCCCGTCTCTCCCGGCAGAGGGGACCGAAAACGCTGTCCCTCGCTTCTCTTCTGCGGGCGGGGAGCGTCCCGGGACCCCAAACTTTTTCACAAATGCCCGCCGCGATATGTTGACAACAGCCCCTCGATAGGATATAATATCTTATGCGTTTGGCGGCTTAGCTCAGTTGGCTAGAGCACTCGGTTCATACCCGGGGTGTCGCTGGTTCGAATCCTGCAGCCGCTACCAACACCCCGAGGTCAGGCATCTAATCTTGCCTGACCTCGGTTGTATAACCCATAATTCGGCCCGTTGGTCAAGAGGTTAAGACACCGCCCTTTCACGGCGGTATCACGAGTTCGATTCTCGTACGGGTCACCAGAACGGATTGTGCGGGTCCTTTGCTTTTATTGTGGGTTCGCGATCCGAGTGGTTTTTTGAAGACGGGCGCCGGTCTTGAGGGACGGGCGCCCGTTTTCTTTTTTGTTTTAAGGGCGGGCAGGTATTCTCGCCTTTTCGCAAAAGACCGTTCAGACAACGAAGCCTTGCACCGACAATCCCTCAGTCAGCTTCGCTGCCAGCTCCCTTTACACAAGGGAGCCTCAAGGGCAAGGGACTTAAGGCCAAGGGCACGGGCCCTGAGAATTGCTGCGAGCCCCTAAAAGCCCCCCTTGTGTAAAGGGGGGAGGGCCGCAGAGCGGCGGGGGGATTGAAAGACTACAGTTTTAAGACGCAGCAAAAGGCTTGCTCGAACGACGCAAGCTTCGTTCTGACAATCCCTCAGTCAGCTTGCGCTGACAGCTCCCTTTACACAAGGGAGCCCAAGGGCTCAACTCCAACGGCTTTCTCGTAAAGAATAGGCCGTTCCGATTGCGACGCGCATCTGCCGCGCGGAGTGCCGAGCTATCGTTCCTATTAAGCTCGGCCGTTCGGTAAGGGAACCTCAAGGGCAAAGCCCGTGATTGCCTTACACCTAAAACCTACTTCTACTTACCCCGATACTTTTGTTGCAAACGTCGGCGCGGCGTCCCTCCCGTCCCGGGAGCCGGCCGTGCGGCAGACAACGCGGCGGCCGCAAGCGAAGCTGTCAATTGCGCCCGCGGCCGCTTTTCAAAAAGGAGGTTTGATAGCCATCTCAAAAACATACGGATACGCGCGGGTCAGCACGAGGGAGCAGCACGAGGACCGTCAGCTCGTCGCCCTGCGCGGGGTGTCGGTGCCCGAGCGCAACATCTTCACCGACAAACAGTCGGGCGGGGACTTCGACCGCCCCCAGTACAACCGCCTCGTCAAAAAACTGAAGCCGGGCGACCTGCTCTACATCAAGAGCATCGACCGGCTGGGGCGCAACTATGAGGAGATTCAAAACCAGTGGCGCAGGCTGACCCGCGAAAAGGGCGTCGACATCGCGGTGATCGACATGCCGCTGCTCGACACGCGGCGCGGGAAGGACCTCATGGGGACCTTCCTCAGCGACATCGTGCTGCAGGTGCTCTCCTTTGTCGCCGAGAACGAGCGCGCCGACATCCGCCGGCGGCAGGCCGAGGGCATCGCCGCGGCAAAGGCGCGTGGCGTCAAGCTCGGCCGTCCGCCAAAGCCGCTGCCCGATAACTTCCCCGGCGTCTACCGGCGGTGGAGGGCGGGGAAGCTCTCCTGCACGGCGGCGGCGCGCGAGTGCGGTATGCCGCTGTCCACCTTCCGCTACCGGGCGGGGCTGTACGAAAGGGCGGGGCGGACGTAGGCGGGGCTCATCTGCGGAAAGGTGTACTTTTCTGTCGGTTTGCCGCGTTTAAAACATTTATAAAAATACCACATACGCCGTCGTTTTTCAATACCCGTCCCGCCGTTTTTTTGTCATGAAATCCCGTTTACAAAAAAGTACACCTTTCGGCAAATGAGGCGCTCTCACGCCGAAGCTTCAGAAGGAATTCAAAGACCATGTGAAAAAAGTTAACATCCCTTTGGTATTGTTCTGTTTTTAGATGCGCGCGCTGTCCCGACGCGAAATCCGAAAGCGCGGCGAAGACAGCCGCATCGAACCCTTCAGGGCGCAGAGGGCAGAGAACGCCCCGCGCCGAAGGGCCGCAAAATCCCCGGGAGGTACCGGCAATGCACGAAATGAACAAGAGAAAATATAAGATCCTCGTCGTGGACGACTCACGGTTCAACCGCGTCGTTCTGACGAGTATGCTCGGGAGTTCCTATTACCTCGAGGAGGCGTGCGACGGCAGGCAGGCCATGACGATTTTGGAGGACCACGCGGAGGAGTTCTCCCTCATCCTGCTCGACATCGTGATGCCCAACATGGACGGCTTCGCGTTTCTGAGGGCCATGCGGGCGGAGGGCTGGCTCGACTTTCTGCCCGTCATCATGATCTCCTCGGAGTACACCGACGAAAACATCGAGGCCGCCTACCGTCTCGGGGCGAGCGACATCATCCGCCGGCCGTACAACGAACGAATCGTCCTCAACCGCATCGCCAACACCATCGCGCTCTCGAGCAAGCAGCGCGAGCTGTCCAACGCGCTCGTCAACGAGGTCATCCAGGAGAACGAGACGAGCGCCGCCATGGTCTCCATCCTCTCCCACATCGTCGAGACCCGCAACGGCGAGAGCGGCGACCACGTGCAGAACATCCGAACCATCACCCGCCTGCTGCTCGAGGAGCTGACGCGCAAAAGCGACCGCTACAGCTTCACCAACGAGGAGCTGCTGCTCATCTGCAACGCGGCCGCGCTGCACGACATCGGCAAGATGACCATCCCCGAGGAAATCCTCAACAAGCCGGGCAAGCTGACCGACGAGGAGTTTCGCATCATGAAGGGGCACGCGATGGCGGGCGCGGACATGGTCGACGCGCTGTGCCGGGAGGAGAGCGCGAACCCCCTCTTCAAGCTCACCTACGACATCTGCCGCTGGCACCACGAGCGGTACGACGGGCGGGGCTACCCCGACGGCCTCAAGGGGGACGACATCCCCATCGCCGCCCAGGTCGTGTCGGTCGCCGACGTGTACGACGCGCTCGTGAGCGAGCGCTGCTACAAGCCGGCGCACACCCCCGAGCAGGCGTATCGGATGATTATGGACGGGGAGTGCGGCGTGTTCAACCCCCTGCTGCTCGACTGCTTTTCGGGGATATTCGACAAGCTCAAGCGGATGCGCGGCCCCGCGGGCTCGCCCGGCCTCGCCGCGTCCGGCGCCGACGCGGGGCAGGAGCTCATCGAGGGGGCCATCGCTCACCTGCACGAGAACGGGCTCATCGCCTCCGAGCAAATCATGCAGACGCTGTCGCACGAGCGGCTGCGCTTTAAGTTCTTTTTCAACGAGCCCTACCCCGCGTTCTACTACACCGTGTCCCCGCCCGTCCTGCGCTACAACAGGGCCGGGATGAAGCTGTTCGGGACGGAGGAGGCGCTCCTTACCCCCGACGGGACGCAGCCCCCGCACGAGCGGTACGACGCTGAGGCGGCGGAGCGGCTGCGCCGCAGGCTCGCGTCGGCGACCAACGAGCACCCCCTCGTCAAGGAGACCGTCCTGTTGAGCCTCCCCGGGGAGCAGCCCCGAGAATACCGCTGCGAGATGCAGACGGTGTGGGACTCGGCCGACGCGGGGCAGTACACCGAGGTCATCGGCAGGCTTGTCCCCCTCGACGGCGAGGCCGCCGGGACCCCCGCCGACGACGACAGGGGCGAGCTGCCGGCCTTCGGCGGCAAAATGAGCGGCAGAGAGGCGCTGCTGCTGATAAACGCCCTCAAGTTCATGGTCTATAACGTCCGCCTCGTCGACCCCGCCGACGCCACCGTGGTGGAGATCGACGACGCCGGCAGGCCGGTTAAGCGCGGCCATGCCTGTTATCAGATCTGGAAGCAGGAGCACCGCTGCGCAAACTGCACCTCGATGAAGTGCCTCGAGATGCAAAAGGAGTTCTCGAAGATCGTGTTCCTCGACAACGAGGTGTTCCACGTGATCTCGCAGTACGTCGAGGTGGAGGGCAAGCCGCTCGTGCTCGAGACACTGACCCGAATCACCGAGGACGCCCTGCTCACCGGGGAGGGCGAGCGCCTACCCACCCGCTCGATCTCCGACATGCACAACAAGCTGTACATCGACGCCGTCACCCAGGCGCACAACCGCCGCTACTACAACACCAAGGCGCTCGACCCCGACAGGCTGTTCGCGCTGGCAATCCTCAACGTCGACCACTTTAAGGACATCAACGACGCGTACGGGCGCGCGGTCGGGGACAGGGTTTTGAACGCCGTCGCGCGGGCCGCCGAGAAGGACATCCGAAAGTCGGACGCGCTGGTTCGCTACTACGGCGACGAGTTCGTCATCATGTTCGCGGACGCGGGCACAGACGAGCTGCGGACGACGCTCGAGCGGATAAGCGCCGACATCGACGCCCTCTCGGTCGAGGGCGTCGAGGACGGGCGGCGCATCACCGTCAGCATCGGCGGGGCCGTCGGCCCCGACCGCCCCGCCGAGCTGCTTAAGCGGGCGGACGGGATGCTGCGCAAAGCCAAGCAACACCGCGGAAGCATCGAGCTGTGCGGCGGAGAGGGAGCGGAGTAAGCGCCCGGCGCGGTGTGTACAGTGCGCGCGGGCAGTGGCCGTGCGAAACCGTGGGGGATTGTGAGCGCTGAGCTTAAAGCGCAACATAAGGTTTGTTTAAACGACTACGACTTGTGCAATCAATCCCTCAGTCACTTCGTGACAGCTCCCTTTACACAAGGGAGCCTCAAGGTCAAGGGCACCAAGGTCAAAACCGTAAGGTCAAAACCCTAAAGTCAAGAACCTACCGTTCCGGTGGGGTCTCTTCCTGACCTTATCTTACCTTTCCCCCTCCTCCGGCAACATCCGCCTTCTCGGCACAGCAAAAAGAGCCGCTCAGTCCGAGCGGCTCTTTTAAACAGCAGATACAATCGGCTATAACCCGACTTACTTGAGCTCGACGGTCGCGCCGGCCTCGGTGAGGGTCTTCTCGATCTCGTCGGCATCGGCCTTCGAGATGCCCTCCTTGACGGGCTTCGGAGCGTTGTCGACCAGCTCTTTGGCCTCCTTGAGTCCGAGGCCGGTGATCTCCTTGACCGCCTTGATGACGGCCATCTTGTTCGCGCCGACCTCCTTGAGGATGACGTCGTACTCGCTCTTCTCCTCGGCGGCAGCCTCGGCGGCGGGGCCCGCAACCGCGACGGCGGTCGCAGCGGCAGAGACGCCGAACTCCTCCTCAATCGCTTTGACGAGCTCGCTGAGCTCGAGAACCGTCATACCCTTGATCTCTTCGATCATCTTCGCTATATCAGCCATTTTCAATAATCCTCCGTATATTTTTTAAGAAAAACTCTGTCCGGTCGTGCTCTTCGCGTTACGCGGACTTTTTGGCGACCTCGTTCACGGCGCGAGCCAGCGACGCGATTATGCCGTTAAGCGACCCGGCGACCTGGGCGATAAGCCCGTCGCGGGACGGCAGCGAGGCGATCGCCTTGAGCCCCTCGGCGTCCATAAACTTGCCGTCTACATAGCCGACCTTGAAGTCAAAGAAGTTCTTGTTCTTGGACGCATACTTCTGGATAACGCGGGCGGGCGCCGTCTCGTCGCTGCCGACGGCAACGGCGGTCGTGCCGTTGAGCGCGGGAAGCATATCGTCGAGACCCGCCTCCTTCGCCGCAAAGGCGAGGATGCTGTTCTTGACGACGGTGTACCTGACGCCCTCCTCGCGCAGCTCGGCGCGAAGCTTGGTGTCGTCGGCGACGCTGATACCCTTGTAGTCGACAAGGACGATCGACTTTGCGTTTTTAAACTGCTCGGTCATCGCGGCGACCTGCGCCTTTTTGGACGCAAGAATCTTTTCACTTGCCATCTTTTCTTTCACCTCCGTTTAGTTGATGCGGTGAAAACAAAAACCCTTCCCCGGCGCTCGGCCGAGGAAGGGACAAACTTGCCGCAGCGAACCCCGCCAAAAGGGGGGACGCATTTTCAAGTTTTGACCTCGGCAGGCGGGGCTCGACGCCCCTTTATGTTTTCACACCTGCTGTCTTTGGCAAAACAGCTTATTTATTATACAGCCTTTTGTGCGCCCCTGTCAACAGGGGCGGCTCGATTTTCGGCAAACGCGGCGCACCGCTCACGCCTGCGCCTGCTGGTTGAGCAGGCTCATATAGCGCTGGGTTGCGACCTTGACGCCGGGTCCCATGGTCGTCGAGACGACGCACGACCTGATATACTGGCCCTTGGACGCGGCGGGCTTCGCCTTGACGACGGCCTCGATGAGGGTGTCGAAGTTCTCGACCAGCTTCTCGCCGCCGAACGACGCCTTGCCGATGGGGCAGTGGATGATGTTGCTCTTGTCGAGGCGGTACTCGATCTTGCCGGCCTTGGCCTCGGCGACCGCCTTCGCGACGTCGGGGGTGACGGTGCCCGCCTTGGGGTTGGGCATGAGGCCGCGCGGACCGAGTATCTTGCCGAGGCGTCCGACGACGCCCATCATGTCGGGCGACGCGATAACGACGTCAAAGTCCATGAAGTTTTCCTTCTGGATGCGCTCGGCGAGGTCCTCGGCGCCCACGATCTCTGCGCCCGCGGCTTCGGCGTCCTTGGCCTTGTCGCCCTTGGCGAACACGGCGACACGGACGTTTTTGCCGGTGCCGTTGGGCAGGACGACCGCGCCGCGCACCTGCTGGTCCGCGTGGCGGCTGTCGACGCCGAGACGAATGTGTATCTCGACCGTCTCGTCAAACTTTGCCTTTGCCGTCTTGCAGCAGAGCTCGAGGGCCTCTGCGGTGTCGTAAAGCTTCGTGCGCTCGATGAGCTTTGCGCTCTCTGTGTATGCCTTGCCGTGTTTCATTATTCACCCTCCTCTACAGTTACGCCCATGCTGCGCGCGGTGCCGGCGATCATCTTCATCGCCTGCTCTACGCTCGAGGCGTTGAGGTCGGGCTTTTTAATCTCGGCTATCTTGCGAAGCGATGCCCTGGTTATCGTCGCGACCTTTGTCTTGTTGGGCACGCCCGAGCCGCTTTCGATGCTGCACTCCTTCTTGATAAGGACGGCGGCGGGCGGCGTCTTGGTGACAAAGGAGAACGAGTGGTCGGCGTAGACCGTGATGACGACGGGGATGATCATCCCGACGTCGTTTTTCGTGCGCTCGTTGAACTCCTTGGTGAACGCCATGATGTTCACGCCGTGCTGGCCGAGCGCGGGGCCCACGGGGGGCGCGGGCGTGGCTTTGCCGGCCGGGATCTGAAGCTTGATGTAGCCTATTACCTTCTGAGCCATATTCTACCTCCGAAATTCAGTGGTTTAATCGGGGCGTATCAAAAATTTGCGTCCCTCCCACGAGAACGCCGCTTCGGGCGCCCTCTCTAAAAGCCGCAAAGGGCCTTTATACAGCCTTACAGCAGCGAAACCTCGCCGAGCCCGAGCTCCGCCGTGGTCTCGCGGCCGAACATCGACACCTTTACCTTGACGATCTGCTTGGCGGTGTCGATCTCCTCGACTGTGCCGACAAAGCCCGCGAGCGGGCCGTCCGCGACCTTGACGCTGTCGCCCACGGCGTAGTCGATGCTGACCTCTCTCGATTCGACGCCCAGCCTGTCCACCTCCTGCTGTGTGAGGGGGATGGGCTTGGTCGTCGTGCCGACAAACCCGGTGACACCGCGCGTGTTGCGTATGATGTACCACGACTCGTCGGTGACGATCATCTTGACGAGAACATACCCCGGGAAGAGCTTGCGCTCGACCTCGCGGCGCTTGTTGTCCTTGATCTCCACCACCGTCTCGGTGGGGATCTTCACCTCCTGGATAAGGTCGTGCAGGCGCCTGTTCTCGACCATCTTTTCGATGTTCGCGGCAACCTTGTTCTCATACCCCGAGTAGGTGTGGACGACGTACCAGTTAGCGGTTTCAGCCATGTTGCTTCACCCTAACCCGAAAACGCGCCGATGATGATCGAGCGAACCCAGCCGAACAGGGTGTCGAGCCCGAAGACAACCACGGCGACGACAAGGATGGTGACGAGCACCACCGCGCAGTTGTTGAGAACCTGCTTGCGCGAGGGCCAGACGATCTTTTTAAACTCGCCCCAGGTATCCTTGAAATACTTGCGAAGGCGTTTGAAAAAACCGTTCTTCTTCTCTTTTTGGGGTTCCTTTTTGGGCTCTTTTTTCTGTTCCCTGACCGTTTTTACCGTCTTTTGCGTATCCGCCATCGTCAGCACCCGCCCTACTTCGTCTCGCGGTGTACGGTGTGCTTGCGGCAGAAGGGGCAATACTTGTTAAGCTCAAGCCTGTCAGGGGTATTCTTTTTGTTCTTGAACTTGTCGTAGTTGCGCTGTTTGCACTCGGTGCAAGCAAGGGTAATTTTGACTCTCATTTCGGCACCTCCGTTTATTGACAGGCGCGCGGGCCTGCCTGTTTGCCTCCCTCCTCAGGCCCGCGCCGCACGAAAAACGGCGTACAAAAAAAGAGACCTGACAAAGAGGTACAATAACTATACTAAATTAACGCGCGCTTGTCAAGCAAAACCGCGGGCCTCGGGGCCGTTTTGTCCCGTAAAATGAAAAAATGCCCTAAATAAGGGACAATGCCCCGCTTTGCGGCGGGTTCGCTCGGCGCCGAGGCCCGTCGGGCCCCGAAAAAGCGGGCAAAAACCCGCCCGCCCGGCGGCAGAGAGGCCCCGCTTTCGGCCGCCCGAAACCTAAAAATAACCGAAGCGGACGCGTTTTGGGGTTCACACCTCTTTAATCGGCGCGTAAAATGTGTTAACATGTCTTAGGAGCGCGCCGCGGCTCGGCGCGCCCTTGACAACAGGGTTGACAGCCTTTGGGACGCCTCGGCGTTCCTTTGCTCAGGGGAGGTTTTTGGATATGGACAGGAAAAAGGTTGCGATATTGTTCGGCGGCGTATCGAGCGAGCATGAGGTCTCGCGCGTTTCGGCGGCGGCGGTGGCGAGGGCCGTCCCGCGCGACCGCTATGACGCACTGCTGATAGGCATAACGAAGGACGGGCGCTGGTTTGCCTTTTCGGGCTCGCCCGACGAGATGGAGGACGGCAGCTGGGAGAGGAGCGACACCCTCGTGCCCGCCGCGATCTCCCCCGACCGCTCGGTGCACGGCGCGCTGCTGTTTGAGAAGGGCGGGGTCAGGACGGTGAGGCTCGACGCGGTGTTTCCCGTGCTGCACGGCAAAAACGGCGAGGACGGCACGATCCAGGGCCTGCTTGAGACAGCGGGCATACCGTACGTCGGCTGTCCCGTGCGCGCAAGCGCCGTGTGCATGGACAAGGCGGTGACAAACCTGCTTCTCGAGCGCTTCGGGATAGACCACGCCGCGTGGCGTCTTGTGCGGAAGGACGACGGCGCGCCGTTCGACGAGCTCGAGGGCGAGCTCAAAAAAAAACTCGGCTACCCCATGTTCGTCAAGCCCGCCAACGCCGGCTCGTCGGTCGGCATAACCAAGGCGCACGATGCAAGCGAGCTTGAGGGCGCGCTCGCGCTCGCCTTCCTGCACGACGACAAGGCGATCGTCGAGCGCACGATAGTGGGCAAAGAGCTCGAGTGCGCGGTGCTCGGCAACCGCGAGCTGACGGCGTCGGCGGTGGGCGAGATCCTGCCCGCGAACGAATTCTACGACTACGAGGCAAAGTACAGCTCGGCCGACAGCAAGACGCTCATCCCCGCCGATATAACGCCCGAGCAGTCGGACGAGATCCGGCGCACCGCCGCGCGCGCGTTCTCGGCGCTCGACTGCCGCGGCCTCGCCCGCGTCGACTTTCTGCTTGAGCAGTCGACGGGGAAAATATACCTCAACGAGCTCAACACGATACCGGGCTTCACCTCGATAAGCATGTACGCGAAGATGCTCGCCCATTCGGGGATCGAGTTCCCCGAGCTCGTGAGCAGGCTCATCGAGCTCGGCATCGAGAGGACGGCATAGGTGAGCGCCGCGATCGGCGTCTTTGACTCGGGGCTCGGGGGTCTCACCTGCGTCAAGCAGCTGCTGCGGCTCGCCCCGCGGGAAAATATCGTCTTTTTCGGCGACACCGCCCGCATCCCCTACGGCACCAAGTCGCCCGAGACGATCGTCCGCTTCGCGGTGCAGGACATGACGTTTCTGCTCTCGCACGACGTCAAGATAATCATCGCCGCGTGCGGCACCGTGTCCTCCAACCTGCCGCCCGCCGTCTCGGACGCGCTGCCCGTCCCGTTTGTCGGCATCGTGCAGCCCGCCGCGGCCGCGGCGGCGCGGGCCACCCGCAACGGGCGGGTCGGCATCCTCGGCACCTCGGCGACGGTAAGAAGCGGCGCACTCGAGCGCGCAATCAAGGGGATATGCCCCGCGGCGGACGTCACCTCAGTCTCCTGCCCCCTGTTTGTCCCGCTCGTTGAGAACGGCTACACCGCGCGCGGCTGCGAGGTGACAAGGGCCGTTGCACGCGAATATCTCGCCCCCCTAAAGCGGGCGGGCGTCGACACCGTCGTGCTCGGCTGCACCCACTACCCCATCATCGCCGACCTCATCGGCGACATCATGGGCGGCGGCGTGACGCTTGTCGACAGCGGGCTCGAAACCGCGCGGAGCGCGCTCGCGCTGCTCGACGAGAGCGGCCTTCGCGGCGGGGAGGGCGCCGCAAGCTACTATATTTCCGACGACCCCGAGGGCTTTGTGCACAGCGCCGAGACCTTTCTCGGGGGCAAACTATCGGGCGGCGCGACCACCGTCAACCTTGAAGGGCTGCCGCCCCACCACTGCTTTGGGAGCTTGACATTAAAATGAACGACTATCTGATCAACATCGACGGGTACCAGCGCAACGGGGACGACAAGGAGACGCTGTCCCTCTTCACGCTCGGGACCTTTAAGAAAAAGGACGACCGCTTTTTGATAAGCTATAACGACAGCGAGGCCACCGGCTTTGCGGGGGACGTCACCACCCTTGAGGTGTTCGGCGACCGTCTCGTCACCATCACCCGCCGCGGCAACACCTTTTCCGAGCTCATCATCGAGAGCGGCAGACGCCACACCTGTCACTATGACACCGGCTTCGGCACCATGACGCTGGGCGTCCGCGCCGACAGGATCAAAAACAGGCTCGGCGAAAGGGGGGGCAGCCTCGCGTTCCGCTATCACCTCGACGTGAACTCCAACGAGGTGTCGGAAAACATGCTCAACATAACGGTGCGCGAAAAGGACGACGCCCGTTAAAGGGCGGCTCTGTCCGCCCACGCAAAAGAGGAGGCACAAGATGGGGGACAACAACAAGAAAAACAGCGCGCCGGCGGGATGGGCCGGCCTGTTTATCCTGTGCGTGGTGATCGGCGGCTTTTTGTTCGAGGGGTTCGGCGCGTTTGCGGGCGTCATCGTCGCGGCGGTGATTGTCCTGACGCGCGCGCTTAAGGGGGTCGCGGCCGGCAGCGGCGGCAGCGCGCCCTATGCGGTGCAGCGCCCGCAGCGACAGGGGCGGGGCGACTCTCCGTTTTACGGCACGTCCGCGGGGCTCGGGCAGCGAGCGCCACACAGGGCGCCCGCCGCGGGCAGCCTTCCGGCATACGGCTCGGCCGAGCCGCCCGCCTTCGCGGGCGGGGCCTCGGGCGACGCGCACCTGTGCGACCCCGGGCAGCACCCGCACG
The DNA here is from genome assembly GCA_964433495.1 of uncultured Oscillospiraceae bacterium. GTDB lineage: Bacteria > Bacillota > Clostridia > Oscillospirales > Ruminococcaceae > CAYSRC01. The sequence continues at coordinate 11,855 of CAYSRC010000014.1, forward strand.
ACGGCGACCGGCCCTACGCTCAGATCCTGGACGAGCTCGAGCCCGGGTATTTTTCGACAAGCGGCAGCATGCCGACCTCCCACGTCACCGAAGAGCAGTTCAGAAAAAAGCAGACCGAGCTTCGCTCGCTGTGCGACGCGGGGATGATATCAAACGATGAATTCTCCGAGCGCCTCGCGGAGTACCGCGCAAGGATGCGGTAAGGCTTTTGAGAGTGGGCCGGGGCGGCACGGGCGGTAAACCCCGACGGAACGGTTTGCAGCAAGACCCGTTTGCGGCGCAAGGGCCGCAGGGCCGCCCTGCGGGAAGATGTGCGGCGTGACAACGGGGTCGTTCGAGAGGCCGGGCTTTGCCTTGAACTTGATGTCGTTGACCTTGGCGTCTTTGAATTCGGTCTCGACCTTAGGCGACCTTGTCCTTAGCGCCTTTGAACTTGATGGTTTTGACCTTGGCGTCCTTGTCCTTTGCCCTGAGGCTCCCTTGTGTAAAGGGAGCGTCGGCCGGTCGGGCTCAATCGGAACTATAGCCCGAAAGGCGCATAATATCGCGCCGAATGTCAAATGTCCGTTCCGCTACCATTTGACCACTCCGCGCGACAGATGCGCGTCGTAATCGGTACGACGGCCGACAGGGTTCACATGCTCCCGTGAATTCAGCTGAATGTAAAAAAGTATGACACTCGGCAGGGTTCACATGTTCCCGTGAATTCTGCCGCATTTAACATGCGGCCACCTCGCGGGAATATGCGAGCCGTGTCAGCGTCAGCTGACCGAGGGATTGACTGCACAAGGCTTTGTCGTCAGAACATGCCTTTTGCTGCGCCCTCAGCCGGCCGCGCGCAATCCCCCCGTCACTGCGTGACATCCCCCTTTACACAAAGGGGGCTTTAAGTTCCGAGCCCTTAAGCTTCCCCCGTGGGGGGAAGCTGTCAGCGTAGCTGACTGATGAGGGGTAAGCTGAGCTTCCTCGCTTAACCTCGCCCCTGCGCAAATGAACAGACCCCACCGCGGGGCGATCCCCCTTCCCCCTCGGGGGAAGGTTTACGGGACTTAAAGCTTACTCTTGTTCCTCGGGATATGCGATTTTGAGGCTCCCTTACCGAACGCAATCGGTACGGCGCGCGGTAGGGTTCACATATTCCCGTGAATTCTGCCGAGTGTAAGTTGTACGACACTCGGTACACCCTACGGGAATATGTAGGGCGTGCCGCATGTCCGTACCTTTAACATGCGGCCAACTCACTGGAATTTGTGAGCCGTGTGTAAAGGGAGAGTCGGCCGTAATTGGTACGACGGCCGACACACCTCGCGGGAATATGCGAGCCGTGTCGACGCAGTCGACTGAGGGATTGACTGCGCAAGACCTTGTCGTCAGAACATGCCTTTTGCCGCGGGCTCAGTCTGTCGCTCGCGATCTCCCCGTCATGGCTTCCCGCGCCCCGTCTCTTTGCACACGCCCTGCATACTCTCGCAGGGTGCGGTCGAGCGTAAAAGGAACGACGCTCGACATGCGGCGCGGGAACATGCGCCTTCCGCGCGTCCGTTCCATTTACGCGCGGGAAGGGAGGCTTGGCTTGCGGCAAATCTTGAACCGCTTTCGCACCTTTCGTACCCGCCCGTACCCTACGGCACGACAAAAGCCCGACCGAAGCTGTCAAAGGCGCTTCGGCCGGGCTTTATTTTCACTTCGCTCTCTGTTCAACCGCTCGGAACATCAACCGCCCGGCGGCCGCAGCGCCGCCGTCAACGCGGTGCGCTCGTGACGCAGCACGCGGTTTTTCCGCCGTCGTCGATGTCGATAATCGCAAAATTTATGCGGCTTCCCGTCGCGAGCTTGCCGGGGTTGATGCACCACATGCCGCCGTCCCACTTACAATGGGGCTCGTGGGTGTGCCCGAAGAGCAGGATGTTCGCCTCCGTCGCGCGCGCCTCGGCCTTTATCCGCTCGAGGCCGCTCTTGACGCCGTACCTGTGCCCGTGGCAATAGGCGATGCGAACCCCGTTCGCCTCCAGAAGCTTGAGCCGCGCGTCGCCGCACATGTCGCAGTTTCCGCCGACCGTCAGCACGTCGAATTCGGGGTGCGACTTCACAAAACTCTTGACAAACCACAGACCGTCGCCGAGAAAGATGTACCGGCCGGCGTCGGGCTGAAGCCGAAAGAGCGCCGACACGGCGTCGGCGTTCTCGTGTGAGTCGGAAAAGACCACTATTCTCATGAGGCCGCCCCCTTTCTGTTCTTTGCCCGCCGCACATCCTCCTGCCGCGGGGCGTCAAAACGGCCGCGCCCGCCCGACAGGGCCGTCCGCGCCCAAACGCGCGACGGGTTCCCCGCGGCCCGCCCGCTGTCAAAGCGGCGACCGAACGCAGGGGAGCTTTGCGTTTATCAACTTCCTACCGTCCGCGTCCGATAGGACAAGGGCGCTGAAAGCGCGAGATGATCAGATCGGCGACCTCCTCGGCGGTGAGGGCTGTTGTGTCGATCCTCTCGGTGTCGAGAAGACGGTAGCAGGGCAGCCTTTCAACGCTTCGCCGCACTATGTCGGGCTGTCTTCTCCCCGCCTCGATGTCCCGCGCGAGCCTCGCCGCAAGGGCGGGCGCGTCGCACACGAGGGAGACGGCCACCGCCTCGCAGCCGCTGCAATCGACGCGCGACAGGATGTCGTCGATGATCGACTGCTCGTGCATCACCCACACAAAGACAATGTTGTCGTACGCGGAGCACGCCAAAAAGCTGTTCAGAAGATACGCGATGTTGCCGACGACCATCCGCTTGGTCTCGTCGGTCACGACAAAGGGGTCGGCGTCCCAGCAGTTGTCGCCGTCGAGAAACACCGCACGGGGCAGCTTTTGCTTTAAAAGACGGCCCGTCGCCGTCTTGCCGACGCCCATGGGGCCGCCTATCAGATAGAGCTTTTTCATTGCATTTCCCTCTGCGGTATGCCCGCAGTCGTTCGCGCCGCATCCGCAAGCCCGTCTCAAAAACACCGGCGTAAAGCCGGGGCACTCATTTTGGGAAGATTTTGCAAATCCGTTTATCCCGCCGCTTTGGGAGGTTCCGCAAGCCCGTTCATCCCGCCGCTTTTCAGCTGCGCAATGCGACGCCGCCCGTCCGCCGCCGCGACAAGCCGAGCGGCTGAAAACGACACGCCGCCTTTCTCCCGCACCGACGCGACGGGCGTCCGAGAAACGCCCGCTATTCGGCGTACACGATCAGCGCGATGAGCTCGACGTCGCCGTCCGAGCGGTTGCTGACGGCGTGCCCGCAGCCCGCGGGGGTGACGAGCACGTCGCCCTCGCCGACCTCGCGCTCGTCACCTCCGTCGCTGTACAGCGCCCTGCCCTTGAGGACGTAGAAGATCTCGCTGTCCTTTTCGTGCACGTGATACCCTATGCCGCAGCCCGGCTTGAGGGTGAGCTTTGCGAACAGCCTGCCCTTGCCGTACAGCTCCTTCTCATCCGCGAAGTTGAGCACCGACACCTCGCCGTCGCCGCCGCGCATGTTTTTTCTTATCTCTTCGACACAGTCGTTTTTGCTCTTTATCACAATCAATGGCCTCTCTTTTTTGTTTTTCCGCGCTCTTCGCCGCGTCAGTCCTCGGCGGGCCTTCGCATGCTGAAGCTTGTCACCGAAAAGCCGCCCTCGCTCCTTTGCAGGACGTATCTGCACATCGTCATATCGTCCGCGATATCCTTCACAAGTTCAAAGCTTATCCCGCCCGTCTCCAAAAAGGCGTCGAAGGTCTGCCCGTTCGCCTGCTCGAACAGCGGGTCGCTGAGGTAGAGCCTGTGCAGCTCGAACTCGTTTTCGCCCGTCTTCGCGGCGTAAACGGTGTATTGACACGGCCACGGAAGGCCCATACCCATCACGCTTATACGCTCGTTCTGCCTGTCGATGACATAGGGGTAGGTCTCCTCCTCGGTCATGTCGACCCAGCCGTCCGAGAGCCGGGCCTCGCTGCCGAACACCCGCTTTACCGCCGGTTGAACGTAGGTGAAGTCGATGTAGCTGTTGAGCGGGTCGTCCGCTATGTTGTAAAAATCGGCGCTGCCGAGAACCATGGCGGTGAAGAACATCTCGGCGTCGGTGAGCTCGGACACCGAGTCGAACTCGCGCACGAAATAGGGCAGGTAGTCGGTCAGCTCCTCCATCGCCGCGAGGTCTTCGCCGTCCACCGAGATCATGACGCCCTCGAGCGGGCCGTCGGGATAGACGCCCGGCCGTTCCCCGACGCCCGGCTCGTCCCCGCCCGGCGTGTCGTCGGCCGGTTCTTCGGGCCCTCCCGGCTCCGCCGTCTGCGCACCGCCGCCCTCTGTGACCGGCTCATGTGCGCCGCCGGGGTTCTGCTCCGCGCTTCGCTTTGAGCACCCGCACAGCGAAAGGAGCATCGTCAGCGCCAAAAGCGCCGCCAAAAATCTCTTCATTGCTCTCGCCCTCCCGTTCCCGGCGTCCCGCGCGGGCGTCAGCCGCGCTTTTTGAGCACGAGGTCGACGAGCTCGCCGACGTTTTTAAGCCCCTCTATCTCGCCCACCGAGAACTTTATCGAGAACGCGCGCTCGGCGGCGACGAGGATATTTATCTGCTCGAGGCTGTCCCAGTCCTCGACGTCGGCCGCGGTCGTGCTTTCGGTCACCTCGATGGTGTCGTCGTCGAAGATGTCGCGGATGATGTTGCCCATCTCCTCAAGAATCTGCTGTCTGTCCATGTTTTTACCTCTCCTTGTGCTTTTTATTTCTTTATTTTGTTTCCTTTTTTGCCGCCGGGCCTTGTCTGTCGATTGATTATTTTGAGTCACGAATGCTTTGTTTCGGGCGTTCCGATACCGCGCGCCGCCGACCTTTGGGCTCCCTTGATCTCGCCCTTAAGCCTCCTTGCCGGAGACCTCGGGGCGCTTCTCCTAAGGCCCTCTTTCCGAACGCAATCGGCACGGCGTTCGGAAGAAAGGTTTTTTAGCTTGCTGCAAGCCCTGCGGCGAGCCGCTATCTCGGCGAGACGACCTCGATATATTCGTTTTTGTTTTTGTACTCGTCCGGCAGCTCGTACACCCAATAGGTGTCGTCGCCCTCCCGTCTCACGAGCGAAAAGCCCATCCTTTCGTACAGGTCGGCGACAACCGCGTTTTTGGCGGTTTTGAGGTACCGCCCCGTGAGGCGCTTTGCGCCGAGCCGCTTCGCCTCGCCGACGAGCGCGTCGAACATCGCGTCCTCGAGCCCCCGCTTGAACACCCGGCAGCTCATGATCCACAGCTCGATGTCGAGCGCGTCGCCCTGCGGCGCCGCGATGAGCTCGCTGACGATGCCGTTGTCGCCGAACCTGTCGGTCAGCCTGCCGCTTATCGCGACGACCGACGGGTTTTGCATGCGCTCGCGCATCTCGTCCTCGGTGTAGCGGCGGGTGGTGAGGTTGAACTGGTTGGTCTTGTTGGCGAGCTGGGTTATGCGCTCGAGCGCGCCGTCGGAAAACGGCTCGATATACCCCTTCATCTCGAGTGAGCGCAGATAGTCGCCGTAGTCGGCAAACGACGCCTGCTGCCTTGCGCGCAGCGAGTTTTCACGGTACATCTCGGCGCGCTTGAGGTCGTCCGCCGAGAGCGAGGTTATCTCAAAATATCCCGCGTCGGCAACGGTGCGCGCAAAGGTCTCGGGCGTGTCGAGCTCGGGCACCGCGACGCCGAGGCCCGCGCCCCTGACGATCTCGCGCTCGGCGGGGTTGTCGTCCGCGAACACAAAGGAATCGACGCCGAGGTTGAGCTCGTCCGCGCTGTTTTTGAGGTTGAGGGGCTTTGGATCCCAGTTGGCCTTGAAGACCGAAAAGTCGTCGACCGAGAGAACCGACGCGGGGTGGGTAAAGCCGCTCTTCGCCGCGTCCTCCTCGTTTTTGCTGCACACGCCCAGCACGACGCCCACGGCCGAGAGCTCCTTCGCGTAGGCCTGCATCTCGGAATACGCCATGCCCTCGGGCAGCTCGATGCCGAGCTTGATGCCCTCGACGCCGTCATCGCCGATGACGCCGTTCCACAGGGTGTTGTCGAGGTCGAGCATAAGCGCTTTTTTGTTCCTGCCGAACAGCGACTTTATGATGCCGGCGACCGAGTGGCACAGGTAGGGCACGCAGTCGGGGCTGACCGAGTACTTGTAGGCGCTGTAGGCGACAGGGTCGCAAAAGCGGTCGACGCCCAGCCGCGCGGACAGGTAGTTGAGGTCGTTGATATAAAAGCCGCTGTGCGCGGCGGCGTAGTCGGCAAGGCGCTCGTTGAGCCTGCGCACAAAGCGCACCTTGCCCGACGGCGCTGTCGCCTCAAAGTTGCCCATGACGCGAACCGCGGGATACTCGAAGTTGTCCTGAATGATGGGGCAGCGGTACCGTTCGGCCGCGCCCCACACCGCACTGAAGCGCCCGAAAGCGGCGTCGAGCGCGGCGGCGCACTCGCTCTCGGGCGCGCCCGCACGCGGCATCTCGCGCAGGTTGTGCACGCTCGAGTGGATGTAGATGACGTCGGGCCCGAACACCGACAGCGAGTCGGCCCCGCCGTCGTCAAACACGACGTCCTCGTAAAACCTGCCGTATTCGCCCACAAAGAACTCGGGCTCTATCCCGTTGTCGAGCAGGAACAGCTCGAGGATGCTCTTGATCTCGCCTATCGTCGTGCCCGACAGCAGCGCTATCTTCTTTTTTATCAGGCCGTCCCTTCCCTTAAGCTCGCGCTTGATCGCCCGCTTGTTTCGGATAAGAGCCTGCGCGTCAAACGGATAACCTATCATAATTGCCCTCTGTTTCCTTTCCCGGCGCCCATGCCAACCATGCGCCGCGCGGATCGTTCGATTTACGATTTTATTATAGTATATCGCAGGGCTTATTTCAATCAAAACAAACGCCCGGACGCCGCGGCGGACGCAAAAGAGCCGCCGACACGGTACGGTGCGGCGGCAGGTGAACATGCGGATTCATCTTCGAAACGCGGAGTCTCTCCTTCGGCTCGAGGGGACGCCCTCAAAGCGCACGCACACAAGACCCACGGGCAACCGTCCTCTGCCCTCACGCAAACAGGGCCATCACCAGGGCGCCGGCCGTCATGAGGCAGAGGCCGACGGCCGCCCTTCGGCTGAGCTTTTCCCCGAACACGAGATAGGAGAACGCGACGGTGACGAGGAGGCTCATCTTGTCTATCGCAACCACGGCACTGACCGCGCCGTTTTGGATGGCGTAGTAATAGCACAGCCACGACGCCCCCGTGGTGATGCCCGAGGCGACGAGAAAGCACAGCTCCCTTCTGTCGAGTGTCCGAAGCCCCGCCTGCTTGCCCCTTGCAAACACGACGGCCCACGCCATAACAAGCACGACGCCGGTGCGAACGGCGGTGCCGAGATTGGACTCGACCCCCGAAATGCCCACCTTGCCGAGGATCGAGGTGAGCGCGGCAAACACCGCCGAGCCCGCCGCATAAAGGAGATAGGAGGGGTGTTTCGCTTTGACGTTCCCCGCTGTCCCGGGCTGCGCGTCCGCGGGCGTGTCGCCCGCTCGCCTTGTCTCTGCGCCCTTCTCATTTTGAAGCGCGTCCTGCGCGGGCTGCGGGCCTTGCGGCTTTTTTTCCGCCATCATAATGATGCCGACGCCGAGCAGCGCCGTCCCGACGAGCTTTGCCGCGAGGTGGTCGCGCTCGCCGAGCAGGACGATGGCGAGCAGGACGGACAGCACGGTGCTCGACTTGTCAATGGGCACCACCCTGTTGATGTCCCCGAGCGACAGCGCCTTGAAATAGCAGATCCACGACGCGCCCGTCGCGAGCCCGGAAAGCACGAGAAACAGCACCGACCGCGGCCGAAGCTGCGCCATCGTCCCCTGCGAGCCGACGACGAAGACCATCAGCCACGAAAAGGCCAGCACAACAACCGTCCGCACCGCCGTCGCAACGTCGGAGTCGGTTTTCTTTATCCCGCACTTTGCGAGAATCGACGTAAGACCGGCAAAAACAGCGGAGAGCCCCGCCGCCGCAAGCCACATACTACCACCTCGTTTGATTGCCTCGGTTTGGACATTTAAGGCCAAACCCTGATTTAAAGCAACAGATGACGGATTAAAAGCTTTTATGCGCCCGCTCTCACCGTTTTGCGTCATAAGAAGGCGGAAAGACAGGGGGCTCTTGAAAGAAGGGCCTCTTCCCTCTCGCCTGTCTTTTGACAGAGAGTGAGAGGTCTCAAAAAAGAAACCTGCCGAAAAACCGGCGGCAAAGACCGTCAGCCGAAAAAAGTACGGCGCTGCAACGGTTCGCACCGCGGCCCCCGCTCAGCGGCAGCCGCCCAGCACGGTCATGAGCGCCTCGTCCGCGGCGTCGGGGAAACGGGCCTGTATCTGCCGAAACACCAGCGCGCGGGACTCTGCGGGGTCGACGGAATAGGCGGCGGCGATGCAGTCCCGCCCCCAAAGGGCCTCCGGCGGGGCGTAGACCGAACGCGGCCAGCCGTATAGCTGACCCCGCTTGTTGCGCCGCTGCCTGAAATCCCGAATCAGCAGATAGCTGCTCATCTGCAGGTCGGTCACCGTCCCCTCAAAATTTTTCTCGCCGCCCTTGCCGAACCCGGCCAGCTCCTTCAGGTCGTGAGAGACAAGCTCGTCCGCCGAAAGGAACCGATCCATAATCCTTTTTTGGCGGGCGGTGGCCAGCTCGTCCTCCCAGCGGCTGTCAAAATCGTAGCCCTCCCGCCTCCAGTTGGCGAAGTGCGCAAACCATGCCTTTGAGATAAAGCCGGATTTTTTGTTGAAAAACTTGCCGTAGGCCGCCCGCCCGCTGCGGGCGATATATGCCCGCCATTCCCAAGGGTCGCGGGCAGCGTCGCCGCTCCACCAGTCGTCGGGGCAGGTACACTCCTCGGCGGAAAATCCCTTGATTTTGTTGCAGAACAGGGGCAGAAAACCGACCTCCTCAATTCGGTCGATCAGCGCCTGCGGGCTGCGGACACAGGCGGGGTCGTCCCGCCCCGGACCCCGCATGATCCATTCGCCGTTCTCCACTGCCATAAAAAACACCGCCGTTATTGATTATTGATCGCCCGAACCGTCGTGCTGCGGACCTGAAACCGTATGAAAAGACGTTTGTGTGGGGTCTTTCGGCGCTGCCGCGCCGCAGGAAAATCTATTGCTGCTACAGTTCAGAACGCCCCGGAAACAAATTAAAAAATATTGCATCCGATTAGGCAGGGCGCAAAACAACGGTCTTTCAGCGAGCGCCGTAAAGCCTCCCTTGCCGCGCGCAAGGTGAACAATGTGCGGTAAAGGAGGCGGCGCAGCCGTGACGGAGGGATTGCAGAACGGCGAGCTAACGGCGCAACAGACGGCCTGTTGGGATGACAAGGCTTTGCGAGGTCAATCCCTCAGTCACTTCGTGACACGGCTCGCATATTCCCGCGAGTCGGTCGCATGGGCGAGCTTAACCGAAACGACAGCACGACCGGCCGACTCGCCCTCTGCACGAGGGATCCTCAGGGAACGGCCTTCTCTCGGAGTCGTGCGACAGAAAACGCCGTGTAAATGCGAAAGAGCCGTATGATTTGCAGCGAGCCCAAAAGCCCCCTGCCGAACGCCGCACCGATCGCGCCGCGCATCTGCCGCGCGGCGTGTCCCGTCGTACAAATGTTCGGCATGGAAGCCTTACGGACAAGGGCACGAATCCGCATCCCCCCGCGCCGATAAGACCGTTGCGGCCCGATCCAACGCAGGCTGCACCATGCGGGTTCAAATTCCGAGACAAAGCAACGGTTTTGCGCAGACTGTCACACGCTTTCATCCGAGGGGCGACAGGTGATTTTATCCGGGGAGGCGAACAAAGCGCCGCCGAGAAAGATTATTCCTCTATAAAAAATCCCGACACAAGCGTACTCGTGTCGGGATTTTGGTGCGTCCGGCCGGATTCGAACCGGCGGCCTTTGCGGTCGGAGCGCAACGCTCTATCCAGCTGAGCTACGGGCGCATGACAGGTTTAAAAACTTGAATTTTTCGGACAACATCGGTTTGGGCAGTCTTTAAAAACAGCCTTTGCAGTTTGCGTCTTTGCAGTTCGCAAAACTCCCCCCGCGGAATCGCAGCGACATCTCCCTTTTCGGCGCGGCAGAAGGATGGGTCGTGCCCTTGTCCTTAAGGCTTCCTTCCCGCACGCAATCGGTACGGAGTTCGGTAGGGGGAGCCTTGAGAGACTCGTCGAAAAAATGTTCTCGGCGGTTTGAGGCTTCGCCTCAAACACCCATGCGTTTTAAACGCATGGGCCGGCCGCCCGCAGGGCGGCCCGCCGAGGTTATTATACCACACCCGCCGCGTTTTGTCGAGCAGTCACTTCACAGCTTCACAGCGCGCTGCCGCGCTTCGGCGCAAACAGCCTGCTGACATCGGCGCGCTCGAGCGTGAGCAGCCGGAGCTTTTTGTCCACGCCCCCGGCGTAGCCCGTCAGGCTGCCGTCCCTGCCCACAACCCTGTGGCAGGGGACGATGATAGAAATCGGGTTGTGCCCCACCGCGCCGCCGACCGCCTGCGCCGAAACGGGGCGGCCGCTCTCCTCGGCAAGCGCCGCGGCGAGCTCGCCGTAGGTCGCCGTGCGCCCGTAGGGGATTTGCAGCAGCTGCCGCAGAACCCGCCGGCGGAACGGCGAGCCGCCTATGCCGAGCGGCGGGGTGAAGTCGGGTTCCCTGCCGTCAAAGTAGATGTCGAGCCACCCCTTCACGGCGCAAAAAACCTCCGCGTCGGCGCGCTCCTCGAATCTCTCGCCCAGCGTGCTGCCGAAGTACTTCTGTCCGTCAAACCAAAGCCCCGTAAGGCTTTCACCGTCGCTTGCAAGCGTGATCCCGCCGAGCGGCGAGAGATATCTGTCCGTATACGTCATCTGTCATCCACGTCCTTTCTGTTTTGCGCCCGCCTTTGTTCAAAAATGAGCAACCCGCCGAACCGTCGGGGCCCTTTTAAAGCCGACGGACATACAAAAACGTCGAAAGCGGCCGCTTCGCCGTCATTCGCGGGGCCGGCGCCGCCCGAACGCAAACGCAAAATAAAGCTTACCGTCATTGTGCGCGGGTTTTATGCCCGCAATCGACACAAAATCCGCAAACAGCGAATACCCGGTTTTCGCCGTCGGGATGCCGCCGGAATACGGATTTTAATCGAAACAGTCGTCCCCGCAAAAAGCCCTGCTATTGCAGCAGGTGTCCGTCCGAAAGGGCGAGCAGACCCTCGACGATGCCCTTATAGTATGTCGAGAACCTGTCGTCCCGCTTTGAACAGTTCTTTAAGTCGATGTCAAAGCGGATCAATCGGTCGATCACGTGGGCCGCTATCCTCTCTCTGTACGCGTCGTCGAACTCATATCGGCGGAGCGCGATATTCCCCGCCGCTTCCTCCTCGAGCAGTCTCTCGTACAGGTCTGCGACCGCGGTCTCGCCCTGCGCCTTGACCTCCCTGTCGCAGACGAATTCCCCGTCCCAGGAGGTCAGCCCCCGCCGAAAGCCCTCCTCGTCAACCGTATAGACCGAGCAACCCTTTCCCCGGTATACAGTTTTGAGCGCGTCGGGATAGCACTCATATACCTCGGTGAGGCCGTTTTCATCGGTCGAAATGCAGAGGTCAAAGTCGTCCTGCCTCGCGCCGAACAACAGCCCCGCGGCCAAATTTTCCGTCGCATATACATAGGCCTTTTTATGCGACGACCCGTGCGGGCGCAGTGTTTTCAGACCCGCATTCACAGACACATGATAAAGCATGGGCGCAGCGTCCTCCCTTTCGTTTGACCCCGACCGGCGCCGGTCAAACCTGCCAGGAGATCGGTTTCTTTAGGGTCGGCCGTTCTTTTGATTCCATGATACATCATCCGTATCATCCTTGTCCATAGGGGCCCGCCGTCGGGGCGTGTCCGAAGACAGAGTTAGACGAAGTCAAAGAGAGAAAAGGGTACAGCAGTCCCCGAACGGCAGGGGATGGCGTTCCTTAAATTCTCATTTCGGACACTTCCCGCCGTCGTTCGGCCGTTACTCGCTCCTAAAACCTGTGTCAAATTCTACCGATATTCGACTACTCAAAGCTTGCGTGCAGACATCGTTCGATTTACAATAGATTTGTAAGGAGGGTGATTTGTCATCAACGACTACGCATTTGGGAACAGGCTATTAAATCTGAGAACAGAGCGCAGGCTCTCCCGGGCAGAGCTTGCCGAAATGCTCGGCGTGACGGACAAGGCCGTTTCAAAGTGGGAGACGGGCAGGGCCAAGCCGACAACAAATTCGATCAGAAAGCTGGCGGCACTTTTTGACCTTGACATCGGCGAACTGTTGTCGATGAGGGATGGAGGAAGAAAGATGAAGATTGCAAAAATTGTCATAACCGGCGGTCCCTGTGCCGGTAAAACCACTGCGATGAGCTGGATTCAGAACTCGTTTACAAAGGCGGGGTACACCGTACTGTTTGTCCCCGAGACGGCAACCGAGCTTATAAGCGGCGGCGTCGCGCCGTGGACATGCGGCACAAATGCCGAATATCAAAAATGCCAATTGAAATTGCAGATAGAAAAAGAACACATCTTTGAGCAGGCCGCCCGCACTATGGCGGGTGAAAAGGTTCTTATCGTCTGTGACCGCGGCGCTCTTGACAACAAAGCGTACATGAATGACCTCGAATTTGCCGAGGTATTGCAGTTTATCGGTTCCAATGAGGTAGAGCTGCGCGATAACTACGACGCGGTCTTTCATTTGGTCACCGCCGCAAAGGGAGCGGAGGCATTTTATACGACCGCAAACAACGCCGCCCGAACCGAAACCGTCGAGCAGGCTGCGGCACTTGACGATAAATTGATTTCGGCATGGACGGGCCACCCCCACCTGCGCGTGATTGACAACAATACCGCATCTTTTGAAGATAAGATGAAAAAGCTGATTGCGGAAATCGTCTCTTTTCTGGGAGAGCCCGAGCCCTACGAGATCGAGCGCAAATATCTGATTGCATATCCCGATATCAAGTGGCTCGAGAGCAATCCCTCCTGTCGGCGTGTTGAAATTATCCAGACCTATCTCAAAAGCAGCGACGGCGAGGAGGTTCGAATCCGTCAACGCGGCGTCGGCGGAAACTATATCTACTATCAGACAATTAAACGAAGGATATCGGATGTCAAGCGGCTGGAGATCGAACGGCGTCTGTCTCCGGCGGAATATCTCAAGCTTTTAATGGAGGCGGACACAACCAAAAGACAAATCCGCAAGACGAGATATTGCCTTACCTACGAAAACCAGTATTTTGAGATTGACGTATATCCGTTTTGGGATGACAAGGCCATCGCTGAAATCGAGCTGAATGACGAGAACGCGAAGATTGTCTTCCCGAAGCAGCTGAAGGTCATCAAAGAGGTCACCGGCGATGACGCCTATATGAATGCATCGCTCGCCAAAATCTAAAGAAAGTGAGGCGCACAAGATGAGACTATCCGTCAAGAAAATATGCATAACCGCTATGGGGATTGCGCTTTTCGTTGTTTTATCGCTGTGCTTGCAGGTCCCGGTATTTGAAAACTATTACCTCTGCCTGGGCTATGTTGTCATGACTGTTTTCTGCTATTACTTCGGCCCTGTCAGCGGCATGGCTGTCAGCTGTCTCGGCGTCGTTTTGTACTGCTTGATCACAAGCGGGCTGCGCGGAATGCCGGGATGGGCAATCGGGAATCTTGTCATCGGTCTTATCGTCGGCTTAACCTGTAAAATGACGTCAAAAATGAAAAACCAATGGTTGAGGCACCTCATTATCGGGGCTTCTGTTCTGGTGTCGGTTGCTGCGGCGATGCTTGGCGTTAAATCACTTGTTGAAGCTTTGCTATACACACAGCCGTTGGCGCTAAGGGTGGCAAAAAACACGTACGCTTTTGTAGCAGATGCCGTTGTGATGATGATCAGTCTGCCCATCTGCGTGAGTTTAAAAGGGGTGCTTAACAAAATGTTCAACGACGTGGCCGAGAAATAAAAGAGATACCCGAAATACATAAAAGAGCTGTCCGACCTCTTTTTATCGGACAGCTCTTTTCTTGTTCTTATGGGAATCAAATAATGTTGCCGACCTGTTGCGGCAAGGGGCCGTCGATCAGCCGACACGCGCTTCTTGTGATCGTAAAATCATTCAAATTTCGATTTGGTCTTTCTGCCGCGCGTCGCTGTCTTGCGCATCCGCGTCGGCCCGCCCGTGCGGGCCGACGGCCCCGTTAATGCTTATAGAACCCCTCGCCCGAGGACTCGCCCAGCTTGCCCTCGTCGATGTATTTTTTCAGCACGGCCGCCATCTCCTTGAAGTTGTACGGCATCATCATCTTTTTCAAAATCGGGTTCAACAGCCCCGGCACCTTCTGATACTGCATGACGATATTGTACGCGGTGGTGAGCCCGACCGTGTCAAAGATTTGGAACGGCCCCTTGGGGGCGCCGGTGCCGCGCGTCCACGCGGTGTCGATGCTTTGCGGGTCGGAGACCCCCGACACATACAGGTCGAGGCCGCTCAGCAGGAACGGGACCAGCATCGAGTTCAGCAGGTACCCGCTCTTTTCCTTTCGCACCGGCAGGGCAATCATCCGAATGTCGTTGCTGAACTCGATCAACTCGTCAAAATAACGGGGATCGGTCTTGTCCTGGGCCATGACCTCCGCCGTATTGTTCTTCCAGATGGAGTTCGCAAAATGAAGCGACAGATACTTTTCGGGTCTGCCTGTATATTTTGCAAAGGCGGACGGAAGCAGGGTGGAGGAGTTGGTCGCGATGACCGTCTTTTCGGGAAGGTACGGGGCCAGCTTTTGATAAAAGGCTATCTTGTCCTTCTCGTTTTCCGCCATCGATTCGATGACAAGGTCCGCGTCCTCCACCGCTTTTTTCATATCCAGCTCCAGCTTAAGGCCGGAGTAGGCCTGTTCCACCCGCTCGATGCACGCCTTTTTGTCAAAGGCGTCGCTGTCCGCGATGCCTGCGGCCCAAGGGCCCTCGCCGCTCGCCATCTTTTCGATGGTGTCGAGATAGGTTTGCTTTAAATGTTCCAGCTTCGGCCGGGTACGGCCGACCGAGCCCTCGGACCTCAGCCAAATTGTCACATCAAACCCGCAATAGGCGCTCTGAAAGGCGATCTGACTGCCCAGCACGCCGCCGCCCGCCACGACGATCTTTTTATAACGCATAATAACCCTCACTTCCTGCATCTTGACGTAGTAATGATACTTTAGTATCTTTATTTCAGATGTTAACAGCGATCCGCTGCCGTGTCAATTCGGCGCGGCAGTATTGATACTTTTGATAGAAAAAGTATCTTAGACGGGGGAGGGGAGATATCGTGAGGCGAAGAAACGAGACGACGGAATTTCTGCTCGAATGCATGGCGGATTCTCTGCTTGCACTGATGAGGGAAAAGGAGTACGGCAGCATAACCGTCGACGAAATCACAAAAAAGGCCGGCGTCGGGAGGGCCACCTATTTTCGCCATGTCGAAAGCAAGGAGGCCCTGATCGTCTATAAGCTCAAGCTGTGTTGGCAGCGCTGGGCGGCACAGGCCGGGCTTCGGACGACGACCGGCTTTGCGCTTGAAAACACGGAGGCCTTTTTCAGATTCAACTACGCCAACCGGGACTGGTTTCTGCTCGTGTACAAAGCGGGGCTGTCGCAAACCCTGCTTTCGGCCTTCGACGCGATCCTTTCGGAGCGTGGAGAGACCGGGGAGCAGCAGTATGCAAACGCCTTTTTCAAATACGGCCTCTTCGGCATCCTGAACGCATGGATTTTGAACGAATTCAAAGAGTCCCCCGACGAGATGATCGCGATAGGGCGGCGGATTATCTCCTCCATCGTCCGCGACGCGGCGAAGAGTTAGGCGAGGCGCGTGCGCACGGTGTGCGGCCGGACGACCTTGACCCCGCCGGCGATATGGCCGACAACACGGCGAACGTCCCCGAAACGGCCCGACGGTTCGTCGGTCATTTAAAGGCCGCGCGCCCGCGCCGCGCGGCAGCGGACTCGTCCGTCGCCCGCCTTGCCGTTATTCGCCGTCGGGCATTCGATCCCCGGCGGAGTTTGCCGCCGCCTCTCCCCTTCGATCTGCACGCGGTCTTGTTCAAAAAAGCGGGTGCGCGCCCCGCGCTTCCCGAGGCCTGCGCGATATCCTTGATTTTATCCGCAAAAGCGCACAGAGCGCAGACAAGCCCGCAGGACTTTTTTAAGGCATATATAAGTAATTGACTTATGACTGCTTCAGAAATATAATGTAATTAGTATATGAATCGGATATGCTCAACCTGTACAACCGCTGTTCGTCACGCCCCAAAATGCGCCGCGCCCGACCGATGCCGTTCGGGCCCTCGGCGGGCGGCTGTCAATGGGCGGCAGCGCTTGCGCTCTGCCGGGGCCGGGGGGCTTTGCGCAGGGCGGCGAATACGGGCAATTCTTTGAAAATTGCCCGTACAACCGCTCGGCTTCTCTGTGTGAGCGCAGGGGGACCGATTCCCCGTTGCAATAAACCGAACCGTTTTCTGCGGCGGAGATTTGGGGCCGTGCGGCGGCAGGGCTTGCGCTCTGTCGGGGCAGTGAAGGGAATATCACAATCAATAGGGATTTTTGCGTCAACGGACGATGAAAGGATGGAGGCCTAACATGAAAGTTTTAGTTATCGGCGGGGTCGCGGCGGGGACAAAAGCCGCTGCGAAAATCAAGCGCTGCGACCGCAGCGCACAGGTCAAAATACTGACCAAAAGCACCGACATTTCCTACGCGGGCTGCGGGCTGCCCTACTATATCGGCGGCTCGATTGAAACAAGGGAGGAGCTCATCGTAAACTCTCCCGAAAGGTTTGCCGCGCTCACGGGCGCCGAGGTGGCAACCGGCTGTGAAGTCCTGTCGGTGAATCCCGAGGAAAAGCTCGTCACCTATCGGTCCGACGGCGCGTCCTCGACCGAGCGCTATGACAAGCTGATTATCGCCACCGGCGCGGAGCCGTTTGTTCCCCCCATCGACGGGGTGAACAACGAGGGGGTCTTTACCGTCCGCACGCCGGACGACGCGATCGGCATACGCGCCTATATCGAACAAAAAGCCTGCAAAAGGGCGGTTGTGTGCGGCGCCGGGTTTATCGGCCTTGAGGTCGCCGAAAACCTCCTTTCCGCGGGCCTTGACGTGACGGTGCTCGATTTTGCCGACACCGTCATGCCCAACGCGTTTGACCCCGAAATGGCCGAATACGCCAAGCGGCAGCTGCAAGCCGCCTCAATCCGCGTGCTGACCGGCACAAAGATAACCGGCATTGTCGGGGAGGGCGCCGCGACCGGCGTTGCGACAACGGCGGGCAACCTTTCGGCCGACATCGTCGTCCTCGCCATCGGCATCCGTCCCGCGACCGCATTTCTTGAAAACTCGGGCATCGAGACCGACCGCGGCGCGATCATTGTCGACGAAACCATGCGGACGAACATACCCGACATCTACGCGGCGGGCGACTGCGCAGTCGTCAAAAACGCAATCACCGGCAAGCCGCAGTGGTCCGCAATGGGCTCCACCGCGAACATCACCGCCCGCCTGCTCGCGAAGGGCGTCTGCGGGGAGAAAGCCGTCTATCCCGGCTGCCTCGGGACCGGCGTCGCAAAGCTGCTGCCCAACCTCAACTGCGGCAGAACCGGCCTGACCGAGGCCGACGCGGTCAAAAACGGCTATAAGCCGGTCAGCGTCGTGTGCGTGCTCGACGACAAGGCGCACTACTATGCCGACGCTTCGACATTTACGATAAAGATGATTGCCGACGCCGACAGCAGAAGGCTGCTCGGCGTGCAGGTGTTCGGCAGCGGGGCCGTGGACAAGATGGTCGACATCGCCGTCGCGGGCATTTCGGCCGGCACAACCGTCGACGGGTTTGATTCGCTCGATTTCGCGTACGCCCCGCCCTTTTCAACGGCAATCAGCCCGTTTGTGACGGCCTGCTATATCCTCGAGAACAAGCTCTCCGGCGAGTTTGAAACCTTCACCCCCCGCGAGTATGCGGACGGCGCGGCAAAGGGATATACCGTCATCGACGCGCATCCCGCCGCTGCCGTCGCCGGCGCAAAATGGGTCGATATCACAAAGGCCGACAACGGCATCGAGGGGTTCGAGCGGGATGCAAAGCTGCTTCTTGTGTGCGCGAAGGGCAAGCGCGGATACTTTTTGCAAAATCGCCTCAAGAGCGCCGGGTATACGAACACCCGCGTTCTCGAGGGCGGCGCGTTCTTTAACCGCGTGAAGGTCGAGCGAAACGGCGCAAAGCTGTCCGAGGACGAGATCAAGCGCGTAAAGGGCCTCGGGTGCCTGCAGGACAAGCGGTTCGGCGATGTGTTCAACGTGCGCGTCATCACCCGCAACGGAAAAATCACCGCCGACGAGCAGATGAAGATCGCCGAGGCGGCGAAGAAGTACGGCTCGGGCGAGGTGACCATGACGACCCGCCTGACGCTCGAGATCCAGGGCGTGCCGTATGACAACCTCGACGACCTGTTTGCGTTCCTCGCGGACGCAGGGCTCAAGACCGGGGGCACGGGGTCAAAGGTGCGCCCCGTCGTGTCCTGCAAGGGCACCACATGTCAGTACGGCCTTATCGACACGCTCGCGCTTTCCGAAAAGCTGCACAAGCTGTTCTACGAGGGCTACCACGACCTGACCCTCCCGCACAAGTTCAAAATTGCCGTCGGCGGCTGCCCGAACAACTGTGTAAAGCCCGACCTTAACGACCTCGGCATCATCGGGCAGAGGATCCCGGAGACAGACTTTTCAAAATGCCGCGGCTGCAAGGTCTGTCAGGTGGAAAACGCCTGCCCGATCCATGTCGCGGCGGTGCGCGACGGCAAGATCAGGATCGAGCCCGACGAGTGCAACCATTGCGGCCGCTGCATCGACAGATGCCCGTTCGGCGCGGTCAACGAGGCGCGCGTCGGCTACAAGGTCTATATCGGCGGAAGATGGGGCAAAAAAGTCGCCGAGGGCAGGGCTCTCACCAAAATCTTCACAAGCGAGCAGGAGGTGATCGACATCGTCGACCGCGCGATCATGTTCTTCCGCAGCGAGGGCGTGACGGGCGAGCGCTTTGCCGACACCGTTGCGCGGCTCGGGTTCGACTATGTCAACGAGCAGCTGATCAACGGCTCCATCAACAAGGAAGAGATCATGAAAAAGACGGTAAAGGGCGGCGCTACATGCTGACACGCGCAAAAAAAGTTGTTTCGCCGCTCGCCGTCGTTCTCACGGCGGCGCTGCTCTGCTGCTGCGCGCCGGCCGAAACGGCCGAGCCGATGACGCCCGGCGCAGGCGCGGGGTATCCCTACGCCTTTCGGGACAGCCTCGGCGCAACCGTCACCCTTGAGCAAAAGCCCGAAACCGTGGCCGTCCTGTTTTCGTCCTATGCCGAGATGTGGACGCTTGCCGGAGGCCGTGTCGACATAACGGTGGGCGAAAGCATTGAGCGCGGGTTCGCCGCTGACGATGCGGTCGTCGTCGACGAGACGGCCGGGCACAGCGCCATCGACCTTGAGACGTTGGTCGCCGCAAAGCCCGATCTCGTCATCGGGACGGCCGACTATGAATGTCAGGCGGACGCCGTCGGCTTCTGTCGGGAACACGGCATCCCCGCTGCCGCGTTCACCGTCGAGAGCGCGGACGATTACCTCGCCGTGCTTCGCATCCTATGCGACATCACCGGGGACGAGGAGGCCTATCAAAACAACGGGCAGGCCGTCGGGGACCGCATCGGCGTTTTGCTCAGCCGTGTGGATGACTGTCTGAGCTCCGGCGCAGCCGAACCCCCGAGGATCCTCTTTATCCGCGCGGGCTCGTCCGCGTCCTCGACAAAGGCAAAAAACTCAAATGACAATTTTGTCTGCGCAATGCTCGCGGATCTGTCGGCGGTCAACATTGCGGACTCGGACGGGCAGCTGACCGGCTCGCTCAGCACCGAGGCCATCCTCGTCGACGACCCCGAATATCTCTTCATCACAACAATGGGGGATGAAAACGCCGCGAAGGAGTACATGAGCTCGCTGTTGGAGACGCCGGGATGGCGCGACCTTTCGTGCGTGACAAGCGGCAACTTCACATTCCTGCCGAAGTCCATGTTTCATTTCAAGCCGAACGCGCGCTGGGCGGAAGCGTATGAGTATTTGATTGCGATTTTGTACCCGGAGGTTTCCCTTGACTGAGAAAAGGACGGGCCTTACGGCTGCTGTTCTGTCGGCTCTGTTTTTCGGCGTCACGCTGTCGGGGCTTGTGTTCGGGAGCGTAAGACTGTCCTTTGCGCAGCTTTTGGACGGCATTGCCGGGACGGACGCAATCTCGCAGGTTATCCTGCGTGAGCTTCGGCTGCCGCGGGTGATTGCCGCGCAGCTCGCGGGCGTCGGGCTTTCGACGGCGGGGCTGATCCTTCAAACGGTCACCGACAACAAGCTCTGCGCCCCCCATATCGTCGGCATCAACGCGGGCGCCGGCTTCGCCGTCATGCTGTTGACCTGCTTTTTCCCGCTGCTTTGGGAGCTGCTTCCTCTCGCCGCCTTTGCCGGCGCGCTGCTTGCGGCGTTTACGGTGCTCGGGGTTTCGAGCGCCGGCACGGGCAAGGGGAAAAAGTCATCCGTGATATTGGCGGGCGTGGCGGTTTCGGCGATGTTGAGCAGCGGGACATCCTTTCTGTCGCTGAAATACCCCGACGCGCTCCCCTCCTATGCGGCCTTTTCGGTCGGCGGGTTCTCGGGCGTGAGGATGAGGGCGCTGCTCATTCCGTCGGTCATTATCGCGCTTTGTTTTTTGACCGCAACGGCGCTGGCCCCAAAAATCCAGCTTCTCTGCCTCGGCGACGAGGTTGCGTCAACGCTCGGCATCAACGTCAAAGCCGTTCGCGTCACGGCGGTTTTGCTTGCAAGCGCGCTCTCCGCCTCGGTGGTGTCGTTCGCGGGGCTCATCGGTTTTGTCGGCTTGATTGTGCCCCACATC
Organism: uncultured Oscillospiraceae bacterium; assembly: GCA_964433495.1. Classification (GTDB taxonomy): domain Bacteria; phylum Bacillota; class Clostridia; order Oscillospirales; family Ruminococcaceae; genus CAYSRC01. The sequence continues at coordinate 32,828 of CAYSRC010000014.1, forward strand.
GCGAGACGGGTCAGCGGCGGCGGTTTGCGGGCGACCCTTGCGGTGTCGGCCCTGTGCGGCGGCGTGCTCGTGATGCTCGCCGACCTTGTCGGCCGGGCGCTGTTCGCTCCCGGCGAAATACCGGCGGGCGTCTTTATGGCATTTATCGGCGCCCCGTTCTTTTTATGGCTTCTCATCAAGGGGAGAAACCGCATATGATTGCCCTTTCAAAGGTCAAAACGGGATACGGCAGACACGGCGTCCTCGAGGACATATCATTTGTCGCGGAGTCGGGGCAGGTCACCGTAATCCTCGGCGCAAACGGGTGCGGAAAGTCCACCCTTTTGAGGGCGATTTCCGGGAATCTGCCGTATACCGGCAGCATCCTTGTCGACGGCGCCGAGATTTCGGCAGCGCGCGCCTCAAGGCGCGCGAGGATGATCTCGGCCATGCCGCAGATGATGCACGCGCCCGCCGTGACGGTGCGGGAGTTTGTCTCCTACGGCAGGCAGCCGTACACGGGCAGGCTCGGCATCCTCTGCGAAGCCGACCGCGCGATTGTCGAGTCCGCATTGGCGCGGACGGATCTGCTGCCTCTTGCGGAAAAGCAGGTAAACCGCATCTCGGGCGGCGAACGCCAGCGGGCGTATTTCGCCATGCTGCTGGCGCAGAGCACCGACAACATCCTGCTCGATGAGCCGGGCGCACATCTCGATGCCCGGCACAACAAGCAGCTCGCGCTTTTTTTGAGGTATATGTCCGAGAACAAAAAAACGGTGCTCGCCGTTTTACACGATATAAACCGTGCGATCGCGATTGCGAACAAAATCGTGTTTATCGACTCGGGCTCGGTACTGTTTTGCGGCAGACCCGATGATTTCGCGGCAAGCGATATCCCCCGCTCTGTCCTCGGGCTCAGGCGGGTAAAGTGCGTCGATGAGGGGGTCGGGCGGTATCTCTTTATCTGAGTCTTTGGGATGCCTTTTTGCGGGAACACATACCGCACAGTATACTGTTGAGCTGCGGCACGGCGAGGCTGAATCATTTTTGAGCATACACTGCGGAGGCGTTGTTTAAAGGCCTTGCGCTTGAGAGGGACGAAAGGACAAACCGAGCGCCGGGGGAATCGGAGAAAAACATAACGGCCGGAATCACCGCTGTCCGCGATCAGCTGCCGCGGATATCGCACAAGCTTGGACGAAGGTTCCCTTTGGGGAGCAAAACGGAACATCGGGCTTAGGCATACAAAGTCCGACCGAAAAACGAACCGAAAGGAGACGAACCATGCATCTAAGTAAGCTTGAAACCGGGGGCGCCCTTTGCGCCGCGGTGACCTGCGAAAAGCCGGTTATTACGGATGCGCAATCAGCGCTTGATCTGCTGATGTCCGCAAAGTACAGCATCGGTACCAAAAACATCATCATACCCAAAAAGCTCGTCACAGAAGATTTCTTTGTTCTCAGCACGGGTCTTGCAGGCGAAATCCTTCAAAAATTCATTAACTACGGCGGCCGCATCGCAATCTACGGGGATTATTCGCACTATACGAGCAAACCGCTAAAAGATTTCATCTATGAAAGCAATAAAGGGAAGGATGTTTTCTTTGTGTCGTCGTTAGACGAAGCGCTCGAGAAGCTCGCCGAATAAACTTAAATTAAAACGGAAAAAAGCCCTTGGCTGCGCGTTACCGCTCACAGCCGAGGGCTTTGTTGTATGGGGTTTATCATTTCTGTCGCGCAGCCGCTTTTCGGTCATTCCGTAAACCGCAAACGGCCGGATAACGGGAATAACGGGTTGTGTGCAGCCGCTATTAAAAGGTTATCAAAAGACCTCTTCAAGTGCCTAAAGCCCGTGAAAACATGATTCTTTACAGCCCCTCGGCTCGTCCGAGCCCCAAAGTGAAAAAACGATAACAATCGATTTAGTTTAGGGATGTCGATTCGATATAAAATGACCCGTACTGTCCTCATTCTCGGTCTTTCGGCTTTTGCCGTCGGACGACCGCCGCGGGGATGCCGCCGTTTTTTTACAGCTTCTCTTCCCCATTCGCGCAAGCTCGCCGTCCCGGCGGCTTTAAGCCCAGCCTGTATCGGTGCTTATCTCAAAACAACGCCTGCCGCTTTTATCTATGGTGCTTTGGTAACGGGTGCTTCTCCAAAAAGAATGATCCCGTCCCTCTACATCTGAAATCAGCGTCGCCTCGATGTCCAAATCGGGCGAGAGAGCCAGCAGCCCGTTCAGCAGCGCCTCCGCCGCAGCATCCGATAAACGAATCTCGTACTTTGCTCTGTTCGGCCCGTTCGCTCTTTCCCTTTTCAGAGCTTCGGCCCCCGGTGTTTTCTCCAAATAGGCCTGCGCCCGGGTCAGCACTTCAGGTCGTGCGCAGGACAGATACAACAGCATCCCCGATCATCCCCTCCCTAAAATCATACCCGGCCCGCGGTCGGGGTCTTTTTTGACTATTCAAACTCGCTCCTGCTAAACCAATTCTAAACAAGTTTGTTTGTACGATTTATCAGAGCGTATCTACATTATTTGTATTATCGGTAAAGCATAGGCTATCCGATTTTTTGTTGCCATATCGTTGCCACAAATCAGCCTACCTGATTAATCCAATCTCGTATGTTGGTACCTATTCTTTCAATATCTCTCCTGCCCAATTCACCACTATGCATTATCACATTGCGGGAACGCTCAATGGTCTGAAATATTTGTCGCGCCCAGTCGATAGAAACAATGTGGACTTCAAATAACTCATAATTTTGACTCATTATAGATGCCAAATCGCCAAATTCAGTATAATTTATCATGGAATCTCCACGAGGAGTGTGCCAGCGTATTTTTTCTTCATCCTTTTTTCTACTCTCTGCGGTTTTTCTAATTTTCTCAGATACGCATTCTTCCCACCAATTCTCTCCTTTGTGCTCCAGTAAAACTTTAACAACAAATTGTCTGACCGTGTTTTCAAAAGCAGCTATTGCTGTATACACCGTTGCCATCAGTTTTGCAGCATTAACATTTTCGTCATCCAACAAATCTAAGGCCAAGCAATTAATATATTCTTGTGATAATACCTCTGATGTGGCATGCTTACTCAAAACAGGTGTCTTTTCTAAGGCAACTTTGGTCAGTTCACCTCGCATTATATATGCATACAAATCATCGCTCATAGAATCACCTATTAAAGTAAATGTTTCTTAAGGCTTTGAAAAATCGCATCATAAACAGCCATGTTGGTTGTTTCTGGTAAATGAATCTGAATATTGTAATGTAGATTCATCCCTGTTTTACTTTGGCTTTGAGAACTTATATCAATGGACTCTTGTTCTTTTTCGGTTTCGCCTTTTCCCCTAATTTCAGGCGGAGTGGGGGTTGTATCAGACCAGTCAGCTGCATCACATAAAGCCTTAAAGGTATTTGCCATCAGCAAAACAGTGTTGTCACTTTTTTGACCTTGCGTCAACGTCTTCATTTTTCCCTTTATTTCATCTACTGATAAGTTCTGCGCATCCTTTTTTAAGGCAAACAAATCTTTATATGCCTCTTGAATGCATGTTGCCAAAACTTTTCCAGTTTCCGTCTGATCCAAAAACTGATGGTACCTTGTTGTCGGAACACCATTTTCATCAAGCAAACCCAATGATTTAAAAACTCCAATATATAACCGATCATTTGTGCTTTTAAACTCTAAATCTTCTAAGAACTTATTGGTAAATCTTTCAGGTGCTTTTGCATTAACAAGTGAGTTAATAATATTCTGCAAATTTTTAGTTGTTTGCAGATAAGCTGTTGGAAGCGCCATTTAATACCCTCCTAATCAAGTTATTTTCTCGGCCCTAAAAACTTGTCCCCGTTCAAATGAATCATATGATCTGGCATATCAGCTATCCATACTTCTGTTTCCCACGCAAGAGACTCGGAAAACTTCTTAAAGATTTTAAAGTCAAGGAACGCTGTGACATATATCTTTCCAGCCTTTACGCCGACAGTCATTTCCTCAATCTCCTTAATGCGTTTCGGCTCCATTGGACCAACTGATGTAACAGACTCGATAAAGTACAGCCAATTCTTTTCCTCCGAATAAAGTACAACATCCGGCATTTTATCATGGAGTGTAATATCAAATCCCAACCCACTCAGCTTATCCACATTCTTTACCAGATCCTTTGCGGTTGTATCGCCAACATAAAGGCATTCAGAGTTAGGTGCAAAACGAGGAGCAAATTCCTCAATAATGACCTTTTGAAGCTGATTATGCTTGCCAGTTGAGAATGTAAAATCTTCGCCATTAATCCTCACAGGCATTTTCTGCATCTCTTTTTTCGATTTATAAAGTTGGATAAGCGTTTCATGAGTTTCCAAAAACGCTGTTAAATTTTCAACCCACTCATCTGTACCATAACTCTGAATTAAGTTCAACATTTCGTCCGTCAATCGGTATCGGTAATTAGGGCTGTTAGTTGCTTTACCATTATCTTCAATAAAAGCAGCATTTCTAAAATGGTGCATTGCCTGTTTTCGAAATGTTTCTCTGCTATTTTCGGCGTATGTAACCCCATATATCTGTTTGGTATAAGCAATAATGTCGTGAATGCGAATCCACTCATTTGTTGCAGATTCCCATTGATCACGCCTACCGATACCTGCCATTGCCAGCAACACATAACAGCACAGATCAGACTGTTGCTTAGCTGGCACTTGCAATTCTTTCAGAATCGTTCTCGCTTCCTCTATCTTCCGCATAAATAAAACTCCTAACTATGTTATCGCAAGTCATCTCAGAGGTATCATGACATCTAATAAGCTCTTTTCCCATAGCTTCTATGGTTGCCAATGGCGGGACTGGCATAGTATTTACTTCTGTGGAATTGACCTGTGTTGAGCCGTTCAGTATCCGATAATAGCAGTCATAAAATGTAGAGTTGAATAGAACATAAAGTCCATAAACGATGCACTCTGACAATTCTCGTGACCCGCCAATAAAATTGATTTTATTTTGAGTGCTGATTTTCTGATATTCGGGATGTTTTTTGGCTAAATATACCCCGCATTGCAACCGGCGATGTTCTTCCTTTGCAGTAAACCGTTTGACAAACAAATAGTTGGCATTTTCCTGCAAAAGTCCTGACTGCTCTGTAACAATGTACTCATGCTCTTTTCCTATCGGGAAAAGGACTTTTCCATCTTGAATATGCTGCGAATAAAAAAGAGGAACCGCTTGCTCTTCCTGCTCACTCCGCAATGCTTCTCTGTTTCTGAAATCAACTGTTAGCCCCGTTTTCATTTTCAGCCCGATTCCTGGCAATGTATCTTTCCAAGTATTCAACAGCTCTAAAGTTCTTACTTCCTGCTCGTTTGTTACAAGGAATACATAAGAATCTTCGCCCGAAATGACAATGTTATATGGAGCTTCAAATGTAGTCAAATCCGAAAAATCAAAATTGCTTTGTGTAGTCGTTATAATTACGGCCTCAGGCTTGTCCGGCGTCTTTTTGATTTTAATGATCATTGTTTCCTGCAAGACGCTTTCCTGATCGAAGACCTTATCTCGGCTTTCAAATAAATGAATATGCTCCAATGCGCCTTCATTTAAGAATTTCTGGCGAAAGCTTTTGAAATACGCTCCAGAGGTCCATGAACGAGGAATGATATACACCATTTCACCGTTAGCAGCAAGGTTAAACATCCCCATTGCAGCAAATAGAAAGTATAGATTGGGAGCGCCGTAACAGACATCGGGCATTACCTGCGCTTCAGGAGCATCCTTTCCTACTTTCATATAAGGCGGATTGCCAATAATCAAATCATATTTCTGTGGATTTGGATCTGCGCCGAGCATTTCATTATACTCCAGCATCTGACTGAGAATATAATTGTCTGTTCTCAAGTCGTAGTCTATTTCAATTTTAGCGTTACTGCGGGTATAATCTAAGTTGCTACGCAACAAGGCAATCACATTCGGATCAGTTTCATAGCAAGTTAGATAGATTTTCTTTATTCCATCTTCATTCTGAAGTCTGTCAAGCAAAGCAACTGATAGTATTCCCGAGCCAGCGCCGGCGTCAAGAATATGCAGTTCATCCTTCTCAGCGGGAACATTAAACAGACTTGCCATGAAAGAAGCAGTCTCTTTGCTTGTGAAGAATTGCCCATACGTCTTGCGCTGTGACTTGGGCATTTTCCCCATATATTCATTTGTGGATTTGATTGCATACTCAAGCAGTTTCATGATTTGTAAACTCCATTACATCGCCAATGTCACAATTCATTGCAGAGCAAATCTTACACAAACTTTCCATCGAAACAAATTCGTTTCTGCCCATTTTAGCAAGGATATTAAAGCTAATACCAGCGGCATCTTTTAGCTCTGTCCGGTTCATTTTCTTGTCAATCAACAGTTTCCAGAGCTTATCATAAGAAACAATCATCACAATTCTCCGTTCAATTTGGCTTGTTCGTATTATAGCATATGCCAAACGATTTTTCAAGATAATCTCACTAAAAAGTGAGGGACAGATAATGCAGACTACACTATCTGTCCCTCTCTCCGTTAGCAATAAATAATTTCTGTGTTCACGACCTCCCTCGCTCTGTCTGCGATATTGTTCATTAATCCAACCCAGCGCATTTGATCTTCCGCCTTGAGTTGCTCTGTCACCCCCTCCCTTTCTGCCATCTGATCTACCAGCCGAAGAAACATATCCTGTGCCTGTTGGTCGATGTCAGCAAGGTAGCCGTTCAGCTTGCCGGAGGTCAACAGCGTAGTATAGACCGCCCGCTTATGCTCTTCTAAGTACCGTCTGTGCCGCTGTCCCCCACGCCGCCGGTTCCTTGTTGTTCTTCGGGATACTTCAAATCGGGGATAAAGCGACCCTCGGCCTGCGCGGATGCCGCGCATCTGTTTAGACGCGGTCTTTAAAAGATACATATGAAAAAAACGCCCTCGGCCGTGCGTTGCTCGCCACAGCCAAGGGCGTTTGCGAAGTCGGTTTTTACGCCGTCCGAATCACTTGAAAAAAATTTCCTTCCGGCAAGGTGCGCGGCAACAGGCCGCCGGACAGCAAAAAAATCCGCGGGCGGCTTGTTGCCAAATCGTTATCGGTTATCAAATTGTTATCAAAAGACTGCTTGAAGCTCCGCAAACCCGCATAAACACCGGCTTCTTCGACTTTTCAATTTATTCGAATTCGATCGTCGCGGGGGGCTTTGCGGTGCAGTCGTACAGCACGCGGTTGACGCCTTTGACCTCGTTGACGATGCGGCCGGCGACGCGGCACAGAAGGGGCCAGGGCAGCTCGGCCGCCTCGGCGGTCATGAAATCGTTCGTGCGCACGGCGCGAAGCGCCACCGCGCGGTCGTAGGTGCGCTCGTCGCCCATCACGCCGACGCTCTGCATGTCGGTCAGCGCGGCAAAGTATTGCCCGATCTCGCCCGCCATGCCCTCGGCCGCGACCTCCTCGCGGAAGATGGCGTCCGCCTCGCGGACGATGGCCACCTTTTCGGGCGTCACCTCGCCGATCACCCGTATCGCGAGGCCGGGACCCGGGAACGGCTGGCGCGAGACGAGATACTCAGGTATGCCGAGCTCGCGCCCGACGGCGCGCACCTCGTCTTTAAACAGGTTGCGAAGCGGCTCGACGATCTCCTTAAAATCAACATGCTCGGGCAGGCCGCCCACGTTGTGGTGGCTCTTGATTACGGCCGACTCCCCTCCCGCGCCGCTCTCGACAACATCGGGGTAGATCGTGCCCTGCACGAGAAAGTCGACCGCCCCTATCTTTCTCGCCTGCTCCTCAAAGACCCTGATAAACTCCTCGCCGATTATCCTGCGCTTGCGCTCGGGCTCGGTGACGCCCGCGAGCTTTGCAAAAAACCTGTCCGCGGCGTTCACCCTGATAAAGTTGAGGCTGTACTGCCCGCCCTCGCCGAACACTCGTTCTACCTCGTCGCCCTCGTCCTTGCGCATGAGCCCCGTGTCCACAAAGACGCAGGTGAGCTGTCTGCCCACCGCCTTCGAGAGCAGCACCGCCGCGACCGACGAGTCGACGCCGCCCGACAGTGCGCACAGCACCCTGCCGCCGCCGACGCGCTCCCTAAGAGCCGCGACCGAGCGCTCGACAAAGCTGTCCATTCGCCAGTCGCCGACGCACCCGCAAACCGAGAACAGAAAGTTTTTGAGCACCCTCATGCCCTGCTGCGTGTGCATCACCTCGGGGTGAAACTGCACCCCGTACAGCCGCCTGTCCCCGTCCTCGGCGGCGGCGACGGGGCAGTCGGGGGTGGACGCCGTGACCTTAAAGCCGTCTGCCGGGCGGGTCACCCTGTCAAAGTGGCTCATCCAGCAGACCGATCTCTGCGCTGCACCCTCAAACAGCCGTGCGTTCGCGTCGGTCACCGTCAGCTCGGCGCTGCCGTACTCCCCGCCGCCCTCGGCGGGCCCGACTGCGCCGCCGAGCAGATGGGTCATCAGCTGAAAGCCGTAGCATATGCCGAGCACGGGAACGCCCGTCTCAAAAAACTCGCGCGGCACCCTCGCCGCGCCGGGGGCATAGACGCTGCTGGGCCCGCCCGTCAGGATGATCCCCGCCGGTCTTTTGCGCTCGACGGCGTCCTGCGCCGCGGTGTACGGGACGATCTCGCTGTAGACCCCGCACTCGCGCACGCGGCGCGCGATGAGCTGATTGTACTGTCCCCCGAAATCAACAACCAAAACAGTCTGCGGCATGGCTATATGTCCCTCTTCGAATAGTTGGGCTCGCCGCCCGTTATCGCAATGTCGTGCGGGTGACTCTCGTGCAGACCCGCGCCCGATATCCTGACAAAGCTTGCGTTGCGGCGCAGGGCGTCGAGGTCCTTCGCCCCGCAGTAGCCCATGCCCGAGCGCAGGCCGCCGATCATCTGATAGACGATGTCCTTTATCTCGCCGCGGTAGGGCACAAGGCCCTCGACCCCCTCGGGGACATATTTTTTCGTCCCGCTCTGGAAGTACCGATCGCCGCTGCCCCGCTTCATCGCCCCCGTCGAGCCCATGCCGCGGTAGACCTTGTAGCTTTTGCCGCCGACGTTGACCACCTCGCCCGGGCTCTCAAGGCTGCCCGCGAACAGCGAGCCTATCATGACCACCGAGCCGCCTCCCGCAATCGCCTTGACGATGTCGCCCGAGTATTGTATGCCGCCGTCCGCGACGATGGGCACGCCGTATTTTTCGGCGACCTCGGCGCACATCATGATCGCCGTCAGCTGAGGCACGCCGATGCCCGCGACGATCCTCGTCGTGCAGATCGAGCCGGGGCCCATGCCGACCTTTACGCAGTCGGCGCCCGCCTTAATAAGCTCCTCGGCGGCCTCGGCGGTGGCGACGTTGCCCGCGATCACCTGAAGCTCGGGGAACTCGTTCTTGACCCTCTCGACCGTCTTAATGACATTGTTGCTGTGCCCGTGCGCGGTGTCGATCGCCACCACGTCGACGCCCGCCTCCGCAAGCGCCCTCGTGCGCTCGAGCACGTCGGGTGTCGCGCCCACCGCAGCCCCCGCAAGCAGCCTGCCCTTCTCGTCGGTCGCCGCCGTGGGAAGCAGCAGACCCGCCTCCTTGACGGCGCGAACCTGCGCTGCCTGGTCCGCCGACGACATGCTCTTGTGGATTATGCCGACGCCGCCCTCGCGCGCCATCGCAATCGCCATCGCACTCTCGGTCACGGTGTCCATGCCGGCGCTCATGAGCGGGATGTTGAGCGTTATCTTTTTGGTCAGGCGCGCGGTCACGTCGACCTCGTTGGGCAGCACGTCCGACTTCTGCGGTATAAGCAGCACGTCGTCAAAGGTGAGCCCTTCATAACAAATCCTTGCCATACAATTTTCCTCCCTGTCTGCTCGTTTGTTTTATCTGTCTGCGCGCAAAGGCGCATTGATCAGCTGTTTTCCGCTTCCTGTGCCGCTGCGCGGCTTGTCTCCCCGCCGGATTTCCCCAGCAGACGGCAGAGCTCGGCGTACTCCTCGGGCGCGGCGGCCCTTGCCTCCTCCGCGAACCATTCGACAAATGTCCGCGCGTTGTCCAGCCGCCGCGCGGTGTGGGCTCTGCTTCTCTTTCCCTCGCCCAGCGCGGTTATCTGCTTTGCCATGCGCCGCATCACCTCGCGCGCCTGCAGCCTATAGTCCCTCATCCACGCGTGTCCTGCCGCTCCCCCGACCGAGGGCGCCCCCGAGCTGTTGTACGCGACCGTGGCGCTGAGGTAGAGGGTCGCCAGCCTGCACGAGGCGCCGAGGTTGTCCAGCCCCGCGCTGCACAGCTCGAGGCACCTGAAATAATCAAAGTAGTTTTTGTCGTCAAGGAACCTGTCCTTGAGCGGTGCGATGCACTCGCAGGCGATATCGCCCATCGCCTCGGTATACTCCCGACGCTTGGCGCAGACGGTCTGCATCGCCGAAAGGCAGCCCTTCATATGGGTGAGGGTGTCCTCCCCGGCGGCCGTGCGGAGGCTCTGCCCGATGCGCGGCACCAGCATCTCCTCCTCCAGCTGCCGCTCGATTTCGGGGTCGGCGGTGCCGCTGTAGATCCACGCGAGGCGGGGCAGTCTGACGGCGGGGTAATCGCTGTTGTAGTAGCGCTGCTCGCCCATCGTCCACAGGCGCAGCGCCTCGAGGCAGAACAGGACATCCGGGTCCCAAAACTCCCTTTCCGCCGTTTCGGACTCTGCGCGAAGCGCGTCGTACCCCTCGAGCACGCGCAGCGCCTCCTCAAAATCCCGCTTTGTCCCGCGGCCCCAATACTGCATTGCGGCGGCCCGCATCCCCGCCTCCGCCCGCAGCGTCTCTGCCGCCGCGCCGCTGTATCGGTCAAAGCAAAAGCGGTCGAGCATCCAAACCGTGTCCCACGCGGGCTCGGCGTCGCCGTCCCGCACCTCGCACAGCAGCTGCCGCGCCCGCTCGTCGTCGCACTCGTCGCCCGTCGAGCAGAGCAGCATTCCCTCGCGAAACTTGACGAGGAGGGTCTGCGGCAGCGCGCGATAGAGCTCCAGCGCCCGAGGCGCGTCCTGCGGGACACACAGCGGCTCGCGGCTGCCCTTTTCGCCGCGGCAGACCGCCCGGCCTGTGCAGTACAGCTCGGCGAGAAACAGCCGCGCGCTGTTGTCGCCCGCCGCAGCAGCCTGCTCGATGCACTGCATCCCCCTGCTCTCGTCTCCCTTGCCGTATAAAAGGGTGCAGCCCTTTTCCGTCAGGCGCTGCGCCTTCGATGTAAACAAGCCCATATCCCTCTGCTTCCTCCGCTCTGCCTGTCGTCCCGTCGCCGTCCCGTTCGGCAACCAAACCCTCTTTCGCCCTGTTTTAACCCTTACCTACTCAACACGGCCTAAGCTGTTTCAATCAAATATCTCCGCTCTGCCGCGGACTGCCCTCGTCGCGGGCATATAACACAGACGCTGCCAAGGGACAGTGCGTGTGCCCGCTCTAGGTCCTGTTTTAACCCTTACCTACCCGAACAGGCCTAAGCTGTTTCAATCGAATATCTCCGCTCTGCCACGGCCTGACCCCGCCCGCGTCCCACTGCAAAGCGACCGTCCGTACAACCTTTCGAGATAAAAAAACAAGCGCATCCCGACGGCCTCGCGGACGGCCGGGAACGCTTTTTCACGGTATTATCACTATCAAGCTCGCGGGCAGATATCCGCGCGGGCACAGCAGCCGGGCAGTGCACGCGCGCAAAAGCGGCGCACCTGAGACCCCGCGCAGGGCGCTGCCCCCGCAAAGGTGCAGCGCGGCCTCGGCGCACGCGCCGCTCTCTTCGACAACATCGATAAACGACGCCGCGACACCTCTCTGTGCCCCGATCACTGCGCCCGTCCCCCCTTGCACCTTGCCTGTGCGCGTCCCTCGGCGCACCGTCCTAAAATGATTATTGCATACAATTATATAGCAAACCCGCCCCGTCCGCAAGATGCAAAACGCCGCCGCCGGCTTTTTGTCAAAATCGATAGCTTTGCGGCTGCGCGGCGCGGTTTTTCGGTCATTTTTAGAGGGCACGGAGGCGGTCGTCCCTGCGTCGAGGGCTTGACGAGGGGGACCAAGCTGTCTTATATCGCGCTTTTTCTGCGCCGAAGCGTGCAGAGCGGCAAACGGTGCTCCGCGCCTCGGCAGGGCTTATATCGGTCAATTATTGCAGATGTAAGAACAAAGCGCCTTCCGCCGGCATCCCGTCCGATGTCAAAACACAAAAACCCGTCGGGAGACTTGATTCCTTTGTCCCGCCGAAAAACGCGCCGCGGTGCAAGGCGAAGAGAACACACGGGGCATTGCTCACCGCCCCGCACCCTGCGACGCCGACAGCCGAAGCAAACAGCCCACATCGCCCTGAAAAAACCCACCCCTGCACAGCTGCGCAGAACGGCCCCCGTAACACAAACCGGGACATACGGGCAGAGCGCGGCGCAAAAAAGCCCCTGCATTCGCAGGGGCCTTTTTCGATCGAAAAACTCAATCAGCCGTTGATCTTGGTGACGACGCCCGAGCCGACGGTGCGGCCGCCCTCGCGGATAGCGAAGCGAAGGCCTTCCTCGATGGCGATGGGGGTGATGAGCTCGACGTCCATCTCGACGTTGTCGCCGGGCATGCACATCTCGGTGCCCTCGGGGAGTTTGACAACACCCGTCACGTCGGTGGTCCTGAAATAGAACTGCGGACGATAGTTGTTGAAGAAGGGGGTGTGCCGGCCGCCCTCGTCCTTTTTGAGGACGTAAACCTGGCCCGAGAACTTGGTGTGGGGGTTGATGCTGCCGGGCTTGCACAGAACCTGGCCGCGCTCGATCTCGGAGCGCTGAACACCGCGCAGAAGCGCGCCGATGTTGTCGCCCGCCTCCGCGAAGTCGAGGGTCTTGCGGAACATCTCAAGACCGGTGACGACCGTCTTGCGGCGCTCTTCGGTCATGCCGATGAGCTCGACCTCCTCGTTGACCTTGACGGTACCGCGCTCGACACGGCCGGTGGCAACGGTGCCGCGGCCGGTGATGGTCATGGTGT
>CAYSRC010000015.1:0-5387 GCA_964433495.1 uncultured Oscillospiraceae bacterium
TTCATGATCCACGGCAACGTGGTGGAGGGCGTCATGTCCCAGACCGACATGGACGCCATGATGTACAAGATCGAGGGCGAGGACCTCTACCTCATCGGCACCAGCGAGCACTCGATGATCGGCCGGTTCATCGACACGACGCTGCCCGAGGCGAGCCTGCCGCAGACGCTGACGAGCTACAGCCCCTGCTTCCGCAAGGAAAAGGGCGCGCACGGCATCGAGGAGCGGGGCGTCTACCGCATCCACCAGTTTGAAAAGCAGGAGATGATCGTCGTCTGCAAGCCAGAGGACAGCATGGCCTGGTATGAAAAGATGTGGCGCTACAGCGTCGAGCTGTTCCGCTCGATGGGCATCCCGGTGCGGCAGCTCGAGTGCTGCTCGGGCGACCTCGCCGACCTCAAGGTCAAGAGCTGCGACATCGAGGCGTGGAGCCCGCGCCAGCAAAAGTATTTTGAGGTCTGCTCGTGCAGCAACCTCGGCGACGCCCAGGCGCGCAGGCTGGGCATCAAGGTCAAGGGCGAGGACGGCAAAACATACCTTGCGCACACCCTCAACAACACCTGCGTCGCGCCCCCGAGGATGCTCATCGCCCTCATCGAGAACCACTACAACGAGGACGGCAGCGTCGTCGTGCCCGAGGTCCTGCGCCCCTACATGGGCGGGACCGAGCTCATCACCAAAAAAGCGCGCTGAGCAAAACGGCCGACCTCCCCGCCGCGCGCGGGCGTCTGCGGCGACGGTTGAACGCCTCCCCGGGCCGTCGCGACGGCAGCTGTGCACGGACAAAGCCCCCGCCTACACGGCGGGGGCTTTTTATGCGACACTTGTCTCTTTAAATTGAATATCCGCGAACAAACCCTATAAAACAGCTGAATACAGGGCCCGACCGCCGATAAGCTTGCGGCGTCGCGAGAAATTAGGTAAGCAAGCAGAGCCCTATCGCCGAACAAACGGCAAGCGCTCAGTCGATCTTGATGTCGAGGCCCCGCAGCAGCCCCAGCGCGTCGGGAAGGGTAAAGTGCGCGCCCTTCACCTTGTTGGTAATGATGTCCACGCGATAGCCCACCGCCTCGCCGAACTCGGCGCCCGAAAGATCGCAGCGAAAAAACTCGGTTTTTGAAAGATTGCACCCCGAAAAAACACTTGAGCACAGCCGACACTCGGAGAAAAAGGAGTCGGTGACATCGTTGCCCGAAAAGGTGAACCTGTTTAGGTTGAGCTCGACAAAATTGTTGTACCGCAGCCGGCAGCCCGCAAAGGAGGAAAAGGGCAAAAAATAGCGGCTGTCCGATGTCCACTCGACCCAGTCGACGCCCGAGAGCGCGCACCCTTCAAAGACGGACGAGCGCATCTCACTCGCCGCGCCCTTGTTCGTCGTAAAACGGCACCCCGTAAAGACGCAGTCGGAAAAGGCGCAGTTGACAAACCTGCACCCCTCGACCGTGCAGCCGACAAACGCACAGTCGCAAAAGCTGAGGTCGGAGAACACCTCGCCCGCAAGCTCGAGGTTCCGAAATTGTTTACCGTCAAACTCTTTCATAATAGATCTCCCGCAGCATAAAAGCACAGCTGCCCAAGCCAAAAAACGGCAGGGCGGGATGAACGGCGCCAAGCGCCGAACGGAGACACGCCCGAACAAACGTCCGCGCGCATGAGATAAATTATAGACCTTCTTTGCACCGTGTGCAACGGGGGAGAGATCTAAAACCCGCCAAAGGCAGGCCGGTTCCGAACAAGGCTTTAAACCCGCGGCCCGAACCAAAACCGCGGCGTCACCCTCCGTAAACCCCGCGCTCTCATCTTAAAAGCAATATAAAGGGTAAAATGGTTTACCTCGAGGCCGCGTAAAAACGCAAAATTCAGTATAAACACTTATGATAAATACAATAAGTATTGAAAAACAGGGTATTTCTGAAGAAAAAAGGCCTTTCTTCAACAGCTCCTCCCTCATCTGTGACCGATACCTTAAACGCCGGCTTGACAAAGCAAAAAATTCCCTTTCATTTGCCCCTGAGACAAAAGCTCTCTTACCCGTTGCCGAACCGACACGGGCAGCATTTTTAACGGTTCAAACAAAGCGGCGAAAAAACACCGGCTTTGACCCTCCGACCCGTTACCGGCCCCTTTTTACATGTTAATCCACGGGTGCACGGTATACTCAAAACAGCTTATTCAAATTATCCTTTTCAATCTGCAACCTCCCGCTCTGTTCGTTCGTTATACAGGTGTAAGCAAGCAGATAAAAGAATCAGGAGCAACGACCATGAAAAAAACAGTTATCACACAGGCCGTACTTGCGGCGGCGGCCGCACTGAGCGTAGTCGGCATGACGATCGGTGCAGTCCTCATGCCAAAGCCTTCCGACAGTCGTCCCTCGATTGCCGCAGCGGATGCTCGGGGCGTCGGGGTGGAGACCGACGCCGTTGTAAACGAGACGAACGGCGGCGCCGAAATTCTGTCACCCGATACGGCCGCGGCGGCAGAAGATGCTCCCGCAGCGAACGAGGTCACGCCCGCCGCGCCTGACGGCGCTTGTTCCGCTGTCCCAAAGGGGGATAACGAAACCAGTCGGGCTGTTGCGGATGACAGCGAGGTTCATGATGCCGCAAGTGCCGCGCAGACCATTGCAGGGCAAGCCTCGGGCGGGCAGACAGAGGGTGGGCAGACGGCTTTTACCGGGCAAACCTCGGGCGAACCGGCTCCCGCCGGGGATGCCTCGTCATTACTCAATACCGATAACGGCTTCAACGAACAGCCGGGCAGCGGGCAAACGGCTTTCGGCGGGCAAACCTCGGGCGAACCCGCTCCCGCCGGGGATGCCTCGTCATCGCCCAACAACGATAACGGCTTCAACGGACGGTCGGACGACAAGGTTCAACTTGAGCCTGTTGAAATCAGTTCTGTCGTCACAATACCCGAGCAGCATCTCGTAATCAAGAAAATAATCCACTACAACTGCTATTGCGGTGCCGATTTCACCGATAAAGACGCTTTTGTACAGCATGCGGCCGAAGGCACAAGACGCGGAGAGATCCACAGCTGGTACAGCTGGGTCGAAGAGGTGGAGGTGTGGGAATAAGCGGCGACAGGGCAGGGTGCGCTGTCACCCTTCCCCGTTTTTTGCAAGAGTACGGCTCAACGGCTGCTGTGGCGGTCTGCGAAGCTGCGAATGCGGGTTCGGATCGCTTTTTTCTCTTCTCAGCCCGCTGAGACCGAAAGCCCTTTCGGCTTTTTCCGCTTTTGGGGCCTTTGACGTTTTGCGGCACGCGGTGCGAATTTCAAAGCGGACACGGGTTCGGCTCTCTCTTTCCCTGCTCAGCCCGCTGAGATCGAAAGCCCTTTCGACTTTTCCTCTTTTTGGGGCCTTTGACGTTTTACGGCGCACGGCACGGCTGTCAAAAAAGCTGCTGCTCTGAAACGGCCTCTGCCGACATGCGCGGCGGCATTTTAAATTGATTTACACTGCCGAATCCCCTCTTTTAACGGTAAAGGCCTTGATATTTCCCGAAAAACAAACAGAAAAAGCTTTTCGGACAGGGAAAAATGCGGCTGAAAAAACAAACAAACCGCAAAAAAACACGCCGCCTGCCATCGCAAAAAACCATTGCCTGTCGTGCGGGCGAAAAACAGGCCCCGCCGCCGGTTCTCCTCACTAAAATAAAAAAGCCGCGGCGTGCCCGTCAGACAGGCCGGCGCCGCGGAAAAACATGTGAAAAACCTTTCCCGGTATCTGTATAAAGGAAACACCCGACTAAGGCAAGGAATGTGATCGCTCAAAATGCTTCACAAACAGTACAATCAGGAATTTCTATACAAATCGTATATAAATCTATCTTGCTGAACCGAGCGCGACCCTGCATTTATCTATCGGCATGCACCGACGCCTCGAATTCCGCCTTGACCGAGCGCAAAAACGCGCGGTCGGTGAGCGCACGCAGACCCACGAGCGCAAGCGCCTGCGCGCCCTTTTCGAGCGCAGCGTCCCCCGCGGGGGAAATTGTCGCCGCGGCCATCTCCTTCGAGTGGCCGTTGACCTCGCTGCCCGCGATCTTGATATAACCGTGAAGCGCGGGGCAGACATAGCTGACCGCGCCGATGTCGCTGCTGCCGTTGGGCGTCTCGTCGACGCCCTCAATGTCCTCGAGGCCGAGCTCGGCATAGCGGCGGCCGAGCTCTTCGCACAGCGCGTAGTTGATCACCTGGTCGTCGTAGGGGCACTCGTATACGCTCGCCTTATAGGTGCAGCCTGCCGCAAGGCACGCGCCCTTAACGCAGTCCTCCGCCCGGCCGGCGAGCTGTTCAACATACTCCTTGGTGACGCCCCTGAAATAATACTCAAGCGAAGCGTAGGCGGGGATGACATTGGCCGCCTCTCCGCCGTCCCTGACTATCCCGTGGATGTAGGTACCCGGCTCGACATACTGCCGCAGCAGATTGATGCCGACAAAGCTCATCACAGCGGCGTCGAGCGCGCTTTTGCCGTTCTGCGGCTCGCACCCGTGCGCGTTGACCCCGAAGAACTCGTACTTGACGGGCTTGAGCGCAAGGGTGCGCGCGCCGAGGCGGTTCTCCGACCCGGGATGGATCATCATCGCGACGTCGACGTCGTCAAAGACTCCCGCGTTCGCCATGTCGACCTTGCCGCCGAAATTCTCCTCTGCGGGCGTGCCGACCACCCACACGCTGCCGCCCGTCTCGTCGACGATCGATTTGAGCGCGCACCCTGCCGCGAGCGACATGCCCGCGATGAGGTTGTGCCCGCAGCCGTGGCCGACCTCGGGCAGCGCGTCGTATTCACACAAAAAGGCGACGGTCGGTCCCGGCTTTTTTGCGGAATACTTCCCGATAAAGCCGGTCGGCACCACAAAGGCGCGCTCGGTTTCAAACCCGGCTTTCTCGAGCTCGACGCAGAGCTGCTCCATCGAGCGGAACTCCTCGTTGCCGATTTCGGGGTGGTCGTAGAGGTCCTTGACCACCGCTTTGTACCCCTCAAGATGCGTCCCGACGTGCTCGACAATCCGCTTTTCAAGTTCCATAGTTGCCTCCGAAACGAATAAATATAAGATATATTTGCATAATATTCAAACAACTATATTGTACATCAAACGCCGATTTTTTTCAACTGCCGAAATAAACAAAAAAACGCGCCTTTCAGCGCGCGGAGAACACCGGCTGCCCCTCTCATGCCGGGCCTCAAAAGCCCCGTCGCAGAGCATGCGGCACGGCGGGACGACCGCGGACACCCGGCAGATAAAAAGGCCCCGTCCGCCGCACAGCAGATGGCCCGCCCGGCCGTCAAACGGCCTGTTTTGCATTTCGTCCCGCCGGCAGGCTTCGGCCGCTCCCGTCTGCGCCCGCACAGCGTGCGCCTTGTCAACGGCCTTCGG
>CAYSRC010000015.1:5487-45501 GCA_964433495.1 uncultured Oscillospiraceae bacterium
TCATCGCAGCACGGATGACTCCCCGGCCGTCAAACGGTCTGTTTTGCGTTTCGTCTCGCCGGCAGGCTTCGGCCGCTCCCGTCTGTGCCCACACAGCGTGCGCCTTGTCAACGGCCTTCGGGCCCCGTCCGCCGCACAGCAGATGACCCGCCCGGCCGTCAAACGGTCTGTTTTGCGTTTCGTCCCGCCGGCAGACTTCGGCCGCTCCCGTCTGCGCCCGCACAGCGTGCGCCTTGTCAACGGCCTTCGGGCCCCGTCATCGCAGCACGGATGACTCCCCGGCCGTCAAACGGTCTGTTTTGCGTTTCGTCCCGCCGGCAGGCTTCGGCCGCTCCCGTCTGCGCCCTCTCAACGCGCGTCTTGCCATCTTGTCAA
This sequence comes from uncultured Oscillospiraceae bacterium, assembly GCA_964433495.1. Lineage (GTDB taxonomy): Bacteria > Bacillota > Clostridia > Oscillospirales > Ruminococcaceae > CAYSRC01. Next base: position 5,863 of record CAYSRC010000015.1, read on the forward strand.
CGGCCTTCAGCCGCTGCGGCCCGGCAGGAACCGGCGCGCGCCCTTTTACAAAAGCCGATGAACGCGCACGTGCGCATTCCCTGTCCGCCCGCCGCAGGGCAAGGATGCTCTCCCCCTTCCTCCGCACGGGGAGATACCCGGTTGACGGCCGCATGTTCAAGCTTTACGGGGATGTCAGACCTCTCCGTCTGCTTTCTGTCGCCCGGTTTTTTCAACAAGCGCGGACAGATTTTTTCCCAAAGTCCTCAACAGCTCGATTGACCTTGCCTCCCCGTCATTAACGGAGTTTCCCTGAAAAACGGTGTAATCGTCGGCCGTCGCAACCGGCATATGACACGGCACAAAGTAACGGTGCAGTCGGTCTAAGGCCGCCGTGCCCCCCGCCCACGCACAGGTCGCCAATGCCGCGGCGGGTTTTCCTTTGAACAGCTGACTGTACGTGCAGGTCGCATAAAACACCCGGTCAAGCAAAGCGCACAGCGCGCCGTTGGGGGCGGCAAAATACACAGGGCTTCCGATGATGATCCCGTCCGCCGCTAAAATCTCCTCGATCAATTCGTTGCACCGATCGTCACCGAACGCACAGCGGTTTGTTTTTCGGCAGGCTCCGCACCCGATGCACCCCCTTATCGGCTGCGTCCCGATTTGAAACCATTTTGTCCGTATCGCGTTTGCGTGAAGTTCCTGCTCCGCGACAGAAAGGGCGGCGGCTGTGTTCCCGTCCTTCCTTGGGCTTCCGTTTATCAACAAAACTCTCATGCGCTATTCCTCCGCGTCGAGCCTTTCCGGCAAAAACACAACGGGCCGGATACCGTCGTCACAGCAAAGGATCTGCTTTTTTCTGTCCTTGATCCAGCCTTCCCAATAGAAATTGCCGCCCTGCAAAGCCGCATAGACCTTTATTTTGATGACGTCCCACGCCGCTGCACAAAAATTGTTTTCATAGGCAAACCGCTCATAATTTTCCCTTGTGACGATAAACTCCTGTCCCTCGCGGAAGACAGCGCATTTCCCCGCCTGCGGATTGACAAGAAAGCGGTCTGCCGGCTCCTGATAATATTCTCTTTTAATGACCGTGATCTTTACTTTATGCTTCATCTGGCTTTTTCCTCTGCGCCCATGCGCTCGATTTTAAAAATGACAGGGTGCGGCGGCGGTACGGTTTTCCCGGGTTATCGCCAAAATGACTATAAGATCGAGTTCTCCCTGACCACAGCTGCATTGTCTGAAATGAAGGTGCTGGAATTTACCGTCCGTCAATTCAGGACGATGTTTGAAACCAACACAGCCTTGAGCGAACAGGTCGTCAACCGGTACTCCATGTACATCAACCGTTTTCTGTTTGAATCAATCCATCAGGCATATAATTCCTCTTTGGTGAAAACCGGCAACCTGTTGTATCTTCTCACGGTCAATCAGCAGTCGGGCTTTGAGCCGATCATCGATGTCACACAGAATGAGCTTGCGGAAATCCTCGGATTGAGCCGTGTCCAGCTTACAAGGGTTCTTTCTGAGCTGCGGCACAAGGGAATTATCTCTACCGCCCGCGGCAAGGTCAATATAACCGACCTGCCGGCGCTGGCGTCCCTGTGTTCGTCCGAGACCCTTTGATCCTTTTCAATTGCTATTATAAAGCCTCAGCCTGTGTATCATCTGCTCCAAATGATACACAGGCTGAGGCTATTCTGCAAAAAATATTGAAATGAGCGGGTTTTCCCGGCAGGGCTTCACCCGTATTCTCAAAAGGGCCGCCTGTATTTCAGGCGGCCCTCGGCGCAAGCTCTTATTCGCCGTCGTCCTCGACGGGCGGCTCGGCGCTCACCGTGTCCTCCCCGTCAACCGGGCCCTCGGAACCTTCGTCCCCGCCGTTCGCGTCGGCCTGCCCCTGCTCGTCCTCGTCGTTGCGCTCGGCGGCGGCGACGGTGACGATCCCGTCCTCGGGCGAAGTGACCCGCATGACCCGCACGCCGCCGCCGTACCGGCTCTGCACCGTGACGTCGGACGCGTGTATTCGGATAATCACGCCGCTGCGGTTGATGATGATGACATCGTCCTCGTCGCGCACCGAGACGGTGCTGACAACGGCGGCGCCGCTGTCGCGGCAGTCGTAGTTGCGTATGCCGAGCCCGCCGCGGCTCTGCAGCCTGTACTGTGAAAACTCGGTGAGCCTGCCCTTGCCCTCGCTTGTGACGGTGAGCAGGCGGCAGCCGTCCTCAACGGCGGACATGCCGACGACGCGGTCGCCGTCCCTGAGGGTGATCGCCTTCACGCCGCGCGCCGTCCTGCCCATGACGCGCACATCCCCCTCGGCAAAGCGGATGGCCATGCCCTGCTCAGTCGCCACCACCAGCTCGTCCGAGCCGCTCGTGACCCGCGCCCAGGCGAGCTCGTCCCCCTCGTCGAGCACGATGCCGATGATTCCCGTCTTTCTGATGTTGGCAAACTGCGAGAGCGGGGTGCGCTTGATGATGCCGCCGCGGGTGACCATGACGACGCAGCGGTCGCCGTCAAAGTCGTCCACCTTGATTGCGGCCGACACCCGCTCGTCGGGCATGAGCGGCAGCAGGTTGACGATGTTGACCCCGCGCGAGGTCCTCGACCCCTCGGGGATCTCATAGCACTTGAGCTTGTACACCCTGCCCATGCTTGTCATGAACAGCAGGCTGTCGTGGGACGAGCAGGTGAACAGATCCTTCACAAAGTCCTCGTCCCTGCGGGTGAGGCCCGAGACCCCCCTGCCGCCGCGGCGCTGCGACTTGTACACGTCGGCCGGCTGCCGCTTGGCATAGCCGAAACGGGTCAGCGTGACGACGCAGTCCTTCTCGGGGATGAGGTCCTCGATGTCGACCTCTCCCGAAACCGACGCGATCTCGGTGCGGCGCTCGTCCCCAAATTTCCGGCGGCAGTCCTCGAGGTCGTCGCGGATGATGCCGAGCACCCTCGAGTCGTGCGCGAGGATGTCGTTATAGTCCTTTATCCTGTCGTGCAGCTCGCCGAGCTCGTTGTCGATCTTGAGGATCTCGAGCCCCGCCAGCTGCCCAAGCTGAAACGCGCAGATCGCTGTCGCCTGCGGGTCGTCGAAATCGAACTTTTCCATAAGCGCGGCCTTGGCCTCGGCGCGGCCGCCGCGGCAGGCGCGTATCGTCTCGATGATATCGTCGAGGATGTCGACGGCCCTGCGCAGACCCTCCAGGATGTGGGCGCGCTCCTGCGTCTTGCCGAGGTCGAACTCGGTCCTGCGGCGGATGACGTCGCGCTGGAAGTTGATGTACTCGCTCAGCACCGTCTTGAGGTCCATCACCTTGGGCTCGCCGCCGACGAGCGCAATCATGATGACACCGACCGTGTCCTGAAGCTGGGTGTACTGATAGAGCCTGTTGAGCACGACCTGCGGGTTTGCATCCCGCTTGAGCTCGACGACGAACCGCAGCCCGTCCCTGTCCGACTCGTCGCGAAGGCCCGATATCCCGTCGACCCTACCGTCCTTGGCGAGGTCGGCGATGCTCTCGATGAGCCGCGCCTTGTTGACCATATAGGGTATCTCGGTCACCACGATGCGGAAGCGCCCGTTCGGCATCTCCTCGATCTCGGCCCGGCCGCGCAGCGTTATCTTGCCGCGCCCGGTGGCGTAGGCCGCGCGTATGCCCGCGCGCCCCATGATGATGCCGCCCGTCGGGAAGTCGGGACCCTTGATGAAATCCATCAGCTCGAGGACGTCGCAGTCGGGGTGGTCCATCAGATATTTTATGCCGTCGATGACCTCGCCGAGGTTGTGGGGCGGGATGTTGGTCGCCATGCCGACCGCGATGCCCGTCGACCCGTTGACGAGCAGGTTGGGGATGCGGGAGGGCAGCACGACGGGCTCGGTGGTCGTGTCGTCGTAGTTGGGGCCGAAGTCGACCGTCTGCTTGTCGATGTCGCTCAGCATCAGCCCCGCAAGCCGCGTCATCCTCGCCTCGGTGTAACGGTAGGCGGCGGGCGGGTCGCCGTCGACCGAGCCGAAGTTGCCCTGCCCGTCGACAAGCGGATATCGCATCGAAAAGCTCTGCGCAAGGCGCACCATCGCGTCGTAGACCGAGGCGTCGCCGTGCGGGTGGTAGGCGCCCAGCACCGCGCCGACGATGTTGGCCGACTTGCGGTAGGCCTTGTCGTGCGTCAGCCCGTTTTGATACATCGTGTACATGATGCGCCGGTGAACGGGCTTGAGACCGTCCCGAACATCGGGCAGCGCACGCGACACGATAACCGACATCGAATAGGCCAAAAAGCTCTTTTTGATCTCCTTTTCGATATCGACGTTGACGATCTTTTCGTTGGGGTTTATAAACTCGTCCATTGTGCTCTCCGTTTCGTCTTAAGAGTCTCAAAAATATACAAAAAGTATTTTAATGCTTAAAAACAACAAACTAAGCAGACATGCGGCCGACCGGGTCGACCGCGTCCCAGCGCCGCCCCGTTCCGCCGAGGGACGGTCAAAGCCGGCCCATTCGCACCGCATCGGGGCCTCGCCCGAGACAAAGCGACGCGCGCATCCGCACCGTTTTTCCCGCATGACCGTTCGCGCCTTTGCCAAGTGCAGGGGGCGGGCGCTTACATCGGGCGCTTTGTCCCGCGCAAGCAGGGCGCGTCCGTTTTCGCATCCGGCCTGTCCGCCCCGCTCCGCCGTCCGCGGGTTTTCTTTTTCAACCGGCATAGACGCCCACAGACGCGGGGCGCCTGCCGCAGTCCTTATGCGGCACAACAAAAACCGAAAGGCCGCGTTCGGCTCAAAGCCATTTTTTGAAGACTATCCTCATGCCGGGGTCCCCGGCCGCGCCGAGCTCCTCTATCCTGTCCACAATACCGGCGAACACCCGCAGCGGCAGACAGACCGAGCGGCCGCCGTAAAACAGCCGGGCGCACAAAAAACCCTCTGCCACGGTTGTGACGTCATTGTCCTTGAACGAGCATATCTCGGCGTCGTTTTCAAACAGCCTTAGCGAGCTGCCGTCGTCCCGATAGCAAAACTCCCGCCCCGCTATCGACGAGGCCGTCTTTTTTATCCGCCACTCGAGATAGGCGCAGAACAGGATGACCGCGCACGCAAAGCACACCTGCGGGAGAAGCACATTATAGGAGACATCAAGCAGACCGAACACCTTTCCGAGACAGATGAAGGTGAACAGCGCCGCAATCAGCGACGACACCGCAACGGGTGAGCGCCCTACCCCTATCTCGCAGCGCGCGGCGATCTCGGCCTCCTCGGGGGTATATTTAAAATTCATTTGAACGGATGCTCCCCCTTAAACAGCGGCACCGAGTATTCCTTCGCGATGTTCCCGAAGGTCTCGATCAGCGTGTCCTCCTCCTCAAAGCTCAGGTCCACCTTGGGGATGAGAATGTAATCGAGCATGTATAGGTTGGGCTTTTTGTTGTTCTTCTTTATCCCGACGATGTACATGCGGTCGGTCTCATCGATGTAGGCGATGTCGCAGTACTCAAAAAAGCGCATACCGCCCTCGGTGATAAGGTGTATCTCGACCCGATCCTCCAAAAACTCGTACTCAAACTCGAGCGGCTTGTACACCTGCTGTCCCTTGTCGGTCGCCTTGGCCAGCAGCTTTTGCAGGTCGATGATCTCGTTTTTGTAGCCCCTGAGATAGATGTAGAGATAGTATCCTGCAAAGAGCAGCGCAAAGAAGATCATGACAACCGCGTAGCCGTTGTAGACGTCCTTTAAAAAGTAAAGCAGCGCCGCCGCCGCAACAAACGCGGCGGGGATGACGGCCATCTTTACCTTGGCCGAGCGCCGCAGCTGCGCCGACTCGTCGTAGGCCTCGATAAAATCCTTTTGAAACCTGTCGGTCTGGCTCACCGTGCAGCGGAGCAAAAACGAGCTGCTGTTGTAAGGAAGTATCATAAACTCTCCTTAAAAATCGAGGTTTTCGGCGTATCGCGCGTTTTTCTCGATGAACTCGCGGCGGGGCGGCACCTTGTCGCCCATCAGGATGGTAAACGCCTCGTCGGCGAGCGCCGCGTCCTCGACGTCGACCTTGATGAGGGTGCGGTTGTGCGGGTTCATCGTCGTCTCCCACAGCTGCTCGGGGTTCATCTCACCGAGGCCCTTGTAGCGGTTTATCTTGACGTTCGCGCCCATCTCGGCTTGGATCGCGTCCCGCTCGCCGTCGGTGTAGGCGTAGCGAATCGTGTTGCCCTTGGTCAGCCTGAACAGCGGCGGCTGCGCGAGGTAGATGTGTCCCTCGTCGAGCAGCGGGCGCATAAAGCGGAAAAAGAAGGTGAGCATGAGGGTCCTGATGTGCGAGCCGTCGACATCGGCATCGGCCATGACGATGATCTTGTCGTACCGCAGCCTGGTTATGTCGAGGTCCTCGCCTATACCGCAGCCGAGCGCCATGACGACGGGCATCAGCTTTTCGTTGTTGTACACCCGCTCGAGCCGCGCCTTTTCGACGTTGATCATCTTGCCCCACAGCGGCAGGATGGCCTGGAACCGCCTGTCCCTGCCCTCCTTTGCCGAACCGCCCGCCGAGTCGCCCTCGACGATGTAGATCTCGGTGCCGGTGCGGTCCTTGTTGGAGCAGTCGGCCAGTTTGCCGGGCAGCGTCGCGCCGTCGAGCGCCGACTTTCTGCGGGTGAGGTCGCGCGCGCGCCGCGCCGCCTCGCGAGCCCGCGCCGCGCCGAGCGCCTTGTCAAAGATGACCTTCGCGATAGCGGGGTTTTCCTCAAAATAGTCGCTCAGCTTGCTGTAGACGAGGTTTTCGACAATGCCCCGCATCTCGGTGTTGCCGAGCTTGCCCTTGGTCTGCCCCTCGAACTGCGCCTCCTGAAGCTTGACGCTGATCACACAGGTGAGCCCCTCGCGCACGTCGTCGCCCGTCAGGTTTTTGTCGTTTTCCTTGATGATGTTGTGCCGCCTGCCGTAGTCGTTGAACACCCTTGTCACTGCGTTTTTTAAGCCCTGCTCGTGGGTGCCGCCGTCGACGGTGTGGATGTTGTTGGCAAAGGACAGCAGCAGCTCGTTATAGCTGTCGTTGTACTGCATGGCGACCTCGGCCTCGTTGACGTCGCTCGAGGCCTTGAAGTAGATCACCTCGGGGTGCAGCACCTCGAGCGAACGGCGCTCGTTGAGGTGGCTGACAAAGCTCTTGATGCCGCCCTCATAGTGCATCGTCTCGCTCTTCTGCTCCCCCTCGCGCTCATCTCTGAGGTTGATGCGGATGCCGGCGTTTAAAAACGCCTGCTCGCGCAGCCGCGTCTCGAGGACGTCGTAGTCATAGTGAAGCTCTTCAAAGATCTCGCCGTCCGGCTTAAAGCGTATCTCGGTGCCCACCCGGTCGGTCGGGCCGTCCTCCCTTAGGGGGCCCGTCTCCTTGCCGCGGCGGAACTCCTGCACATATTTTTTGCCGTCGCTGAACACCGTGACGGTGAGCCACTCGGACAGCGCGTTGACGACCGACGCGCCCACGCCGTGCAACCCGCCCGAAAAATGGTAGCCCTCGTTGTTGAACTTGCCGCCCGCGTGCAGCACGGTGAACACGACGGTGACGGCGGGCAGACCCGTCTTTTCCTGTATGCCGACCGGGATGCCGCGCCCGTTGTCGCTGACCCTAATAACGTCGCCCTGCTCGATGGTCACGTCGATGTCGGTGCAGTAGCCCGCCAGCGCCTCGTCGATCGAGTTGTCGACAATCTCGTAAACCAGGTGGTGCAGGCCGCGCGGCCCCGTCGAGCCGATATACATCCCGGGCCGCTTCCTGACCGCCTCGAGCCCCTCGAGCACCTGAATCTGGTCGGCGTCGTAGTGGCTCTCTCTCTTTATCTCTTCGCTCATCGTTCTCTCCTTTTCCAACGCGCCTTTTTTAATTTCGGCGTCTGATCGGTTATATTTAAATTGATTTTTACAATAAAAACCACATTTGTTTCTTTTCTTGTCGCACAAACCGCCTTAATCACGAAGCAGCCGTCCGGCCCCGAAGAGTCCGTACAGTTTATCTCGGTCCCGCGCGGACCCCCTTAAGCCGCAGCGAACACACGGCGAAAAAGTTCTTTTGTTTACACCTGCGTCTCCCGCATTGCTTTGTTCCATGCCGGGCCGTCAGGTCATGTCGATTGCGCTTCCGGCGCGCTTTTTGAGGGTGGCGGGGGAGATTCCCGAGATGTACACCGTGTTCTTTCCGCCTTTGCCGCACACGACAAAGGATTTTGGCAGGTCGTCCGTGACATTGACAACCGACCCCGACCGCTCGGCCTTATTCAAAAACTCTCTCGTCCGCTTGCTGACCGAGCAGTAGTCGATGTCGAATATCCCCACAATCGAGTCGAAGGTGACGACGGTGTCCCGTCCGAGATGAATGTACATCCTCTTTTTCCCCGTTCTTTTAAAATCTTGAACATCGGCGGCGCACGGTTGTCGAAAACAGAACCCGTCCCGCGTCGTCCGCCTCTATTGTCTTCCCGCCGCGGTCATAGTTTAAACCTCGGGGGATATCAAAAAATCTCCTCTGTCGTCCCGTGAATAAGTTTTTTTGTCACGGGCCTGCGGCAGCGCGTCCCTGTCTCGCCGAAGGGCGGCCCCGGTGAAGCTGTCTTTCGTCCCGACAAGCCCCGCTCGGCGGGACACGCGGTTCTTTCACCGCACCGTGCAAAAAACCTGCACAAGCGGCCGCTTCGCCGCAGACAAAGGACTTTTTTATTCCGCCCCGCAAAGAAAACTCTTTTTCGCAGCCGTTCGCAGTCGAAAGGCGTTTAAAAAGCCTTGTGAACAACAGGGCCGCGTATGTTTTTTCGAATCCTACCTCTCCCGCGCAGCCCGTCCCCGCGTTGTCCCGTCCGGCAGGCTTGAAAAACCCTCTTGTCCGAAAACCGCCGCTCACGTCAGCATACCGCCGCTCATGCGAAAAACCTTCGCGTCGGTCTTGCTCGTTATGTCGCCGGGGTTGCAGGAGGTCACAATCGCCTGACCTTTTTTCATGACCTCGATGAGCCTGTCCCGCCGCGGGGCGTCCAGCTCGGACAACACGTCGTCGAGCAGCAGCACCGGCCTCTCGTCGAGCAGGCTCTCCATCACCAACGCCTCGGACAGCTTGAGACTCAGCACAATACACCGCTGCTGTCCCTGGCTCGCAAACACCTTGCTGTCCTGCCCGTCGATGGTGATCTCAAGGTCGTCGCGGTGGGGGCCCGCCGTGCAGAACCCGGCGCGCAGATCTCTGCTTCGCAGATCCCGGAGATGCGTCATCATCTCCTCGGGGGTATCCCCCTCGAGGGTGGTTACATATTTCAAATCTATCCCCTCGCTGTTGTCCGATATCTCGCGGTAGTTTTGCCTTGCGAGCGGGACAAGCCGGTCTGTAAAGCGTTTTCGGTATCCGATGACCTCGTGCGCCGCGGCGGCAAGCTGCTCGTCGTACACGTCGAGCATGTCACAGACCGACCGATCAAACGCCGCGTCCTTCAAAAGCCTGTTGCGCTGCGCCACCGTCTTGACATATCTTCGCAGGCACCCGGCATAGCCGGGCCTCAGCTGAAACAGCGCGGTGTCCAAAAACCTGCGCCGCAGCTCGGGCGCGCCCTTGACAATCATCAGGTGCTCGGGAGAAAACACCACACAACAAAACTCCCCTGCGGCGGCGGACGCTTTTTTTTGCCTGTCCCCCGCAAGGGAGATGCCTCTTCCCTTATCGGAAACCGTCAAGCGCATGGTACGCGTTCTGTTCTCTTTAAAAAACTCGGCGTCAATCGACGCGAGCTCGCAGCCTTTTTTGACGAGCTCTCTGTCCTTCGCACTTCTGAAGCTCTTTGCCCCCGTCAAAAGAAAGACGCTCTCGAGCAGGTTGGTCTTGCCCTGCCCGTTTTTGCCGCATATGACGTTGACTCCCTCACACGGCTCGAACACGACCGAGCCGAGGTTTCGATAGTCGCGGCAGCTTATCCTTACAAGCCGCACCCTGTCACCTCAAACTCGTCGCCGCCGACCGATACCCGCTGCCCCGGGCGCAGCTTTTTTCCGCGCGCAAGGCAGCGCTCTCCGTCCACCGACACCTCACCGCCCGCGATCATCAGCTTTGCCGTCCCGCCCGTTTCCGCGGCGCCGCACAGCTTTAAAAAAGAGTCGAGCTTGATATATTCGGTCGTTATCTCAACCCTTGTCATATCTCGTTTTTGATCCTCACCGGCAGAACGAGGTACAAAAACCTGTCCCCTTCGACGGGCAGCACCTTCATGGGCGAGGTGGGCCCGCTTATCTCGAGGTACACCTCGTCGCAGCCGCTGTTGCGCATCGCGTCGAGGATGTATCGGTTGTTGAAGCCGATCTCGACCGGGTCGCCCTCCATGCTGCACCCGATCTCGTCGTACGAGTTGCCGAGCGTTGTCGTGCAGGTCACCACCGCGACGCCGCCGTCAAAGCTTAAGCGCACCGGGCTTTTAAAGCGGTCGCTTATAATCAGCGAGGCGCGCTCGACCGCGTCGCACAGCGAGCGCACGTCTATCCTGATGCGGGTTTTGTACCCCGCGGGGATTGCGCGCTTGTAGTCGAGAAAATCGCCCTCGAGCAGCCGTGTCACGACGGTGTAGGCGCCGAGCTTAAACACGGCGTACCGCCTTGCCGTCCCGACGGTTATCTCCTCGTCCGAGTCACTCAACAGCTTGCTCACCTCGCTGAGCGTCTTGCCGGGCACGATGAACTGGCGGTCGCTCACGTTTTTTAAGCCCTTTTGGGTGCACACCGCAAGGCGGTATCCGTCCACCGACACCATCGTCAGCTCGCCGTTTTCGATGATAAACTTTGTGCCGGTGTGCACCGGCTTTTGGTTGTCGGTCGCGACGGCGTAGATCGTCTTGCCGATCATCTCGCGCAGCGCGCCCGAGGGGATGCACAGCGAGTCGTCGGTGTCGGGCGCGGGCATCTCGGGGAAGTCACCCGACGGGATGCCGACAAAGTTGAACTTTGTTATGCCGCCTCTGACCGATACCTTCATGTTTTCGTTCGAGTCGACGGTGACGCTCTCGCAGTCCATCTTGCGCACCATGTCGGTCAGCAGCCGCGCGTTTAGCACGATCTCGCCCGGTTCAACGATCTCGGCGTGCACCGCGGTGATGATCCCGATCTCAAGGTCGTATGCGGTCAGGATGACTGCGCTCTCGGTGCAGCGGAACAGGATCCCCTCAATTGCGGGGATGGAGGATTTTGAGCTGACCGCCCTCGACACCCCGCTGAGCGCTTCCAAAAGCTCCTGTCTGTCGCAGATAATCTTCATGTTGTTTTCTCCGATGAAAATTCTTAATAATATATCTTTTATCAGTATCAGTATTAGGGGCTGTCAATCTGTTGAAAACCGCCGCGACAGGGCTTGTACAAACTGTTTTGACCGATAGGCCCGGTGTTTTTTCGGTGTTCAAGCTCTGTTTACAACGTGAAAGGGTTTGATGCCGCTGTCGACGCTGTCAAAGCCTGTCGGTCAATGCTTGTGAAAGCCGTCGAAAACTTTTTTCTAAGACAGCGGTCCTTTCAGCTCTTGGTGTTTTTGATGATGTCGCGCACAAGATCCTTGGTGTGGCTGTCCTGCTCCATCTGTTCGATGACCTTTTTTATCGCGTACACGACGGTGGAGTGGTTTCTGCCGCCGAACTCGGCGCCGATCTCCCCCATCGTCATGTTGGTTATCTCGCGCACGACGTACATCGCCACCTGTCGCGGGGTGGAGACCGCGGCGTTCTGCTTCTGCGAGCGGATGTCGTCGGCCGACACGTTGTAGGTGCGGGCGACCTCGTTGATGATCTTTTCGACGGTGACGGGCAGCGGCTGCTGCTCGCGCATGACGTCGCGTATCGCGTTTTGTGCAAGCCCGATAGAGGGGGAGATGCCCTCCATCCTGTAGTAGGCGTTGAGCTTCTTGACCGCGCCCTCCAGCTGCCGCACGTCGTTTTTGACGTGGTTCGCGATGTAATCGGCGACGTCGGGGGGAAGGGTGAGGCCGAGCGCCTCCGCCTTGCGGTAGAGGATGGATATCCTCGTCTCGACGTCGGGGGGCTGTACGTCGGCGAGCAGCCCCCACTCAAAGCGGGTGAGCAGCCGCTCCTCAAGGGATTTTATCTCCTTGGGCGGCCGGTCGCAGGTCAGCACGATCTGCTTGTGGTCGTTGTGCAGGACGTTGAAGGTGTGGAAAAACTCCTCCTGCGTCTGCTCCTTGCCGCCGATAAACTGCACGTCGTCCACCAGCAGCACGTCGGCCGAGCGGAACTTCTCGTGAAACGGCGCGGTGTTGCCCGAGCCTATCGAGGCGATGAGCTCGTTGGTGAACTGGTCGCCGCCGATGTAGACGACCTTCATCGAGGGATTGTTTTTTGCGAGAAAGTTCTTTATCGCGATGAGAAGATGGGTTTTGCCGAGGCCCGGCGCGCCGTAGATGAACAGCGGGTTGTAGGCGTTGCCGGGGTTGTTGGCGACGGCGAGCGCCGCAGCGTGCGCAAATCGGTTGTCGGAACCGACGATGAAGTTCTCGAAGGTGTAGGCGTCCTCGCCCGCTATCGGGGCGGACACCGAGGAGGCCGCCTTTTCGACCCCGGGGCCGGTGCGGGTGACGATCTCGACGTTGACCGGGAAGCCGAGCGTCTGCTCGAACGCGCGGTTGATAAGCCCGATATAGCGCTCCTCGATCATGTTCTTGATAAACCCGGTGCTGACCGACACCGTCGCGGTGCCGTCCGAGTAGGACACGGGCTCTATCCCGCGCAGCCACAGGTTGTATATCGTCTCGGACTCGTTCTTTTTACAGTAGTCCTTGACCGCTTCAAGGCATTGTTCAAAAGATTCCATAGTCTTTTGAGCCCCTTTTCTTAAAATAAATACAAATAAAAATGTATCTACGCCATTATAGCACAGAACGGCTCGGTTTTCAACATTTTGCGGGGCTTGCGGCGCAAAACGGCGGCCGCGGCGAGATTTTAATTCTTGACAGGTTTTTGCACATGTTATATACTTAATTACTGCAAGGCAATAGATTAAGGAGTGAGTGTCATGAAACCCACATACAACCCCAAGAGACGCCGCCGCGTCCGTGTTCACGGCTTTTTGAAGCGCATGTCCACCAAAAACGGACGCAAGGTTGTGGCGCGCCGCCGCGCGCACGGCAGAGCAAGCTTAAGCGCTTAACAAGAGCCCGCCGTTTACGGATGGCTCTTCTTTTTAGTTTAGATGGGCGCTGAGATAGGCACGATAAACAGAAACTATCTGTTTATGCGGGTCTACAAAAGCAAGCTGAGTTTTGTTTCTCCCTATGTCGTGACGTACGTGCTGCCCAAAAAGCGGGGCGGCATACGCGTGGGCATAACGTCAAGCAAAAAAATAGGGGGCGCGGTTACCCGTAACCGCGCCCGCCGGGTCGTGAGAGCTGCCGCATTCCCTCTGCTGAAGGACGCGGACGGCTCTTTCGACATAGTTTTTGTGTGCCGTGCGGCCACCGCGGGCAAGAAATCGACCTTTGTTTCCGGGGTCATCAAAAACCATCTTGCGCGGGCAGGGGTGCCGGTAAAGCGATGATTTCAAGGCTGATGGTGGGCGCCGTCCGCCTGTATCAAAAGCACATCTCGCCGCACCTCGGCGCGAGATGCCGCTTTTATCCGACCTGCTCGCAGTACGCCGTCGAGGCGATCGAGACCCACGGCGCCTTCAAGGGCTTTTTTCTCGCTCTGTTCAGAATTCTGCGGTGCAACCCCCTGTTCAAGGGCGGGTACGACCCGGTGCCCGAAAAGAAAAAGGGTCTGCAAAGGGGCGCGGGCTCCCGCCGTCCGTAGGACGGCGGCGAGGTCTTTTTCCGTGCGGCAGGGCCTTTGAATAAATAAGAGTTACGGTCCCGTTGTTCGCGCTTTGATTGCTTGACGGGGCGGGCCTGCGGCGCCGCGCCGAAGCAGCGGGCGGTGTGTGTAAAGGAGAGTCGGCCGGTCGGCTGCCGGGCTGCCGTTCCGATTGAGCTCGCCCGCGCGACTGCACCCTGCGGGAATATGCAGGGTGTGTGTAAAGGGAGCTGTCGACAAGGTCGACCGAGGGATTGTCCGCGCAAAGTCTAATCGACGGAACAGGCTTTTTGTTGCGGCTTCAGCCTACTGCAAGCAATCCCTTTGTCGCGGCGTCCCGCCGCAATGTAAGCCCCGTAAAAGCCGGGCGGGAATTTTCAGGCGAACGGGGCCGCTTGACCGGGACAGCATATCCCCCCGAAATCACGGGCTTACCGCCGCAAGTCTTTTATAAAAGGACAGGCGACGCCCTTTATTAAAACAGATAAAACAGATAAGACAAAACAAATCAACCAATGCCGTTAGGAGAAGGTAAATGAAGAAAAAGACGGTGCCTGTTCTGCTCGCCGCCGCGGCAGCGCTGCTGCTGACGGGGTGCGCGTCAAGCGACGGATCCTCAAGTATCTGGGGCATAATCGCCATCCCGCTCGGATGGATAATGAACTACTGCTACATCTTTGTGAACGACATCCTGCATATGCCGCTCGCGTACATGGCGGCGCTGTTCCTGTTTGCCCTCATCACAAAGGCGCTTATGTTCCCGCTCTCGCTCAAGCAGCAGCGTTCGAGCGCCAAGATGGCGGCCTTTCAGCCCCTGATAAACGAGATCAACAAGACCTACGCCAAGGATCCCAACAAGCGCAACCAGGAGATACAAAAGCTGTACGACGAGGTCGGCTACAACCCGATGTCGGGCTGCCTGCCGATGCTCATCCAGTTCCCCATCATCTTCGGCCTTGTCGAGGTCATCTATAAACCGCTGACCTACATGCTGCGCATCCCCGCCGACGTCATCTCGTCGATAACCGAGATCGTCGAGGGCTCCGCGTTCTTCGGCGGCAACGCCCGCTTTATCGAGACCGACGTGATATCGGCGGTCAAGGGCGCGCCCGAGTTGTTCTCCTCCCTCGGGGCCGCTGCGGGCGAGTACATCGACAGGATAGCCGACCTCGACATGACCATCGGAAGCCTCAATCTGTGGGAGAGGCCGACCCTCGGCTTCAACCTCATGCTGATCATCCCGCTGTTCTCGGTCGGCATGATGCTGTTGTCCTCCTTCGTCTCGATGAAGCTCAGCGGTCAGTCGGACGCCTCGGGCGCCGCCGCCGGCAAGGGGATGCTCATCTTTTCGACGGTGTTGTTCGGCGTGTTCTCGTTCACCTATCCCGCCGCGTTCAGCCTCTACTGGGGATTTCAGAGCCTGATCATCATCCTCCAGTCGTTCCTGCTGCGCAGGATCTGCGACCCCGTCAAGCTGAGAAAGCAGGCCATGGAGGAGATGCAGGCCAAGCGCAAGGCCAAAAAGGCCGCCAAGACCGCGGTCAAAAAGGTGAAGATAAAGGAGGAGTCGGGTGAGGTCGTCGAGAAGGAGATAAGCGGCTCCGAGCTGATGAAGCTGCGTCTGCAAAGGGCGCGCGAGCTCGACGAGGAGCGGTACGGCGACGAGAAGACGGACGGGCCGCGCTTTAAAAACCCCGAGTACTTCGGGATGCCCGAGCCGGAAAAGAAGGGCAAGAAGAGCAGGAAGGACAAGACGGACGACGCCGAATAGGACGACGCCGAAAGGGAAGAGGACAGCGCGCAGCTTGTTCTCCCCGAGCCTACGGGAGATGAAAAACATCCGGGCGATTTAACAACGGATGCATCGTCGCTCATCAATTTTTTCATCCCGATTTGACCGATTGCGGCGTCCCGTTCGGGGAGCGGCGGCGGGCGCGGTTCAGGGCATATTTCGGGCGGGGCACAAAACCGAAAAGCCCCCGCCACCCACAACGTCCCACAACAGGGCACAGGCCCTTTAAACACGGAAAGGACGAAGACCATGCAGGAAATTGTTGCAACAGGCAAGACGGTTGACGATGCCGTTCGCTCGGCGTGCGAGCAGCTGGGGCTCAGCAGAGACGAGGTAAACGTCGAGGTTGTCGAGCTGCCCAAAAAGAAGCTCTTCGGTTCGGTTCCCGCGACTGTCAAGGTGTCGCGCAGAGAGGATGTATTCTCGCTCAAGGATATCCTCTCGGGCGGCGGCGCAAAGCCCGAGCGGGAGGAAAAGTCCCGTCCCGCCGAGAGATCGGGCGGCGAAGCCCGCAGACCCGAGCGCGAAAGGACCTCGCGGCGTGTCGACGAGCAGCCCGCGCCCGCGGTAAAGGCCGAGGCTCCCCGCGCGGACAGGCCCGCCCGCGAGGCTGCGCCTGACGGGACGGAGCGCCCCGCGCAGGACCGCGGCGAGGAGATCCCCGAGAGCGAGCTCGGGGCGCCCGCGGCGGCGGCGCTCGCCTACTACAAGACGATGGCGCACGGCATGGGCGCCGACCGCCTCAGCTACCGCGCGGTCAAGACCGAGCGCGGCGTGCGGTTTGAGATAGACGGGGAGGACGCCTCCCTCGTCATCGGCCGCCGCGGCGAGACGATGGACTCGATGCAGTACCTCTGCACCCTTGTTTCGGGCAGGACCGAGGGCGAGTACTGCAAGATATCGGTGGACGTGTCCGGCTACCGCCAAAAACGCGAGCGCACGCTCGTGTCGATGGCGCAGCGGGAGGCGGCGCGGGTGCTCAAGTCGGGCTACGACAGGGTGCTTGAGCCGATGAACCCCTACGAGCGGCGCATCATCCACAGCGCCGTGCAGGAGATCGAGGGCGTCAAGTCGGAGTCGACGGGCGTCGAGCCCCACCGCAGGGTGGTCATCTCGCTGCAAAACGGCGGGCACAGGCGCGCCCGCGGCGGGTTTGACCCCAAGCGCCGCGGCGACTCAAGGCCGCGCAGCGACCGCCGCGACAGCCGCCGCAGACCGCCGAGCGAGCCGTATGTCCCGGTTGAGACAAGGCCCGCCGACGAGTCGAGCGCCGACATGCTCTACAAGCGGATTGAGCTTTAGACGGCGCCGATATAAAAGCGGACGCCGCCGAGAGCGAAAAGAGGGACAAGTAACAAAAAGCGACATCTGACGCAAAATAAAAAGCCGCGCCGACGCGCCCGCCTATGCCGCGGGCGAAGAGCCGGGCGCAGAGAAAAAGGGTGTGCCGAGGTCAAAGGTCGGCGTGCGCCGACCCGTTCGGTGCGCCGCATTTGACCCCGGCCCTTCTTTTTGGGCGCGGCCTCTCTTTGGGTTGGGGCGGCGAACAGCGCGCCGCGGCGGTGATGCATAGGGGATGCCCTTTTGTTCGGCGCGCGGGATGTAAAAATGAGGCAGAGAAGATGGAACACAACGACACGATAGCCGCCATAGCGACGCCGCAGGGCGCGGGCGGCATAGGGATGATCCGCCTGTCGGGCGCGGACGCCGTCGGCATTGCCGACCGCGTCTTTCGCCCGCACAGGGGCGGCGGTCTTTTGCGCCAGCGGGGCTATACCGCGCGGTACGGCACGGTGTGCGACGGGGACAGGGCGCTCGACGAGGCGGTGGTGCTCGTCTACCGCGCGCCGCACAGCTACACCGGCGAGGATGTCGCCGAGATCATGTGCCACGGCGGCGAGCAGGTCTGCCGCTCGGTTCTCAGGGCGGTGCTCGACGCGGGCGCGGCGGCGGCGGGGCGCGGTGAGTTCACCCGGCGCGCGCTGCTCAACGGGCGCATCACCCTGACGCAGGCCGAGGCGGTCGCCGACATGATAAACGCGTCGTCGGCGGCTGGACAGAGCGCCGCGCTGGGTCTCGCACGCGGCGGGCTGTACAGGCGGACGCAGCAGCTTGCGGACGAGGTTCTCGCCCTTCAGGCGGCGCTGTCGGCGGCGATCGATTTTCCCGAGGAGGACGTCGAGGAGATACCGCAGGACGAGCTTGCCGGCAGACTGCGCACGATATCGGGCGAGCTCGACCGCCTCGTTGCGAGCTACGAGACGGGGGCCGCCGTGCTGCGGGGGGTCAGCGCCGCAATCGTCGGCAGCCCCAACGTCGGCAAGAGCACCCTTTTAAACCTCGTCTCCCGCGAGCGGCGCGCGATCGTCACCGCCGTGCCAGGCACGACGCGGGACATTGTCGAGCAGCGGGTTGTCCTGGGCGGCGTGTCGGTCGTCCTCGCCGACACCGCCGGCATCCGCGAGGGGGCGGACGAGGTCGAGCGGATGGGCATCGAGCTCGCGCGGGCGCGCATCCCCGCGTCGGACATCGTGCTCGCGGTGTTCGACGGCTCGCGCCCCTTAAACGACGACGACCGGCGTCTGATCGAGCTGACACGGGGCCGCAAAGCCCTCGCGGTGGTAAACAAACTCGATCTCCCGCAGGCGATAGAGATGGATGTGATTGAAGAGAGATACGGCGCGGTGTGCCGTATCTCGGCGGAGGACGAGGGCTCGTTTGAGCTCCTCGACCGCGCGTTTGCGGAGCTTGTCGGGACGGGCACGCTCGACGGCAGCGAGCCCGTCCTCGCCAACGAGCGCCAGCGGGCGTGTGCGGTGCGCGCGCTCTCGGCGGTGCGGGAGGCGCAGGACGCCGCCGCGCACGACGCGCTCGACGCGGTGTACGCGGCGCTTTCCGACGCCCTCGAGCAGCTGTTCTCGCTGTCGGGTGCGGACGCCGCCGAGGCGGTGCTCGACGAGGTGTTCAAGAACTTCTGCGTCGGGAAATAAAGGGTCAAAGCCTTTTCGCAGAAAAAGGGCCCGTTCGTCTCCGCCCCGCAAGGGGCGCCGGCCGCAGCACGCGGGCGGCGCCGGGGTCTCGTCAGCGCACAGTCCTGCGAGGACAAGATGCTGACTGATGAGGGGCAAGTTAAACTTGCTTGCTTGGCTTAGCCCCGCCGAAAACAAACTATCCCCCCGGCACCTCATCCGCCGCAAGCGGTTTCCCTTACCAAATGGCCGGCCGCGCGGGTAGGGAGCTTGGGCTACAGCAACTTTGGAGCTTTCTGCAAACCCCCAAAACTTCGTGCTTTCCCTCGGGAGGCGCGTCCCCCTCGAGGGGGACGCCGCATAAGGCCGCGCGGCGCGCTCTTTGCGTTCTGTGCGGCCCGCCGCGGCAGGGGGTGGCCGGCACCGCAGGTTCGTTATCGGGTCGCCCCCCGCCGACAGTCCCGCGTATGTCGTTCTTTGCTGTTCAGCGGGACTGCGAGGGCGGGCCCTCCTTGTTGGGCGTTTAGGGGGTTCGGGGGGGGGGAATCGCAACCCCCCGAAGTTTCTTTCGCTTCCTTTCTCGCCGAAGAAAGGAAGAAAAAACTTTTCAGAGCAGGCTGTCTCTTTAAGGAGAAAGGCTTTAGAACTTCGCATGACACGGCCGCAGACAGCCCTGTCAGCCGAAAGGAAAAATATAAAACGAGTTTTTATTGTCACGTGCGCCGCGTACACCGAAAGCGATATTCCCTCATCCTTACAATCCCTCGCCGCTTTGCAGCCCTCCCCCTTCGTGCAAAACAGCAGGGCGGGGCGGCAAAACGCAGCTTGCAGTATAAAACACATCAACGGAAGTGAAAAAATGGACATCTCTCCTCTTGACAACTTTGACGTCGTCGTGGTGGGCGCGGGGCACGCGGGCTGCGAGGCGGCGCTCGCCGCGGCGCGCCTCGGCTGCCGCACGGCGGTGTTCACCCTGTCGCTCGACGCGGTGGCGAACATGCCCTGCAACCCCTCGATAGGCGGCACCGCCAAGGGGCACATCGTGTTCGAGATCGACGCGCTGGGCGGCGAGATGGGCAGGGCCGCCGACGCGTGCACCCTGCAGAGCAGGATGCTCAACACCGCCAAGGGGCCCGCCGTCCGCTCGCTGCGGGTGCAGTGCGACCGGCGGATGTACCATCGGTATATGAAATCGGCGCTCGAGCGCGAAAAGAATCTTTTGCTTATCCAGGACGAGGTGACGGGCATCGCCGCCCGTGACGGCCGTGTCGAGGGTGTCACGACAGGCCTGCACGTCTTTTACGGCGCGCGCGCCGTCGTCATCGCGACCGGCACCTACCTCGGCGGCCGGGTATTTGTCGGGGACGCTTCACGCCCGGGCGGGCCCGACGGGGTGCGCGCGGCGGGCGAGCTGACGGGCTGCCTTGCGGCTCTCGGGTTGCCGATGCGGCGGTTTAAGACGGGCACCCCCGCGCGGGTGCACAGGCGCAGCGTCGACACGTCGACCCTTGAGGTTCAGCGCGGCGACAGCAGCCCCGCTGCCTTTTGCTTTGACCGCGAGACCCCCGTGCGCAACGACGCGGTGTGCTACATGACCCACACCTGTCCCGAGACCCACGAGGTCATCCGCCGCAACCTGTCCCGCTCGCCCCTCTACGGCGGGCTCATCGAGGGGGTCGGCCCGCGCTACTGCCCCTCCATCGAGGACAAGGTCGTGCGCTTCCCCGACAGGGACAGGCACGGCATCTTCATCGAGCCGTGCGGCTGCGACACCGACGAGATGTACCTCCAGGGGGTGAGCAGCTCGCTGCCGCTCGACGTGCAGGCGGAGATGTACCGCACGATAGAGGGGCTGCACGGCGTCGAGATCATGCGGCCCGCCTACGCCATCGAATATGACTGCATCGACCCGCTGGCGCTGCTGCCCACCCTCGAGGCCAAGGCGGTGAAGGGCCTCTACGGCGCGGGACAGTTCAACGGCACAAGCGGCTATGAGGAGGCCGCGGCGCAGGGGCTTGTCGCGGGCGTCAACGCGGCTCTCACCGTGCAGGGCCGTGACCCGTTGGTGCTGCCGCGCGAGAGCAGCTATATCGGCACCCTCATCGACGATCTCACGACCAAGGGCACGAACGAGCCGTACAGGATGATGACGTCGCGCAGCGAATACCGCCTGCTGCTGCGGCAGGACAACGCCGCGCACCGGCTGTGTGCGACGGGGTACTCGGTCGGCCTGTTGAGCGAGGAGCGCTATCGCAAAAGCGTCTCCGAGGACGAGGCGGTCGCGCGCGAGACAGAGCGGCTGCAAAGGCTGGTCATAAAGCCTTCGCCCGGGCTCGTCGAGGCATTTGAGGCCGCGGGTCTCGAGCCTCCGACGGGCGCGGCGAGCGCCGCCGAGCTGCTCAGACGCCCCGGCGTGACCCTCGCGCTTCTCGCCCGTGTCGACGAGGGGCTTGCGGGCGTCCCCCTGCGGGTGGCCGCCCGCGCCGAGACCGAGATAAAATACGAGGGGTATCTCAAGCGCCAGCTGCGCGCGGTCGAGCGCGCAAAGCGCCTTGAAAACCGGGCGCTGCCCGACGACCTCGACTACGCGCAGGTTTACGGGCTGCGGCTGGAGGCGCGGGACAAGCTGTCACGGGTGCGCCCGCTGACCCTCGGCCGCGCCGCGAGGATAAGCGGAGTGAGCCCCGCAGACATCGGCGTGCTGACCGTTTGGCTCGCAAAAAACGGTCTCCGCACCGCCGAAAGCGACGAAATCGCTGAAAACGAACAATAAAAGAAACATGTGACGCTTTAATTTTGCGCCGACGCGGCGTTTTTTTCTCCCGGTCAGGGAAAAAACGGCCGTTGTTCGGCGCGGGTGCGCACCCCGCCGACGGGCGGACGCGGGCGAAAAAGAATACAACCGAGGGGGGAGATATCCCGATGATCGACAGACAGAGACTGATTCGCGAGGCGGCGGCGCTGGGCGTCGCGCTCGGCGACGACGGAGCCGGGCGGCTTGACCGATATGTCGAGAGGATGGTCGAGACAAATAAGCACCTCAACCTCACAGCGATCACCGAGCCGCGGGAGGTCGAGATAAAGCACCTGCTCGACTCGCTGTGCGCGGGCGCGCTCGACTGCGTCAGGGGGCGCGTCGCCGACGTGGGCACGGGCTGCGGTTTCCCGGGCGTCGCGCTCGCGGCGCTCGGGCGCGGCCTCGAGCTGACCCTCATCGACGCCACGGGCAAAAAGCTGCGGTTTGTTGAGGACGCCTGCCGCGAGACGGGCATCGAGGTGCGCACCGTGCACGGCCGCGCGGAGGAGCTTGCGCGCGGGCAGTACCGCGAGCGCTTTGACACCGTTGTCGCGCGGGCGGTGGCGGCGCTTCCGGCGCTGTGCGAGCTGTGTCTGCCCCTTGTCAGGGTGGGCGGCTGCATGGTTGCGCTGAAGGGGCCGGACGGCGAGAACGAGCTCGAGCAGGCGAAGGGGGCGATCGGGCTGCTCGGCGGGGGAAATGTGCGGGTCGAAAAACGTCTGCTGCCCGAAAACGGGGGCGAGCGCACCCTTGTCGTCATAGAAAAAATATCGCAAACTCCGACAGCTTACCCCCGAAACGGCAAAAATATCGCAAAGAACCCCCTTTAATTTGAGATACTCCCTCGAAACCGCGCGCTTTTTGGCGTGCGGTTTTTCTTTTATCGGGACAGGCTGTGTGGTAAAGTAGAGTTGCGGGAAGGAGGGGGACGCATGAAATCCCAAAAGCTCAAGCTGAGATACATATCCACAGACAGCGTGAAAAACCCCGACGAGGCATTTTATGACGTCGAAAAGCTGAACGCGCTCAGCGACAGCATAGAGCGGTTCGGCGTGGCCGTGCCCATAACGGTCACGCGGCGGGCTTTGGGGTATACGCTCGTCTCGGGCGGGCGCAGGCTCGCGGCGGCACGGCGGGCGGGCGTCCGCACCGTCCCCGCGCTGATTGTGAAGGATCCCGAATCGGCGCCGCTCTATGCGGTGCTGTGCGATGTGCACCGCGAGCAGCCCAACGAGTTTAGAACGGCGCGCGCGCTGAAAGCCCTTGCAGAGGCGCTTGGTGTCGACGCGGCACAGCTGTCCGAGGATCTCGGGTTGGACGAGGAGCTTGTTCGGAGCTATAAAAAACTGCTGACCCTCTCGCCCGAGCGGCAGTGCCTGTGCGAGGTCGCGATGTGCGGCAAGGAGTATTCGGACAGGATAGCCGCGCTGCCCGAGTCGGAAAAGGCGCGCCTGTTCTTCGGCCTCACCAACGAGAGCCTGCCCCTCGAGGAGCGCGCTTCGACGCTGCGCGAGCGCCTCGGGTGCAAGGGCACCGCCATCCCGCGAAGAACCGTCGCGATCAAGGACGTGCGTATCTTTTTGAACACGATAGACAGGGCCGTTGACGTCATGCAGAGCTCGGGGGTGAATGCCGCGACCGAGCGCCACGACTTCGAGGATTTCACCGAATACCTTATCAGGATACCGCTCGAGAGCGCGCGGCGTCCCGCAAAACCGCTAACCGCAACCTCAACATAAAGATGAGCGGAGGGAGCTTGCAAAGCCCCTCCGCTCTCGCCCTTTTTGCAAAGAGAGTTCGGGATTTAAGGACGCGCGACCCTCGCCGGGACGCTCTCTTCGCCGCCTGCGGGGCGTCCTTTTTACACGCGCTCTGATGTTATCGAAGATCTGCCGCACGTCAAACATCCGTCCCTCTACCGTTTGACCACTCCGCGCGATAGATGCGCGTCGCAGTCGGAATGGCCGGACGGACTGTCTGACGGGCTTGCTGCAAGCCCTAAAAAGTGTAAAGGGGGGAGGCGCAAAGCGGCGGGGGGATTGAAACGATTGGCATATCACTTTCGGTGCGCACACGCGAAAAAATTCGTTTCAAGATTTTTTGCTTTTGTTTTTTGATTGTCTATGGCTGATTCGGCTGTGTCTTTCAAAGCTTTAAAGCCTTTGTACTTTAAAGACACAGCCCGCTCGACAAATTTTTCTTCCTTTCTTTGGCGAGAAAGGAAGCGAAAGAAGCTTCGGGGGGTTGCGATTCCCCCCGAACCCCCTAAACGCCCAACAAGGAGGACCCGCCTGTGCAGTCCCGCTGAACAGCAGAGAACGACATACGCGGGACTGTCGGCGGGGGGTGGGCCGAACACGAGCCTGCGGCGCAGGCCACCCCCTGCTGCGTCGGGCCGCACAGAGCGCGCAAGGCGCGCCGCGCGGCCTCGCGCGGCATCCCCCTCGAGGGGGACGCGCCTCCCAAAGGCTTCGGGGGTTTTACGGGCAGGCTCCCCCCTCAAGCGCCTTGCGGCGAGCAGGGATCTCAAGCTCCCCCGTGTGCAAAGGGAGGTGTCGCGGTAAAACCGTGACGGAGGGATTGCGAGCAGCGAGCAAAGGCGTAACATAAGATATATTTAGGCGACAAGGTCTTGCGCAGTCAATCCCTCAGCCTGCTTCGCAGGAAGCTCCCCTACACAAGGGAGCCTATGTACCCACTGCCCGAGGGATGCGCTTGAACTTTGGGGCTTGCCGGGAGCCCAAGCCCCCCTTCCCGCGCGGAGTGTCTATCGAACTTACTGTGAGCCCCGAAAAGCCCCCCTTGTGCAAAGGGGGGGCACGAAGTGTCGGGGGGATTGCAAACGGCGGAGCCGCGATTGGCGACACAAGACACGATTAGACAACAGGGCCTTGCACAGTCAATCCCTCGGCCGCTTCGCGACACAACCCGCGGCCGGGCGGCAACAAAAAAGCGCCCCGCCGTCAACGCTTTGCGGCGGGGCCTATCCTCAGTGCTGTGCGCTTCGCTTTTGCGCGGCGTCCCTTTGACCTAAGCGCCCTTCAAACGGCCTTGTCCCTGCGCTTCATCATCAGCCGAACCTTGTCGCTGATCATCGCCACAAACTCCGAGTTGGTCGGCTTGCCGCGCAGGCTGTGTATCGTGTAGCCGAAATAGCTGTTGAGCGTGTCGACGTCGCCCCTGTCCCACGCGACTTCGATGGCGTGGCGGATGGCGCGCTCGACGCGCGACGAGGTCGTGCCGAACTTTTTGGCGATGCCGGGATACAGCCGCTTTGTCACGGCGTTTATCATCTCACCGTCCTCGACCGACATGATGATCGCCTCGCGCAGATAGTGATATCCCTTTATGTGAGCGGGTACGCCGATCTGATGGATGATCTCGGTCACCGTCATCTCGATGTCAAAGCCGGGCTTTGTCTCGGGCTTGCCGATTCCGGCAAAGACGCTTATGCGCTCGCACAGCGAGGTGATGTCCACCGGCTTAAGCAGATAGTAGGAGGCGCCCGCTTTGATGACCTCCTTTTCCATGAGCGGGTTGTCAAAGCCCGATATGACAAAGAAGGCGGGGCTTTCGGCCCCGAGCGCGCCCTTTACCTCGCCCATCACGGCGATGGCGTCCTTGGCGGGCAGAAACAGGTCGAGCACCACCACCCCGGGCCTGAGGCTCATGACCGAGGACACGAGGGTGTTCCCGTCCTTTTCACAGGTCGCAGCCTCGAGACCGCGCCGGGTCAGCTCCTGCGCGCAGGGCTTGCCGAACTCCCGCCCGGAGTCGGCGATTAACACTGTCTGTCTTTTCACATTCAAGATCCCCTTACAGTTAGATTTAACTGCATCCTCAACATCTAAATTATACCATAAATTACCATTTATTGCAACATGCTTTTGCAACTTTTAATGGTTTTTCTGCAAAGTAAGCGCGTGTTCGCGCGGCGTTCATCAAAAGCGCGCTGCTTAGTGTCCGCCGCACGTCCGCTTGCGGGCGGCACGGGGTCGTCTGTCCGCTCAGGCTGCTTGTGTGGGCAGAAGAGGGTGCCGGCACACCCGACGGTATGGGGCGCCGTGCGGGATAAACGGGATTCGGCGGATAAGATCCGGGGATGCTTTTATACGGCGCCCGGGCGGCGCTCAATCGGAGCGTGAAAGCGTCAGGTTCATAAAATGGCCCTTTTTGTCCCAAATGACCTTATATCCGCCGCTTAAAACGCGGCTTGTCCCGGGATCGAGGGGACGCGCCGCCCACGACGGCTCCACGAGCCCGAATTCAATCTCGCGCCCGTCGTCATACCATACGCGAACCGAGGTGCACGCGCCCCAAACCTCGGTCTGTTTTTTGCGAACCGAGCCGAAGCGGTTGACAAACACGGGGTTGTCAACCGGCTCGCGCTTGTTCGGGGTAACGATGACGACGTCGAGATCCGAGCCCTCCCGGTTGTCGCCCCTTGCATAGGAGCCGACGATCAAGAGGCTTTCGACGGACGGTGTGTCCTCCGCAAACGCCCGAAGCCGATCAAAAAAATTGTCAGTCACAAAAGCTTCCTCCGTGCCGTCGTTCGACGCGAGGCGCAGGGCAGGGCTCAAGGTTGCGACGCCCCGCGCCTAAATCTGCTTGTGCATCCTTCCGGGCGTTCGGAAACGCTCGGCCGCGTGCGGCAGCGCCCAACTATGTCCTTAGAACCCTATTTTGAGGGTGCGCCTTCGGCCCTGCGCGCGGCAGACCGCGGTTTATTTCAGATACCCCTCTTGCACGAGCAGCTCGAGCACCAGGCTCTCTCGCTCGATCATCAGCGGGGATTTGGGCCCGTGCTCTTTTAGGCGGTTGCGGCTTACGGCGTCGGCCGCGGTCACATACGCAAGGGTAAAGCCCTCGTCTCGCTCATAGTCGTCGAGGCTGCGCGGGGCTTCGCCCGAGCGCTCGCAGAGGTAATAGTAGTTGTCCTGCTCAAAGACGCAGCCGTCCGCGCCCCTCTCCCGCCGCCGCGCAAGGCCGAACGCGCGCGCCGTCGACAGGTCGAGCGCAAGCCCCGCCTCCTCGGCGGTCTCCCGCGCGAGGGCGTCGAGCGCGCTCTCGCCCGGCTCGATGCCGCCGCCCGGGAACTTGTAGTAGTCGTATTTTGCGCTGTGCACCATGGCGACCGGACCGCCCTCGATGATGATTGCCCGTGCGGACGGACGGGTGTATACCCGAGCGCCCGCCTCATAGTTTTTTGCGTCGAGCTCGAACAGAAGCCGCACGATGTCGCTCCCTTTCGTTTCACTTTCTTCTAAACAGCTTCGGCTGACCGCTGCCGACAAAAACCGCCGAAACCCGCGAAAAACCGTGATGTCAACTCACATGCTATGTCGGTAAAGCGACATATTTTTTCCAAAACCCACAGCTTTCGACAGCGGCCACGGCCGCGCGGTGCGCCTATACTTCGCGCGCGGCACGGGCGCTACACCGTTTCGACCTTTATGAGGTTGGTGTTGCCCGAGACCCCGGTCATGCCGCCCGTGATGACAAGGCGGTCGCCCCCGCAGAGCCCGAAGACCTCGCGGGCCCTGTTCTTGGCGGTATAGAACATGACCTCGGTCGAGTCAAAGCGCTCGCACAGCGCGGGGGTGACGCCCCACGACAGCGCGAGACGGCGGCTTGTGCGCTCGTCGGTGGTCAGGCCCAGGATATCGACGGGCGGGCGGAAGCGCGAGACCATGCGGGCGGTCATGCCCGAGAGGGTGCACACGGCTATGGCGGACGCGCCGATGTCGACAGCCATGCCGCAGGTGGCGTGCGAAACGGCGTCGACGGTGTTTTTTATGTTGAACGCGCGCGTCTTGAAGCCGCCCGCATAGTCGATGCCCTGTTCGGCCCTCAGCGCTATGCGCGACATCGTCTCGACCGCGAGCACGGGGTACCTGCCCGCCGCGGTCTCGCCCGAGAGCATGACGGCGCTCGTGCCGTCGTAGACGGCGTTGGCGACGTCCGATGTCTCGGCGCGCGTGGGCCTCGGGTTGGTTATCATCGACTCGAGCATCTCGGTGGCCGTTATCACCCGCTTGCCCATCAGGCTGCATTTGGTGATGAGCTGCTTTTGGATATACGGGAGCTCCTCAAAGGGTATCTCGACCCCCATGTCCCCGCGGCCGATCATGATCCCGCTGCACTCCGAGCAGATGTCCTCGATGTTGTCGACCCCCGAGCGGTTTTCGATCTTGGCGATGAGCTCGATGTTGTCCCCGCCGTGCTCCGCAAGAAACGCCTTGACCTGCGACAGATCGCTTTTGCGTGAGACGAAGGAGCACGCGATAAAATCGACGCCGTGCTCGATGCCGAACAGCAGGTCCCGCCTGTCCTGCTCGCTGAGATAATCGCCCCCGAACACCTTGCCGGGGAAGCTCATGCTCTTGCGGTCGCTCAAAACGCCGTCGTTTTCGACCCGGCAGATCACGTCGCCGCCCTTTATCTCACACACCGTGAACCCGACGAGGCCGTTGCTGACAAGGATGGTGTCCCCGGGACTGAGCTCATCCGCGAGATGCCTGAAGCTGACCGAGGCGCCCTGCTCGTCCCCCTCGCGGCCGTCCGCATAAAAGGTGAAGCGCTGCCCCGCCTTCAGCTGCGCCCTGCCGCCCGAAAAGGTCCCGATGCGATATTCGGGCCCCTTTGTGTCGAGGAGGATCGCGATGGGAAGCGACAGCTTTTCGCGCACCCGCTTTATCAGCGCGACCCTTTGGCGGTGCTCCTCATGGGAGCCGTGTGAAAAGTTGAGACGCGCGACATTCATCCCCGCAAGACACATCGCGCTCAGCGTCTGCTCGTCCGAGCATGCGGGGCCTATCGTGCAAACGATCTTGGTTTTTCTCATTTTTTACCTCACAATTCTTGTGTTTGCCGCGGGCGGCGGTTGAAAGCCGATTTTTATCATTATACAGCATGAGCCGGGGCGAAAGAAAGTCATTTTGCGCACAAGCTTTTTCGGTCACCCCGTGTGTCCCGCGTGCCGAAGAGGGCGAAGGAAGGCGCTCACATCGCTGCCCGGCGGCCGTTTGCGTCCGAGCTGCGCCCCGCGCGCAGTGGGCGAAGAGAGCCGCCCGCGCTGCCCTTCGCGCGCCCTTTCGGGGCGGCGGGGCTCTGCCGTCCCGCGGCGGCGCAAAGAACAGGTCGTGACCCCGGCGCGGTCGGGACCCGGGTCAGCCCCATAAGGGCTTCATACCGGCAAGCCCGTCAAAGGGCGTCGAACATCCCGTCTCCTGCATCGCCCGCACGGCAGCCTGTAAACAAGCAGCATCTTTTGCACGACAGCTTTTTCGTCCGCACGCGCTTATTCGCTTGTCCCTTCGCTCGACACTCAGAGAGAAAGCTTTTTACCCCCGGCAGAGCGGGGGTTGTTGCATTATTATGGCATACGACGCAGACAGGGCCCCGGCGGCCGCGGCCGTCGGGGCCCTGTCTGTCGAAGTCCGCCGAAAGCACCCTCAGAGCTCTGAGGGGTTGGTGCGGTCTTCGGCGTCATTCCTTCTTTTTCGCGAGCTCGCGCATCCGCTGCGCGTGGTCGAGCTCGCGCTTGCGGATGCGAAGCGACTTGGGGGTGACCTCAAGCAGCTCGTCGTCCGCCAAAAACTCGATGCACTGCTCGAGCGAGAGGTCGCGCCTGGGCACGAGGCGAAGCGCCTCGTCCGAGCCCGACGCCCGCATGTTGGTCGCGTGCTTTTTCTTGCAGACGTTGACCACGATGTCCTCTCCCTTGGGGGACTGGCCGACCACCATGCCGGCGTACACCCTGACGCCGGGGCCGATGAACAGCGCGCCGCGCTCCTGCGCGTTGAACAGGCCGTAGGCGACCGCCTCGCCCGTCTCGTGCGCGATGAGCGAGCCCGTCGAGCGCTTGACGATCTCGCCCTTGTAGGGCGCATAGCTGTCAAACACCGCGCTCATGATGCCCTCGCCGCGCGTGTCGGTCAAAAACTCGTTGCGATAGCCGAACAGCCCGCGCGACGGCACCAAAAACTCCAGCTTCATGCGCTCGCCCACCGGGGTCATCGTCACAAGCTCGCCCTTGCGCGAGCCGATCTTCTCCATGACGCTGCCGACGCTCTCGGCGGGCACGTCGGCGACAAACCGCTCGACGGGCTCGCACTTCACCCCGTCGATCTCCTTTATCAGCGCGCGGGGGGTGCTGACCTGGAACTCATAGCCCTCGCGGCGCATCGTCTCGATGAGGATGGACAGGTGCATCTCCCCGCGCCCGAGCACCCTGAAGCTGTCGGTCGAGTCGGTGCGCTCGACAACGAGCGAGACGTCGCGCAGCAGCTCGCGGAACAGCCGGTCGCCCAGCTGGCGCGAGGTGACAAACTTGCCCTCCCTGCCCGCAAAGGGGCTGTCGTTGACTGAGAAGGTCATCTCGACCGTCGGCTCGGAGATCTTGACAAACTCGACCGGCTCGACGGCGTCTGGCGCGCACACCGTGTTGCCGATGTTGATGTCCTCGATGCCCGAGACGGCGACGATATCGCCGACGGCGGCGGTCTCGACCGGCACGCGGTTGACGTTCTCGAACTCGAACATCGCGGTTATCCTGGCCCTCTTGTTGAGCTCGGGCCGGTGCCAGTCGCACACCGCGACGTCGTTGTTGACCTTAAGCGAGCCGCGGCTTATGCGCCCGATCGCGATCCTGCCGACATAGTCGTTGTAGTCGATCGACGACACCAGCATCTGCGCGGGGCCGTTTTCGTCCCCCTCGGGGGGCGTTATATACCTGACAATCGTGTCGAACAGCGGCGCGAGGTCGGCGCCCGCGACGTTGGGCGAATAGCTCGCGGTGCCCGCGCGGCCCGAGCAGAACACCATCGGGCTGTCGAGCTGCTCGGACGTCGCGCCCAGCTCGAGCAGCAGCTCGAGCACCTCGTCGATGACCTCGTTTATGCGGGCGTCGGGGCGGTCGATCTTGTTGATGACGACGATGAGCATCAGCCCGAGCGACAGCGCCTTTTCGAGCACAAAGCGGGTCTGGGGCATGGGCCCCTCGGCCGCGTCGACGAGCAGCAGCACGCCGTCCACCATCTTGAGCACCCGCTCGACCTCGCCGCCGAAGTCGGCGTGCCCCGGGGTGTCGACGATGTTTATCTTGACGTCGTTCCACCGGCAGGAGGTATTTTTTGCCAAAATCGTGATGCCGCGCTCGCGCTCGAGGTCGCCGCTGTCCATGATGCGGTCGGCGACCTCCTGGTTGTCCCTGAACGCGCCGCCCTGCTTGAGCATCTCGTCGACGAGCGTCGTCTTGCCGTGGTCGACATGGGCAATTATCGCGACGTTCCGAAGATCGTTTCTTGTCAATTTACATTCCCCTTCTCTGTTTGCTTAACCGCAGCACAGCGTGAAAAATGAGCCGCCGCCCTGTTTTTCTGCATATTCAGCAGTGTATTTTACCACACTTGCGGGCCGCGTTCAAGTGCCGCCCGAAAGTTTTTTGCAGTATGTCAAAAAGTAAACAATTGTGGACAATTTGCGGGCGCGGTTTTATAATAAATACATAATTTTAAATGCCATTGCCGATCTGCGGCGGCGCGGGGCTTTACCTCAAACCCACCGGCCGCCCGCTTTTTGTGTGCGCCCGTCGCTTGACAGCGAAGCCGCGCCGCCGGCAAAGGGCGCATAAAAATGAGAAGGACACGGCCGCGGAGGGATTTTCGCGGCCGGCGGCGGAAGGAGGCCCGGGTCTTGAAAAAGCTTACGATGTTTATCCTCAGGGACTGCCCCTATTGCAAAAGGGCGCTCGAGTACGGCCGCGAGCTCGCGGGCGACCCCCGTTTTCGCGGCGTCGAGCTCGAGATCATCGACGAGCGCGAGCAGGCCGCGCTCGCCGACAGCTACGACTACTACTACGTGCCGAGCTACTTCCTCGGGCGTGAAAAGCTGCACGAGGGCGCGGCCGGGCGCGAGGACGTGCTGCGGGTCTACCTGAGGGCGGCGGGACTGTGAACCGCCCTGTCGAGATCCTGCTTGCGACCTGCAACAGCGAGCGGTTTTTGGGCGAGCTGCTCGACTCGCTGCTGCGGCAGAGCTTCGCCGATTTTGCGCTCACCGTGCGGGACGACGGCTCGAGCGACGGAACCGTCGGCATAATCGAGGGCTGCGGCGACAGAAGGGTTCGCTTGCTGCCCGACAGAACGCCGAGCGGCAGCGCGCGCGCAAACTTCTTTAAGCTTCTGTTGCAGTCGGACGCCGACTACGTCATGTTCGCCGACGCCGACGACGTCTGGCTTGAGGACAAGGTCGAGGTGACGCTCGAGCGCATGAAGCGCGCCGAAGAGCGCGTCGGCCGCGGCACGCCGGTGCTGGTGCACGGCGACCTCATCGTCGCAAACGAGGATCTGAGCGTGCGCGCGCCCTCGCTGTTCCGCTACGAGGGGCTGTCGCCCGAGCGCAGAACCCTCAAAAACATGCTGTGCCAAAACAATGTCACCGGCTGCACCGTGATGATAAACAGGGCCCTGCGCGACCTCGTGCAAAAGGAGCCCCGCCACACCCTCATGCACGACTGGTGGCTCGCCCTCATCGCGGCCGCCTTCGGCGTCATCGAGGTCATCGACCGCCCGCTGATGTACTACCGGCAGCACGGCGGCAACCAGGTCGGCGCCTACAACGCGTCCGACCCCGCGGCGGCGCTCAAAAAGCTCGCCGACACCGGCCGCGTGCGCGGGATTTACCGCGAGATGTTTTTGCAGGCGGGCTGCTTTGCGGACACCTTCCGAGACAGACTCTCGCCGGACGACCTCGCCCTGTGCCGCGAATACGCCGCGCTCGGCGGCAAGGGCAAGGCGGGGCGCATCGCGTCGGTCGTCAAAAACGGCTTTTACAAAAACACCCTCGTGCGCAACCTCGGGCAGTTCATCAAGATATGACCGCAAGTGCGGCACGCCCGCCTCAAAGCTCAAGCGGGAATTCGGGCCGTTCGGATTTGTATATTGATTTTGCCGCCGCTCGGATGATGAACGGCTGTACAATCCCCCCGCTGCGGCATACGCCGCGCCCCTTTACACAGGGCGGGCTCGTGCTCGATGCGGACTTCGGGATGTATGCCCTTGCCCCTGCGGCTGCCCTGCCGAACGGTCGGGCCGTCGTTCCGATTGAGCTTACTCACGCGGCCGCCCCCGCGGGAAAAAGCGGGGCGTGCCGGCGAAGCCGGCCGAGGGATTGTCAAACGGTCGGGCTTGACTCGAGATCCCGCATCGGCAAACTGCCCGGAACGGCCGGAATTTGTCAGTTAACGGCTTAATATAACCGAATGTACAGCCGCAACCCCTCGCTGTCCGCGCGGACGGCGGGGAGAGCGCTGCGGCGGTATCCCGCCGCAGGGGGACTGCGGTCCTTCATTAAACAAAAATACTGCCTTTACACGGCTTGCGGGGAGGTTTTGCAACAACTTGAGCGAGTACATTAAGACAGGGCGGATAAAGGGGATCCACATCCCCCACCGCAAAAATACAAAGGACTGCGAGACGAGGGAGCTTATCAGTCCCCCGTTCGTCGTGCTCCCCATGTCGCAGCACATCGGCGCGCCCGCCGCGCCCTGCGTGCAAAAGGGTGAGCGGGTGTTTGTCGGCACGACGGTCGGCAGGGGCAGCGGCTTTGTCAGCGCGGACGTGCACGCGTCGGTGAGCGGCACGGTGCGCGGCGTCGTCCCGTTTTTGATGCCGAACGGCGTCAAAAGCGAGGCGGTGGTAATCGACAGCGACGGCGAGTTCACGCCCGACCCGGCCCTGCGCGCGCCCGAGGTCGACGACCGCGAGGGGCTCGTGGCGGCGGTTGCCCGCTCGGGCATCGTGGGTCTCGGCGGCGCGGGGTTCCCGACACACGTCAAGCTGTCGCCCCCGAAGGATCGCGAGATCGACACCCTCGTCATCAACGCGGCCGAGTGCGAGCCCTACATCACAAGCGACTTTCGCGGCATCGTCGAGGACCCCGAGAGCATCGTCGAGGGGGTCGCGCTCGTAAAGCGGCTGCTCGGTATCCCGCGAGCCGTCATCGCCGTAGAGGACAACAAGCCCGAGGCCGCCGACATCCTGCGCCCGCTGTGCGGCCCTAAGGACATCGAGATCATGCTGCTGCCCGCAAGCTACCCGCAGGGCGCCGAAAAGGTGCTCATCGCGAACGTGACGGGCAGGGCGGTGCCCGCGGGCAAGCTGCCCGCCGACGCGGGGGTGATCGTGCTCAACGTCGGCACCGTCGCCCACGTGTACAAATACGTCAAAACGGGGATGCCCCTCGTCAGCAAGCGCATCACGGTGGACGGCGACGCGATAGCGGGGCCCTGCAACGTGATGGTGCCGGTCGGCGCCCCGGTGAGCTTTTTGATCGAGCGGTGCGGCGGGTACAAAACACCCCCCAAAAAGCTCATCATGGGCGGGCCGATGATGGGCGTCGCGCTCTACTCGGACGACTATCCCGTGCAGAAGAACACCAACGCCATCCTCGCGCTCTCCGACATCGAGCTGACAGGGACAAACCCCTGCATACGCTGCGGGCGGTGCGTCGACGCGTGCACGGTGCGCCTGTCCCCGGTCGAGATCCAGACGGCGTATGAGGCGGGCGACCTTGAGGCCGCGAACGCGATGTCGGTGATGAGCTGCGTCGAGTGCGGCTGCTGCACCTACGCGTGCCCCGCGCGACGGCCGATCACCCAGATCATGCGGCTTGCAAAGCTCGGCATAAGAAAGGCGGGAATCAAATGACAAACGAGCTGTACGTCACCTCCTCGCCGCACATCCACTCGCCCAAAAGCACGCGGGCCATCATGCTCGACGTGCTCATCGCGCTGATGCCTGCGGCGATCGCATCGGTCGTGCTGTTCGGCGCGCGCGCGGCGGTGCTCGAGGTTTTCTGCGTCGCGCTGTGTGTGGGGCTCGAGGCGCTGTGGTGCCGTCTGCGGCACATCCCCTCCACGGCGGGCGACCTGTCGGCGGCGGTAAGCGGGCTTCTGCTCGCGTTCAACCTGCCCGCGGGGCTGCCCGTGTGGCAGGCAGCGCTCGGGTGCGTCGTCGCGATAATCGTTGTCAAGATGCTGTTCGGCGGCATCGGGCGCAACTTTGTCAACCCCGCGCTCGCGGGGCGGGTGGTCATGGCGGTGTCGTTCGCGGGCGCCATGACCGAGTACGCCTACCCCGCGGCGGCCGAGGGGCTCGTCGCCTCGGCGACGCCG
Organism: uncultured Oscillospiraceae bacterium; assembly: GCA_964433495.1. Lineage (GTDB taxonomy): Bacteria > Bacillota > Clostridia > Oscillospirales > Ruminococcaceae > CAYSRC01. The sequence goes on from CAYSRC010000015.1 coordinate 40,395, forward strand.
CTGCGCATAATCGAGGGGGGCGGCTCGGTCGACCCGCTCACCCTCTTTTTAGGGGTGCACGGCGGCGTGCTGGGCGAGGTCAGCTGCGCGGCGCTGCTCGCGGGCGGGATATATCTCGCGGTGCGCGGCGTTATCAAGCCGATCACCCCGCTTGTGTTCATCCTCAGCGAGACGCTCTTTGCGGCGCTGTTCGGCTGCGCGCACCCGATCGAGGCGGCGCTGTCGGGCGGGCTGTTTCTCGGCGCGATATTCATGGCGACCGACTACACCACGACGCCCTTTACCAACCTCGGCAAGGCGGTGTTCGGCCTCGGCTGCGGGCTGATAACCGCGCTGATAAGGACCTTTGCCAACTCGACCGAGGGGGTCTCCTACGCGATTCTTCTGATGAACCTCGTCGTGCCGTACATCAACGATCTGTGCCGCAGGCGTCCGTTCGGAAAGGAGGCGGGGAGATGAAGGGCAGGCTGTCCGAATATATCAAGCCCCCCCTCGTGCTGACGCTGCTGTGCGTCGTCTCGGCGGCGGCGCTGGGCCTTGTCAACGGGGCGACCGCGCCCGTCATCGCCGAGCGGCGCGCCGCCGAGGCGCTGGCCGCAAGGCAGGCGTTCTTCCCCGACGCGGCCGACTTTATCGTGACCGAGTGCAGCCTTGACGGCGTCAGCGAGGTGTGCCGCGCCGACACGGGCGGCTATGTCATAACGGTCGAGACGGGCGGCTACAACGGGCCCGTCGCGGTCACCGTCGGCATATCGCAGGACGGCGAGGTCATCGGCGTCAGTGCCGACACCTCGGGCGAGACGGCAAACAAGGGCACCCTCGCGAGCGAGCCCGAATACACCTCGCTCTTTGTGGGTCTCACCGGCTCGGCGGACGGGGTCGAGGTGATCTCGGGCGCGACGATCTCGAGCAGGGCGGTGCGCAGCGGCGTCACCCTCGCGCTCGAGGCCTACCGAGCCGTAACGGAGGGACAAGGATGAAAAAGAGACTTTCCGTTCTCACGAACGGTATAATCAAAGAAAACCCGGTGCTCGTGCTGGTGCTGGGCACCTGCCCGACCCTCGCGATGACCTCGTCGGTCATGAGCGGCGTGGGCATGGGCCTTGCCGCGACCTTTGTGCTGATGTGCTCGGGCGCGGCGGTCTCGGCGCTGCGAAAGGTCATCCCCGACAAGGTCAGGATACCCGCGTACATCACGCTGATCGCGAGCTTTGTCACGGTGGTCCAGCTCGCGGTCGAGGCGTTTTTGCCCGCCCTCTACGACGTGCTGGGGATATACCTTCCCCTCATCGTCGTCAACTGCATCATTTTGGGCCGCGCCGAGATGTTCGCGTCCAAAAACACCGTGCTCGACTCGGTTTTGGACGGGCTCGGCATGGGGCTCGGCTTCACGCTGACGCTGTTTTTGATGGGCTCGGTGCGCGAGATTTTGGGCGCGGGCACCTGGTTCGGGCTGAGGGTCATCCCGAGCGGCTTCGCGATAGGCATCTTCACCGCGGCGCCCGGCGGCTTTTTCACCTTCGGCTGTCTCATCGCGCTGCTCGCCGCGATCAAAAACAGGCGCGGCGGACGCGCCGAGGCAGGCGGCAAAAGGCAGCAGCCCGAGGGCTGCCCCGGCGCCTGCGCGGGCTGCACCCTGTGCGGCGGGGAGGAGGAACAATGAAGCAGCTTTTGATTATTCTCTTCACGATGATTTTGACCGAGAACTACGTGCTCGTCAAGTTTCTTGGCATCTGCCCGTTTCTCGGCGTCTCCAAAAAGCTCAGCTCGGCCGTGGGCATGAGCCTCGCCGTCGTCTTTGTCATGGTGATGTCGTCGGCGGCGACGTGGGTTATCGGCACATATGTGCTCGCGCCGCTCGGTCTCGGCTTTATGCAGACGATCGTCTTCATCCTCGTGATCGCGGCGCTCGTGCAGCTCGTTGAGTTCGCGCTCAAGCGCTATCTGCCCGCGCTGCACAGGACGCTCGGCATCTATCTGCCGCTCATAACGACCAACTGCGCGGTGCTGGGTGTGACGATCCTCAACTTCACCAAGAGCTATACCTTCGTCGAGTCGGTGGTCAACGGTCTCGGGGCGGGGCTCGGGTTCATGCTGGCTATGGTTCTGTTTGCGGGGGTGCGCAGGATGCTCGTGCGCGCAAAGCCCCCCAAGTGCTTTGAGGGCCTGCCGATAACGCTCGTGGCTGCGGCGATAACGTCTCTTACCTTTTCGGGCTTTTCGGGCATCGTCGAAAACCTGTTCGCTTAAAGGGGGTCGGGCGCGTTTATGAACAGTGTGATATACTGCGTGCTGGTGCTCGGCGGGATAGGTCTTGTCGCGGCGGTCGTGCTTGTCGTCGCCTCAAAGATCATGTACGTGCCGAGCGACGAGAGGGCGGGCCTCATCGCCGAGGCCCTGCCCGGGGCAAACTGCGGCGCGTGCGGGTACGCGGGCTGCGCCGACTACGCCGCGGCGGTCTCGTCGGGCGGCGCCGCGCCCAACCTGTGCGTGCCGGGCGGCTCAGAGGCCGCGAAAAGGATAGGCGAGATCCTCGGCGAGGAGGTCGAGACCGCCGAGCGCCGGGTGGCCGTCGTCGCCTGTAGGGGAAGCTATGACAGCACGCGCGACAAATACATCTACAACGGCGTACAGTCGTGCGCCGCGTGCGCGATGCTGCACTCGGGCCGCGGTGACTGCGCCTACGGCTGCGTCGGCTACGGCGACTGCGCCGCCGTCTGCCCGTTCGGCGCGATAAAGGTCAACAACGGCGTCGCCGAGGTCGACTACTCGCTGTGCACCGGCTGCGGCAGGTGCGTCGAGACCTGCCTTAAAAAGATCATCAAGCTCGTCCCCTACGGCCGCACGCCGCTGGTGCTGTGCTCCAACCACGACAGGGCGTCCGAGACCCGCAAGGTGTGCGTAAGCGGCTGTCTCGGGTGCCGCAGATGTGAAAAAGCCTGCCCCGCGGGCGCGATAACCGTCGACGACAACTGCGCCGCCGTCGACTTTTCAAAGTGCATCGGCTGCGGAAAGTGCGTCGAGGTGTGCCCCGTGCACGCCCCGGGCGGCAGACAGGTCTGAGATATTTCAGCGCGCAAAAAAAGCGCCCGGCGGCATGCGCCGGGCGCTTTTTGCAGGTGTGTATGTTCGACGGGAAAAGCAGGGATAGGAAACCCTTCTTTTTTGCGGCGTCAATCAGCCGAACAGCTCGCCGAGACTGTTCAGAGCGTCGAGGCCCTTTTTGCAGTCGTCGCAGACCCAGCCCTTTTCACCCATGAACTCGACCTCGGTGCATTTCTTGGTCTGTCCGCAGATCTCGCACTCGGTCGTCTTGCCGCACGCGGCAAACATCGACACCAGCACCAAAACCAGCGCCAAAACAACAAACAGCTTTTTCATCTCAGTACCTCCTCAAAATTATTGTACCACCTTTATTTTAGACTGACTTGCGGGGCCTGTCAAGTGCGCGGCCCTTCACGGCGCATGGAAGGTGACGCCCCTACCCTTAAGCCTCCCCTGCCGAACGGTCGGCCGGTCGGGCTGCCGGGCTGCCGGGCTTAATCGGAACGATAGCCCGGCACTCCGTGCGATAGATGCGCGTCGTAATCGGAACGATAGCCCGGAAGGCGCATAATACTGCGTCGCATGTCAAACGTCCGTTCCGCTTACGTTTGACCGCTCCGCGCGGCAGATGCGCATCGCAATCGGAACGGCGTTCGGTACAACTCACGGGTATTTGTGAGCCGTGTGCAAGGGGAGGTGTCGGGCTATGCCCGACGGAGGGGTTGTCAAGGGTCTGCCCCGGGGACCGAGCTTTCCTAAGCTTCTGCTCTCGGCTCATCAATCCCCCCCGCCGCTTCGCTGCCTCCCCCCTTTTTTCACACGCCTCCCATGCTCCCGAGCGGTAGGCAGGTGCTGGGGCCGCCAAAGAACTTCGCGCCCGGCTGTACAGGCCCCTCCTCGCCCGGCGGACAAAAAACGCCCCGCGACGATTGTCGCGGGGCGGGCCGGCGTCTTTGTCTGTGCGAACGCGCCGCACAGGGGTAGAAATACATTGTCAGCCGCCCTTACAGGCCGGCTTTGTCTGTGCACACCCCGCGCAAAGGGCGGGCGCGCAGGCAAAGCTGCGGCGTTGAAAACGGGGACGCTGTGTCGAAAATCTCGACGCCTTTGCAGGGCTTCCGACACGGCGCCGACGGCGCGGGGCCTCCCGTCCGTTCGGATACAAAAACTACTTCTCCCAAACAGGGTGCTTGAGCACCCATCTGCCCGTGATGTCCTTCTCGAACAGGTCGCGGTTGTAAAAGCCGTCTATAATGTGCCAAAACTCGGTTTCGGTGTAGCCGCAGAACTCGCAGAAGTCGCGCACGCACTGCGGGTCGAGCGCGTGGTCGTGCTTTTTGACGAGCTCGACCGCCTCCTCGCGGGTCATAAAGCCGTAGCGCACGCTTCTCGAGCTGTAGTCGGTCGCGGCGGCGTGGCCGAATTTCGGGTATTTGAGCCAGCTGTGTACAAGATAGGCACGGCTGTCGATTTGGTCGAAGTTTTCGACGTGGTGGGTGCGGTCCCACTCGTGGGTGAGGTCGTGGAAGCCGCGGGACTTGGCGAACTCATAGTTGCGGAAGCTGTTCCAGTCGACAAAGTAGGACAGATACATCGGGTCGAGCCTGTCCATGTCCTCCTTTTTGGGCGCAAAGGTGAGAGAAAGCTCCTTTTCGGTGACGCCGTCGCCCACCAGCTCGTCGAGGCTGAAGCCCACCGCGACGCCGTTGTCCACCTGCGCGCGGGCGGAGTAGGTCTCGACGTCGTTGTCGCCGCCGTATTCATAGCTCACGTTCTCGCCGTAGCAGAGCAGCGGGGTGTTGAACTTGACCGCCATGTGCAGCGGGAAGGTGTAGATGAGTCGGTCGATAAACCAGGTCGGCTTGCCGCAGCGCTCGAACATCTTGCGCATGAGCACCTTTTGCGTTTTAATGTCGGGCTTGCAGCTTATGATGGTGCAGCCGAACGCCTCGCTGATGTTCTTGAGGTTGTGCCTGCCCGCCTCGGTCATGGGAAAGTTGTCCTCGACCGAGAAGAGGATGGGGTTCATCCCCATGACCTCCTTGAGCATGTGCACCTGAAA
>CAYSRC010000016.1:0-44509 GCA_964433495.1 uncultured Oscillospiraceae bacterium
CAGTTCTGCACGACAATTATATTTTGACTTGTATCTATTTTGTCAAGTCCTTCCAAAGTCCCGACGCGATGATATACGCGTCGGGATTTTCCGTAGGTGAAAAATTCCCCCTCTCGGCGGCGGTTTGCAGAGCAACTGCGCTGCAAACCGCCTTTCACCCCCTTGATGTCCGCGAAAGACGGCATCCGCCCTTTCGCGGAACAAAACGTGGCAGCGGTCGGCCGCGTCTGCAAGACGGCCCGCGCGGTGCAAGCTTTTTTGCAAAGAGACGCGATACTGCATTTTGTACGGCATCTGTTTTGTAAATTCCTTCCAAAAAGAGAAGACAGGTTTTACCTACCTTCTCTTTTTGGTACGGCTGTTGTTAAGAGACGATGAAAAAAACTTCAGGTCTCAGTCCCACGCCCGCATCTTGTTGAAGCGCTTTTCCGGCGTATCCGAAACGTGGCCGGATTTACCCATACGGTTTAGGATGAGCCGGCGGTAGAGAAGGGAGGGCGGATGTCCGGCACCGTCTCCTTCACCGGGAATTCTCCCCGCCGATAGCGCTTGTACATGCTGTTTGGGCTGTTCCGGCCGTGCATGGCCAAAAAGATGAACAGCGCGATGGCGGAAATAGCCGGCGCGGCGAAGCTTGCCATATTCCGAAAGTAGGGTAAATCGGGGAAGGCGGTGTGAATCGACAGAGAAATCGGTTCCATAACCGCCGGCGCCGCAAGCAGGGAGAATCCGGGCGCCTCCTCTTGCAGCTTCATATTGACCTTTTTAAGCTTCTCCGTCCGGCGCTTGGCGTTTTTGGCGAAAAGGTGTGCGGCCGTGTCGATAAAAGTCACGCTGTCATTGGGTATCTCAAACCACCCCCGTCGGCGGCAGCCCTCCCTGTTCAGTAGGTGCAGCTGACATGTCGGGTCGCGCCCTTCGTGTGGGTTCCCTTCTCGGACAGATAAAAGGCGATACAGCGACCTTGTGGCTTGTCTGCTCACACACCGAAGTGCAGCTTTGGGTTGTCATTCACCTGTTCGGCCACATACTCAAAAATGTTTTGCGACGGGAAGCCGTACTCGCCGGGCTCTGACCGACGTGGGGATGTCGTCCGGCTCTGTACTCGCACGGAGCCGCCCGTACAGGTTGTCATCAGGGCCGTTTTTCGCCGTACCGTCAGAAAGCGTTCACTGCCTTTTGGCAGTGGCGTCTCCCGCACAATTCTTCTCGACTCCCGCCGCGCGCTTTTCCCCATGGTTGTCTGCCCCCCTCTCCGCATCGGCGCCGTTCCCGCATAATATGTAGAAACAGCGGCTTTTTTAAGTGATCATATAGGGCCGAAACGCCTTTTGCAAGAAAAACGCAGGGCGGACAGAGCGGGGATGCGCATGGAAAGCAGTCTCCATTGTATGCCGTTTGCCGTTCAACCGATAACTTGATATAATATCCGAAAGAGGTGACAGGATGAGGGGATTTCAACGAAGCAACCCGTTGTTCTCGCTCTGCGGATTGAACTGCGGGCTGTGCCCCATGCGGTTGGGAAACTACTGTGGCGGCTGTGGGAACGGGAACCAATCTTGTAGAATCGCGAGATGCAGTCTGGAACACGGAGGGATTGAGTATTGCTATGCGTGCGGGCAGTATCCGTGCGAAAAGTATCGGCACATAGATGAATATGACTCCTTCATCACGCACAGGCGTCGAAAGGCGGATCTTGAACGGGCGCAGAGCATCGGCATTGAACAATACAACCTCGAGCAACAGGAAAAGATACAGATTCTTTCCTATCTGCTTGCCCACTTTAATGACGGACGCAGAAAGAATTTCTTTTGTGTGGCGGTCAATTTGTTGGAGCTTTCGGACCTGAGAGAGGCGATGGAGAGGATACACGCCGATGACGTGCTGCCCTCGCTGCCGCAAAAAGAACAATGCCTGTTTGCGGCGGAAACCCTTAGAAAGCTTGCCGCCGAGAGAGGCATACAGCTGAAGCTGATAAAGAAAAAGTGATGGTTGCGCACTAAGGCTGTGCGGTGCCGGCAAAGATCTGTCTTATCGAGTTGATTTCGGGAGAAAAGATAGCGTACTCCGCCGGGACGGCCGCCGCCGGCGGGGCGGCGGCTCGGTTTCCGAGACAGCTCAAAGAGATTCTCTCCGACAAAAGCGGCGGCCGTTATGAGGGAACAGAAGAGAACACGCCGCCCGATGCTGTCATCAGCATCGGGCGGCGTGTTCTTTTTAGCAGAGCTCTTGTTTAGGGTATACCGCCGACGGGCTGTCGGCCTTCGGTTTTAAATGGGCGGCGTGTGTTTCGAGGCTACTCGGCAAGCGAGTTGAATTCGCGCAGCAGCTTGACAAAGGCGGCTTCGTCATCCCAAAGGTTCATCAGCACGTTTCCGATGATAGCCCCCTGCGAGCCGGTGGCTTTTACGGCGGAAAGGGCTTCCTTTGTCTTGATCCCGAAAACGCTGTAGATGGGCGCGGTGACACCCTTTTCGCGCAGATACTTGTACTTCTTTTCATAGGTTTCAAGGCCCTCGGTGTCGACCTCACCGGGCTTTTTGTTTCTTATCGCGACAATTGAAGGGCAGCCGCTTTTGCCGGCGCTGACACACGTCCGCACCTCGCTTTCGGGCATCGCATGAACGATGATTTTCATGTCTATAATGCCGTTGTCCTCAATGTACCGCGAGGTCTTTTCAGTGTTGTTGGGGATCATGAACGATGCGACGTTGATTTCCTTGCCGAACTCGACAAACCGCTCGAGACCTATCGACTCGACAACGTCGTGATAAACGACCACGTGCAGCTCGAGCTCGGGATAGCGCCTGCGTATTTCGCGTATCGCGTCCATAAAATCGTCGTAATCTGCCCCGCTCGCGAGGGAGTCGGACATCATTTTTTTCACAAACGCCGTCTCGGCATAGGGATCCTTTGAGGGCATGTCGATTTGAAGCGCCCTAGCCCCGTTGGCGACGTATTTGTCGACCATGTCAAGGGTGCGCTCGATTGTGGGGCACGCGACACAGATGTAATAGATGGGATTGAACATGACAGACCTCCTATAAAATATTATGATGTTATTACCACTTGATGAAAGTATATCATATTATCTCAATCTTTACAACTGTTTTTTACGTATTATACCGTCATATATGTGCATATTTGATAAAAATTATTGTAAATTTTGATGATAAATCACAATAGACATCTCTTTGCAACGGTGTTATAATTTTAAGCAAGAAGTCATGATGTCATAACATCATGCAATAACAACAAGGAGAATAGAGATGAAGAAAGTAATCAGCTTGCTTTTGGTAATGGTTATGATGTTCACGCTCGCTGCGTGCGGGGGCGGGAGCGACGCTCCCGTCAACGAGGGCGGAGATGCCGCCGACACGCCGACAGGCGAGGAGGACAACTCCAAAAAGGTCGCCCTTATATGCAACACCGGCGGACTCGGAGACAAGAGCTTCAACGACAGCGGCTACCGCGGCCTCGAGAGAGCTGCGGCCGATTTCGGCATCGAGTTCACGGTCGTCGAGCCCACCGAGGTCGCCCAGGGCGAGACCTATCTTCGCCAGTTTGCCGACTCGGGCTACGGCGCGGTGATAACGCTCGAGTATCCCCACGCCGAGATACTCAAGACGCTTGCCGATGAATACCCCAACACCGTTTTCTGCGCCACCGACCAGGTCGTCGACAACGACAAGGTGCTGTCCATTATCTTTGACTACAACCAGTCTTCCTATCTCGCGGGCGTTGCCGCGGCGATGATAGCGAGCGGTGACTACAACATAATCGACGGGGTTGCCGATCACGGCAAGGGCGTCATCGGCGTCATCTGCGCGCTTGAGTCGGACGGCTTCCACCACTTCACCGAGGCGTTTACACAGGGCGCGAAGGACACCGACCCCGACACGACGGTGCTCTATGACTGGAGCGTCGGCTTCTCGGACACCCAGCTTTCCAAGCAGGTTGCCGACAACATGTTCGCAAGCGAGGGCGCGGATATCGTCTTCCAGGTGTGCGGGCTTGCGGGCCTCGGCATATTCCAGGCGGCCAAAGAGAACAACTGCCTTGCGATAGGGGTCGACAGCGATCAGGACTATATCGAACCGGGCACAATCCTCACCTCGGTTGTCAAGGAGGTCGACACGGCGGTATACAAGATATGCGAGCAGCTTGTGAACGGGACGCTCAAGGGCGGCACCCTCTCCCTCCCGCTCGGCGACGGAACCGAGATAACCGACATGTCGACGATTGCCGAATATGTCACCGATGAAGAGGCTTTCCGGGCGATAGTGGACGCGGTCGAGGAGGCAAGGCAGAAGATTCTGTCGGGCGAGATAACCGTTCTGTCAGGCAACAGCGGCGAGCGCTACGAAGGATAAGATGTAGATATGCTTTAAAGCGGCCGGGCGGTCGGGCCGCTCGGCCGCTTTAAAGCCTTAAGGGGGACGCGTTTTTCGGGTGGGGACACCCGCACAGCACGCGCGGCGCGAACCAACCACACCGCGAAAGCGGGATATCTGATAGAAGGCGGTCGGACATGAACATTGTCGAAACGAAACAGTTGACCAAGCTGTTTGCGAAGTTTGTCGCGAACGACAGGATAGACATTGCCGTCAAAGAGGGGGAGATCCGCGCGGTCATCGGCGAGAACGGCGCGGGCAAAACGACCCTGATGAACATGCTTTACGGCATGATAAAGCCCACCTCGGGCGAAATCTACATCAAGGGCAGGCAGGTGAAGCTGACATCGCCGAAAGTTGCGATTGAAAACGGGCTCGGCATGGTTCACCAGCACTTCAAGCTTGTCCCCGGCCTTACGGTATACGAGAACATAATGCTCGGCGCCGAGATAACAAAGCTCTCGCTTGTAGACGTCAAAACGGAAAAGGAGCGGATAAACGCGCTCATCGACAAGTACAACTTCAACCTCAACGCCGACGACCGTGTCGAGGACATCTCGATAGGCGCGAAGCAGCGCGTCGAGATCCTCAAGATGCTCTACCGCGACGTCGACATCCTCATCTTTGACGAGCCCACCTCGGTTCTAACCCCGCAGGAGGTCGACGAGCTCATCGAAAACCTGTTTGAGCTCAGGGCGCAGGGCAAGACGATTATCATCATTACCCACAAGCTGCAGGAGGTCAAAAAGCTCGCCGACACGATAACGGTCATCAGGCGCGGCAGGGTGATCGGCACCATCGAGTCGAAGGACGCGACGATGGAACAGCTTGCGCAGATGATGGTCGGCAGGTCGGTCATCATGCAGGTCGACAGAAGCGCGGGCGCCGGTGCGGGCGAGGTGATCTATGAGGTCGACGGCCTCAGTGTCAAAAACAGCATGGGGCTTGAAGCCGTTAAAAACCTTTCGCTGAAGGTCCATAAAAACGAGATTCTCGGCATCGCGGGCGTGGAGGGCAACGGACAGACAGAGCTCGCGAAGACCTTAAGCGGCATGATGACCTCGTCGGGCGGCAGCGTCCGTTTGAACGGAGAGGACATAACCGACATGTGGCCCGACCGGCTCAGGGCGCAGAAGGTCGGCATAATCCCCGAGGACAGGTATGAAGAGGGCCTGTGCCGTGACATGAAGGTGTCGCAAAACCTGATTGCCGGCTATCACAACAGGCAGCCTGTGTGCAAAAAGGGGTTCCTTTTGGACAAAAAGGAGATAAAGAAAAACAAAAGCGAGCTCGTCGAAAGGTATGATATCCGTCTTTCGGCGGACGACCCCAACGTATCGGGTCTGTCGGGAGGAAACGCCCAAAAGATTATCATTGCCCGCGAGTTCAGCGCCGACCCGGACATGCTTTTGTGCTGTCAGCCGACCCGAGGCGTCGACGTCGGTTCGATAGAGACGATACACAAACAGATAATCGATTTTCGCAATCAGGGCAAGGCGGTGCTGCTCATCTCCTCCGAGCTCAGCGAGATAATGGCCCTCTCCGACCGAATAGCGGTCATGTTCAAGGGGGAGATCGTGGGCGAGTTTAACGCGGGCGAAACCACGCCCGAGGAGCTCGGACTCTATATGACCGGGGCAAAGAGAAACAGCGGTTAGGCAAAATTCAACTTGACGTGGCCGGCTACGCCGCACCGCGGGGAGGTAACGGTTTGGAAAGATTCAGAAAAATAACGGCGTCTGTCCTCAATCTGCTGCTGCCGATTGTCTTTGCGTTCAGCGTGGGCGCCGTTTTTATAGCATTGACGGGCAAAAACCCCCTTCACATCTACGGCTTTTTGATCGAGCAGTCGCTGTTGAGCAGGACAGGGATCCTGAACACCCTCGCCTATGCCACGCCGCTTATCATGACGGGCCTCGGCATCGCCGTGTCGTTTAAAGCGGGGCTCTACAACATGGGCATTGAAGGGCAGATGTACATGGGCGCCTTTTTTGCCACCTTTTTGGGCTTCACCCTGAAGGGACTGCCCCCGATCATTCATGTGACGATATGCATCCTCGGCGGCATGGCGATGGGCATGCTCTATTCGATAATACCTGCCGTGCTCAAGGCGTATTGCCACGTGAACGAGATGGTCGCGACGATGATGCTCAACTATGCGGCCATCATCTTCACCAAGTTTCTTACGAACGGGCCGTTTACGGCCAAGATAGGCTACCCCGCCACCGAGGCGGTCGAAGAGAGCGCGAGGCTGCCCCGCTTCAGCTCGCGCGCGCCGCTGACCCCCGCGATCTTTATCGCGCTGGCGCTTGTGCTGTTGGTGTGGGTCATCTACAGAAAGACGGTTTTCGGCTTTGAGATTGAGGCCATCGGCAAGCATGTCGAGTTTGCGGACTCGGTCGGCATGCGTGTCGAAAAAAAGATCATCCGCATCTTCCTGCTCGCGGGCGCGATATCGGGCATTGCGGGCGCGACCGAGATGCTGGGCGTGCACTATCGCTTTACACCCGGCTTTTCGACAAACCCGGGGCTTGGCTGGGACGGAATGCTCGTTGCGCTTTTGGGTTCGCACGAGCCGTTCAGCGTCCTTGCGGCGGCGATATTCTTCGGCGCGTTGAAATACGGCGGGACGACGATGCAGACCTTTGTCGGCGTGTCCAACGACACCATCGGGATCATCCAGGCGTCGCTTGTGCTCTTTTTGAGCGCGCGGTACATCAGCAAGGACTCGCGGATATTTGACGGACTCGAAGGCTTTATCTCCAAGCGAAGGCTCGAGCGTGAGGAGGGGAAGAAATGAGCAACATAGTTTCGCTGTTTTCCATGACGCTCACCATGGCGACGCCGCTCATCTTCGGGGTGCTCGGCGGGCTGTTCACCTACAAGGCGGGCGTGCTCAACATAGCCATCGAGGGCATGATGACCGCGGGCGCGTTCGGCTCGGTGCTGGGCGTCTACTACACGCGCACCGTTTTCGGCGGCTATGTCGCGGGTATACTCGTCTCGCTGTGCTTCGGGCTGCTGTTCTCCTTCTTCACCGTGACGCTCAAGGCGCACAACACCATTGCGAGCCTTGCCATCAACACGGCGGCCGCGAGCATCGCGCCGTTTGTGTGCCTGCTGCTGTTCGGCAACAGAACGTCGGTCATCGTGACCGATGTCGCGGTGCCGAGCGACATCGCGCTCGACATCCCGCTGCTGCGGGACATCCCGATATTGGGGGATATCCTCAACAGGCTGCCGCCGCTCACCTATGTTTCCCTTTTGGCAATCGCCCTCTGTTCGGTTCTGCTCTACAGGACCAGGTTCGGCATCTACACCCGCGTCAGCGGCGAAAACCGCGAGGCGGCAGAGGCCGTGGGCATAAACGTGAATGCGGTGCGCTACGGCGCCATCATGGTCTCGGCCCTGTTCAGTGCGCTCGCGGGCATCAACCTCGCGGTCGAGAACCTCGGGATGTACACCGACGACATGGTCAGCGGCAGGGGCTTTATCTGCCTTGCGGCGATCTATTGCGGCAAGGGCAGGCCGATGAACTGCGTCGCGTACGCGCTGTTGTTCGGTTTTGCGCGCGCGATACAGGTCAAGATAACGACCTACTTTGACGCCGCGACGGCCTCCCTCATCGAGATGCTGCCCTATCTGATAATCGTCGCCGTCATGTTTGTCACGGCGCTCGGCGATATCAGAAAGCGCAACACGCGCGGATTCAAAAACGAGTGAGGGCGGGCGATGGGCAAAGAATTTGATTTCACGGTTTCCGGGTATTCGGGCGTCAACTATTTCATCGAGGTCGACTCGCTGCCCGAGGTGGGCGTCACGCAGATCGTGCGAAACGGCGACAACGGCAGGGCGTATCTCGGGGGCAACGGCATAAACATCGTTTATTATCTGCATGCCCTCGGGCTCAGCACGCTGCCCGTCATAAGGCTGGGGGAGGATGACAACGCCCGAAGCTACCGCGAGTTTTTCAAAGAGCAGGGCATCTCGACCGAGGCGGTTTCGACGGTTCCCGGCGAGGCGACGTCGATATGCTATATGGTCGAGAGTGCGCGGCATGAGCACATGGTTTTGTTCTATCCCGGTGCGATGAACGGCAGCCACGCGCCCGGGAGCTACTGCGACGAGGTGTTGACAAGGTCGTCCTATTTTCTTATGTCGGTTGCGTCGGCAAGGGACAACCGCGCGCTGCTCGAGACGGCAAAGAGGACGGGGACTCCGCTGATTTTCTCCATGAAATACGACCCTGACGGCTTCCCGGACGACCTGCTAAAGGACGCGCTCGAGTATGCGGGCGTCATCTTCATGAATGACGCAGAGGAGGAGCAGATCTGCCGCATCCTCTCCCTCGACGGAGCAGACGGGCTGTTTCGCAGCCCGAGGGTCGAGGTGGTTGTCGTGACCCTCGGCGAAAAGGGTTCGCGGGTGTACGAGCGCGCGAAGGACGGCGTCCGCTGCACCGAGGTCGCCGCCACAAGGCCGCGGGCCGTGGTCGACACTGCGGGGGCGGGGGACTCGTTTGCTGCGGGCTTTCTCTCGGCCATGCTGCGCGGGGAGAACCCCGTGTCGTGCGCGCGGTACGGCAGCACGGTCGCGTCGTTTGTCATCGAGCACCAGGGGTGTATGCCCGACATGCCGTCCGAGCAGAGCATAAGGGCGAGGCACGCCTCGCGAAAGGAGGAGAACGGATGAATCCCAAAGAGCAGACAGAGCGCACGGCGCTCGTGATAATCGACATGGTCCGTGACTTCACCGACCCCGGCGGGCGGGTCTACTACGCCGACAACGCGAAGATCATGCCGAACGTCGAGCGGGCGCTGGATTTTTGCAGACGGCAGGGTATGCTGATCATCTTTATCCAGCACAGGCACCGCGCAGGAAAGCCCGACAAAAACCTCGTCGGCATGCGGCCCAACTGTATCGAGGGCACCGGCGGCGAGCAGATCGACCCCCGCTTAAAGGTCGACCCGCAAAGGGACTACGTCATTCAAAAAAGGCGCTACAGCGCATTTTTCGGCACCGACCTCGACCTTGTGCTGCGCGAGCACGGCATCAAAAACGTGGTTGCGGTCGGCACCAAGACCAACTGCTGCGTGCGCGCGACGGTGACCGACGCCTACTATCTCGACTACAACGCGATCGTGCTCAGCGACTGCGTGTGCACCAACTCCGACATTGTCAACGAGGTACACCTCACCGACATAAAAAAGTACCTCGGCACGGTGATGACCCTCGACGAGTTTGAGAGAAAGATCGAGTGCGGGCAGCCCCTTCTCAACGAAAAGATTTTGGTCGGGGACAGCTTTGTGTTCAGCGAGGGCATACCCAAATGACGGCAAAAGCGGATTGTGTGATTGTCGGCTACGCGGGGGTCGACAGGGTCATCAGGGTCGAGCGGTTTTCGCAAAACGGCGCGACCTCAATCATCCTCAACGGCGACAACCGAAACGTCTATTTCGGCGGCAACGGGTCGAACGTCGCCTACTGTATGGCGAAGCTCGGGTGCGCGGTTTATCCGCTTATGCGGGTGGGCGGGCTCGACGAGCGGGAGCTCGGCTACATCAGGCACTTTAAGGACGCGGGCGTCATCACCGACGGCATACGCGTTGTGCCGGGCGAGACGACGAGCGTGTGCCACCTGGTGGAGGACGCGAAGGGAAATCACCTCACGATGAGCTATCCCGGGGCGATGAATGTCAGATATGCCACCGAGGACTATGACGACAGTGTCTTTTCCGGGGCAAAATACGGCATAATCACCGTCTCCACCTACGCGGACACCGTGCAGTTTTTGCAAAAGTGCCGCAGGCACGCCCTGCCTATGGTGCTCGCGATGCGGGCGGACAGGGAATCGTTCTCCCACTTCGTGTTAAAAGACATTCTGCACGAGGCCGAGATAATCTTTGCCAACGAGACCGAGCGCAGATTTATCGAGGAGGAATACGGCCTTTCGTCGATAACCGAGCTGATGCGCAGGGGGAACGCGCGGATCATCGTCACCACCCTCGGCGCCGACGGCTGCGCGGTTTACGAGCGGACGCAGGACGGCGGGATAAAGGAGAGCCGCGTCGCCGCGACAAGGCCCGAAAGGGTCGTCGACGCGACGGGCGCGGGGGATTCGTTTATCGCGGGGTTTATGTACGGTATCCTTCACGGATACCCGGCCGAGCGGTGCGCCGAGTTCGCGAGCACCGAGGCGGCGTTCATCATCGAAAAGGTCGGGTGCATAACCAACGCGCCCGATGAAAAACAGATGCTCAAACGCAATGAGACGAGACAACAGGAGGTCAAACATGGTTAACGGAAAAACGCTTTACGGCCAGTGCGCAAAGGGGGACATTGCAAAATATGTTCTGCTGTCGGGTGACCCGTGGAGGGTCGACGTGCTTGCCGAGAACCTTGAAAACGCGCGGCACATCGCCTTTTCGCGCGAGTTCAACACCTATACCGGGACGTATAAGGGCGTCGAGATAACCGTTTCGTCGACCGGCATGGGCGCGCCCACCGCCGCCATAGCGATGGAGGAGTTGTACGAGTGCGGCATGGAGGTCGCCGTGCGAATGGGCACCAACATGGTGCTCGACGAGCGCAACTTCGGTAAATATATGGTGCCTGTCGGGGCCATGAGGGAGGAGGGGACGAGCATAGCCTACGCGCCTCTGTCCTACCCCGCCATCGCCGACGCCGAGCTTGTGCGATACCTCTCCGAGGGGGTCAGGGACAACGGCTTTGAGGTCGTAAACGGCCTTGTGTGCACCCGCGACTCGTTCTACACCGACTTCAGGGAGTCGAAGTTCAGCCTTGAAAAGAAGGTGGACATCCTCGGCTCGATCGACAAGCTCCGCCGCTACGGCGTCGACTCGCTCGATATGGAGACGGCGGCGCTGTTCACGATAGGCCGCCTGATGGGGGTCAAGGTCGCGATGATCGCTCTCGGCACGGTGAAGGAAAATCTCAAGGAATTCATGTACGGCGAGGAAAAGAAGAAAAACGAGGCCGTTCTGTGCAGGGTCGCGCTGGACGGGCTTGTAAAATATGCGAAAAGCAGAGAGGCTTAAGGGATGAACGCCAAAGATTTTTTCAAGCAAAAGCGGATCATCGGGATGGTCCACTGTCTTCCGCTTCCCGGTACGCTCGGGTATGACGGCAACATGGAGAAGGTCAGGCGGCGCGCGCTCGAGGACGCCCGCACTCTGCGCGACGGCGGGGTCGACGCGGTGATTGTCGAAAACAACAGCGACTCGCCGTTCGGCGCGAGGATGGACACGGAGCAGGTGTGTGCGCTCGCGGCGATAAGCGCGCTTGTCAGGCGCGAGCTCGACATCCCCGTGGGCATCGACGCGGCGTTCTGCGACTATAAGGCGGACATCGCGACCGCGGTGGCGGTGGACGCCGACTTTGTCAGGATACCCGTGTTTTGCGACACCGTCGTCAACGCGTGCGGCATCATCGAACCGTGCTGCCGCGAGGTCATAAAATACCGCAAGGCGCTCGGCGCCGAGAATGTCGCGCTCTTTTGCGACATCCAGGTCAAGCACTCGTACATGCTGCTCGAGAGCATCCCCATCGAGGAGAGCGCCGCCGCGGCGCAGGCAAACGGCGCCGACGCGGTGATCGTGACGGGCAGGCACACGGGGCAGGAGACGCCGGTCGATATTATACGCAGGGTAAAAAAGGCCGTTGATATCCCCGTGATAGCGGGCAGCGGCTTCAACGGCAGCAATGCAGCGGCACAGCTCGGCGTCATCGACGGGGCCATCGTGGGCTCGGCCTTTAAGGAGGGCGGGGTGCTCGCCAATCCGATCAAGCGCGAGCTCGTCGAGCAGACAATGAAAGCGGTAAAGGAATATAAAGGAGAACACAGCGTATGATGAGACCTGTTAAGCTTGCGGGGGACCAGCTGATCTGGGGCGAGGGCAGCCTCTCGCATTTGGAGACGCTGAGAGGGAAAAAGGCGTGCATCGTCCTCGGCGGACACAGCATGCAAAAGGCGGGCTTTGCCGACAGGGCGGCAGAGCACCTGAAAAAGGCGGGCATGGAGGTCGTCTTTTTTGAGGGCGTGGAGCCCGACCCGCATCTTTCGACCGTGAAGCGCGGCGCGCAGTTTATGCTCAAAGAGCAGCCCGACTGGATCGTCGCCATGGGCGGCGGCTCGACGATGGACGCCGCAAAGACCATGTGGGTGTTCTACGAGCACCCCGAGCTCGAAAAGCTCTCGGATTTTATGGCGCCCAACAGGGTTCCGCCCCTGCGGAAGAAGGCGCGGTTTGCGTGTATCCCCTCGACAAGCGGTTCGGCGAGCGAGGTGAGCCGCTCGATCGTCGTCACCGACGACGAGACGGGCGCAAAGGTCGGCATCGGCGATATGGAGATGATGCCCGATGTGGCGATATGCGACCCGCTCATCGCCTCGACAATGCCCCAAAATGTCACGGCAGAGACGGGCATGGACGCGCTGACCCACTGCATCGAGGCCCTGACCTCCACGCGGGCGCACTTTTTGTCCGACCTGCTCGCGTCCTATGCCGCAAAGGAAATATACGAGTATCTTCCCAAAGCCTATGACGACGGTGCAAATCTCTGCTGGCGCGAGCACATGCTCAACGCGTCGATGACGGCGGGCATGGCGTTCACCAACGTTTCGCTCGGCCTCGTGCACAGCTTTGCGCAGACTCTCGGCGGCATGTACAAGCTCTCGCACGGGCTGGGCGACGCGATCATCCTGCCGTACATCATCGAGTTCAACTATGCGGACGAGCACGCAAAAGCGGTGTACGACAAGCTCGCGGGCGAGCTGGGTGAAAGCGACCTTGCGCAGGCGGTGAGAAAGCTCAACGAGCGCCTCAACATCCCGCACACCGTCAAAGAGGCGATCGACACGACTGATGAAGAGTACCTCGGCCGCCTTAGGGAGATCGCCGAGTCGGCCCTTCGCGACGGCTGTACAAAGACCGCCCCGATCATCCCGCCCGAGGGGACGATGGAGGAGCTCGCCCGACTCATCTACCTCGGCAAATAACCCGATAAATTGATTGAACGGGCGGCTCTGAAGCCGCCCGTTCTCGGAAAGGTGTACCCATGGCCTTTGAATTGATCTGCTATCTCAACTTCGGATACCCGACGATCGAGGACGGCATCCGCGCGGCGAGAGATTATGTCGAGAGCGGCTGCACCGCGCTTCAGATAGACATCCCCTCGCGCGACCCCTACCTTGAGCACGCGAGCATACAGGACAGGATGCGATACTGTCTCGAGCACACACCCGATTACGAGGCGTATTTTGAGGGCATCTGCCGCATAAGGGAGATGTACCCCGACCTGAAGCTTGTGCTCATGCTGTACGAGAACACGGTGAAGGAGCTCGGCGTCGAGCGAATCATCGCCTTTTGCAAGAGGGCCGGGATAACCATGTCGACATTTGTCGGCTCGGACGACGGAATCCGCCGCGCGTTGACGGACAGCGGGGTAGACATCGCGTGCTACGTGCAGTTCCATCTGCCCGACGACGAGGTCTCGTTTGCAAAGAGCTCGAGGATGCCGACCCTTTTGCAGGTGAAGTCGGCGGGAAAGGTGAAGCCGGGGTACGACAGCTTTGAAAAGTGTCTTGCGTATCTCAGAAACGTCGGGATCGGCGGGCCCGTCTACGCGAGCGTCGGCATAAAGACGCCCGAGGATGTGCGCATGGTGAAGCGCGCGGGAGCGGACGGGGCGTTTGTGGGAAGCGTTTTGATGGACGCGGCCGGCGACGAAAAGGCTCTTAAAAGAAGGATTGCGGGATTTATCGCCGCATCCGCAGACTGAAAGGAATATAAGGAGAAGAATAAATGAAGATTATATGCTATCTGTCCTACGGGTTCCCCACAATTGACGAGAGCCTTAAGATAGCCGAGTGCTATATCGAGTCGGGATGCGACATGATCGAGTGCTGTCTGCCCACCGACGATGCCTATCTTGACCCCGAGTTTCTCAGCGACAAGATGAAGCAGTCGCTTTCGGTGTGCAGCGACTACGAGGTCTATCTCAAAAAGCTCTCGGAGTTCACAAAAAAGCACCCCGATACACGTCTTATACTCGTCATATACGAGAGCCTCATCGCCGAGATCGGCGTCGACAGGCTGATTGCGTTTATGAAAGACAACGGCATAAAGGATTTGATTTACGCGGGCGATGTGAGAAGGCCCGAGATAAGGCAGAGACTCATTGACGGCGGTATACGCCTCAGCTCGCCCGTCTCTCACCTTATGACAGAAGAGGAGCTCGACGGCGCGGTGAACAGCAACGGCTTTGTCTATATGGAGGGCAAGCCCGCCCGCGGAGTAAGACCCGGGTTTGAGACGCTTGAGCGGTGCATCGCCGAGCTGCGGCGGCTGGGCATCGACCGCCCCATATACTGCGGCGTCGGCATCCATACCCCCGACGACGTGCGGCTTGTCAAACGGGCGAAGGGGGACGGCGTGTTTATCGGAAGCGCCCTTGTCCGGCAGTACGACGACAAGGCGGGCATCGCGAGGACAATCGGGGAGTTTAAGGCAGCGGCCGAAGAGCGGGTCTGATGACGACGCTGTATCTTATTAGGCACTGTGAGGCGTTCGGAAACATACACAAGCGGCTGCACGGCGTGTGCGACACCGACATAACCCCGCGGGGTGCGCGCCAGCTTTTGTGCCTGCGGGGGCGCATGTGCACGGTGGAGCTTGACGCAGTGTATTCGAGTTGCCTTACACGAGCTTATAAAACGGCGCTCGCGGTCGCGGACCCGGGGAGCCTTGCGGTGACAAGGATAAAGGAGCTCGGCGAGCGCGACCTCGGTGTGCTCGAGGACATGACCTGGCACGGCGCGAAGACCTCAAGACCCGAGGTTTTTAATGCGTGGAGAAGCGACCTGTTCAACTATGCGATACCGGACGGCGAGTCGGAGAGAGCGTCGCTTGAGCGGTTTCGCGCGGCGCTGTCCGATATCGCCCGCAGACACAAGGGCGGGACGGCGGCAGTGGTGTCCCACTCGATGGTGATAAAGACCCTGTTTGAGCGCGAGATTTTCGCCGGGCGGTCTGTGCCGTATGCCGACAACACAGCGATCTCCCGCTTGAGATACGACGCCGAAAGCGACCGATTTTTCGCCGACTTTGTCAACGACAGCGCGCATCTGCCCCGCGAGCTGAGCGGGTTTTACAAGGAGACATGGTGGAAGAGCGGCAGCGGAAGCGATGACTACAGCCTTAGGTTTATCGACACAAAGCGCACAGCTCGCGAATGCCGCGACAGTGACGCGTGCGGCAGGGTTGACGCTTACAGCGGCGACACGCACGTGGGACACGGGAAGTTTTCTCTGTTTGGCGGTCGCTGCACAGCCCGCGTGTTTGTCGGTGAGGAGCACAGGCGCAGGGGATACGGCAGCCAGATTCTCGGCGAAATCATCGCAAGGACACGCGGGCTCGGCGCCGCAGAAATTGCGCTGTCCCCCGAGTGCATCGACAGAGATTTTCTGCTCTTTTGCGAGAAAAACGGGCTTGCTCCGCGCGGGGACGGGACGTTCGCGGCGGGGATAGAGGCGCTTGGCCGCGTGTGATAGGACAGCTTGCAAATAGGTCGTTTCAATGATAAACTAAACTGAGTTGGATATATTTGGTGAAAGAGGACAGCACCCGTGGATTGTATGCTTCCGAAGTACTATATCGTTAAGCGAGCACTGATCGAAAAGATAAACGGCGAGGAGATAAAGACCGACGAGGCCATACCGTCCGAGCGCGAGCTCATGGAGATGTTCAACGTCAGCCGCATCACGGTCAGAAGAGCGGTTGACGAGCTTGCCGCCGAGGGGTATCTGTACAAGATACAGGGCAAGGGCACGTTTGTCAAAGGTAACTCGAGGACAACGGGCCTTTCGTATGCCACAAGCTGCACAAGGGAGATAGCGCAGCAGGGCTTTAAGCCCTCGAGAAAGATCATTGCCATCTCGTTTGAAAAGTGCACCAAAAAGATAGCCCGCATCCTCGAGATCGAGGACGGCGACGAGGTGGTGCACATCGAGCGGATATACTATGCCGACAACGTCCCCGTGAACTACAGCAACAACTACATTGTCGCAAGCAGGTTCCCCGGCATCGGCAGCTATGACCTCAACAAGTACTCGCTCTACGAGCTGTTTGAAAAGGAGTACGGCATGCGGGTCGAGGGGGCCACGCGCTACATAGAGGCGATCGGGGCATACGACGAGGTCGCGGACTGGCTCGAGGTCCCGGACGGGTATCCGCTGCTCCATTTTCACGGCACAACGAGGGTGAGCCACAACAACAAAACGTTTATCGCCGAAGCTTTCTTTACAAGCTACAACGCTTCAAAAATCAAATTTTACATCGACCAAAAGCCCAGCAACAACTGATAGTTGAAACACTCCTGCCCGCTCTCTGCGGTGTCCGTGCGCCCGAATGCTTCCTGTGCGCACGCGCCCCAAAGAGCGGGCTTTTTGCTTTTTCACAGAGCGGCGTGTTTTTGAAAGGCCGAGGACGCTTATTTTGAGGACAGCTGCGGGACAGACACCGCGCCGAAAGCGGTTCAACAAAGAGTATGGTTTGTGGTATACTGTCAGAAAGACGCGCCGAAAAAACGAATGTGCAGGGCGGCGCGGGCTGCGTGCCGAAAACCGAAAAAACGACTCAGTAAGGCGGGCGAGAGATTTGCCGATCAGGATCGTAAGGGATGACATAACGAGGATGCGGTGCGACGCCGTCGTCAGTGCCGCCTACGACGAGACGAGGCCCGGCGGCGCAGGGGCCTGCGCCGCCGTCCGCCGCGCGGTGGGCACACTGCTGCGCGCGTGCGGATGGCCCGGAGGGGGCGCCGTGGGCGAGGCAAAGGTTACAAGGGGGTACCGACTGCCCTGCCGGTATATTATCCACACCGTCGGCCCTGTTTGGCGGGGCGGAGGCAGCGGCGAAGAGGCTCTGCTGAGGGCGTGCTATAAAAATTCGCTTTTGCTTGCAAGGAAAAAGCGCTGCCGTTCGATCGCCTTCCCGCTGATTTCAAGCGGAGCGTGCGGCTATCCCAAGGACAGGGCGCTGCGGGCCGCGACAAAGGAGATTGCGGCCTTTCTTGCGGAAAACGAGATGACGGTCTACATCGTCGTCCCCGACAGCCCCGAGAGAGTCGTCAGCAAGCAGCTGTACGGCGACATCGCGGCGTTCATCGATCGATGCGGCGGCGAGGGACGGGCAGCCGCCTATCGGATGAAGGCGCTTGTGCAAAGAGCCGGGGAGGAGGACGACCTCGCCCTGCCTGCCCCCGTTGAGCACGCCGCGCCCGCACCGGGCAGCGGGCCCGACGCCGCGTGGCCGCGCAGGACCCCGGATCTGCCCTTTGCCGACGCGCCGATGCCGCTGAACGGGCCCGAAGCGGACGCACAGGAGGAGCAGACTTTTCTCTTCGGCGACCGGCCGGACGGCGGCGGGGATGAGGTGTTGTCGACGGGAGCTTTGGGACCCTCGGGTCTCTGCCCCGCCGCGGACGCTGCGCCCGCCGCTTTTGCTTTTGAGAGCGCGGCCGACAGCGCCGCCCCGGCAGGACCCGACGGGGACGAGCGGGTTTCGGCGAGCATCCCTGCGGCCGACGACATCGGCGAAACGGCAGAGCTGTTTTTGCAGCCGTGCCGGCAGACGCCCGCGTCGCTCGACGACGCGCTGAAGCAGCTTGACGAGAGCTTTTCCGAGATGCTGCTGCGCAAGATCGACGAAAAGGGGATGACCGATGTCGAGTGCTATAAAAAGGCGAACATCGACCGCAAGCTGTTTTCCAAGATACGGGGCGACAAAAACTACCGCCCCGGCAAAGCAACGGCGATTGCGTTTGCGGTGGCGCTCGAGCTCCCCCTTGACGAGTTCAAAAGCCTGCTTATGAAGGCGGGCTTTGCGCTGTCGCACAGCAGCAGGTTTGACATCATCGTGGAGTATTTTGTCATGCGGGGAAACTATGATCTCTTCGAGCTGAACGAGGCTCTGTTCGCATTTGACCAGCCGACGCTTTAGGGGAAGGTCGTCATAAAACAGACGCCGCGCAGGGGACAAAAGCCGAAAAGGGCGATGTCATTTTTGTAGGGCGGCGCTCAGCGGAGGCGGTGTTGTTCGCGCCGTCAAAATAAGAACTGTTTACCCCGGTTCGGCGGGTTGCCGCCGTGCCGGGGCGTTTTGCCGTGTGCGGACATCTGCGAGACCCGTTGTTGTGAACGGAGCGCTGTCTGTGCTTCGCCGCCGGCGGAGGCGGATTGGCCTTTCGGAAACAAAAGCACGCTTCTCGCGACCGACGGGGCGGGTCGTCGTGAAAGGGCAGGAAAAATGTCGCTTTGCGGGCGACCTCCGCGGGTTTCTTAGCGGATATACTGTGTTTGTGAGCGAAAGCCGAAACACATCTACATGAATCCGGGAGGTATCATCATGAAAAACAACACAACCGAGCTCGTCTTTATCCTCGACCGCAGCGGCTCGATGGCGGGGCTTGAGAGCGACACCGTCGGGGGATTTAACGCGCTCATCGAAAAGCAGCGCAGGCAGCAGGGCGAGTGTTATGTCTCGACGGTGCTGTTCGACAACGACAGCACGGTCGTCCACGACAGGGTCAGGCTGTCGGAGGTCAAAAAGATGACCCTCGACGACTACATCGTCGGGGGGTGCACGGCGCTCATTGACGCCGTCGGCGGGGCGGTGCACCACATCGGCAACATCCACAAGTACGCCCGCCCCGAGGACGTGCCCGAGCGCACCCTGTTCGTAATAACGACCGACGGCCTTGAAAACGCAAGCCGCCGGTATACAAGTGACAGGGTGAAGGCGATGGTGGAGCGGCAGAAGAGCCGCTACGGCTGGGAATTTCTGTTCATCGGCGCCAACATCGACGCGGTCGAGACCGCGGGCGGCCTCGGCATCGGCGCAAACCGCGCTGCGAACTACCGCGCTGACGCCGTCGGCACCACGGCGATGTTCGATGCGGTGTCGGACACCGTCTGTGCCATGCGGGCGTGCATGCCGGTGTCGGACGACTGGTGCGAAGCCATCGACAACGACTTTAACGGCAGGGACAAAAGGGCATAGGGAGAGGGCAGGTCATTTTTTCGCGGGGGGGGACGGCTGAATACCGCCTCCCCTTTTTCTCTGCTTTGCGGATCTCGCGCAGTTTGAAATCGGTCACTTTGCCGAGGGTCGGCGTTGTCCCTCCCCTGTACAAGGGGAGCCTCAAAGGTCCGTGATCCGCGGAACAGGCACACGGTCTTTTGGACTTGCCGAGTCCCAAGCCCCCTTTTACAGGCGCCCTGCATACTCCCGTAGGGTGCACCGAACACCGCAACGATTGCGCGCGGTAGGGAGGCTTAAGGGCAAGGGCGGCAACCCCTCAGTCACTTCGTGACAGATCCCCGTACACAGGGGAGCCTTGAGGACAGTGCCGCCCGCCCGTCGGGCAGAGGCCGACGCCTCCCTTTGCGCGCCCGCAGGCGCGTCGAAAACCCCTTAGAAAGTCGGGATATTTTTTCAAAAGAAGCAGGGGACCGGGCAAAAACGGGAGACATGTCAAACAAGTTGAATAGGTCAAATAAGTTGCGGCCGCCGTCGCGCCGACCCCGTTATGGACGTATTAGACAGAATTTCATTGACAGGTTTGTGTAATGTAACGATAAATCGACCGCAAATCGCAGGACTTGCTCGGGGCGTCGATTTTGTTCAGTATGAATAATCGCAACTTGTTTGTCTTGTGAAAGTTAGACAAAAATCCATTTACTTTTGGCGCTGAAAATGATAAATTCATAAGTGGTTAGTGCGATTTCGAACAACCGTTTTTTAAAACAGACAATTGTCACATATGTTACATCAAGCTCGCTGCGGGAGGTAGAACAAATTTTGAAGAAGTATCTGATCAAAAACTGTGAACTCGCGGATTTCGACTCGATGACGACATCCTCCGCCGAAATTCTGGTGGAGGGAGAGCGCATCAAGCGCATTGCGAACAGCATCGACGCGCCCGACGGCTGCGAGGTCATCGACGCAAAGGGGATGCTTGCCATGCCGTCCTTCGCCGACTGTCACGCGCATCTTACGCAGTCGGTCCTGAAGGGCCCGATGGATGATTATCCCATAACGACCTGGCTTGTCAGGCTGTTTGCCATCGAGGGGATCATGACCCCCGAGGAGAACTATTATTCGGCGCTGCTCGGATGTCTCACCGCGCTGCGCTGCGGCACCACCGTCATCAACGACATGGGCTCGTGGGAGGCGCTCGACGATGTCATAAGGGCGGTGCGCGACAGCAGGATTCGCGCGACGCTCGGCATCAGCACCACCGACGTCGCCGAGAACGAAGCGACGCCGATTCTGCCCGTGGACGAGGCCCTGCGCCGCTCGGAGGTCGTGTACAAAAAGGTCCACGGCGTCGACGGACGCCTCAAGGCTTCCGTCGCGCCCGCGGGGCTACCCGCCTGCTCGGGCAGGATGATGCAGGAGCTCAAAAAATTCGCCGACGAGCGCGGGCTCATCTTCCACACCCACCTCGGTGAGGGCAGGATGGAGACCGACAACGTCGCCAAGGCCTACGGGCTCGGCGGCGAGGCCGAGGCGCTCGAGCAGCTCGGGCTCCTCGACGAGCACACGCTGCTTGCGCACAGCATCTGGCTCAACGACGGCGAGCTTGACACCATCGCGAAAAGGGGCGCTGTCCCTGTACACTGCCCGTGCACCAACCTCAAGATAAGCGACGGGATGCCGAGGATCGCCGAGATGGTGAAGCGCGGCACAAAGGTCGCGGTCGGCTGCGACGGTGAGGCCTCGAGCTCCAACCGCGACATGGTGAGGGAGGCGCGCCTCGCCGCCTATCTGCAAAAGGGGATGACGCTCGATCCGACTGTCCTCGACGCGGGCACGGTGTATAAGATGATGACGCTCAACGGCGCCCGCGCGCTCGGCTACAGCGACCTCGGCGAGCTTAAGGAGGGCAATCTTGCCGACTTTTTGCTCGTGGACATGAATCACGACATCGCCCTTCTCAACCCCGACTTCAAGCTCAGCAACTTCCTTTACGCGGGCGACGGCCGCAATGTCGACACCGTGTTCCTCAACGGGGAGATTTTGGTTCGCGGCGGACGCTTCACCTTTATCGACGAGGAAGAGGTCATCGCAAAGGCCGCGCCCGTTATCCGCGGCCTGAACCGAAAGATTATGAATTTGTAAGGAGAACGCCATGGAATTCATCAGCAAAAGATTCACCGACAGGGACGGAAAGATGTTCCATACGGGCGTCGGCGCGGGCGAGCTTGCGCCCTCGGTGCTCATGCCCGGCGACCCCGCCCGCAGCAAGATAATATCGGGCTGCTTTAAAGACGCGCGGTTTGTCGCCTCCCGCCGCACCTACGACACCTACACGGGCGTCACCCCCAACACGGGGACGCCGATCTCGGTCGTGTCGTCCGGCATGGGCCCGCTCTCGGTCAGCACCGTCGCCGAGGAGCTCAAGCACGTCGGGCTCAAAAACCTCATCCGCGTCGGCACGGGCGCCGCGCTCATGACCGACTATGAGCCGGGGCGGATAATCATCGCCACGGGGTGCGTGCGCGGCGACGGCTGCTCTTACGAATACGCGCCGCCCGAGTTCCCCGCGATAGCCGACCCGTACGTCGTCAAGGCGCTCGTCACGGCGGCGAGGGAGTTCGGCGAGGAGCCGATCGTGGGCCTCTACCGCGCGCACGACTCCTACTACCGCGAGACCAACACCGCGATGATATCCACCTATGAGCGCATGAAGCCGTGGGTCGACGCGGGCGTCAAGATGGTCGAAAACGAGAGCGCCCTGCTGTTCACGCTCGCGCATCGCCTCGGCATACGCGCGGGATCCATCTGCGTCTCGCACACCAGCATGGTCGAGGACACCCCCTATTACGTCGGCCCGAAGTCCTCCGAGGCCTACCCCCGGGCGTTCGAGCCCGATTTCATGGCGAAGCGCATTTTGCAGTGCAGCAAAATTGCGACCCGCGCCGTCGAGATCCTCGACGATCTGCTGAAAGAAGCTTAAAGGAGGCAAAGCATGGATAATTTGAGAAACAACTTCGACAGCGTCCCCCAATATGAGGACAATAAAAAGGTTCACCACCTCTATCTCAACGAAAGCCAGATAGCCCCGGGCTGCATCCTCACCTCCAACCTCGAGCGCACCAAGGTCATCGCGGACACCTTTGATCGCGCCGAGTACATGGGCCAAAACAGAGAGTACATCACCTACACGGGCGAAAAGCACGGCGTGCCGATGAGCGTGATGTCGTGCGGCAACGGCTGCATGCCGATGGCCATCGCGGTCGAAGAGCTGCGCCACATCAAGTGCAATAAGATGATCAAGGTCGGCACCTGCTCCGCCATCCTGCCCGACATAAAGCCCGGCACGCTGATAATCCCGACGGGGGCGTGCCGCTGCGAGGGCGCGACGCTTGAATATCTCAACCTCCAATACCCCGCCGTCGCCGACCTCGACGCGTTCTTCTGCCTCACCGAGGCGGCAAAGCAGGTCGGCGTCGCGGCAAAGACGGGCATCGTGCGCACCCACGACGCGCTGTTTTTGGAGTCGAGCTTTGCCCACGACGGCGTGGCCGAGCGCATCCGCCCCTGGCAGGAGCTGGGCGTGCTCGCGACCGACAACGAGGTCGCCGCGATGTTCACGATAGGCTCGATTTTGCAGATGCAGACGGGCGCGGCGCTCGTCGCGGTCGACAACCTCGCGACGGGCGAGAGCATCGATTTCGAGCGCGACTACGACAGGCTCATCGCCGACGCCGTTGAGGTCGGCACAAAGGCGCTGGCAAAGCTCATCAGAGGATAACGGCCATGCGAGAACCGGCCGAGGCGTTCAACAATCCCGCGATAGCGAACTCGCTGCGCATAACGACGATCAGCAAGGGCACCAACATCTACATCGAGATATACCGCCGGCTGCGCAGCCTGATCGAGCAGGGCGTTTTGAAGGCGGGCGACCCTCTCCCGAGCGAATCCGCCCTGTCGTCGATGATGTGCGTCGGACGGACCTCGCTGCGCACTGCGCTGACCATTCTGTATGAGGACGGATACATCGAAACGATCCGCGGCAAGGGCAGCTATGTGTCGGGCGGCAACCGCAGGGAGCAGTACAGCCGGATGTTTCCCGCCGGCATGCTGCTCGCGCCCGAGCGCGCCGCCCTGCTGGGCGGGATGCGGGTGCGGGGCACAACGTGCGACATCGTCCTCGGCGACGAGTTTTTGAGCAACGTGCTGGGGCTTGCCCCCGGCAGGGAGATCGTGCAGTTCCAGCAGCTTGTGTGCCTTGACGAAAAGCCCGCCGTGCTGACGCTTTACTATTTTTCCGACGAGCTGTTTCCCGTCTCGGTGCGCGACGAGCCGCAGCAGATATACGGCAGGCTGTCCGACGCCGTTCACGCAAAGACCGTCGCGGCGAAGTACGAGTGCCTGTCGGTCCGCAGCGAAAACCGCACGGGGCTTCAGCGTTTTTTCCCGAGCGGGGTTCTGACGCTTGTGACCACGCTGTATGTCGGGCAGGACGGCCCCGTCGTGTTCAGCAAGGACTATTACAACGACGACATCATGCGCTTCCGCTTCTCGGTGAACAGCTGAAAGCGTCAAATTGAGAGGTAACAAAACAATGAAATATGAATCGGTCCGTCTCGAAAACCAAAACGGCAAGCTTTGGCACATCGGCGTGGACGAGAGCGACATCGGCAGGCACGTCATCCTGCCGGGCGACCCCGCGCGCTGCGAAATGGTCGCACAGTACTTTGACAGTGCGGAGTGCAGGGCCGTGTCGCGCGGCAACCCCACCTATACGGGCAAATATCACGGCGTGGACGTGTCGGTCATGTCCACGGGGATGGGCGGCATGGCAGTGGCCGTCTGCGTCGAAGAGCTCAAGCACATCGGCGCAAAGACGCTCATACGCATGGGCACGAGCGGCAGCCTTCAACGGTACATCCCCTCGGGCTCGTTCGTCATCGCGACGGGCGCCGTCCGCGGCGAGGGCGCGTCCAAGCAGTACATCCCCGCCGAGTACCCGGCGATAGCGGACATCGACGTCGTGTGCGCGCTGCGCGACGCGTGCGCCGAGTTTGGGGTCAAGCCCTATCTCGGCATCGTCCGAAGCCACGACGCCTTTTATCTTGAAAGCCCCGGCGCGCACGAGGGCTGGGAGCAGCGCATAAAGCCCTGGACCGACGCGAACGTCCTCGCCATCGAGAACGAGAGCGCGACGCTGTTCACGCTCGGCTCGCTGCTGCGCGGCCTGCGCACCGGCACCATCCTGCTGACGGGGCCCAGTCTTTACGAGGCGCACGGCAGGATGGGCACGATGAACGACCCCGACTATCCCGAGAAGGTCAAGCTGCTGACGCAGATAACCCTGCGGGCCATCGAGAAGATCGACAAGCTTCCCGAGCTTGAGCAGAGGTGACGGGATATTGGACAGGGTAAAGGCTTATCTTTCAAGCTATAACGCGGCGTCGTTCTTCAAACGCTTTTTTGTCATGCTGCTTGCGCTTGTGCTGATGAATTTCGGCATTGCGTGCTACTATCAGTGCGGCCTCGGCACCGACCCGTTCTCGGTGTTCGTGGACGGTGAGCACTCGCTGTTCGGCATGACCTACGGACAGGTGACAAACATCAACAACGTGTTCCTGTTCGCCTTTATGCTCGTCTTCGCGAGAAAGTACATCCATGTCGGCAGCGTTGTCGGCGCGCTCGTTTCGGGCACGCTCATCGACCTGTTCAACCTGCTCATAAGCACCTGCTTCCCCTGCAAAAACCTCGCGGGGCAGGCGGCGATGCTCGCCGTCGGCCTTGTGATCTTTGCCGCCGCCGTGGGGCTGTACATAATCGCGCAGCTCGGCGTCAGCGCGCTCGAGGCCATACCGCTCTGGCTGTCCGAAAAGACCGAAATCAACCTGCGCTGGCTGCGGGTGGCCGAGGATGTGACCTTTATGGGCATCGGCATCGTGCTCGGCAGCATAGCGGGCAGGGCCGTCTTCGGCGACATGATAGGCATCGGGACGATTGCGGGCGCCTTCGGCACGGGGCCCGTCATGAAATGGTTCTTAAACGCGGCCGACGCGCGGCTGCAGCGGTGGCTCGGGCCGCTGCGCAAAGGCGAAGAAGCGGCGCACGAGCCCGAGGGCGTTGGCGAAAGGGCTTGAGGGCTCGGGGGTTCACTCGTGGTCTCCGCACGCCGGGCCCCGCGATGAAAAGGACGCGGCCCGTCCGGGCGGCGCCGACCGGCGCCGGCGGAGGCTTAAGAACTACACCGTCGAGCGGTACGGGGAACTGTGCGACCGAATCAAAAACGACACGGACTGCATCGCCTCGGGCATCCTCACCGACAGCGACATCGAGGACCCGACGCAGATCCCGGTCGAGTGCGTCGCGCTCGACTACAAGAACTGACCGTTTATTTTTCCCATGATGTGAGACGGGCGCAGGCCTGTTTACACATAAAATCCCGCTGAAACCAAAAACGAAAACGGAGGAACACAAATGAAAAAGCTATTGGCACTTTTGCTTTTGGCCGCCATGGTGCTCACCATGACTGCCTGCGGCAGCACGCCCGCGAACACCCCCGACGACACCCCGGGCGGCGGCTCGGATGCGGACGGCGGCGACAGCTATGAGGTCGTCATGCTCATGGACCTTCCCAGCGGCTCGGTCAATGACGGCAGCTTCTGCGAGGCGACGTGGAACGGCATACAGCAGTACTGCTCCGAGACGGGCGCGACCTATACCTACATGACCCCCAGCGAGGAGTCGAAGGACGCCTACTTAAGCCTTATCGACCAGGCGGTCAAGGTCGGCGGCAAGGTGCTCGTCTGCCCCGGCTATCTGTTCGAGGACGCGATCTATGAGGCGCAGGACAAATATCCCGACGTCAAGTTCGTGCTCATCGACGGCAGGCCGCACAGCACCGACTATGCGGACTTCCGCACGGGCGACAACGTCTACTCCATCCTGTTCGCCGAGGGCGAGGTCGGGTTCATGGCGGGCTACGCCTCGGTCATGGAGGGGTACCGCAGCCTCGCGTTCTTCGGCGGCATGGCGGTCACCTCGGTCGCTCGCTTCGGCTACGGCTATGTCATGGGCGCCGAGCAGGCCGCGAAGGACCTCGGGCTCGCCAAGGGCGACGTCTCGGTCATCTATTGGTACTCGGGCGACTTCATCCCCTCGCCCGAAAAGCTGACCACCGTCAAGGGGTGGTATCAGACGGGCACCGAGGTCGTGTTCGCCTGCGGCGGCACCATCTGTGAAAACGCCTTCGCCGCCGCCGAGGAGCTCGGCAAGGCGGTCATCGGCGTCGACCTCGACCAGGCGGACGACTCGCCGACCGTCATCACCTCGGCGACCAAGGGGTGCGCAAAGGCCACCTACGACGCGCTGATGGGCTACAAAAACGGCAGCTTCCCCGGCGGCGTCGACGCAGTGCTGGGCGCAAGCGTCGACTGCGTCGGCCTTGCGACGGGCAGCAGCTGGAGGCTTAAGAACTACACCGTCGAGCAGTATGAGGAGCTGTACGCCCGCATCAAGAACGACACGGACGGCATCGCCTCGAGCATCCTCACCGACAGCGACATCGAGGACCCGACGCAGATCCCTCTCGAGCTCGTCGCGCTCGACTACAAGAACTGAAACCCGCAACCGCAGACGATGTGATATGGGGGCGCTTTGCCCCCATATCACATCGGTTTAATCCGAAACATGAGGATTCAAATATGGATGAACAATTTGCTGTAGAGATGCAGGGAATCGTCAAGACCTTTCCCGGCATCGTCGCGTGCGACCGCGTTTCGCTCGAGCTGCGCAGGGGCGAAATCCACGCGCTGCTCGGCGAGAACGGCGCGGGCAAGTCCACGCTGATGAGCATCCTTTTCGGGATGTATCAGCCCGAGGCCGGGACGATAAAGGTCAACGGCAGGCCCGCACACATCACGGGGCCCCGGGACGCGACCGAGCTCGGCATCGGCATGGTGCACCAGCACTTCAAGCTGGTCGAGTGCTTTTCCGTCGTGCGAAACATAATTTTGGGCAGCGAGCCTATGAAGAACGGCGTGCTCGACCTTGAGACGGCCAAAAAGAGAATCGTAGACTTGAGCGAACGGTACGGGCTGGCGGTCGACCCCGACGCGATTGTCGGGGGCATAACGGTCGGGATGCAGCAGCGCGTCGAGATCCTCAAGATATTGTACCGCGGCAGCGACATCCTGATCTTTGACGAGCCGACGGCCGTTTTGACGCCGCAGGAGATCGAGGAGCTGATAGCCATCATCAAGGGGCTCGCGGCCGAGGGCAAGTCGATCATCTTCATATCCCACAAGCTGGACGAGATAAGCAGGGTCGCCGACCGCGTGACCGTCCTGCGGCGCGGCAAAAAGATCGGGACGCTCGAGGTCTCAAAGACCACAAAGGAAGAGATGAGCGAGCTCATGGTGGGGCGCAAGGTCAGCTTCACCGTCGACAAGCGCGAGCAGACGCCGGGCGACGTCGTGCTGGACGTCAAAAACATGGTCATGCGCGGCCGCAGCTCGCAGAAAAACGTCGTCGACGACGTCAGCTTTTCCGTCAGGCGCGGCGAGATCGTGTGCCTCGCCGGCATCGACGGGAACGGACAGTCCGAGACCATCTACGGCCTTACGGGGATAATGCCGGTGCAGAGCGGCACGATCACCCTCGGCGGGGTCGACATAACAAGGGCCGACGTGAGAACGCGCAACCTCGGGGGCATCTCGCACATCCCGGAGGACAGGCACAAGTACGGCCTCATCCTCGACTTCACTCTGGAAGAAAACCTGATTTTGAAAAGCTATTTCAAGCCCTCGATGCAGCGCCGCTCGTTTATCGACAGGGAAAAGGCGGCGGAGCTTTCGCAGGAGCTTATTGAAAAATATGACATCAGAACCACCCTCGGGGGCAAGACGGTCGCAAGAAGCATGTCGGGCGGCAACCAGCAAAAGGCGATTGTCGCGAGGGAGATCGAGCAGGACAGCGACCTTTTGATCGCGGTCCAGCCGACGCGCGGCCTCGACGTCGGCGCGATCGAGTTTGTGCACAAGCAGCTTGTGGCGCAGCGCGACCGCGGCAAGGCCGTTTTGATGATGTCGCTCGAGCTCGACGAGGTCATGGACGTCAGCGACCGCGTCCTTGTGATGTTCGAGGGCCGCATCGTCGCCGACATCGACCCGAAAAAGACGACCATACAGCAGATGGGCCTTTATATGGCGGGCGTAAAGAAGGAGAATGACAATGCGTAAAGGGAAAAGGACACTTAACACCGACGGTTTGGCCACTCTTTCGGCGTCCGCCCTGGCTGCGGTTGCTGGCCTGCTGCTTGCGCTCGTCATCCTGCTCATCTGCGACGCCAAAAACGCGTGGCCTGGCTTTTTGACCCTGATAACGGGCGGCATACGCGAGGGCGGCGTCAAGGCGATCGGCGACATCCTCTATCAGGCGATGCCCATCATGATGTGCGGCGCGGGCCTCGCCATCGCCTTCAAGGCAAACGTGTTCAACATAGGCGGCGGCGGTCAGTTTCTGCTCGGCAGCTTTGTCGCCGTGTACACCGCGATAAAATGGGAGTTTCTTCAGGGACCGCTGCGCTGGATAGTCCCGCTGATAGCGGCGACGATATCGGGCGCTCTGTGGGCGCTTATTCCCGGCCTTCTCAAGGCCTATCGAAACGTCAACGTCATCATCAGCACCATCATGATGAACTACCTCGCGCGGTACATGGTCAACTCGCTCATCAAGGCGTCCATCTACAACGTCACCACCGGGCAGTCCAAGAGCATCCCCGCCGAGGCGGTCATGCCGACGCTGGGCCTTGACAAGCTGTTCCCGGGGAGCAGCGCCAACATAGGCATATTCATCACGATTGCCGTGTGCGTTATCATCCACATCATCGTCAACAAGACGACCTTCGGCTATGAGCTTCGCGCCTGCGGGCAGAACGAGCACGCCTGCAAGTACGCCGGCATAAAGGAGAAGCGCACCGTGATCGTCTCGATCATGATCTCGGGCGCGCTCATCGCGCTCGGCGGCGCGCTGCTCTATCTCTCGGGGTCGGGCAGAAACATCCGCGTGTTTGACACGCAGCCCACCGAGGGCTTTACCGGCATCTCCATCGCGATTTTGGCCGGAAACTCGCCGCTCGGCGTCATCCTCTCGTCGCTGTTCATCTCCTTTTTGACGATAGGCGGGCAGTACATCCAGTCCTACGGCTTTGTCAAGGACATCGTGAACATCGTCACCTCGGCGGTCATCTATCTCTCGGCCTTTTCTCTGTTGCTGCGCCTGTTTTTCGACAGACTTGCGAGAAAGCGCCAGGCCAAGGGGACGCAAGAGGAGACAGAGAAAGGAGACGATCTGTAAATGGAGGTTTTCTACTACATCGCCAACATGTGCCTGTGCTTTTTCATCCCGCTTTTGGTCGTCGCGGTCGCGGGGCTGTTCTCCGAAAAGAGCGGCGTGCTGAACATGTGTCTTGAGGGCATCATGATCATGGGCGCCTTTTCGGGCGCGCTCTTCATGCACTATATGGAGAACTATATGCAGGGGCAGCTTTTGCTCGTCTGCGCCATGGCCGTTTCGAGCGTGGTGGGGATGCTGTTCACCCAGCTGCACGCCTTTGCGGCGATCAAGCTCAAGGCCGACCAGAGCATAAGCGCGATGGCGCTCAACTCCTTCGCGGCCGCGTTCGCCATCTTTGTCGCCCGCTCGATCACGGGCAGCCAGAACATCTCGTTCACAAACACCTTCAGGATCGAAAAGGTGCCCGTCCTCGGGGACATCCCGGTCTTGGGCAGGATTTTGTTTCAAAACGCCTATATCACGACCTACATCGGCTTTGCGATCATCGGCGTCGCGATCTTTGTCTTCTCCGAGACGCGCTTCGGCATGAGGCTGAGCGCGTGCGGCGAGAACCCGCAGGCGGCCGACTCCCTCGGCATCAACGTCTACCGCACACGGTATGTCGCGCTCGCGATCTCGGGCGCGCTCGGCGGCCTCGGCGGGCTCATCTACATCGTGCCCACCGTCACGTCGTTCGGCGGCGACGTCTACGGCTACGGCTTTTTGGCGATGTCGGTGCTTATGCTGGGCCAGTGGAAGCCGGTGCGCCTGCTGTTCGCGGCGTTGCTGTTCTCGCTCATCAAGACGGTCGCCTCGGGCTACATGAGCATCCCGTTCCTCTCGGATCTCGGGCTGTCCGACAACTTTTACAAGAGCCTCCCGTACATCATCACGCTGGTGATTTTGGCGGTCTCGTCGAACAAGGCCGTCGGGCCCAAGGCCTGCGGCGAGCCCTATGACAAGGGCCGGCGCTGACCGCGGGGGCAAAGGTTATGGCAGAGAAGAGAAAAAAGGTCATACTTGACTGCGACATCGGCACCGACGACGCCGTCGCCATGCTGGGTCTGCTGCTGGCGGACAACGTCGAGGTCGCCGCAATCACCACCGTGCACGGGAATCTGCCCGTCGAGCAGACGACGCAAAACGCCCTCTCGCTCGTCAACTTTCTGGGGCTTGACGTCCCCGTGTACATGGGGTGCCCGCACTCGCTGACCCACGGCCTCATGCCGGGGCGCACGCAGAACACCCTGTGCCAGACCGTCCGAAAGGAGTATAAGGGCGAGCAGGTTCTCATCCACGAGCCGTCGATAGGGCTTCCCACGGGCGGCAGAACGGCCGAGCGCGAGCACGCCGTGAGCTATCTTGTGCGTACCCTGCGCGAGTCGGAGGAGCCGGTGGACGTGTGCGCGATAGGGCCGCTTACCAACATCGCCGCGGCGCTCACCCTCGCGCCCGAGGTCGCGAAAAAGATAGGCACGCTCTACATCATGGGCGGCGGCATCAGCACGGGCAACAGGACACCCGTGGGAGAGGCCAACTTTGTCGACGACGCCGAGGCCGCCGCCAAGGTGATGCTGAGCGGCGCGAACCTGTTCATCGGGCCCATCGAGGGCAACGAGGCGGGCGCGACCTACCGCCGTGCCGACATCGAGGACATCGAGGCGCTCGGCACAAGGTCGTCCGCGTTCGTCGGCGCGCTGCTGCGGCGCTTTTTGTGGCGGTGCGACTATCTGTGGCGGCCCGGCTTCGACCTGCCGCCCTACCGTTTCTCGGAGGGCGCGAGCTGCTGCGTCCACGACTGGGCGGCCGTTGCGCCCGCAATCGACCCCGCGACGGCGACCGACGTGCGCCGCGAGGTGTGCCGCGTCGACTGCTCGGGCGGCATGGCGGACGGCCAGCTCGTCATCGACCGCCGCGGATACTATGCCGACGCGAACGCCTCGGTCGTGTACGACATGGACGAAAAGCGCTGCAAGGGACTTTTGCTCGAGCTGCTTGCGGGGTTTTAGCGCCCGACGCCTTTCAATTGTCGCGGTTTTTGCGGCGGCTTGACAGGATAAGCCATGGACTCTCGGCGCAGGGCCGGCGGTGCAAACCGCCGGCCTTTCGCTTTGCGGGGCTCCGACGCGCCCCGCCCGGCGAAGACGGCTTTGAGCGACGGCCCGACCGCGCACCGAAAGCGGGACACGGCCCAACGCATGGTTTGGGGCTCGCCTGCGTTTTTGTTGTTTAAAAGCTTTTTGGGGAATTGAAGAAAAAGCATCCTTAAACGCCCGACAGGCAGTGTCACAGCACACGCGGCCGCCCTTTGCCGCGGGGATCGTCCCGCAGGGAAAAGGAGTTCTTTGAAAAGCGGCCGCGGACGCTCGGGGCAGAGCGTCCGAGACGGCAGCTCTGTGTCCTTGCAAACACACGGTCGGATATGATAGAATTACAAAAAAACGGCGGGGTGCTTTTTTGCGCGCTTTTGCGCCGCCGCTGCCCCGCTTTTTGAAACGCGTTTTCCCCGGAGGAGCAGATATATGAACCTTAAAAAAACTCTGTCGGCCGCGGCGGCGGCGCTCGTCGCGCTGTCGCTGTGCGGATGCTCGGGCGGCGAGCCCGAGAGCATCTTTATCGACTCGACCCCGCTTTCGGCCGAGATAAGCGACGAGGCGGCGGTTCTTGCCGACGCCCCTGCGCCCGCGATACCCGATGTGCTGAGGCCCGAGGCGCCGGGTACCCTGTGCGAGGAGAACGAGCGCGCGGCCGTCGACTACTCCAACACATCGGACGGGTATGTCATGGTGCGCTGCACAAGCGAGGGCAAGCGCCTCAAGGTCCAGGTCGAGGGGCCGTCCGCCGAGACGTCGGGGATAAAGTACACCTACGACCTCGGGGGCGACGGCTGGGAGACCTTCCCGCTGTCCGACGGCAACGGCGGCTACCGCGTGACGGTGTTTGAGAACCTCGACGGCAACCGATACGTCACCCTGTTGTCGGCGTCGTTTGAGGTGTCGCTGAGCGACGAGTTCGAGCCGTTCATCCGCCCCAACCAGTACGTCGACTATGCGGACGCACAGAACACCATCGAGAAGGCGGCCGAGCTCACCGCCGGCATCGACGACCCGCTGTTAAAGGTCGAAAAGATATACGATTTCGTCGTCAACAGCCTGACCTATGACAAGGAGCTCGCGAAGACGGTGCAGTCGGGCTATCTGCCCGTGCTCGACACGGTGCTCGCCAGGGGCAAGGGGATCTGCTTTGACTACGCGGCGCTCATGACGGGGATGCTGCGCAGCCAGGGGGTGCCCTGCAAGCTGGTCGTGGGCTACGCGGGCGAGCAGTACCACGCGTGGATAAGCGTCTGGACCGAGGAGCAGGGCTGGGTCGACGGCGCGGTGTTTTTTGACGGCGTCAGCTGGCAGCGCATGGACCCGACCTTTGTCTCGTCGGGCAGGAGCAGCGATGCCGTTTTGCAGTATGTCGGGGACGGCGCCAACTACAACGCGATGTATTTGTATTAAAGGGATGACGCTATGGCAAAGGCTGTGACAAACGCCCGGCTCTCGGGCCTGACGATGGAGCTGTACCTGCTGTTTCACTCGGGGGTGGGCGTCGGCGACGCCCTCTCGCTGCTGGGCGAGCAGGGGGAGTATAAAGAGCTTTTGGCGGGGATGGCCGAGCGGGCGGACGACGGCGCGCCGCTGTCCGCGTGCTTTAAACAGAGCGGCCGTTTCCCCGCCTATCTGTGCGGGCTCATCGAGGTCGGCGAGCAGACGGGCCGCACCGAGGAGGCGCTGTTTGCGCTGTCCGAATACTACGACCGCCGCGTGAAGCTTGAGCGGCGGGTGCGCAGCGCCCTTCTGTACCCCGCGGTGATGCTCGTGCTGATGCTCGTGGTCATCGGGGTGCTGCTGGTGCGGGTGCTGCCGATATTCAACGACGTCTACATCTCGCTCGGAAGCCGCTTGAGCGGCGTCGCGGGCGGTCTTTTGCAGCTCGGGCGGATGATCGACGCCGCCATGCCGGCGATCTGGGCGGCGCTGGCGCTTGTCGTCGTCCTTTGCGCGCTGTTCGCGGGGGTCGGCAGCCTTCGCGCGCGGGCGCTGCTTTGGTGGCGGCGTCTGAGGGGCGACCGCGGCGTGGCAAAGCGCATCAACAACGCGAGGCTCACCCAGGCGCTGTCGATGGGCGTCGCAAGCGGCCTGCCGCTTGAGGAGGCGCTCGAGATGTCGGCGTCCCTTCTCGCGGACAACCCGCCCGCAAAAAAGCGGTGCGAGGGGTGCATACACAGCCTGCAAAACGGCGCGGCGCTCGGCGAGGCCATGCGCAAAAGCGAGCTTTTGCCCGCGAGCGCCTGCCGTCTTATCGAGCTCGGGCAGCGCAGCGGCTCGATGGACACCGCGCTCGAGAAGGTCGCGCGGGACCTGTCGGAGGACAGCGAGAACGCGGTGGACGACCTCGTGAGCCGCATCGAGCCGGCGCTGATTCTCGTGTGCACGGTGCTTGTGGGGCTCATCCTGCTTTCGGTGATGCTGCCGCTTATGCACATTATGAGCACGATAGGGTGATTTGTATCATGGGACGGTTTAAGGCTTTGTTAAAGACGACCGGCGGGGCGCTCGTCGCGGCGGCGGCCCTGTGCTGGTTTTCGACGGCGGTGGACGAGCTCGGCAGCGGGCGGCGCGAGGAGAGCCTCGAGCAGGCCGAGGCGGCCGTCCGCCGTGCCTGTGTCGCCTGCTACGCGACCGAGGGGGTCTATCCCCCCGACCTCGACTATCTCAAAGAGCACTACGGACTTCAGCTTGACACGTCGGAATACATCGTGCACTATCACGCGACGGCGAGCAACCTGATGCCCGACATCGCCGTGCTGCCCAAAAACGCGGACGGCGGGGGGAGGACGAGATGAAACGGAGCGGCTGGTTTAACGGGCTTGCCGCACTGCTGCTGTTCGGCGTCTTTGCGGTGTGCATCCTGTCGGTCCTGCTGACGGGCGCGAAGACCTACCGCGCGCTCTCCGAGCGGGGCGCCGAGGAGGGCGACCGCAGGGTGTGCGCGCAGTACCTCTCGGCGCGCGTGCGGCAGTCCGACCGCGCGGGCGCGATAGAGGCGGGCGAGTTCGGCGACGGCGACGCGCTCGTGCTGCGCGAGACGGTCGGCGGCAGCGAGTGCGAGACCCGCGTGTATGTCCACGACGGATATCTGAATGAATTGTTCTGCCTTGCGGGCGCGGGGCTGTCCCCCGGGGACGGCCAGCGGATAATGCCCGCCGAGGGGCTTGAGGCGGAGGTCTCGGACAGTCTTGTCACGCTGCGGGTGACCTCGGGCGGCGAGACGGTTGAGCTCACGCTCTGCCGCCGCAGCGGGGGGGACGCGATATGAAGAGCAAGGCCCCCCTTGTCATGATCGAGCAGATGGTCATGCTGTTGGTTTTTGCGCTTGCCGCGGCGCTGTGTATGCAGGCGTTTGTGAAGTCGGACGCGATCTCGAAGGACTCGGCTGAGCGGGACAGGGCGGTCGTCGCCGTGCAGAACGCGGCCGAGACAGCGCGGGCGTGCGGCGCGCCCGACGGCTCGCTTGAGGGGGTCGCGAGCGCTCTCGGGGTTTCGCTCGAGGACGACGGCTCGCTTTGTATCGCGCTCGACGGCGACTGGAGCCCGGCCGCCGACGGGGCGGCGTATCTGCTCGAGGTGCGCCCCGTGCGGACGGATGTCGCGGGCCTTTGCGGCGCAAGGGTCTCGGCGCTGCGGGCGTCGGACGGCGAGGCGATCTTTGAGACCGAGGTTGCGTGGCAGGGGGTGACGGACGGTGCACAGTGACAGGCGCGAGGGCTTCTCGCCTCCCGCGGTGGGCGGGGTGTCCCTTTTGGTGACCTTCGCGGTGCTCTGTCTGACCGTCTTTGCGCTGCTCAGCCTCTCGACGGTGCGGGCGCACGACCGCCTGAGCGCCGCGTCCGCGCAGGCGGTGGCCGATTATTACGAGGCCGACCGCGAGGCGCAGGAGATTTTTGCGCGCATAAGGTCGGGCGACGTGCCCGCAGATGTCGTGCAGAGCGGCGAGCGCTACAGCTACGGCTGCCGCATCTCGGACACGCAGCGCCTCGAGGTGGAGCTTGAGAGAACCGCGGACGGCTTTTCGGTCGTGCGGTGGCAGGCGGCGCCCGCCGGGAAGTATGAGACGGACGAGAGCCTGTCGGTTTGGGACGGGGACTGATTTTTGTATTTATCATAGGAGACAGCTATGCCTGAGCTTGTAAACTACCTGCAAAGGGTCGTCGAGGACGGGGCCTCCGACCTGTTCATCATCGCCGGGAGCCCGGCGTGCGAAAAGCTGGACAACAGGATAAAGCACATCGACGAAGAGCGCCTGATGCCGGACGACAGCAGGCGTCTGATCACCGACCTGTATGAGAAGGCGGGCAGGCCGATGGACGAGTTTGCGGCCCGCGGCGACGACGACTTCTCCTTTGCGCTCGCGGGGCTTGCGCGATTTCGCGCGAACGTCTACCGCCAG
The DNA here is from genome assembly GCA_964433495.1 of uncultured Oscillospiraceae bacterium. Lineage (GTDB taxonomy): Bacteria > Bacillota > Clostridia > Oscillospirales > Ruminococcaceae > CAYSRC01. The sequence goes on from CAYSRC010000016.1 coordinate 36,281, forward strand.
CGCGGCTCCTACGCGGCGGTGATAAGGGTGGTGGCGTTCGGCATACCCGACTGGCGCGCGCTCGGCATCCCCGAGGAGGTGATCAACCTCGCCGACGTGAAGCACGGCATGGTTTTGGTCACCGGCACCGCGGGCAGCGGCAAGTCGACGACCCAGGCGTGCATCATCGACCGCATCAACCGCACGCGGGAGTGCCACGTTATTACGATGGAAAACCCGATAGAATACCTGCACCGCAACCTCAACAGCATCGTTTCGCAAAGGGAGATCGCCATTGATACAAAAGACTATCTCTCGGCGCTGCGCGCCTGTTTGCGGCAGGCGCCCGACGTCATCCTGCTCGGCGAGATGCGCGACGGCGAGACGATTCGCACGGCGATGACCGCAGCCGAGACGGGGCACCTGCTCATCGCGACGCTGCACACACAGGGCGCGGTCAACACCATCGACCGCATCGTCGACTCGTTCCCGAGCGACCAGCAGGCGCAGATAAGAATCCAGCTGAGCATGGTGCTGCACACCGTTGTCTCGCAGCAGCTTGTCGCGGGCGTCGACGGCGCGCTCGTGCCCGCGTTCGAGGTGATGCACGTCAACAACGGCATCCGCAGCCTAATACGCGACAGCAAGAGCCACCAGATCGACAACGCCGTCGCGTCGGGCGCGGCCGAGGGGATGATCACGATGGATCAGTCGCTGTTCAACCTCGTAAAAAGCGGCAGGATAACGCGGGACACGGCGCTCGGCTGCGCCGCCAACCCCGAGCAGCTCGCGCGCAGACTGGGGTAGGGCGCAGAGGCGTTCGGACAGGGCGTGTGCAGGGCTTCGGGGCGGCCCGTGCGGGGGCAACGCCCGTAGGCCGCGCGATTGGGGGCGCGGCCCGTTCGGCGCTTTTCGCCGCCGCGGCAAGCGGGACTGCGTTTTGTCGGCGCGGGGAGCCTGCGGCGGCCGTTCGGCTCGGTTGACGGCCGTCCGGCCTGAGGGCGCGGCCCGTTCGGCGCCTTTTCGCGGCTCTCTTATCCCGGTCAAGCAAACGGGAATAAGCGAAGCCCGTCCGAAAAAATCCCTCCGAATGTCTTAATCGACCGAAAAGTTGTCATAAAATGCATGTTTTCTCACTTGCAAAATGCCGAGGGATAGGGTATCATTAGATTACGCAAGAGGTTGGTCTCTCCTGCGGCGGAAAACGAACGGAGGCTGGAAGGGCTCTTTTCACGATTTTATATCGGGTACCCGCAGGTGACGCGCTTCACCTGTGGGTTTTGTGCACCTTTCTTTTAATTGCGGTTTTGTTTTTGACGGCCTGCGGACGGATGTTGACAATATGGGCAAAGTTGACTTTTCGGCTTCCCCATCTAATGCGGAAGCCGGTCAGAGCCATGGCTCTGACCGAATGAAGGTTGTCGGCGCGGCGCATCGCCGCACGGCCCGGGCGGGTGTAAGCGAACGACACTGTCTGCAAAGCCGATTTGTGCAACACGGGCGGGCGCGCGACATAGTATATAACCGCGGCATGGTGTACCCGCCGCTCAGGCGAAGGGCTCTTGCCTGGCGCCTTTCGGCAGGGGATCAAAAGCTCCCCCGAAGCTCGGGGGACGGGAGCCGGCGCCCGTGCCGCCTGTTGAATGACGGGCGATGCCTCTTGTTTAACGAACCGACGATGTCTGTGCGCCGCGCGTCGGCTGACAGGGCCGATTTCGGCGTGTTGTGCGCCGCGCGTCGGACAACGGCCGCCGTGCGATCTTTCTGAAAAGGGGAGCTGTCTGTGACAGAGAAAGAACTTCACAAGCTAAAGCGCCACGACCTGCTGCTGCTTTTGGTGGGGCAGGGTCGTGAGACACACAAGCTTAAAGACAGGCTTGAGGCTGCACAGCGGACGATTGACAGCGCAAACGAGCTCACCGAGCGCCTCAAGGGCCGGCTCAACGAGAAGGACGCGCAGATCGATCGCTTAAAAGATCGGCTCGACATCAAGGATGCGAAGATCACCGACCTCGAGAATCAGATCGAGGAGCTCATCGCGGGAAGCTATCTCGAGATGAACAGCGCCGAGTCGCTGCGCGAGATATCCTATAGGGTGGAGCTCACGATGCGGGCGGCGCAGAGGGTCGCCGACAGGTACATCCGCGGCATAAAGGACACGGGGGCGCGGGGGAGCGATATTCGGAAAGGAACCCCTGTTGCCAAATGAAGATAAAAAAGAGCGGCAGCGGGCCGCGCCGTTACGGAAAACCGGGCGAAAAGAAGGGCGTTTTGTCCGCCCTGCGTCTTGTGGGAAAGAAGAGAAATAAGCCTGTCGGCAAACGGGTTTTCACCGCCTCGGGCTATGTGGGCGAAGGGCCCGCCGACAGCGGGACGGAGGCCCTGAATATTGATCGTGCGACGTTGGGGGCCGCGCCCGGGCAGGGCGCACAGACCGCGGCAGGGTCCGTGCCCGTCGGGGCGTACAATGTGAATGAGGAGACGCCGTCGGGCGCGCACCGTGCGGGTGCCGCACAAAGCCCTGACGGCGACACGGATAAAGATAAGGGCGGCGCCCGAGGCCTCGACAGGCCGCGGGCGGCAGCCGCAAAGAAGCCCTCGCAGGGCGATGAAGGGCGGCGCTCAAAGGAGGGCGGACGCCCCGGCAGATACACCGAGCAGCAGCTTTTGGCCGACGCGCCCACGCTGCCCCAGCTTGAAAAGGAGCTCGGGAGGTCGCAGTACCGCCGCAACTTTGCGCGGGTGCTTCGCGACACGCTGGTGTCGCTGGTGGTTGTGGCGGCGGTGAGCGCCCTCGTGGCGGTGCTGTTTCTGCCGGTGCTGCAGATCCACAGCTCGTCGATGGCGCCCACCCTTCAAGACAAGGACATCGTGGTCTCGGTGGGGGTCGGCCGCTGCAACCCGGGCGACCTGATCGCCTTTCACTACAACAACAACATTTTGGTAAAGCGGGTCATCGCGGTCTCGGGCGACTGGGTCGAGATCGACGGCGACGGCAACGTGTCGGTCAACGGCGAGCAGATTGACGAGCCGTATATAAGCGAAAAGGCGCTGGGCGACTGCGATATAAGCTTTCCGTATCAGGTGCCGGACGGCCAGTATTTTGTGATGGGGGATCACCGGGAAACAAGCATTGACAGCAGAAACACCATCGTCGGCTGCGTAAGCGGCGACATGGTCATCGGCCGTATACTGGTGCGCGTGTGGCCGTTTGAGACATTTGCCTTTTTCTGATTCTCCTCGGCGCACCGGGGCGGGAGACTATTTTTTAGGAGAGGATAGGGTATGATGAAATCTCCGAGAAACGGGGCCGAGGGCATCCTCGGCGTCAAAAAGAATAAGAGGCGCCTCATCTTGATTGTTGCCGCTCTCGCGCTGGTTGTGACGGCGGCGACCGCCGCGTTGCTTCACCTGCGGGGCGAGGCGATGAACCATACAAAGCGGGTGCTTGAATGCGCGTTTGAGGTGCACGAGCACACCGACGAGTGCTACAGCGACGGTGTTCTCGTATGCGGCAGGGCCGACTGTGCGGTGCACAAGCACAATGACGACTGCTATGAGAACGGCGCGCTCGTCTGCCCGCTTGAAGAGCTCGAAGAACATGTCCACGACGAGAGCTGTCTCGGCGAGGTGCGTGAGCTTGTGTGCGGCCTCGAGGAGAGCCCGGCGCACACCCACGACGAGAGCTGTCTCGGCGAGGTGCGTGAGCTTGTGTGCGGCCTTGAGGAGAGCGCGGGCCACGCCCACGGCGCGGGCCACGCCCACGGCGCGGGCTGCATAAGCGAGACGCGGCAGCTCACCTGCGGCCTTGAGGAAGGCGCGGGCCACACCCACGACGCGGGCTGCTATCGGGAGATAAGAGAGCTCACCTGCGGTCTCGAGGAGGGCGCGGATCACACCCACAATGACAGCTGCTACGCCGTCCGCCGCGAGCTTGTGTGCGGCCTTGCAGAGCACGCGGGCCACACCCACACCGATGAATGCTACACGACCGTCGTAACATATACCTGCGGCCTTGACGAGAGCGCAGGGCACACCCACACCGACGACTGCTATCAGACCGACGAGGGGTATGTCTGCGGCCTTGAAGAGGGCGAGGGCCACACCCACACCGACGATTGTTATGAGATGCGCGAGGAGCTCGTCTGCGGCAAGCCCGAGGTCGAGCTGCACACCCACACCGACGAGTGCTATGAGCGCGCGGACGAAAACGACCCCGATTCCGAGCTTGTGCTCATCTGCGGCAAGCTTGAGGTTTTAGAGCACACCCACAACGAGCTGTGCTTCCGTATGGAGGAGCTCAGTCCCGAAGAGGTGGCAGGGCTCGGCGTCCCGAGCGCCGCCGAAGAGCGCGAGCTTGTCTATGCCGACGAAAGCGTGCGTGTCACCGCGTGCTTTGATCGGACGGCCGAGCTCCCCGACGACGCGGCGCTGACCCTTGTCGACGCGGGCGAGGACGGCCTTGTGCGCCCCGCGTTTATAAAGGGCGAGCCCGAAACGGAGGAGCAAGCGCCCGGGGCGGAAGAGCCCGAGACACAGGGGCAAGCGTCCGAGCAGACGCCCGAAGAGTCCCCCGCGGCAGGGCCCGACGAAGCGGGCGAGCTCGTGCCCGCAGCCGCTGTCACCTATACGGTGCAGTATCTTGACGCCGAGACGGGTGAAATGCTCGGCGGTGCAAAGACCTATACCTATATCCCCGGCGAAGCGCAGCCGACATTCCCGCGCGTGCTCGGCGGCAGCGTGCGGACGCTGACGACCGACGAGTTTGAGGTGCGCGTGAGCTATACCGACCTTGCCGAGATCCCCGACGAGGCCGAGCTGTACGCCCGCCTTGTGACCGACGAGGAGACGGTGGCGCACTACGAGAGCGACTATCGCTCGGCGCTGCACACCGACAGCGCCGAGATGAGCCATCTGCTCGACATCGGCTTCACCCTCGACGGCGAGGAGCTCGAGCCCGCCGCCCCCGTGTCGATCACCATCCAATTCCTCGACGAAAACGGCCTGCCCGTGGGCGAGCGGATAACCGTCGTCCACTTTGCCGAGCAGGGGGCCGAGGTCATCCGCACCGAGGTCGACGAGCAGGGCGCGGCGTCGTTTGAGATGAACGGCTTTTCAAAGGTTGCCATAGGCAGCGCGCCCGAGCGGGACGAGGAGGGGCGCGTGAGCATCGACACCTCGTTTGTCTGGCAGGACAAGGGCGGCCTGTACAGGGTCGTGTTCAGCGTGAAGGGCGTTTTGAAGCCCTATGTCGAGCCCGAGCCCGCCTCCGAGGGCGAGCAGACGGGGCAGGAGGAGACCGGCGAAGAGGGCGAAGAGACCGCCCCCGACGCGCCGCTTGCCGACCCCGGCCTGCTTGCGTTTACGGTCGAGACGCTCGGCGAGGACAGCGAGCTGTACGAGGCCTTTGCAGAGTACAGCGCGGGGAACGGCGCGCAGTCGCTTAATCTCGCGGTATTGCGGTATGTCATAGACTACGACGGCGTGCGCATGGACTTCTCCGACTGTGTGATTGAGGCGACGGTGTCGCCGACGGCAGCGGCGAACGCCGCCGCGAAGTCATACAGCGACAGTATAGAGGTGGACAACGGCGACGACGACGGCGACGGCTATGTGCTCGCGCCCGACGGAGAGAGCCTGCTGCCTGCCCCCGAGGTGGGCCGCGGGCTGGTGGTCTCGGCGCTTGTGCCCGCCGACGGCGGCGTGACCGACATAAGCTCGATTGTCGTCGGCGAGAGTGCGGAAGAGCAGGCCGACGTCTCCCTCGACGAACTCGTGCAGGCGTCGGGCGGCGGGGGCGAGGTCACGCCGGCGCTGTCGGACATCGCGCCCGACGCGGCGGACGGCCTGCCGCAGATGGCCTTTACCCTCAGCGATGCGGGAGCGGGCGGCGACGAGGGGATCATGGCGCTTGACCTATCCGAGCAGGCGAACCCCGGCTTTACGGTCGAGTATTATGCGGTCATCCCGCGGGTCGTTCTGGTTGAAGCCGACAAAAGGGATCCAAGCAAAAACTATCTCGAGGTCATCGACACCTCAAAGATAGCGGGCAACAACCATCTGCCGCAAAACGGTGTGGACGCAAACCTTCCCCCCGTGGGCTATATGGAGCTCAACTCGGCGGGGGTGCCCGTGCTGAAGAACGACGAGCTGACCGAGATATACGCAAAAGGGCAGTTCACCTACTATGCGTCGCCGTCGCTCAGCTATTTCAACGCCCTGCTGCTCAACGACAGCTATACGCTCAAGGAGATTTGGATGCAGAGCGGCGACAAGGTCGGGACCGAGAGCTGGGATGTACAGTATGTCGGCGCTTCGGTCACAAAGGTGCACTTTACCAACTTCAACGCCACCGTACCGCCCTCCGAAACGGGGGACGAGTACATCTGGGTCAAGATTCAGGAGGGCTCGAACATTAGGCTGGTTTTTGAGCCCAAGACCGCAAGCAAAACCATCGAAGCCGACTTTTTCGACTATGACATCGGCAACGGACAGAATGCGGTGAGCGGCGGCAACACCACGGTGTACACCGCGGCGGGCGGCATCAACGCGGCGTCGGGCTATCCCGCGGGGGCGACGGGTGCGCACTTTGTTTTCGGAAATGTCAACACCGGCGTAACGCGCGGTACCGAAAGATGGAACGGATATCTTATCAACGGGCGCAACCGAGAAGGCGGCTGGGGAACACCGGACATGTCCTACATGGGCAGCACGTTCGGCATGGTGTCCGGCATAACGGGCTGGAGCGGCGACAACCCCGACCCCGACGTCGTGTTTTCGACGGGGATAGTCGGCCCGACAAACCTGTTCAGCGGTACGGCACGAACGGGCAAACGGGTGTTCGACGGCGCCCTTGGCTTCGGCGTGATAGGCGACACCTTCACCCTCGGGTCGGCGACCGTTTTAAGCGGCGGCACGTCGTATGGTACGGTAAGCGGCCTTGACAGGTTTTTCCACCCGTCGCCCGGTCCGAACCTGACTCACAGTTTATGGACGAACAACTTTTGGCCGATGGACGGGGTGCCTCTTGATGCTAAAAAGAACGACCCTAAGCTCGGAAAAGCCGGGGAATGGAACGGGAGTAATGCGTATTTGTCTGACGAAACGGCGAAGTTTGACGGTTCGTCAAAGGGCAATTTCCCGGTAAGCGATGACGGAAAAGCGCACAACTCGTACTTCGGCATGAGATACCAGGTCGAGTTCACCCTTGACAAAAACTACGTCGGCCCGCTCGAGTACCTGTTTTTCGGCGACGACGACATGTGGGTGTTTCTCGACGACGAGCTCGTGTGCGACCTCGGCGGCGTGCGACAGTCGTGCGGCGAGTATGTCGACCTGTGGCAGCACCTGCAAAAGGAGGGCCGCCCCGGGGACGAGACCCATCGCCTCACCTTCTTTTACACCGAACGCGGCGCATCGGGCTCGACCTGCTGGATGCAGTTCACGCTGCCGTCGGCGGTGTCCACCAGCACGACCACAAGCAGTTCTTACGGCGAGCTCGAGATACACAAGACGGTCATGAAGAGCGTCAACGGCGAGGAGCCCGCCCCGTTTGACAACGGCGAGGAGTTCCGCTTTACCTTAAGCTTCAGAGACGCCCAAAACCACTATCTGCCCGACGCCTATTCCTACACGAGATATGCGGCGGACGGGACGCCCCTCGAGACCAACCTTGTGTTGTACACGGGCGCCGAGTTCAGCCTCAAGCACGGGGAGTATATTGTCATCAGAAATATCCTCAAGGGCACGCAGTACTTCGTGACCGAGTGCGGTGAGGACAGGGTCGTCAACAGCAGCGGCGAGGCGGGAAGCAGGTACGACTACACCGTCACCGCCGACGGCGTTTTGGGAAGCGAGACGTCGGGGGCGATAAGCGACAACCAACACAGGGTCGACTTTGTGAACGCCTACACCGTGTTTGAGCTTCCCGAGACGGGCGGCCCCGGCACAGGGCTGTACGCGCTCGCGGGCGGGTTTGTCGTCGTGACGGCGGCGAGCCTGCTGGTTTACACCAAGCGCAGGCGCGCAAGGGGCTGACGACCCCAAGGCGCTCTCAAGCAAGGGGACTTCAATGGCCCGTAGGCCGAGGAATAAGTGAAAGCTTCAGAGCTTGGAAACCTTCCCCCACGGGGGGGGGAAGGGGGACCGCCCTGCGGTGGATGAGGGATGAAGGAACTTCCTATTCACAGCAGGGATAAAATCAAAAACCCCGCTCACCCCTCATCTCGTCCTCGCGGGCTGCGTTAAGCT
>CAYSRC010000017.1:0-41841 GCA_964433495.1 uncultured Oscillospiraceae bacterium
ATCAGCGGACAGAACGGACGGAGCAATCTTAACCATAGCTAACCACCTCGGAATTATTGTAAAAAATCTGCGTTTGCAGTCGTTTTTATCAAAGCGCGTTCCGCGCAAAGCACCGCCGCGCGTCGGGGCCTAAAGCTTACACCCATCCCTCGGGTCACAAGCCCGACGGAGGGGTTGACTGTACAAGGATTTGTCGTCTGAAAAGGCTTCCTGTCGTAATCCCTGCTTGCGTCTTACAAACCCTCCGCCGCGGCTTTGCCGCGACAGGCCCTGCATACTCCCGCAGGGTCTGCCGAACGCCGTTCCGATTGCGTTCGGCCCTCCCTGTTCCAAATCCCCGCCGGGCACAAAAAAGCCCCCGCGGCGCAAAGTTCAAAGCGCCGCGGGGACAAACCCGCGCAAAACCGGCTGTCAGTCGTACCGCGACTGATAGCCTTTTTTTATCTCGTCATAGATTTCGCAGTAGCTTTTGTGCCTGCTCGGCTCAATCTCCCCCGCGTCGAGCGCCCGTAAAACCGAGCACCCCTTTTCGACGGTGTGCGAGCAGTCGGCAAAGCGGCAGCCCTCGGCGTGCCGCGCGATGTCGCGAAACCACCCGGCCACCTCGTCCGGCTCGGACGCGTGCCGCAGCGTCTCAAACGACGCGAAGCCGGGCGTATCCGCCAAAAAGCCGCCCGCGAACTCGTACAGCTCGACCGCGCGGGTCGTGTGCCTGCCGCGCCCGAGCTTTTTGCTCGTCTCGCCCGTCTTGAGCTCGAGCCCGCCGCTTATCCCGTTTAACAGCGTCGACTTGCCCGCGCCGCTGTTGCCGATGACAACGGCAATCCCGCCCGAGGCGACCGCCCGCAGCTCGTCGAGTGCGCGGTCCGAGTGGGTGTCGACGACCTTGAAGCCCGCGCTGCGATAGATCTTGATCAGCTCGTCCGCAGGCGCGAGGTCGGTCTTGGTGAACACGACAACCGGCTCGACCCCCACCCGTTCGCACGCCGCCGTCATGCGGTCGATGACAAGGGTCGAGGGCTTGGGGTCGACCGTCGACACCACCAGCAGCGCAGCCGAGACGTTCGCGATGGGCGGGCGCGCAAAAAAGTTGCGGCGCTCCCGGATTTCACTGACCACATATCCGCCCTCTTCGCCCTCGACGCGCACCCTGTCACCCGCAAGCGGTGTGACGCCGCGCCTGCGGAAGATTCCCTTTGCTTTGCACTCCAAAACGCCGTCGGCGGTTTTTACATAGTAAAAGCCGCCGATGCCCTTGATGATTATTCCGTCCGCCATACAAAACCGCCGTCCTAAATAAGTCGCCGTCCGATCTGTGGGGCGTTCCGGCCGTCACGGGGTAGTGTTGCTACCACCGCCGGGATTGTTGGGGTCGGTGGGGTCGGTGGGGTCGGTGGGGTCGGTGGGGTCGGTGGGGTTGGTGGGGTTGGTGTCCACCGCCGGGGGCGTAAAGGACACCACGCTCGGATCAAAGGTGTTCTCCTGCGGGCATTCACGCACCGCCCATGCCGCCACAAAGCGATAGAGCGGCTGGTCGTTAACCTTGACCTCGTATATGACATCCTTATCGGTCGCCTCAAAGGTAAAGTTTACCCTCTCGCCGGGATTGACGCTTTGCTTGTGTATCTCGATGCCGTCCGCATAGATGTGCATCTCAAACGGGCCGGAGGATCCCGCGACGGTGTACGGCATATCGAAGTCGAGGGGATACTTCTGCATCCCGTTGCTCACCACGAGGTCGATCTTGGTGCCGGCGGTGACGCGGCTGCCCTCGGTCACGCTCTGCGAGAGCACGGTGCCCTTGGGCGCCTCGTCGCTTTGGAAGGTCACCGCCCCGATTGCGAGCCCTGCGACGGCGAGGTCGCCCCGCGCGTCCTCGTACAGCTTGCCCACCACCTGCGGGACGGGGACGCTCGTCGCGTCCATCGACGCCATCGTGTTGATATACAGCACCACCGTGCTGCCCGTCTCGACCGAGGTCAGCCCGATGGGGTCGGTCTCGACGACTTTGTTGCTGCCGTAGGTCGGGTCGCTCTTCTGCTCCATGAGCACAACCAGCTTCATGCCGCGCAAAAGCTGCGCCGCCTCGCCCGAGGTCATGCCCACGACGTCGGGCACAGACACCGTCTCGGGCCCCTTGCTGACATAGAGGGTCACCCTGCTGCCCTCCTTGATGGTCTTGGGAGGATAGGGGCGCTGGTCAAACACGGTGCCGACGGGGTAGTCGGCGTTGTACTCCTCAATCACCGTGAAGTCAAAGTTCTGCGTATTGCCCGCGCGCACAGAGTCTATCGTCATCGTGCTGTAGTTGGGCAGCTCGACATCGGCGCGCTCACCCTCAAACAGCCCGAACGCCATCGACAGCAGCACCACAGTGCAGATGACGCACGCCGCGGTGACGCCCAAAAGCAGCGCGGTCGTAATGCTTCCCCTTCTGCGCTTGCCCTTTTTGGACGCCGCGCTCGCGCTCGGCTTCTCCCTCTTTGCGCTCTTTTTTCTTTCGCCTGTGCTTTTAACGGTCTTTTCCCCCTGCCCGTCGTTTATGCCGAAGCTGATGTCGGGCTCGTTGTCGCCCGTCAGGTACTTGTACGCAAAGACGGCGCTCGGGTTTTTCTTGAACTCGTCGATGTCCCTCAACATCTGCGAGGCCGACTGATACCGCCTCTCGGGGTCCTTTGCCATCGCCTTGAGGGTGATCTCCTCGAGGCCCTCGGGGATGTCGGGGACGATCTCGCGCGGCCGCACCGCCTCGTCCGAAATCTGCTTGAGCGCGACCGACACCGCGCTGTCCGACTGGAACGGCAGCTCGCCCGTCAGCATCTCATACATCATGATGCCGACGCTGTAGATGTCGGATTTGGCGTCGGTGGCCTCGCCCCTCGCCTGCTCGGGGCTGATGTAGTGGACCGAGCCTATCGCCTTGTTGGTGGTGGTGCGGGTCTCGCTGCGCGAAAAGCGCGCGATTCCGAAATCCATCACCCTTATCGAGCCGTCCTGCATGAGCATGATGTTCTGCGGCTTGATGTCCCTGTGGACGATGCCGCGGTCGTGCGCGTGCTGCAAAGCGCGCAGGATCTGCACGGTAAAGTGTATCGTGTCCTTCCAGCCCAGCGGCTTGCGGTGGTCGATATACTCCTTGAGGGTGATGCCCTCGAGATACTCCATCACGATATACAGGATCTTATCCGAGAAGTTGACGTCAAACACCCTGACGATGTTGTCGTGCGAGAGCATCCCCACCGCCTTGGACTCGTTTTTAAACCGGCGGACAAGCTCCTCGTTGTCCAAAAACTCCTCGCGCAGGATCTTGACCGCGACCTCGCGGTTCTCAAGCCTGTCGTTCGCGCGGTAGACGTTTGCCATGCCGCCCGCACCGATGAGCTCGACAATCTCATAGCGCCCGTCGAGGCGCTTGCCGATATAGTTTTCCATAATCTGAGACCTCCGTTCCTCAGGCCTTTAAGACCACGGCCGTGATGTTGTCATAGCCGCCCGCCTCAACAGCCCTTTTTACCATGGCTTCGGCGCAGCCGTAAAAATCCTCCGCCTTCGCCATCCTCTCAAGCTCTCTGTCCTCGATCATATTTGAAAGACCGTCGCTGCACAGCAGAAGCATGTCCCCTCCCGCGAGCTTGACGCGGTTTTTGTCCGTTTTAAGTTCTCCGTCGACGCCGACGGCGCTCGTGATTATGTTCTTGTTGGGGTGGATCCTCGCCTGCTCGGGCGTTATCTTGCCGCAGTCCAAAAGCTCCTGCACGATCGAATGATCCTTAGTTATCTGCTTAATCCCCTTTTTGGTTATGTGGTACGCCCTGCTGTCCCCGGCGTGGATAATCTCGGCGACGCCGTCGCGCACGATGACGCACACGACCGTCGTGCCCATCGTCACGGGGTTTTCGGGGTCGCCCGAGCTGCGCTCGAGGATCATCCTGTTGCACCGTCTGACCGTCTCGCTCAAAAACTCCTCGAGCCCCGCCTCGGACAGGATGTCGGGCACCCGCTCGCTTATCTCGCGTCTGAACGTCTCGGCGGTCAGTCTGCTCGCCGCGCCGCCGTCGGCGCCGCCGCCCATGCCGTCGCACAGCACCGCCCAGTAGGTGTCGTCGGCGAGCCTACCGGCAAGGTAATAGTCCTGGTTCTCCCCGTGGCGAAGCCCCGGGTCGGTGTATGCGGTGAGTATCACCCTGCCGCCTCCTCTCTAAAAACCGTAACAGCGCGCCGCTGTTTAATTATTGTCGATATAATCCCGTCTTAACTGCCCGCACGCGGCGTTTATGTCATCGCCGAGCGTCCTGCGCACCGTGGCGTTTATGGAAAGCGCCCTGAGACCCCGGCAGAATTCCTCCGCGCAGGCCCTCGACGCGCCGTAGCCGGTGCCCTGCACCGTGTTGACCGGGATGAGGTTGACGTGCGCGCCCGTCCCGCGCAAGAGCCCCGCGAGCTTTTTGAGGTCGTCGTCCGAATCGTTTTCACCGCGGATGACCGCGTACTCGAACGTCACCCTTCGCCCCGTCGTCTCGGCGTAGCGCCGGCAGGCGGGCAGGAGCTCGCCGAGGCCCCACCGGCGGTTTACCGGCATGAGCTCACTTCGCTTTTTGTCGTCGGCGCTGTGCAGCGAAACCGAGAGCGTCAGCTGAAGCCTGAGCTGTGCAAGCCTCAATATCCCGGGCACGACGCCGCAGGTGGACAGCGCGACCGCCCTGTTGGCGAGCCCCGCGCCCCGCTTGTCGGTGACAAGCTCGTAAAACCGCAGCACCGCGTCAAAGTTGTCAAGCGGCTCGCCGATGCCCATGAGCACCACGCTGTCCGCCCGCTCGCCCGTCTCGCGCTCGGCCGCGTACAGCTGGCCCAAAATCTCGCCCGCGGTGAGGCTTCGCGCAAAGCCCGCGTGCGCGGACGCGCAAAAGCTGCACCCCATGCGGCAGCCCGCCTGCGACGACAGGCACACCGACATGCCGTGATTGTAGCGCATCGCGACCGTCTCGACGCAGTTGCCGTCGCGAAGGCGCAGCAGCAGCTTTACCGTCCCGTCGCGGGAGCGCAGCCTTTTGACGGTCTCCGGCAGCGAGATGTCGCACATCTCCGAAAGCCGCCCCCGCAGCTCGAGCGGCAGCTCGCTCATCGCGGAAAAATCGTCGCGCCGCTCGCGGTTGAGCCGCGCATAAATCTGCCCCGCCCTGTATTTCGGCAGCCCCATCGAGACGACAAACGCCTCGAGCTCGGGCAGATTCATCGACCGCAGGTCGATGTTGTCTATCATTTTACCACATTCTTTCAAAAGTTGCTATAAAAAAGCCCTCGGGACTTTCGGTCTCGGGCAAAAAAATGCGGTATTTTTCGCCGTTGTCCGCAAAAACGGGCTTAAACCCAACGTGCGCCGACAAAAAGGCGTCGGCTGTCTCTTCGTTTTCGCGCCGGTCGACGGTGCAGGTCGAGTACACGACCCTGCCGCCCCGCTTCACCAGGCGCGCCGCGTTGTCGAGGATAGCCCGCTGGGTGCGCAAAAGCTCGGGCGTGCGCCCGGGGGCCTTTAAACGCAGCTCGGGCTTGGTGCAGATCTCGCCGTAGCCCGAGCAGGGCACGTCGCACAGCACCCGGTCAAAGCCGTCCGCATCCTCATAATCCCTCGCGTCGGCCCGCTTCACCGCGATCGACGCTATCCCCTCGCGCCGCGCCGAAGCCTCGATGAGCTTAAGCCGCGAGTCGTAGATGTCGAGGGCGACGATCTCCCCCTCGTCCCCCATCAGCTGCGCCGCCGTCAGCGCCTTGCCGCCCGGCGCGGCGCACATGTCGAGCACCCGCTCGCCCCTTTTGGGGTCGAGCGCCCACACCGCGCGCTGGGCGCACAGGCTTTGCAGCCGCGCCCTGCCGCTCAAGAGCTCGGCGCTGTGCAGATAGTCCCCGCTCTCGACGACAAGCGCACCCTCGAGCCCCGCGCGCCTTGCCCGCACACCCTCGCGGGCGAGACCGCTTATCACCGCGTCCTCGTCGCTCAGCAGGGTGTTCACCCGCAGGGCGGGCCTGCCGCGCGAGAGCATCCCGCGCATGATGCCGTCGGCGCGCTCGCCGTACTGCGAAACAAGCAGCTCGACCAGCTCGCCGCACAGCGAAAAGGCGACGCTCTTCGCCTCCTTTTCGTCCTCGATAAGATCAATGGGCCCCGTGCCGTCCGCGGCGGCCCTTCTCAAAACGGCGTTGACGAGGGGGGCCGCAGACGACTTTTTGAGCGCGCGGCAGAGGTTGACGCTCTCGTTCACCGCCGCGCGCACGGGCACCCCGTCCATATAAAGACACTGGTACAGCCCGAGGCGAAGCGCCGCCCGCACCTCGGGGTCGAGCGCGCCGACCCCCTTTTTGAGGTGACGATCCAAAAGCCGGTCGAGCGTCACCGCCCGCTCGAGCGCGCCGTACACAAGGGCGGTGCAAAACGCCGCATCCCGCGCGTCAAGCCCCTCGGCCCGCCTTTTGAGCGCGAGGTTGGAGAAAGCGCCCCTCTCCACCTCGACAAGGCACCTCGCCGCCTCGAGCCTCGCGCGGTCAATCACGTCTGCCGCGCCCGCCGAACAGCAGAACCAGCCGCAGCAGGTTTGCCACCGACATCGCGAGCGCCGCGACATAGGTCAGCGCGGCCGCGCGCAGCACCTTTTTTGCGCCCGCAAGCTCCTCGTCGGTCATAATCCCGGCGCGCTCAAGGGACGCTATCGCCCGTGCGCTCGCATCAAACTCGACGGGCAGCGTCACGAACTGAAAGACCGTCGACGCCGAAAAGAGCACGATGCCCAACGTGACGAGCGACTGCATCCCCATAAACAGGCCGATGAGCAGCACGGGCCACGCGGCGCCCGCCCCGATGTTGCATATCGGGATAATCGCCGCCCGCAGCTTGATAGGCGCATAGCCCACGGCGTACTGCACCGCGTGCCCCGCCTCGTGGGCCGCAACGCCCGCCGACGCCACCGACGCCGCGCCGAAGGTCGCGTCGGACAGGTTTATCACGTTCGTCCGCGGGTCATAGTGGTCGGTAAGCTTCCCCGCGACGCGCCCGATGCCGACCCCGGCGACGCCGTTGAACCGAAGCACCGCGTCGGCCGCCGCGGCCCCGGTGAGCCCGCGGGACAGCGCGACCGAGCTGTAGCGATTAAAGGTCGACTGCACGTACAGCTGCGCCGCGAGGGTGAGCAGATACGCCGGCAGCACAAGAACAATGTAGTAGATATCCATAAGCATTTTTCTCCGAAAACAGTCCCGTCACAGGGCCGAATGCCCCTCAGGGTTCGATTATATCGCCGGCCCCCAGCCTTCTGCCGGCCGCCCACTGGTCGCCGCTCATAAGCGACGAGCTCTCGGGCTTCACCTCAAGCAGCGCGACCGCGCCGCCGCGCGCCGCGACGGTCAGCGGCTTAAAGGACAATATCTCGCCGGGCCGGCCCTCGCCGTCCGACAGCGCGCAGCGCACCACCTTGACGCGCTTGCCCCACGCCGTGAACTCGGCCACGGGCCAGATGCACAGCGCCCGCACCCGGTTGAAGATGTCCCGCGCGCCGTCGGCGAAGGTAAAGGGTGCAAGCTCTTTTGTGAGCGGCGGCGCAAAGCTCGCCTCGCTCTCGTCCTGCGGACGCCGCCGCGCCCTGCCGCTTTCGATGTCGCCGAGAACCTTGACAATCAGCTCGGCCCCCTCTTCGGCGCTCTTTTTAAAGAGGCTCGCGGCGTCGTCCTCGTCGCCGATGTCGATGGGCCGCACATCGATGATGTCGCCCGCGTCGAGCTCGCGCGCCATGTACATCGCGGTGACGCCCGTCCGCTTTTCACCGCAAAGCAGCGCGTGCTGGATGGGCGCGGCCCCCCTGTATTTGGGCAGCAGCGAGACGTGGACGTTGACGCTGCCGAGTCTCGGGGCCGCGAGCACATCGTCGGGCAGCAGCCTGCCGTAGGCGGCCACGACGGTGATGTCGGCCCCCGACGCGCGCACGATGTCGGCTGCCGAGCCGTCCCGCAGCTTGACGGGCTGGAACACCGGGATGCCGAGCTCCTGCGCCGCTGTCTTGACGGGGGGCGCGGTCAGGACGCCCTTTCTGCCGACAGGCTTGTCGGGCTGGCAGAACACGCCCACGACCTCGTGCGCCCGCGCGATCCTGCCGAGGATGTGCGCCGCTATCTCGGGCGTACCCATAAAAAACACCTTCATTCAGTCGCCGTCCTCCATCTCGTCGAGCTCCCGCTCGGTGTACACCCTGTCGGCGAGGTCGATGAACAGCCTGCCGTCGAGGTGGTCGAGCTCGTGACAGCACGACCTCGCCGAGAGGCCCACGCACTTCTTGGTGAACTCGGCGCCGTTTCGGTCAAGCGCCCTGACCGTCACCCAAACCGGGCGCTCGATGAGCGCGCGCTTGTCGGGGCAGGACAGGCATCCCTCGTACGCGCCCTCGAGCTCGTCGCTGCGCTCGATTATCTCGGGGTTTATCAACTCGACAAAGCTCTCGCTGTCGTTGTCGATGATCACGACCGCCCGGCGCAGGATGCCCACCTGCGGCGCGGCGAGCCCCGCGCCGTCGGCGTGTTTGACCGTGTCGAGCAGGTCGTCCATCAGCTCGGCCGTCCTGCCGCCGAAGTCGGTGACGGGGCGGCACACCTTTCTGAGCGCCTCGTCCCCGTTTATAAGTATATTTCTGAGTGCCATGCTGTCCTCCTTATTGTTCAGTTGTCGGCGTCACCCGAGAGGTCGACAAACATCTTTGCCCTGTTGTTTTTGTTGGTTTTGTTCCACTCGTCCGCGCACCCGCGCAAAAACTCCCGAAAAGCCCTGTCCCCGCGCGACTTGAGCACCAGCGAGTAGCGAAAGACGTCCTTGACGTACGCCACCCGCATGGGCGCGGGGCCCAGCACCCGCAGAGGCATGTCGCTTTTCAGCTTTGCGCGCGAGACGAGCAGCCTCGAAAAATCCGCCGCGGCCTCGCTCGCCTCCCGGTCGGACGGGGCCAAAAAGCCGACGGTGCTCATCGCGCAGAACGGCGGGTAGAGGTGCGCCCTGCGCGAGCGTATCTCGCTCGCGAAAAAGCCCTCGTAATCCTGGTTTGCCGCGAGCCTGATGATGGTGTTGTCGGGGTCGACGGTCTGGATGATCGCCTCGCCCGTGCGCTCGCCCCGCCCCGAGCGCCCGATCACCTGCGTCAGCATCGAGAATGTCCGCTCGTTCGCCCGATAGGACGGCATCAGCAGCAGCTGGTCGATGCTGAGCACCCCGACAAGGGTCACGTTTTTAAAGTCGAGTCCCTTCGCGATCATCTGGGTGCCGACGATGATGTCGTATTTTCCCTGTGAAAAATCCCGTATATACCGCTCGACACTGTTCTTTCTGCTCACGGCGTCGAGGTCGAGCCGCAGGATCCGCGCCTCGGGCAGCAGCGTCTCGAGCTCCTCCTCCATCTTTTGGGTTCCGATGCCCATGTGCTTTATCCGGCCGCCGCATTCGCGGCAGGTCTCGACAATCGGCTCGCTTCGCCCGCAGTAGTGGCAGACGTGCTTTCCCGTCTCCCTGTGCACGACAAGCGCCGAGTCGCACCGCGGGCACTTGACGATCGCGCCGCACGACGAGCACATCGAAACCGTCCTGTACCCCCGACGGTTTAAGAGCAGGATGCACTGCTCGCCGCGCGAAAGGCGCTTTTTTATCTCGCTGACGAGGTAGAGGCTGACATAGTGGCTGTTGCCCGCAAGCAGCTCCTTGCGCATGTCGGCGATCTTCACCGTCGGCAGCGGCAGGTTGTTGTACCGCTCGCCCAGCCGCACGAGGTTGTACGCGCCGTTTTTCGCCCGCCAAAAGTTCTCCACCGACGGCGTCGCCGACGCGAGCAGCAGGTGCGCGCCGTTTTTTTTCGCCCTGAAGGCCGCCACGGCGCGGGCGTCAAAGCGCGGGGTCTGCTCGGAGATATAGCTGTTCTCCTGCTCCTCGTCGATGATGATGAGCCCGAGGTCGCGTATCGGCGCGAACACCGCCGAACGCGCGCCCACGACCACCGTCTTTTCACCGCTTCTGATGCTCTCCCACTGCATGCCGCGCTCCGTCTCGGACAGCGCGCTGTGGATGACGCCCACCCTGTCGCCGAAGACCGCGACAAGCCGTTCGATGGTCTGCGTCGCAAGGGCTATCTCGGGGACGAGGACGATCGCCCCCCCGCCCCGCTCAAGGGTGCGCTCGATGAGCTTTGTGTAGACATGGGTCTTGCCGCTCGAGGTCACGCCGTACAACAGCGTGGTGTCGGGCACGGCGCCGTCGTCCATGCAGCGGCATATCTCGCGAAACGCCTCGTCCTGCGCCCGCGAAAGCTGCGGGGGCTCGCCCCCCGCCCCGCTGTGCGGCGCGCTCTTTGCGCGCTTTTTTTCGCTGATGATTCCCTTTGCGCACAGGCGCGCGATGACGTCCCTCGACGCCCCCGCCCGCTGCTTTATCTCGTCTGCGGTGAGCGCGCCGCCGCCCAGCGCGTCGAGCACCGCCCGCTGCTTTTCGGTCAGGCGCGGCGGGACCGACAGCGCGCATGCCTCGTACACCGTCTCGGTGTGGCCGCCGAAGGCGGGCTTTATCGACGCGCCGCCGTCCGAAACAAGCCTGCTGCTCTTGGGCAGCACCGCCCTGACGGCGTCGTAATAGGTGCAAAACGAGGTCTCGCGCAGCATCAGCACCACCGAGACGAGCTCGGGGCTGAGCGCGGGCGCCGCGCGCTCGCAGTCGATGACCTCCTTGAGCTGCGAGAGGTCGCCCTCCTGCTCCTCGAGCACCACGCCCATTCTCGGCGCGCCGTTGCCGAACGGCACCAGCACCCTCGCGCCCACCGTCGCCCACTCCCGCAGGGCGTCGGGCACGCGGTAGCTGTACAGCTTGTCAAACTTAAAGGCGGCGTTGTCTACCGCCACCTTGACGCCGGCACACATCAACACCGCCCCCTTCTTCTGTTGACCTTTAAACTGAGCGCCGCGGGGCTCCAACCCGGGCGCGCCGCTCCGCAATCCCCCGCCGCTTTGCGGCCCGTCCCCCTTTACACAAGGGGAGACGGGCTTGCCGAGGGCCTCGGGATTTGTGCCCTTGCCCCTTAAGTCGCCCTTACCGAGCGCTCGAGCTTGACTCAAAATCCCCCATCGGCAAGCTTCCCCGAACAGCTCAAAAAGCAGTCTACTCGGCGTCCTCGGCGGGCCCGTCCGCCTGCACATCGTCCGGCTGTTCCGCGGGCCCGCCCCCGTCGCCGCACGGCTCGCTCACCGCGCCCGCGTTGTCGACGACCCGCATCCTGTGCTCGGCAAACTCGTCAATTGCGATGTTGACCGCCTTGTCCTCGAGCACCGTGTGTTTTTCCTGCGCCTCGGCAGCGATGTCGCGCGAGCGCCGCGCAATCGCCACAACAAGGCTGTACACGCTTTCACTCTCGTTCAAAAGCCGCCCTATACCCGGTTTCAGCATAAAACTACTCCCCCTTGCTCTGCCATTTGTCAATTTCGTCCGACAGCCGCTGCGCGCACTCAACCGCCACGTCGTTGGCTATCGCGACGTCGTAAAAATCAAGGTGCCGGAGCTCGACATCCGCAATCTCAAGCCGTTTTTTAATCTCGCTCTCACTCTCGGTGCCCCGCGCGCGCAGCCTCTGCTCGAGCGCCTCAAGGGAGGGCGGCACGATGAAAACGCACAGCGACTGCGGGAACCGCTTTTTTACATTGTGCGCGCCCGTGACCTCGATAATCAAGATCACCGTGTTGCCGCCCACAAGCTTGGTCTCGAGCTCGTCGAGCGGCGTGCCGTAGTAGTGCCCGGCGTAGTTGGTGTACTCGAGCATTCGGTCGCGCTCCACCCTGCTCATGAACTCGCGTTCGCTTAAGAAATAATAATGGGTCCCGTCCACCTCGTTGGGGCGCGCCTCGCGCGTGGTGCACGAAACGCTCAGCAGCACGTCGTCGCGCAGCGCCATGAGATGCTTTACGACGGTGTCCTTGCCGCAGCCCGAGGGCCCCGACACAACGACCAGCTTGCGCTCGTTAATCATCCTCTTCATCCTCGTCTTCGTCGTCGCCCAGCCGGTTCGCGACCGTCTCGGGCTGTACCGCGGAGAGCACGACGTGGTCGGAGTCGGTCACGATGACCGCGCGCGTCCTGCGCCCGTAGGTCGCGTCGATCAGCGTGCCCCTGTCCCGCGCGTCCTGGATTATCCTCTTGATGGGCG
This sequence comes from uncultured Oscillospiraceae bacterium, assembly GCA_964433495.1. Classification (GTDB taxonomy): domain Bacteria; phylum Bacillota; class Clostridia; order Oscillospirales; family Ruminococcaceae; genus CAYSRC01. The sequence continues at coordinate 12,204 of CAYSRC010000017.1, forward strand.
CCGACTCGGGGCTGACGATCGCAATCAGCCTGTCGGCGGACACCATGTTGCCGAACCCGATGTTTATCAGCTTCATACAAGCCCTCACTCGATGTTCTGTATCTGTTCGCGTATCTTCTCTATCTCGGCCTTTACGTCCACCACGGCGGCGGTGATCTCAAGCTCTCCCGCCTTGCTGCCTATGGTGTTTATCTCGCGGTTGAGCTCCTGCGTCAAAAAGTCGAGCCTTCGCCCCACCGGCTCGCTCTGCGCGAGGATGTCCCTGAACTGCCCGATGTGGCTGACGAGCCGCACCGTCTCCTCGTCGACGGCCGAGCGGTCGGCGTAGACCGCCGCCTCGAGCAGAATCCTGCCCTCGTCGATATCCTTGTCCGAAAGAACCTCCCGCATGCGCGCGAGCAGCCTGTCCCTGTATCGCTCGAGCCTGTCGGCCGAGCACCGCTCGACCTCGGCCACCTTGCGCTCGATGAACTCGAGGCGCGACAATATGTCGTCGCGAAGCCGTTTGCCCTCGGCCTCGCGCATCGCGATAAACGCGTCGACCGCCCTGTCCAAAACCGATAGGATGTCCTTTTGCAAGCTGTCCTCGTCCGCCGTCTGCCGTCTCGCCGAAAGCACCTCGGGCATCCGCGCGATAAGGGAGGCGTCGGCCTTGCTTTCGAGGCCGAGCTCCTCGCCGATGCGCGTGAGCGCGGCGGCGTAGGCCTTCGCAAGCGGCATGTCCAGCTCAAGCTTTACATCCGAGATGCCGACGTCCGCAATCCCCAACGAAATCTCGACCTTGCCGCGCGAGACCCGCGAGCGCACCCGCGCCCTGATCGCCTCCTCGGCAAACGAGCAGCTTCGCGGAAGCCTGCACGAAACCTCAAAGTACCTGTGGTTGACCGAGCGTATCTCGACCGAGATCTCGCGCCCGCCGACCGTCTCCCGGGCCCTTCCGAAGCCCGTCATGCTTCTCACCAACTGTGCCGGCACCCTCCTTAAAAGGCAGCTTCCTGTTTCTGTCTGTCCCCGCCGCGCCGTCCCGGCCGTCGGAGTGCAAAAACCGTCCCTCATAAAATGATATGCTTATCCTTTATTGTAGTTTTTTTGCGTGGTGTTGTCAATGCCGAACGCCGCAGGATGTCCGCTCTCCCCCTTGCAGGGTGCGGCGTCTTCTTTAAGGGCTCCCGTGCCGAACGGCCGGGCTTAATAACAACAATAGCTCGCCCGCGCGACTGCGCCCCGCGAGAGTATGCGGGTGTGTGTAAGGGGAGGGTCGGCCGGTCGGGCTGCCTGACTTAATAGGAACGATAGCCCGGAAGGCACATAATACTGCGCCGCATGTCAAACGTCCGTTCCGCTTACATGCGACACGCCCTACATATTCCCGTAGGGTGGCCGCATGTTAAAGGTACGGACATGCGGCAGAATTCACGGGAACATGCGAACCCTGCCGAGTGCCGTACAACTTACACTCGGCTGAGTTCATGAGAGTATGTGAACCCTACCGCGGGGGATCCCGCACAAATCCGCGTCGGCAGAGGGACGTCAGTCAGAATCCCCCGGCACAGACGGAGGTTGTCTTTGCGCTGAAGCCATTAAAGTCAAAACAAAAGAGCAGGACGCCGCAAGGCGCCCTGCCTTAAAAACTTGTTTTCGCGCTCTTCCCGCAGGCACACAGACCCCGCGCCCTATACGCTTGCGCTTATCTTATAAAGTTGGTGGCGACCCTGTCCTCTTTTTCGGGCAGGGGCACGCCCGCCGCCCGCGCCGCCTCGATGCAGCGCAGGAGATACGCCATGTTGCGCCCGAGCACCCGCATCGTGCGCATCCCCTCGAGGTCCTTCTTCACGTCGTCGGGCGACGCGCCGAACACCATGTTCCAATAGCTCGAGGAGACGACGGGCATCTCTTTTATCGTAAAGTACTTGTTGATCCTGTCAAAGGCGCTCGTGTTGCCGCCCCTTCTCGCCGAGACGACCGCCGCCGCCGGTTTGAGATAATAGGGGTCGGGCCCGCCCGCCGGACGCGCCGAGTAAAACGCCCTGTCCATAAAGGCGCACAGGTTACCCGCGGGCGCGGCGTAGTGGACGGGCGAGCCGAACACAAACCCGTCGGCCTCCCGCGCCTTTGCGACAAACGCGTTGACCGCGTCGTCATAGACGCATCTGCCGAGCTTTGCGCACCCGCCGCAGGCGACACAGCCGCCGACGGGCTTTGCGCCTATCCAAAATATCTCGGTGTCGACGCCCTCCTTCCCGAGCGTCGACGCGACCTCGCTCAGCGCCGTAAATGTGCAGCCCTTTTCATGGGGGCTTCCGTTCACAAGAATGACCTTCATCGCCGATACCTCCGTCTCTGTTGTGTCCGCAATCCGCCCCCGCCCACCACGGGGCAAAGACCGCGCCGTGCAATCATACTCCCGCGCCGGTCCGTTTATTCCTCATGCGCCGCCGTGCGGGGCGCTCGGGCGGCAGGGACGCGGTCGGGGCAGTGTAACGACCCGTTCCCGGGAAGCCCGGCCGCCCCGGCCGTCCGCCGTTTTAGAAACAGGAAACCTGCCGCAGCCTCTCAGCCCTTGAGGTCCAGCCCCGCCGAATAGGCCTTGCCCGCCTTGTCGCCCAGCTTGTAGTAGGTGTTTCTGACGAGGTCGGCGACAATCAGGCCGAGCCTGTCGGTGTCGATGCCTCCGTCAGCCGCCAAAACGCGCTCGTCGGCGCTGACGTTGACGATCTCACCCACGACGTTGCCGTCCTCGGTGAACTTTGCAAGCCTGCACTCGAGCGCAACGGGCAGCTGCTGAATGACAGGCGCGTCGACAAACTCGGAACGCTCGGTCGTGAAGCCCGCGCGCTCCATCTTGTCGGGGGTGTCGTTGCCCGAGGCGATGCCGACATAGTCGCACCCCGCAACATTTTCGGCGTCGCCGAAGCTCACCGTAAACGCGCCCTTGAGCTTGATGTTCTTGGTGGTCTTGTGACCCGCGCCGAGGCACAGCACGACCTTGTTTGTGTCGTACACGCCGCCCCACGCCGCGTTCATCGCGTTTGCCTTCCCGTTCTCGTCATAGGTGCCCACAATCAAAACGGGCATCGGGTAAAACCATGTTTTCTGTCCGAAATTCTTTCTCATCACAAGCTCTCCTTTGTTTTTTCTTTGCGAAGCGGGCGATGCATCCGCGCCCTTCGCCGCTGTCTGTGTTTTATTCTATCATCCCGGGGCGTCATTTTGCAACAGAGCGGGAGCGACGAAAAGCGCCCATTCGCCCTGTCCTGCACACCGGGCCGTACCCACATCCGCATACGGGTCTTCGGTTTTGTCCTTCGAGCATCGGGTCTCACCCTGCGGCAGCCTTCCCTGCGCCGCATCCCGCCGCCGAGGGCCGCCCCGCCGACGTCTCTGAGCGCTCACCCCGCCGTTCCGCCGCCCATTTCTGAAAAACGGCCCGGCGCATCCCGCGCCGGGCCGTCGCACAAACTACATCGTCGTCACTTTGTTCTGCATGTCGAGGTGGTCGCCGTCGAGGCCGACCTCCTTCTCGCGGCGCTTCTCAAAGAACTTGGTCGCAACCTGCGGGAACTGGGCGTAGCTCAGCACGTCCTCGGGCTGCTCGACCCACTGCTTGCACTCCTCGGTGAGCTTGTCGAGCTCGGGCTCGAGGGTGTCGGCAAAGCGACAGGTGATCGGCTCGTCGCCGCCGAGTATCTTCTTCTGAAGCTCCTTGTTGACGGGCGCGGGGGTCCTGCCGTAGTCGCCGTGCATGAGGCCGCGGAACTCCTTCGTGACCATCTTGTAGCGCTCGCCCATGATGACGTTGAACACCGCCTGGGTGCCTACGATCTGGCTTGTCGGGGTGACGAGCGGCGGATAGCCCGCGTCCTCGCGGACGCGCGGGATCTCCTCGAGGACCGCCTGAAGCTGATCCTCCTTGCCTGCGTCCTTGAGCTGCTTTATCATGTTGGACAGCATGCCGCCCGGGACCTGATAGAGCAGGGTGTTCGCGTCGACGCCCAAAACCTTCGGGTTGAGCTGGCCCGTCTTGAGGTATTTCTCGCGCAGGGTCGCGAAGTAGGCGCGAACCTCGTTGAGCTTGCCGAGGTCGAGCCCGGTGTCGTACTCGGTGTCCTGAAGCGCCGCGACCAGCGACTCGGTCGCCATGTGAGAGGTGCCGCCCGACAGCGGCGAGATGACGGTGTCGATGATGTCGGCGCCCGCCTCGATGCCCTTGAGGATCGACATCTCGGCAAGGCCCGAGGTGGTGTGCGAGTGGATTTCGACCGGGATCTTGAGAGACGACTTGAGGGCCTTGACCAGCTCATAGGTCGCGTACGGCTTGAGCAGGCCCGCCATATCCTTTATGCAGATGGAGTCGGCGCCGAGCGACTCGAGCTCCTTGGTGTACTTGATAAAGTACTCGTTGCTGTGGACGGGGCTGAGGGTATAGGAGATGCACGCCTGCACGTGTCCGCCCTCCTTCCTCGCCGCCCTGATGGCGGTCTGGAGGTTGCGCGGGTCGTTGAGGGCGTCGAAGATTCGCATGATGTCGATGCCGTTGGCGACCGTCTTCTGCACAAAGTACTCGACCACGTCGTCGGCATAGGGACGATAGCCCAGCATGTTCTGCCCGCGGAACAGCATCTGAAGCTTGGTGTTGGGCATCTCCTTGCGCATGATGCGAAGGCGCTCCCACGGGTCCTCGTCGAGGAAGCGAAGGCAGCTGTCGAAGGTCGCGCCGCCCCAAACCTCGAGCGCGTGATAGCCGACCTTGTCAAGCAGCGGGAACGCGGGACGCATCTCGTCCATCGTCATGCGCGTCGCGATCAGCGACTGGTGCGCGTCGCGCAGGATGAGATCGGTGATCTTTATCTTTTTCGCCATGTGTTTCCCTCTCCTTTCGGCGTCAGCCGATCACGGCCAGCAGGTCGCCTGTGGAGACAACGTCACCCTTCTTGACGGCAACCGACGCGACCGTGCCCGCCTCGGGCGCGGTGATGTCGTTCTCCATCTTCATCGCCTCGAGGACGACTAACTTTTGGCCCGCGCTCACGGTGTCGCCGACGTTTACGCACACGTCGAGGATGTTGCCGGGCATGGGTGCGTTGACCTTGAGGCCCTTGGCGGGGGCTGCGGGCGCCGCGGCGGGTGCGGGAGCCGGGGCAGCCGCGGGCGCGGGGGCAGGCGCTGCGGCGGGTGCGGGCGCGGGGGCCGCGCCGCCCACCTCTTCTACGGTTACGTCATAGGCCTGACCGTTGACGGAAATGTTAAACCTTTTCATCGTAAATATACCTCCGATAGTTTATCAGAACGGCAGGTTGCCGTGTTTTTTGGGAAGCCTTGAAACCCGCTTGCCCGCCATCATGTCGAGGGCCGAGATCACGTTGGCGCGGACGTCCGCGGGGGAGATGACCGCGTCCACAAGGCCCGCCTCGGCAGCCTTGCGCGCGCTCGCCTCGCTCGCCGCGTACTCCTCGGCGAGGGTGTCGATGTCTGCGGGGTCGGTTATCCTGTCGCTCCAAAGCATGGTGACGGCGGCCCTGGGCGGGAGCGCGCTTATGACAGCGCCCTCGCACGCGTAGGCGACGTCGCACCCGGCGTTTTTGCCGCAGAAGACGGTGAACGCCTGCCCCGTCGCGCTGCCCTTGATGACAGCCACCTTGACGGTCGTGGCCTCGCCCATGACGTGGGCGAGCTTTGCGGCGTTGACGATGCCGCCGAGGCTGTCGTTGCTGCCCGACTGAAGGAAGCCCTCGCTGTCCACGACGGACAGAACGGGGATGCCGAACGAGTCGCAGATCTCGACGAGCTTTGCGCACTTGGCCGAGTCCTTGCGGCACAGCCTGCCGTTCGTCTCGATGATGCCGCACGCGGTGCCGCCGACCGACGCCAGCGCAACGCGGCTCGCGGAGCCGATGTTCTTGAACAGCTCGACCGCGCTGTCCCTGTCGGCGACCGTCTCAATGCTCACCTCGCCCGCGTCGGGCTGCTCAAACTCGAAGATGGGCAGCGCCGCGAGATTGTTGAGCGGGAGGAACTTGATGACATCGGACGCCGCGGCGACGGCCTTTGTCTCGGTCTCACACACGATGGCGGCGACGCCCGACTTCTCGGCGAACGCGGCGGTGCCGACGCCCTCCTCGTCGCCGCCCTTCGCCTTGTCGACAAACGCGGGCGTGAGGAACAGCTCGCCCTTTTCGGACATGATGCAGATGTCCGCCATGGCGGCCGCCAGCGAATAGAAGCCGCCGCACGGGCCCACCACCACCGCGATTTGCGGCACCACGCCCGACAGCTCGGACATCCTGCGCAGCAGGCTCGACGACGCGTCGAGCGACGCAAAGCTGTCCTCGACATTGACGCCCTGCGAGTCGTAGATCGTCACCACGGGCGCGCCCGTCTTCGCGGCGAGGTCGTAGACCTTCTCAAGCTTGCGGACGCCCGCGCGGTCGAGCGCGCCGCCCGCGCAGGAGGAATCCTGGCAAAAGGCGAACGCCGTCGCTCCGCCGACGCTTCCGTAACCCGCGACAGAGCCCTTCTCCTTGCCGGCGGCAGCGTCTATCTCGACAAAGCTGCCGTCGTCAAAAAGGGAGGCAAGGCGGGTGGCGGCGGACATTTTTTTGCTTGTTTCTGCCATACCGTATACCCTCTCTTTACATAACATTCAAGTAAAAAGTCGAAATCAAGTTTAGTATATTACATTTCACCTTTAAAATCAACCGCAAAACCCGACCGCGCGGGGTTTATGTCCGCATAAAAGGAAAAATTGTGCACTTTGCCATATGCCTCGCAGCCCGCACGATGCGCGACTCCCGCGCGAAAAATTGTTTTGGTTGACGGCGGAAACACGGCGCGGTTATAATTAAAAAAACTTGTGTAAAGGGGTACAATGTTATGGATATCGGCAGCATGCTCGGCACACTGTCAGGCTCGGGGGTAATGTCGGCGCTCGCGGGCGCCTCGGGCTCGGACGCGCGGGATGTGGGCAAGGTCCTCACCGCGGCGCTGCCCACGCTGCTCGACACGCTCGGCGCGAACGCAAAGGACAGCAAAAAATCCGCGTCGCTCGACAAGGCGCTGAGCGACCACTCCAAAAAGTCGGTCGACGAGGTCACAAAAAACCTCGACCTCGCGGACGGCGCAAAGATAATCGGGCACATCCTCGGAAGCGCGGGGACAGCGGACATCAAAAAGAACGTCTCCGAGTCCACCGGCATCAGCGCCGACTCGGTCGGCACGATCCTTTCGGCGGCGGCCCCGGTGCTGATGAACCTTCTCGGCGCCGGCACCGAGAAGGAGAAGAAGGCGCAGGGCGGCGGCTTTGACCTCGGCTCGGCGCTCGGCGGGCTGCTCGGCTCGGGCAGCGTCGACCTCGGCTCGCTCGTGGGCGGCCTGCTCGGCGACGGGGACGACAAGCAGACAAAATCCAAGGGCAGCAAGAGCGCCAAAGAGGACGGCGGTCTCGACCTCAGCGACGTGGTGAGCGCGCTCGGCGGCCTGCTCGGCGGCAAGGACGACAAGCAGACAAAATCCAAGGGCGGCAAGAGCGCCAAAGAGGACGGCGGTCTCGACCTCGGCGACGTGGTGGGCGCGCTCGGCGGACTGTTAGGCGGTAAGAAATAACCGCGCTTAAACTGCCCGCAATGCGATTCGGCGGGCACAGGCATCGACCGGCGGCACAAATGACGGGCTGTTCGGTTTTGCTGCCGCAGCTCGGCGCGTCGCCCCGCAACCTCCCCCGCCGCTTTGCGTCCCTCCCCCCTTTGCACACGCCTCACATACTCCCGTGAGGTGTCCCGCGCGTTGTTCCGATTACGCGCGGGTAGGGGGGGCTTTAGACTCTCGCGTCCTTGAGGCTCCCTTGTGTAAAGGGAGCTGTCTGCGCAAGCAGACTGAGGGATTGTCACCGCAAAACCCTGCCACCCGAATATGCTCTATGTTGCAATCTCGGCGCGTCGCCCCGCAACCTCCCCCACCGCTTTGCGCCCCTCCCCCCTTTGCACACGCCTCACATACTCCCGTGAGGTGTCCCGCGCGTTGTTCCGATTACGCGCGGGTAGGGGGGCTTTAGACTCTCGCGTCCTTGAGGCTCCCTTACCGAACGGTGGGGCTCAATCGGAACGATAGCCCGAAAGACGCATACTATCGCGCCGAATGTCAGGCGTCCGTTCCTTTACCGTTTGACCGCTCCGCGCGACAGATGCGCGTCGTAATCGAACCGACGGCCGACAGGGGGGCTTTTTGGCTTGCAGCAAAGTTTTGAGCCGAAATAAACCAACCTAAAAATCTCCGATCAGCAACCCTCATCAAACTGCCAAAAAACGTCAAACGGGGCGGGACGCGCAAGCCTTGCGCGTCCCGCCCCTCTTAAATCCATTGCCGTTCCGCCGCTCGCCGCGCCTCACACGGCGCGCGACTCGGCCTTTTTTCTCTTTTTCGAGCGCTTTCTTGCGCCCCTGCGGCATCCCTGACCCGACGACATCACCCGCCCGACGTCCGTCGCCACCGTGTGCTCGACGGGCTGCCAGCTGCGCTCGGTGAACAGCGCCGCCGCGGCCGCCGCGACATAGGTTATGCCGAACAGCGGAAAGCACAGCACCCCCGTAATCTTTTCGCACACCGGCGCGTGGATGTTGTCCCACTCGCTCACCGCGGTCGCCGCCGCCATTCCCCAGAGCCCGACGAGCGCGCCCGCGACGCCCGAGAGCGCGACAGCGCCGAGGCTTATCCCCAAAAGCAGCCCCGAGACAGCGCCGAAAAGCCCGCCGAGCGCCCCCGCGACATAGCCCCACAGCGAGAGCATAAACATGTCAAAGCACGCAAAGCGCCCGCTCCTGTTTGCCGTCATGCCCTTGAGCAGGCGTCCGCCGTAGACGGGCGCAATCTGAAGCCCGCCCTGGACCCAGCGCTTGCGCTGTCTTATCGAAACACCCAGCTTCTCAGGCTGCTCGTCGTACAACACAGCGTCGCCGCAATAGCCCATCACGATGCCGCGGACGGCGAGCTCGCAGTCGAACTCAATGTCCTCGGTGAGGCTGTGAAACCTCCAGCCGCCCAGCTCGTCAATGAGCTCGCTCGTAAACGCAAAGCCGGTGCCCGTGCAAAAACAGCTTGTTCCGAACAGCATCCGGCACCGGTTGAGGTGCGCCGACTCGTGCAGATACCACAGCGCATAGCTCGCGGACAACCAGCCCGAGCCGAAGTTTTTGGAGTTGCGGTAGCCGCACACCGCGCGGTACCCCCGCGAAAGGCCCCTGTCCACCGCCGATATGTAGCCTCGGTCGAGCAGGTTGTCGGCGTCCACGACGATAAACGCGTCATAGTGCTCGCCGCTGCGCTTGATTTCGTCGAGCAGAAACTCGAGCGCGTAGCCCTTGCCTACCTTTTGCTCGTCAAACCGCTCAAACACCCGCGCGCCCAGACGACTTGCCGCCCGTGCCGTCCCGTCGGTGCAGTTGTCGGCGACAACGTACACGTCGGTCAGGCTCTTCGGATAGTCGCACCCCGAGATGCTCTCGAGCAGCTTGGGCAGCACCTTTTCCTCGTTTCGCGCGGCGATAAGCACCGCGTATCTCCTGCCCGAAGGCGCACAGTCTGCGGCCTTCGCGGCGTCCTCCCTTCTGTTGAACAGCTTCATCAAAACGGGCAGCAGCGTAAACACGACGTGGTACAAAAACAACCCGCCCGCAAGCGCCCCGCAGACGCCGCACAACACCGCAATATGTTCGCGCATAATCTCTGTTACTCTTCCTTTCCGTATTAAAGCGTTCCCTCGCTCAAACCCGCCCGCGGAATCTCATCCCGCCGCGTCGGGGCAACATCGTTCCCCGAGAGCGGGAGGCTCCGCCCGCTGTTCGGCAGGCGGCAAAAGCATCAGCTTCTCGGGATTTTACCGAAGAATTTGGGTCCCGCGATAAAGGACGGGCGGAACCCGCCGAGGTTGTAAAGCCCGCCGCACAGCACATCCCGCGCGCGGCATCGGGGCGCGCCGAATGCAGCTTCGTTTTGCATCACGCATCCGCCGAGCCTCAAGGACAAGGGGGCCCTTTACAGCCTCCCCCCGTGCAAAGCGGCGGGGGATTGCCTGCGGCGAGCTTAAAGCCGCAACAATAAGTCCGTTCAAACCACAGAGCCCTGTTCGGAGCCCGCCGCGCGTCCGAAAGGCTCGCGCCGAACCCCGCCGCCGGGCGCAAAGTGCGCCTCGGCGCGCCTTATCTATTTGGTATTCCAATCTTTTCAAGCTTATCACGCCGGGCCGGGCCCGCCCGCGGGCCGGACGCCCGAGCCGCGCATACTCGCAAAGACCGCCGTCACCGACGCGCCCCCGCCCTCGGCGTTCTCGATATAGAGCGAGCCGCCGTGCTTTTCGCACAGGATCTTGCATATGCTCAGGCCCATGCCGCAATGCTGGCCCTCCTCCTGCCCCGTCGCCCTGAAGAACGGGTCGGACGCCCGCGGGATGTCGTCGGGGTTGAAGCCGACGCCGTCGTCCGTCACCGAGAGGATGAGCACCCCCGAGCCCGACACCGTGACCTTGATTTTCTCCTCGGCAAACCTGAGCGCGTTGGAGACGAGGTTTTCAAACACCTGCATCACGATGTCGCCGTCGAGCACAAGCGACCTCGCGGTAAAGCGGGACGCGTCAACCTCCACCGTCTTTTCGCCCGAGAGCATCCCCGAGCTGTAGCTTATGCGGGAGACGATCTCCCCCGCCGGGGTGTCCCTCGCGTCGAGCTCGATGTCCTCGAGCCGCTGCAGGCTGTTCATCGTCGAGACATAGTCCTCGAGCCTGTCGATGTGCGCGCTCATCACCTGCGCGGTCTCGGACACCTTTTCGGCGTCTATCGTGCCGTCGGGGACGTACTTGAGCAGCATCTCGGTCTGCCCCTTGAGGACGGTCAGCGGGGTGCGGAGGTCGTGTGCAAACGCGGCGTTGAGGCGTCTTCTCTCCTCCACCACGCGCCACATCTCGCGGTTGTTCTCGAGCAGCGCGGCACGCATCTTTTCAAACGATGCGCACAGCCGGCCCATCTCGTCGTTGACGGGGTAGATGACCGCGAAGTTTAGGTTGTTGTTCGCGATATTCTCGGCCGCCGCGTCGAGCAGCGTCAGCGGCCGCTTGAGCTTGCGCTTGTAAAAGATCCTGCTCGTCATGCCGATGCAAACAATGCACCACACGGGACACATAAAGAACATCATGACCGACAAAAAGTTGCCGAGGCTGCTGTTGTTATAGCTGAGCTCGAGCCCCATCGAAAAGGTCATCGTGACGAGCAGCGCCGCGACAACGACGCACAGCACAAAGTATACCACAAACGCCGTGGTGATTGAACCGCGCTTTTTTGGCCCGGGTTTTGCGTCCCCGGCGGGCCGATTTACACGTCCCGTATCCTCTATTTTACCCACTTATATCCCACCCCCCAAACGGTGGCGATGCAGCCCTCTGCGCCCGCGGCGGACAGCTTGAGGCGTATGCGCCTGATGTGCTCGGCGATGACGCTGCTGTCCCCCCCGCTGTCGTAGCCCCAGACGAGCTCGTATATCCGCTCCTTGTCAAAGACCTGCCCCGCGTGCTGCGAGAGCAGCTCGACGATGTCAAACTCCTTCTTCGCAAGGCCCGCCGACCTGCCGCCGCACAGCACCTCGCGGCCCGTGTAGTCGATGACCACGCCGTTGCCGAACTTGACCTTTGCCGAGGTCTTGACCCGTCTGTCGCGGCGCAGGTGGGCCGCCACCCGCGCGCCCAGCTCCTCGATGGAAAACGGTTTGACGATGTAGTCGTCGCCCCCCGCGCTGAAGCCCTTTATCTTGTCGCTGTCCTCAATCCGCGCGGTGAGAAACAGGATGGGGCAGCTGACGCTGTCGCGGATGAGCCTGCACACCTCAAGCCCGTCGATGTCGGGCAGCCCGATGTCGAGCAGGATTATGTCCGGCTGCTGCTCGGACAGCTTCACCGCCTCGCGGCCGTTGAGCGCCGCGAGCACCCGGTAGTCGTTGTAGGTAAAGTAGTCCCGCAGCATGTCGACGATATCGCTTTCGTCGTCGGCTATCAGTATCGTCTCGTTCAAACCGTTCCACCTCCGTATAGTGATTGTATATTGCGGTTTTCAAAAATTTATCTATAAAATTATCTGTAAAAAGCGAAAAACACGGCCGCGCGATTCGGCGTGACCCTGCCGAAGGCGCAAAGAGCGGGGCTCTCTTCGCCGCAGTGCGCGCGGGCAGCCTCAACCCTTAAGGTGCCGCCGGGCGGGCGCGGTGTTGCGTCCCCGCGCCTGTTTTTTCGCAAGTACGCGGCGCGCGGGTCCCGCTTTCTGCCGTCTTTTCCGGCCGTCACGCCGGTTTTTCGGGCACGGCGCGCGGCAAACCGTTTGTTTTTTTGGGGGGAATACAAGGCAGCAGCGGGCATCGTGTCCCGGCGAATGAGCCGATCCGTCGCGGGACAAAAGCCGCACGCCCCGACAGGGGGATTTGTCCCCTCCGCGCGGTATTCTTGCAGCAAAAAACAAAGAGCGGGTTCCCGCAAGGGAATCCGCTCCCACGGGTTCCCCGTAGGGGGACCCCCATTTTTGGGTTTCGGCGTCGTTTTGCACACAGCCGTCCGACCGGCGCGCGCAACCGCAGCGCAAAGGAACGTCTTACTCTTCGCCGCCCTTGTCCTCGACGTCCTCATCGCCCTCGGGCGCCGTCTCGCCCTGCGAGGTGCCGTTCTCGTCCTGCGCCCCGTCGTCCGCCGGGCGGCTCGACGCCATCGACACGATGTTGACGGCTATCGTCACGACAAACAGCACAACGGCAAGTATCTTCGTTATCTTTGCAAGCTTGATGTCCCTTGCCTTGCTGCGGCCGCGCACGGTGTCCGCCTCGCCGCCCATGATCGCCGTGGACATCCCGCTGCCCTTTTCGCTCTGGCAGGCGACGGCGATGATGATCGCCGCACAGCACAGCAGCAAACACGAACCCGCAACGATCTCGATAACAGTCATATCCATAACAGTTTTCTTCCTTTTTGCTTTACTTTTAAGACCCGGCCAAAAGCCCCGACCCCGGGGGTACGGCGCTTTTCGCACCCTTTTTGCAACCCTGCCGCACCGCCCGCCGCACACAAAAAGCGGGCGCACGGCGCTTGAGCTTTTTAACCTATAACGGATAATATGTTACCACAAGCGCCGAAAAAATGCAAACTTTTTTCGCGCAGGGGCGAAAGGCCCGCCCTTAGGAAGGGGAAGCGGGGCAACGCTTTGCGGTGAGCCCAAAAAGCCTTGCTGCGGCGATCGGGCAGCAGGAAACGCCATGTAAACACAAAATCGGCTCAAGGCTTGCGGCAATCTCAAAGCCCACCCCCGCTGCCGCCCTCTTTGCTGCCCTTCCCTGCCCTCCTCGGCCGCTCTCACAGCTCAAGCAGCTGCTGCGCCGCCCTGAGATAGGCCGCGCGGGCGGTCACAAAGCTGAGACCCCCCTGCATGTAGGCGGTGTAGGGCGGCCGCAGCGGGCCGTCGCACGACAGCTCGACCGACGAGCCGTTTGTGAACGCGCCCGCCGCCATGATGACCTTGTCGTCATAGCCCGGCATCTCCCACGCCTCGGGCGCGGCAAAGCTGTCGACGGGCGACAGCGACTGGATGCCGCGGCAGAGCGCCGTCAGCGCCTCGGGCGAGCGCATGTCCGCCGTCGTGACGATGTCGTACCGCTCTGAGTCGGGCGCGGGCGAGGTGTCATAGCCCAGCTTTTTAAAGAGCGCGGCGGCGTATACGGCGCTCTTGAGCGCCTCGGCGGTCGCCGACGGCCCCATATAGACCCCTAAAAAGGTGTCGCGGTGTCCCGCGGGCCAGCAGCCGATCTCCCCGCCGGTGCCGGGCGCGGTGAGGCGCTGCGCGCACAGCTCCACAAGCTCCGCCCTGCCCGCGATATAGCCGCCCGTCTCCGCGACGCCGCCGCCCGGGTTTTTGATGAGCGAGCCCACCGCGATGTCGGCCCCCGCCATCGTCGGCTCGAGCGTCTCGGTGTACTCGCCGTAGCAGTTGTCGACAAACACGACGGCGTCGGGGTTTGCGCGCTTTACCGCCGCGGCGATTCGTCCGATGTCCGCGCAGGACAGTGAACGCCTGTGTGAATAGCCCCTCGAGCGCTGGATGTGGACGACCCGCGCGCCCGCCGCCCGCCGCTCGATCTCGTCGAGATCGGGGTCGACGCCCTCAAACGCGACCTCGTCGTACTTTACGCCGTACTCGCGCAGCGAGCCCGCGCCCCCGTCCGACAGCCCGATCACCCCCGCAAGGGTGTCGTAGGGTCTGCCCGTCGCGGCAAGCAGCGTGTCACCCGACCGCAGCAGCCCGAAGAGGGCCACCGTCAGCGCGTGGGTGCCGCTCATAAACTGCTCGCGGCAGAGCGCCGCCTCGGCCCCCATGATCGACGCCATCACCCGGTCGAGGCAGTCCCTGCCGTCGTCGCCGTAGCCGTAGCCGCTGCTTCCCGCCATGTGGCGCGACGCGACGCCGTTCTTCACAAACGCGTCGAGGACGCGCAGCCTGTTGATGTCGGCTGTCTGCTCGATGCGCTCTATCCTTTCCCCTATCTCGCCCATCACCTCGCGGTCGAGCGCGAGAAGCTTTTCGCCGATACCGAATTCTGAAAACATCTCTGTGATCAACGTCCTTTCAAAAACCTCTGTCCCGTCCCGCCGCGGAAAAGCGTCCGCCCCCCAAAAAGGGCCTACAGCCCGCCCGCGGGCCTTTAAAACCGTCCCGCGACGGGCCGCGGTCAAAGCCCCCTGTCGCGCGCGGGGCCTACAGCTCGCTCACAAGCTTTTTGAAGTGTCTGCCTCGCTCCTCAAAGTTTTTATAGCGGTCAAAGCTTGCCGACGCGGGCGACATCAGCACGACGTCGCCGTTTTGCGCGCGCTCCCTCGCGCGCCTGACGCACCCCTCGAGGTCGTCAAGGCGCTCGGTCTCGACATCCGCGTCAATTCTCCTGAGCTCGCTCTCAATCTTGGGCGCGGTGTCGCCGCACAGCAGCAGCAGCTTGACGTGGTCCCTTATCTCGGGCGCGAGAGGGGCATAGCTTATCTTTTTGTCATACCCGCCCGCGATGAGGATGACCTTTTCGGGGAACGAGCGCAGCCCCGCGATCGTCCTCGTCGGCGAGGTGCCGATCGAGTCGTTGTACCAGCGCACGCCGTCGAGCTCGCGCGCAAGCTCGATGCGGTGCTCGACACCCGTGAAGGCGGTCGCCGTGTCGCAAAACACCCTTTCACCCACAAGCGGCAGCACCGCGGCCGCCGCCGCCGCGACGTTCTCCCTGTTGTGCGCGCCGGGGAGACGCAGCTTACCGAGGTCGAGCACGTCGCGGCTCTCCCCCTCCCGCACCCATATCAGATGTCCCCCGCTGTCGATATAGGTCCCCCGCTCGACGGGGCGCTTGCTGCTGAACCAGCACAGCTCGCCCCGCACGTCCGCGCGCATACCGCGGGTTATCTCGTTCTCAAGGTTGAGCACCGCCCTGCCGCCCGCGCCCTGGTGCAGCAGGATGTTGCGCTTCGCGTCGACATACTCGCGCATGTCCCTGTGGTGGTCAAGGTGGTTGGGCGCAAGGTTGGTCACCACCGCGACGTCGGGGCTGTACGGCATGGAGATGAGCTGAAAGCTCGACAGCTCGACCACCGCCCAGTCGTCGGGCCCCACCTCGCGGATGACGGGCAGGAGGGGCCTGCCGATGTTCCCGCCGAGGTGCACCGTCCTGCCCGCCGCCTCGAGCACCTTTGCGATAAGGGTCGTCGTGGTCGTCTTGCCGTCGCTTCCCGTCACGCCTATCGTGTGCGCGGGACACAGCTTGAAAAACGTCTCGATCTCCGAGGTGAACTCGACGCCCGCCGCCACCGCCGCTTGAATCTCGGGCTTGGTATAGTCGATCCCCGGGGTCCTGAACACAATGTCAAACCGCTCGAGGCCCTCAAGATACCCCTCGCCGAGCCTGAGCGCTGCGCCGAGACTCTCGGCGAGGTCGGCGTACCCGCCGAGCTCTTCGCGCCCCCTGCGGTCGCACAGCGTCACCTCTGCCCCCGCCGCGGCGTACATCCCTATCAGCTCGCGGTGGCTTAAGCCCGCCCCCAAAAAGGCGACGCGCCTGCCCTTAATGTCTTTAAAATAGCTTTCGACATCGATCATCGCAAAACCAGCCTTTCGGTTTTTTATTGTTTTTTTCGGCTGTACCGTTCCATTATATATCTTTTGCACTCGGTGTGGCAATATATCTGCCGCTTTGCGCACAGCGCGTTTAAAACGGCTCGGCCGCCGCACAGACGGCCGGGCCGAAGGGCAGGATGTCCCCTCAAAAAGCTTCGGCAGCGCTCTGCGGGCAAAGTTTTTTCCCGGCCTCTTTCTGCGGTGCGCGGCAAACCGCGCCGACAGGCTTGAGGGTGCGCGCAAAAAGCCGCCCCACGGTGTTGACAGCTTGCGTATCCTGTGATACCATATTAGGCAGACATCATTCAATATCTCAGCAGACGGTGGAGGGCGGCGCGTTGTCCGAGGTATCGGGCAATGCTTTAAACCCTCGGGTCATTTCTCGTGACGCCGCCTGTCTTTTTTATGTTTATTTTCAAATGACGGGCTCGCGTGCCGGGGCCTCGGCCCCGCCGCAGGCTCTTCGGAATCACCCGGCGCCTTTCCCAATTCAAGGAGGCAGATATCATCTCATGACAAAAACAAGCAACACCATTCTCACCGAGAACCCCACAAAAGCGCTGCTTCGGTTCGCGCTGCCCATCTTTGCGGGCAACATGCTTCAGCAGCTCTACAGCATGGTCGACTCGGTCGTCGTCGGCAACACGGTCAGCGCGGGGGCGCTTGCCGCCGTGGGCAACGCCTTCCCGATCACCTACATGGTCATCTGCGTGTCGTTCGGCCTCTCCAACGGCTCGTCGATCCTCGTCGGGCAGTACACGGGTGCGGGCAAGACCCGCGACATGCGCGCGCTCATCCGCACGTCGGTGCTCTATGCGGGCGCGGTCGGCGCGGTGCTGATGCTGCTGTGCCTCGCGCTGTCGCACACCCTCGTCGGGCTGCTCGACACACCCGCCGAGCTGTTCCCCCTCACGCTGCAATATGTGCGGATCTACTTTGCGGGCCTCGTGTTCACCTTCTGCTTCAACATGATCTCAGGCCTGTTCAGGGCGCTCGGCGACTCGGTGACGCCGCTCATCTTTCTCGCGGTGTCCTCGGTCCTCAACATCGCGCTCGACCTGCTGTTCGTGCTCGCCTTCCGCATGGGCGTCAGCGGTGTCGCCATAGCCACCGTCATCTCGCAGGCCATCGCGATGCTGCTTCAGCTCGCGGCGTTAAGACGCCGCGCGGCCGAGTTCCCCGAGGACAAGGGCGCAAAGCTCATCGACCTTGCCGCCCTCAAGAGCCTGACCAAGCTCGCGCTTCCCACCACCTCGCAGGAGCTGCTCATCTCGATAAACATATTCGTCACCCAGATGTTCGTCAACCGCTTCGGCGAGGACGTCATGGCGGCGTTCACCGCCGTCGGCAAGATAGGCGACCTCGGCATGATGCCGATGATCAGCATGGGCGTTGCGCTGACCGTGTTTTCGGCGCAAAACGTCGGCGCGGGGCGCACCGACCGGGCGAGCGCCGGCTTCCGCGCGGGCTATCGCTTCAACCTGTGCGTCGCGGTCATCCTCGCGCTGGTCGCGCTGTTCCTCGGGCGCCCGCTCATGCAGATGTTCCTCGGCGAAAACGGCACGCCCGAGATATACGCGGCGGGCCAGGAGTATCTCAACTTCACCGCCGTCTCCTTCTTCTGTATGGCCACCAGCCTCACGGCGGAGGGCGTGATAAAGGGCGCGGGCGACGTCAACCTGTTCTTTGCAATCGCCGTCTGCGGCGCGTCGACAAAGGTTGTCGCCGCGCTGCTGCTCATGCCGTCAATGGGCAGCCGCGGGATATGGCTCTCTATCGTGCTCAGCTGGGGTGTCGAGGCCATCCTCGTCATGGCGCGCTACCTCAGCGGGAGATGGAAGACCAAGGCGGTCACGGGCGGCGCCGAGCAGCCCTCGCCCGAGGATCAATCGACCGTGTCTTCAGAGGATCAATCGGCTGTGTCTTCACAGGAAAACGTGTGATATCAAGCCGAAGCGAGAGCGGAGAGCGGGGATGTTCCCCGCTCTCCGCTTGTTTTTGCTGTTGTATACGCCTCGCGCCGTCCGCGCCTATCGCCGCATGCCGCCCCCGCCCGGCGCGGCAGCGCCGAAAGCCCCCTTGTGCAAAAAAGGGGGGGGGACAGGCCGCGAAGCGGCGGGGGGATTGCAAGCAGTCGGTCTGAGATTGCAACCAAAAAGCTTTTCAAGCGATAAGCCTTTTTTCAGTCAATCCCTCAGTCGACTGTGTCGACAGCTTCCCTTACATAAGGGAGCCTAAAGGGCGGCGCTGCCGCGCCGCAGGGCATACAGCAGAGGATCCTAAGGTCAAGGGCATTAAAGGGTACGATCCTCCGTCTCTTCACGGCATCTCCTACGCCTGCTCCTTGATGCTGCCGTCGGCGTACGCCGCGAGCAGCAGCTTGAGGTCGCTTATGCGCTCCTTGAGCCGCGCGCCCTCGTCGGTGTCGGCGACATAGATCCGCTTGCCGCTCGGCTCGAACATATCGGTCGTCGAGAGGATATCGAGGTTTTCGGAGATGGCCTTCTGCGTGCTCTCGAACGGGCCGTGGCTGCGCAGCGACAGGCCGTGCGACGACGAGACAAGGGTGTACCCCGCAATGCCCGTCTTGCTCTGATACGCCTTGCAGAAGCCCCCGTCGATCACGATGAGCCGGCCGCCCGCCTTGACGGGGTTTTCGCCGCTCGAGGCGCGCACGGGGATGTGCCCGTTGACGATGTGCCCGCACTCCGGGTCGACGTCAAACTCGTCGAGGATCATGCGCGCCGTCCGCAGCGCTATCCCCTCGTCCTCGTTTTCAATGAGCAGGTAATAGGGGTTCTTTTTCTCGTGAAACTCCCCCTCGACGAACAGGTGCTCAAACACCGCCATTCGGTCGCGGCCGAATATGGGCGACTTGGGCCCGCACCACAGATAGTACAAAAAGTCCTGCCCGCGCTGCCGCTCGGCGCTGCCCCGCTGGGCAAAATAGCCCTGGCGCGCCATCCGCTCGCACTTGTCCATCCAGGCCCTTCCCGAATAGCATGAGCCGCGGTAGTACACCTCGGCGAGCTGACCGTCCTCCTCGAGAGGCACCGCCCCGTGGAAAAGCAGGTTGTTGTTCTCGATCTTGTACACGCTGCCCTTCGAGTACAAAAAGCGCACGTGCCGAGCGAGCTTGTCGCTCTGCATAAAGCTTTGGCACAGCTTGTCGAGCACGTCCCTCTCCTGCGGGGTGAAGGCCGCGGGGTCGGCGGGGTCGACGGTGGGGAAGTCGCAGTCCTTCATGCGGTATCGGACGCCGTCGATCTCGATCGTCTTCGTCTTAAAATCGACCCTGCGCAGCAGCGCGCGGTCGTCCATGCCGAAGTCGGGGTTGCGGTCGATGAGCGCGCACTCGGCCTTAAAGAGCATCACCGCGACCGCCTTGTGCATGCGCGCGGTCCTTGCGAGCTCGACGGCGGGGCATTCGGCCGCGCCGAGCGACTTTGGCCAAAAGCCCGACACGTCGGCGTCGCGGTAGACCTCCTCCGCAAACTGCGCAAGCGGGCGCAGGCTTATGCCGTACCCGTCCTCAAGCGTCTCAAGGTTGTTATAGCTCAGCGTGACGTGCACGACGCTTGCGGCGCACACGTCACTTCCCGCCGCGGCGCCCATCCACTCGACGTCGTGGTTGCCCCACTGGATGTCCGCCGCGTGGTGCTGCATCAGCTTGTCGAGGATGACGTCGGGCCGCTCGCCCCGGTCGAAGATGTCGCCCACGATGTGCAGCCGGTAGACCGCGAGGCGCTGGATGAGCCGCGCGAGCGCGATGATAAAGCTGTCGGCACAGTCGATGTCGATGATCGAGTCGACGATACAGCCGTAGTAGAGCTCCTTCGCGTGGTCCTCAAAATGCGCGTGCAGCAGCTCGTCGAGGATGTATGCAAACCCCTCGGGCAGGCACTTTCGCACAAGGCTTCTCGTGTACTTTGAGGCGATCATGCGAAACACGTCGATGAGCCGGTAGAGCGTCGTGCGGTACCAACCCTTCAGGTCCCCCTGAAGCGGCTTGAGCCGCGCGAGCTTTTGCGCGGGATAGTAGATGAGGGTCGCAAACTCGGCCCGCTCGACGTCGGACAGCTCGTCCCCGAGGACCATGTCCACCTTTTCCTTGATGACCCCCGACGCGTTGCCGAGGATGTGGGTGAACGCATCCGCCTCGCCGTGCAGGTCGCTCATAAAGTGCTCGGTCGGCTTGGGCAGGCGCAGGATGGCCTGGAGGTTGATGATCTCGCTCGAGGCGGCCGCCACGGTCGGGTATTCGTGCGACAGCTGGGTCAAAAACTTGTCCTGCGGCGTCCTTACCTTAGGTTTCACGGTATGTCCTCCCCACTTTACGGCTGTGCAGCCGCGCGCCCCGCAGCGCGCCCGTCTGCACCCATCTGTCGGTAAGTATACCATATTTCTTAAAAAAATGATATAGACAGCAAGGAAATTTAGGCAAAACTGCTCAAAAAGGCAAACAATAAAGCGGCCCGTCCGTCGGGACAAGCCGCCCATTGTCTTTTGTGAAACCGTTTGCGGTCGCTTTATACGGCGCGGGTAACCTTGCCGGACCGCATACAACGGGTGCAGGCGTAGATGTGCTTGGGGGTTCCGTCAACCACAACCTTGACACGGCGAACATTCGGCTTGAATGTCCTGTTGGAACGCCTGTGGGAGTGGGACACCTTTATACCGAAGCTGACGCCCTTGCCGCAGATTTCGCATTTTGCCATACTCTGCACCTCCTTTTTCTGCAATAGTCACGGCTAATATAATAACAGATAAACCGCCGAAATGCAAGAAGAAATTCGCCTTATCGCCCCGATTGCAAAAAATTTTTTCGAGTTTGCCCCGAGGGCCCGCCGTGACGGGCGATTTTGCTGTCTGCGAATCCCCCCGAAAGGGCGCAAAACACGCTTTAAACGCCCGAAGGCGACGCCGCGCGGCTCTTTTCGGTTGTTTTTTTGTCGGTTTAAACGTATAATATAGGTTAACGTCTGTTTTAAGGGAGGGCGCATGAACACTCAGCTGATCTTTACCGTGATCTCCCGCCTCATCGTGCTGCTCGTCGCGATCCCGATACACGAGACGGCGCACGCGTTCGTCTCCTACAAGCTCGGCGACCCGACCGCAAAAGCGATGGGCCGCCTCACCCTCAACCCCATTAAGCACATCGACCCCGTCGGCGCGGTGTGTATGCTGACGACCGGCATCGGCTGGGCAAAGCCCGTACCCGTCGACCCGCGCTACTACCGCGACCGAAAGGGCGGCATGGCGCTGTCGGCGCTTGCGGGCCCTGTCTCCAACCTGCTGCTCGCGTTTGTCTCGATGATTTTTGCAAAGGTCTTTTTGTGGATAAATCTCACCTCCCCCTCGGCGGGGCACGGCGTGACCTTTTGGCTGTACTACATCTTCTACCTCGTGACCATAATAGACATATCCCTCGGGATATTCAACCTGCTGCCGGTGCCCCCGTTCGACGGCGCAAAGATATTCGGCGCGGTGCTGCCCGAGCGGGTCTATTTCGGCATCATGCGATATGAGCGGTACATCTTTTTGGGCATCTTCGCGCTGCTGGCGTTCGGCGTCCTCGACGGGCCGCTCGCGGCGGCAAACGAGTTCGTGGCGGGTCTGCTCGACTCGCTCACCGGCTTTGTCGACTCGGTCATGCTCTCCCTGTTGACGTAAGGGCCGCCACCCCGTCGTAAGGCCGGGCGGCGCGGGGATTCAGCCTCCCCGGGATTTTTCAGCGGGGACTTGCCCCCGTCTTGTAAGGCGTCGGACAACGCCCGCCGCCTTAATAAACGAAGACAACCCGTCGCCGTTATTTTTAGGAGCGCACATGCAGCAGGTCAAGTTTAAAACCGAACAGTTCGAGGGTCCTCTCGACCTCTTGCTCTATCTCATCTCAAAGCATCGGATGGACCTCTACGATATAAAGATATATGAGCTCATCGAGCAGTACCTCAGCTTTATGGGCTCCCTCGGCCCCGAGGAGCTCGACCCGACAAGCGAGTTCGTCGAGATGGCGGCGCGGCTCGTGTACATGAAGTCGGCGGCGCTGCTCCCCAAGCGCGAGGAGGCCGAGCAGCTCGAGCGAGAACTGACGGGGCAGCTGGTCGAGTACGATCTCTGCAAACGCGCGGCGGCGCGCCTCGGCGGCATGTCGGACGGCGTTTCGTTCTTTGTGCGCGAGCCGCTCGATATCGAGCTGCCGAGCGACTTTGACCTCAGGTGCGACCCGCAGCTGCTCACGGACGCGCTCGGCGGCATAAGCGGTCGGGCGCGGGCGCTGCGCGCACCCGACCCCACCCGAGATTTTGAGCCGCTGGTGAGTGCGCCCGTCGTCTCGGTGACCTCGCGCATCATCAGGATTCTGCGCGGCATCCGCAGCGGCGCGGCAAAGCGGATATACGATTTCTTTGACGCCTGCCGCACCAAAAGCGAGGCGGTCGCGACCTTTTTGGGTGTGCTCGAGCTGATACGGGCGGGCAGGATTACCGTCGACGACGACGGCGGGGTAAGCGCGCGCGAATCGGCGCGCAGGAGGAAAAGACAATGAACACAAAGCTTTACAAGGGCGCGGTGGAGGCGGTGCTGTTCGCCGTCGCCGAGCCGATACCCGCCGAGCGCATTGCGATGGCCGTCGGCATAGACAAACAGCTCGCCGTCAGCCTTCTTGAGGACATACAGGGCGAGCTCGACGAGCGCGAGAGCGGCGTCTGCCTGCTGCGCTATGAGGACAGGTACCAGCTCGCGACCCGCCCCGTCTACGCCGACTTTGTGACAAAGGCGCTCGACACCAGGCGCAACGCCCCGCTCTCGCAGGCGGCGCTCGAGGTCCTGGCGCTCGTCGCCTACAACCAGCCCGTCTCGCGCTCCTTCATCGACGGGGTGCGCGGCGTCGACTCGTCGTCGCCCGTGCAGAGCCTGCTCTCAAAAAACCTCATCGCCGAGGCGGGCCGGCTCGACCTGCCCGGCCGTCCCGTCAGCTTTAAGACGACCGACGTGTTTCTGCGCTGCTTCGGGTTGCGCTCGCTGGCCGAGCTGCCGAGCGTCACGCCCGAGCCCGAGCGGCTTGACGACGACCCCGTCGACACCGAGGAAGAAACGACGCTATGTTAGGCGTTCTGCGCGCTGTCGGCGCCGCGCTTCTTTTGGTGCTGAAGGCGCTCGGCATCCTGCTCGCGGCGCTGCTGCTCGTCGTTGTCGCGGCGCTGTTTGTGCCCGTTTCTCTGTCGTTTCGCTATCACCGGGGCAAGTTTTCGGCGTCGCTGAGGGTCCTGTTCTTTAAACTCCCCCTCGTCCCCGCCCCCGAGCGCAGCAAGCGCGGCAGGCGCAGGCGAAAAAAGAGCGGCGAGCCCCGAAGGCCGCCCGCCGGCGAAGGGCACAAAAAGAAAAAGGACGCACATGTCGACCCCGGGCTCGTCGCGGCGATGCTGCGGCCTGCGGGGCGCGCGTCGGCTTATATCTTTAAACACATCCGTCTCAGCGAGCTTGAGGGCGTCTTTGTGCTCAGGGGCGACCCGTATGATGTCGGCGTCAACACCGGCAGGGCCTGGCAGGCGGCGGGCGGCGTGATGGCCTTTTTGGCGGCCGTGTTCGGGGACGTGAGCTATAAGCGGCTCGACATCGTGCCCGACTTTATGTCGTCGGCGGACGACCCCTCCCCCACCGTCGGGGGCGCGGCGACGGCGCGCGGGATAACGGCGCTGTGCGCAGGGTTCATCCTGCTCAGGGGATACCTGAAATACCGAAGCAAAGAGACCGAAGGGATAAAAAACGAAAGGGAGAAAGCAGCATGAGCGAACAAAACCATCCGATAAGCGAGATGCTCGAGACCGCGATATCCAAGATAAAGGACATGGTCAGCACCAACACCGTCATCGGCGAGCCGATAACCTTTGCGGGCGGCGTGACGGCCGTGCCCGTGTGCAAGGTGACGGTGGGCTTCGGCTCGGGCGGGTCGGACCTGCCCACCGCAAAGCAGGGGGAGTTTTTCGGCGGCGGCACCGGCGCGGGCGTCAGCGTGACCCCCATCGCCTTTCTCGTCGCCTCGGACAAGGGCGTCAAGCTCATGCAGCTTGACACGATAGGCTCGACGGCCGACAACATCGTGCGCGCCGTGCCCGACGTCATCGACAAAATCAGCGCGATGGTCCCAAAAAAGGAGAAGTGATGGACGAACGAATTCAAAAGGTTCTCTCCGCCCAGGGCTTTTGCTCGAGGAGGGCCGCCGACGCGCTTTTAAGTGAGGGCCGCGTCAAGGTCAACGGCAGGCTCGCACAGCCGGGCGACCGCGTCGACGTGCGCAGGGACGTGCTGAGCGTGGACGGCAAGCAGGTCTATTTCCGCCGCAACCCCAAAAAGGTGTACTACATGCTCAACAAGCCGCGCGGCTATGTCACCACGGTGGACGACCGGCACGCGGCCAAAACGGTCATGGATCTTTTGGACGGCGTGGACGAGCGGGTCTACCCCGTCGGCCGCCTCGACAAGGACTCGGAGGGGCTGCTGCTCATCACCAACGACGGCGAGTTCACCAACCTTGTCACCCACCCCTCGACCGAGCTTCGCAAGCTCTACCGGGTTTCGGTGCGGCCCTGCCCCGACGAGGGGCAGCTCGTCGCGCTCTCGTCGGGTGTCCGCTCGGACGGCGAGCTGCTGACGGCGTCCTCGGTACGCCTTGTCACCGCCGAGCCCGAGCGCGGCGTGCTCGAGGTCGTGCTCACCGAGGGCAAAAACCGCGAGATCCGCCGCATGTGCGAGGCGGTCGGCCTCGGCGTGCTGCGCCTCAAGCGGCTGTCGATAGGGCCTGTGCGTCTCAGCGGCCTCAAGCCGGGCGGATATCGCGCCCTGACTAAGGAGGAGCTGAACGCCCTGCGCGGCGCGTGCAAAAAGGGCGCGTCACAACGCGGCCGCAGAACCTAAGCGCCGCTTTTGCTTGAAATTTGCTTTATAAAAAACATAATAAGCTGAACAAAAAGTGCGCGCCCGACAAAACGGGCGCGCACTTTTTGCCTATTCCTTTATTACGCCGAAGCCGCGGGCGCATGTCGGGCATCCGCCAGGACGTGCAGCCGCATTCGATTCGGGGATTATCTAAAAGTCGTTTCCGGCTTTTGCAGCTCTTTTTAGAGGAGAAAGCGGGTCCCGCCGCAGGCTTCGGCGTTTTAATATCAACCCTGCGTTTTCTGTGACCTTATCCTCACGGCAAACCCATCCGCCCTCCTTATCGCGCATAATGCGCCCTTGAGGCTCCCTTGTGTAAGGGGAGAGTCGGCCGGTCGGGCTTAATAGGAACGATAGCCCGAAATGCGCATACTATCGCGCCGAATGTCAAATGTCCGTTCCGCTACCATTTGACCACTCCGCGCGATAGATGCGCGTCGTAATCGGTACGACGGCCGACAGGGTTCACATACTCCCGTGAATTCTGCCGAGTGTAAGTTGTACGACACTCGGTACACCCTACGGGAATATGTAGGGCATGCCGCATGTCCGTACCTTTAACATGCGGCCAACTCGCGGGAATATGCGAGCCGTGTCACGAAGTGACCGAGGGATTGTACCTTTGCCGTCAAGCAACGCTTACCGCTCGCAAACGGAACGACGCGCCCTTAAGGCTCCCGTACAGAACGGTCGGCCGGTCGGGCTTAATAGGAACGATAGCCCGAAATGCGCATACTATCGCGCCGCATGTCGAGCGTCGTTCCTTTTACGCTCGACCACACCTCGCGGGAAACTGTGAGGCGCGTGCAAAGGGGACGCACAGTGCCGGAGGGATTGTAAGAAGCGAACTGAAGCCGTGACAAAAAGTCTGTTCGGATACCCGCGCAGCCCATCGATTTTTTGTGAAACTTCCCCATCTTCAGGATTGTTCCGCAAATAAAACCGGGCGTTTAAGGGCACAATAACGAACAGGGCGGCCTGCCGCAATGCGCGGGGAGCCGCAAAAACACCAAAAAGGAGAACAGGATGAACAAGGGCGAAAACATCTACAGGGACAGCGCGGCGCAGCGCGTGGAGCGCGCGGTAAACGAGATCATCGGCGAGGACGCCGAGAGCGAGTACGACCCGCTCGGCAGCTATACCGGCGCCCCCCGTGACCCGCGCGAAAAGCCGGTGCAGGACGCGGATGATCTGTGCTGACGCGCAAAACAAAGCAATTGACTAATGCCGCCCGTTAAATTACAATAGAGACAGGCGGCATTCCGTGCCGCCCGCTTTTGAAAATGCTGCCCGCCGTGCACCGCGCGCGGACTTTTGGGTGAGAGCTATCTCCCCTATACGGCCATCGACCGTTCACCGACGGGACGTCGGAAAAAATACGGCATAAGGAGAAACAGCATGAGGGTACTTGTTACGGGCGGCGCGGGGTACATCGGCTCACACACCGTGCTTTCACTGGTCGCCGCGGGGCACGAGCCCGTCGTGGCCGACAACTTCTGCAACAGCAAGCCCGAGGTCATGAACAGGCTTCGCGAGCTCGCGGGCAGGGAGATAAAGCTCTGCCGCATCGACCTTTGCGACAAGGAGGCGACCGGCCGGCTGTTTAAGGACGGGGGCTTTGACGCGGTCATCCACTTTGCCGGGCTCAAGGCGGTGGGCGAGTCGGTTCAAAAGCCGCTCGAGTACTTTTCAAACAACCTCACCTCGACGCTCAACGTGCTGCAAAGCATGAGGCGGTACGGCGTCAACAACTTTGTCTTCAGCTCATCCGCCACCGTATACGGAAGCCCCGCCACGGTGCCCGTGACCGAGGATTTCCCGCTGTCGGTCACCAACCCCTACGGCAGGACAAAGCTGATGATCGAGGACATGCTGCGCGACATCTGCCGCGCGAACCCCGACTTCAACGTCGCGCTGCTGCGGTATTTTAACCCCATCGGCGCGCACCCGAGCGGCCGCATCGGCGAGGATCCGTTTGACGTGCCCAACAACCTCATGCCCTATGTCGCGCAGGTCGCGGTGGGCAGGCGCGAAAGGCTCTCGGTCTTCGGGGACGACTACGACACACCCGACGGCACGGGCGTGCGCGACTACATCCACGTCGTCGACCTCGCCGACGGCCATGTCGCCGCGCTCAAAAAGCTGTCGCAAAACTGCGGCCTTGTCACCTACAACCTCGGCACCGGGCGGGGGTATTCGGTGCTCGAGCTCGTGGCTGCGTTCTCAAGGGCGTGCGGGCACGACATCCCGTATGTGATCGCCCCCCGCCGTGCGGGCGACGTCGCCGAGCTGTGGAGCGACCCCGCAAAGGCCCGGGACGAACTCGGCTGGACGGCAAAGCTCACCCTCGACGACATGTGCCGCGACTCGTGGAACTGGCAGTCCCGCAATCCCAACGGCTACGAAGAGTAGTGGAACGACGCTCTGAAACCCTTAAAGCCCCAAAGCGATTTGGGGCTTTTTGTTTTGGGGCGTGTGTTCCCGCGCGGTTTTGTCCCGATAAAAAACAAAACCCGAACCTTTTCGTTCGGGTTTTGCTGTCTGGTGGACGATAACGGGCTCGAACCGCTGACCCTTCGCACGTCAAGCGAATGCTCTACCAGCTGAGCTAATCGTCCTCAGCGAGATTTATTATATCGTAAACCGATTAAAAAAGCAATACCTTAATCAAAAAACTTTCCGCTCCCTCCGCGGGGCAAAACGCGGGCTTTTAAGTTGACAGATCGGCTTGATAAAAGTAAACTAAAAACAGATGCTTTTTACTTGCAGCGCCTTTTGATGAAGGCAGGGGGTGTTCCATTTGTCAAAGAAGGTCATTGTGACGGGCGGAAGCAGCGGGATAGGGCGCGAGCTGTGCGGCATCTTCGCGAAAAACGGGTACGACGTCTACGAGATAAGCAGAAGCGGCGAGAGCCGGGACGGGATAACCCACATCTCCGCCGACGTGAGCGACGCCGACAGCGCCCGCGCCGCAATCGACAGGGCCGTCGAACTCGCGGGGGGCGTCGACATCCTCGTCAACAACGCCGGGTTCGGCATCTCGGGCGCGGTCGAGTTCACCGAGCCCGCGGACGCGAGGCGGCAGCTTGCGGTCAACTTTTTCGGCGCGTCCGAGTGCTCCGCCGCGGTCGTCCCGCACATGCGCAGGGCGGGCGGCGGGCGCATCGTCAATATAAGCTCGGTCGCGGGCTCGATCCCCATCCCGTTTCAGACCTACTATTCGGTGTCCAAGGCGGCGATAAACGCCTTCTCCTTCGCGCTCGCAAACGAGGTGCGGCCGTTCGGCATAAGCGTGTGCGCCGTGCTGCCGGGCGACGTGCACACAGGCTTCACCGCCGCGCGGAAAAAGCAGCCGCTCGGCGACGACGTCTACGAGGGCAGGATCTCCCGCTCGGTCGCGGGCATGGAAAAGGACGAGCGCGACGGCATGAGCGCCGCCTACGCCGCGGGGGTGATCTACAAGGTCGCCGTCAAAAAGCGCGTGCGCCCCATGTACACCGCGGGCGCCCTGTACAAGCTGCTCATGTTTGTGGGCAGGGTGCTTCCCAAAACAGCGCTGAGCAGGCTCGTGTATGCCGTCTACGCAAAATAAGCGGCAGGGCACGCTGCGAAGAACCGCAGACATTCCGCCTCTTCGGCTCCCTTGCGAGAGCTTCCGGGCGACTTCCCTTGAGGCTCCCTTGCCGAACGGTCGGCCGTAATTGGTACGACGGCTCGAAAGGCGCATAATATCGCGCCGAATGTCAAATGTCCGTTCCACTTACATTTGACCGCTCCGCGCGGCAGATGCGCGTCGCAATCGGTACGGCGTTCGGGGGTTCCCATATTCTCGGGAATTCAGCCGAGTGTAAATTGTACGACACTCGGCACACCCTACGGGAATATGTAGGGCGTGCCGCATGTCCGCACCTTTAACATGCGACCAACTCGCGGGAATATGCGAGCCGTGTCAGCGTTAGCTGACTGAGGGATTGACGCGCAAAGCCTTGTTGTCTTAGCAATCCTTAATTGCGACTACAGCCCACTGCAAGCAATCCCTCCGTCGCGGTCTTCGACCGCGCCACCTCACTTTGCACAAGGGAGGCTTGGGATACATCAAGCCCTTAAACTTGCACCCTTCCCCGGGTCGCGTGCCCTTAAGCTTCCCCCGTGGGGGGAAGCTGTCAGCTCGGGGTTCCCTTCAATGTCATTCGACATTGAAGGGGGAGGACGAGCGGCGGAGTGGGCGGATGTTTGCGCCCCTGTGCAAACGTAGCTTAACGCAGCACACGAGGACGAGATGAGGGGTTAGCTGAGCCCCCTCACTTAACTTCGGCCCGCCCGAAACAACAGGTTCCCTGACCCCTCATCCACCGCGGGGCGGTTCCCCTTCCCCCCACGGGGGAAGGTTTCCGGGCCCAAAAGTTTGCGCCCATCCCTTGGGTCGCGTGCACTTGGGCTCCCTTGCCGAACGCAATCGGAACGGCGTTCGGCAGGGTTCACATGTTTCCGTGAATTCTGCCGAGTGTAAGTTGTACGACACTCGGCACACCCTACGGGAATAT